>NZ_VOOR01000001.1 GCF_007993045.1 Phaeodactylibacter luteus
TTTAACGAAGAGTAGGCGGAAAAGAACGAAACTTGGGGTGGCAAGGATTTATGGCTTGAGGCACTAGGCCAATGCCAGGATATTAAGCCTCAAAAGCACAAACACCTGCGGCATTTTGGTTCACGCCCCTGTATTTTCATAGCCTTGGAGCGTTAATCTTCGTACTCCATCAGCTCCAGCTGAGCCATTTCCCATTTTTCCATCGCCTCCTCCAATTCTTCTTTCTTGGCGTTGTGCTGCTGGGTAAAATCTGCAGCATCTTCCCGCAGGTAAAAGTCAGAGGAAGCCATTTCCTTTTCCATTTTGGCGATTTCCTCCTCGAGCTTCATCACTTTTTTCTCTGCACTGCTGATCGCACGCTGCATCCGCTTGCGGTCTTCATAGCTGAGCTCTGGCTTAGCGGGCTTAGCAGAAGCATTAGCTGGCTTTCCTGAAGACTTGCTGATCTCCACGTCCCGCATATTATCGAGCTGTCTTTTCTCTAGGAAGAAGTTGACATCGCCAAGGTGGTCGTGCAGTTTCCGGTCTCGGAACTCAATGGTACGGTTGGTCAGGCCTGCGAGGAACTCCCGGTCGTGAGAAACCACAATGAGGGTGCCATCATATTCTTGTATGGCCCGCTTGAGCACATCTTTGGAAATGATATCCAAGTGGTTGGTCGGCTCATCAAGCACCAGCAGGTTGAAAGGGCGAAGCAAAAGGCAAGCCAGGGCCAAGCGTGCGCGCTCGCCACCGGAGAGCACCGACACTTTCTTCTCCACATCCTCGCCGCTAAACATGAACGCACCGAGGATGCTGCGCACACGGGTGCGCATTTCGGCAGGCGCATAGTTCTCCATCGTCTCCAGCACGGTCAGCTTGGCGTGCAGGCTATCCGATTGGTTTTGGGCATAATAGCCGATTTCGACGTTGTGCCCGAGGTTGAGGTCTCCTGCGCTCAGTGTAAGCTCATTGACGATGATTTTCGCCAAAGTAGTCTTGCCCTGCCCATTCTGCCCTACAAAAGCGACACGGTCGCCCCGGTCGAGCTTGAGGTCTACCTTATCGAGCACATTCAGCGTGCCATAGCTCTTGCTGACCCCCTTGGCGTCCAGCACAACCTGGCCCGACCGGGGAGCAGGCGGGAATCGGAGGTTCATAGCTGCCGTATCGGCATCATCCACTTCTATGCGCTCTATTTTGTCGAGCTGTTTTTTCATGGACTGGGCCATTTTCGTTTTAGTGGCTTTGGCCATGAAGCGGTTGATGGTACGCTCTTTATCAGCGATGACCCTTTGCTGATTTTCGTAAGCGGCCATTTGCTGTTCGCGGCGCTCTTCCCGGAGGTGGACATACTCGCTGTACGCGGCTTTGTAATCAAACACCCGGCCCAGCTCCACCTCTACGGTGCGGGTCGTTACATTATCGAGGAATTGCTTATCGTGAGAAATGACAATGACCGCCCCGCTGTAATCACGCAAGAAGCGCTCCAGCCAGATGATAGATTCAATATCAAGGTGGTTGGTCGGCTCATCGAGCAGCAGGTAATCCGGGCGCTGCAGGAGCATTTTCGCCAGTTCGATCCGCATTTGCCACCCTCCGCTGAACTCATCCGTGAGGCGGCCCATGTCCGAAGGCTTGAAACCAAGGCCGGTGAGCACACGTTCGGCGTCGGCCTCCATGGTCTGCCCGCCCAAAAGCAAGAAACGGTCGTTGACCTCCGAGAACTCCTCGACCAGTTTAGCGTAGGAATCGCTTTCGTAATCGGTACGCACTTCGAACTCCCGGTTGATCTCAGCGATACGCTGCTCCATACGCCGGACCTCGTCAAATGCGGTGAGGGCTTCTTGCATGACGGTTTTGCCCTTGGGCAATGACATTTCCTGATGGAGGAAGCCCAAGGTGCTACCGCTGGGCCTGTTGATGCTGCCTTCATGTGGGGACATAAAGCCCGCGATGATCTTCAGCAGTGTGGATTTGCCCGCTCCATTGCGCCCCACAAGGCCGACTTTATCCCGGTCGGGTATAATGAGGTTAATGTTCCCGAGCAGGGTACGGTCTCCGTATTTAACGAATATATTGTTGGCATTAATCATAGCACAGGTTCAATCTTTTAGCCCCGGGCTGGGCCCGGGCCACAAAGGTAAAGGATATTTTCAGGGCAGGGAAGAATTGACTGCTGATACCTGTGATTCCTTTCACCTCGTTTATCAAGTCTGTAAGAATATGGTTACTTTTGATACGATTAACCCCAACCGACACCAAGGCTGTATTCAGAGCGGCACCCGTTTTTTTGCCAGCAGAGCCTCCTTTTGGCAAGGCGGTGCTGTACGGGCAGCCGCTTAAGCAGTAATACATTTAAAGTGAGAAAAAGGCGCTGCCCCCATCAGGCCCGCAACCCGCTGATGGCTGTGCCAAACACGCACCAAATGAACACCCAATACACTCAAATACTTGGCTTTTGCCTTATTGCCGCCCTTGGGCTCTCCTACTCTGCTGATGCACAAGGTATTGTAGTCAATAATCCTGCCTGCGACATTGGACTGACCTTGCGGGACGGGAGCTGCGACCCAGCCCTTAACGTGGTCCCTGACCCCAACCGCATCGTCATCAATGTAAACAATGCGCCTGGCACAGCTTTGGGGGCAGATGTTGCCTTGCAGGAAGTACAGCTGATCATCCGCCATACTTGGGCAAACGACTTAGACATCAGCCTGCGCTCGCCAGCTGGCACGGAAATCGTTCTTACCTCTGATAACGGAGGAGGAGATGACAACTACGGGGACCCCAGCCTGCCCGGCTGCACAGCTCCGGCCCGGCTGAGCATGGGCTCTTGTTCACGCGTTGAAGACGGGCTGCCCCCATTCACCGCTACCGTCTACCGCCCTGAGGAGAGCCTATACCATTTCAACGATGGCTTTACCGACCCCAACGGTTTTTGGGAGCTGATCATTTGCGATGACGCAGCCGGCGACATCGGGCGGCTCGAGTACGTCAGCCTGGTCTTTGCCCCTATCAGCTGCCTGCCCGTAGATGCCTTAAATATTTTGAGCGTAGATACCACCGCGGTCACCCTCTCGTGGGCCCCAGAGAGCAGCTGTGGCACGACCTACCTGGAGTATGGGCTGCCGGGATTTGCACCTGGAGCAGGCGATACCCCGGGCGAAGGCACTGTTGTGGAGCTCAATGGCTGCCCCCCCTTCACCATTTCCGGGCTGGCAGCAGATACCCCCTACGAATTTTACGCCCGCTCGAGCTGTGGGGGCCCCATCTCCGTCAATGCCTGCCCCGCTGAAGCCACTACCGGATGCGCCCCGCCCCCCATTAGCCTACTAGAAAGCTTTGAGGAGGAAGCCCTTTGTGGCAACCTTTGCAGCAGCCCCTGCAGCCTTATGGGCTTTTGGCAAAATACGCCTTTGAACGACTATGACTGGCTGGCCAGCACCGGGCCTACCCCCACCGCAGGCACTGGGCCCAATAGCGGGCTGGGCGCCGGGCAGTACATCTACTTGGAAGCCTCTGGCGCGACCTGTGGCTTTGGGAAAACCGCTTATCTGGAGTCTGGCTGCTTTGTCTTGGACAAGCAGGGCACCGATACCTGCCATTTTGCCTTCAGCTACCACATGCAAGGCGATGGCATTGGGCGGCTACGGCTGGAAGTTTCCGAAGATGGCGGCTTCAACTGGGCACCGCTCTGGCAAGCCACCGGGGAACAAAGCCCTGACTGGCAGACCGCCTACATCGGGCTGGGAGATTACCCTGACGGGGATACGCTCCGGCTGCGCTTTGTGGGCGAAGAAGGGGTCAATGCACGAGGCGACATCGCACTGGACGAGCTCCGCTTCCACGGGTCAATGCCCTTGGGCACTCCTGATTTGGTTTTCTACACTGATCTGGATGGGGATGGCTTTGGAGATGATGCCCTTCCGGTAAAAAGCTGCAGCAGTGCGCCGCCTCCTGGGTTCTCTGCTTTGGGCGGGGACTGCGACGACAGCGACCCTGCTATCAACCCGGGCGCACCGGAAACCCCCTGTAACAGCACAGACGAGAACTGCAACGGCACAACCGACGAGAACCTGCTCCCGCCTCCGGTGGTCACTCATGACACCATTTGCTCCGGCGAGGCTGCACTGCTGACGGCTTCGCCCAACTTTGACAAATTCATTTTCTGGTACTCCACTCCAGACGGGGATGACTTTGCAGGCTTTGGCAATTCCTTTGCCCCTTCGCAGGCGCTGGTCAACAATGGGCCGGCCCCTGTCATTTATGAGTTTTATGCCGAAGAGAGCGACTTGGTGTGTACCTCTGCCGAACGGGCTGTCGCCCGGGTAGTCGTCAACCCCACGCCCAACACTTCGCAAGCCACCGTGCCTTCCCTTTGCCCGGGTGATTCTATTGACTTGGCGGGCATTGTGTTCTCAGATGAGCACCTGACCGGCAGTGCCTATACCTTCCACAGCGGGCTGCCCGCCACGCCGGGCAATCAGCTGGCCAATACCACAGTAAGTGCTGATGGCGCCTACTACTACATGGCTACCTCACCTTCAGGCTGTAGCGAATCCCGCCTGCTCACCTTTGATGCCCGGCCAGGGCCTGTGCTTTCCTTTTCCCCATCCGATTCGATTATGCTCTGCCAGGAAGCTACGGCAAATGCCCTAGTGCAGGCAAGCGGAGGCGGAGGCGGCTTTAGCTATCAATGGTCTACTGGCAGCACCTCACCGGAGATCGCTCTAGCGGGCAACCCGGATGCCGGCGTACGTGAAGCCTATTCCATAACCGTTACGGATGGGCAGGGCTGCTTCTCGGTTGACAGCCTGATCTTGCAAACTACTGTCAGCGTAGATTCTGTTCGGGTCCAAACCCAAGGTGTGTCGGACTGTAGCGGGCAGGACGGGCAGCTTACCCTGACCCCCCTTGACGGAGCCCCTCCTTATGCTTACAGCTGGTTCAGCTCCAATGGGGTGCAGGGGGATACGTCGGGCCTGGCAGGAGCGCTGACCCTTTCCAACCTTCCCCAAGGCGCTTACCGGGTCACCATAACGGATAGCTCGCCAGAAGGCTGCGAACGAGTGCTGCGCTCCATACTTATCGGTGGCCCGGGCACAGCCATACAAGTGCCAGAAATAACGCCCGTTTCCTGTGCAGGCCTTGCCGATGGGCAAATCTGTATCCCCACTACTGGGGGCAGCCCTGTATTTGAATGGAGCAATGGGGCAGCAGGCCCTTGTATCGACAACCTTACCGGAGGCCAATACAGTGTAACCGTAACCGATGGGGCTTGTACTTACCTCCTCGACAGCCTTGATGTACCGTCGCCTGTACCTCTGCAAACCGTATTTGACGCGGTGCAGCCAAGCTGCGCAAACACAACGGACGGTGCGATTACCGCACTTGCACTAGGCGGATCCCCGCCCTATGCGTATTTGTGGAGCAATAACATCAACTTCCCTGACCCATTTGGGCTCGAAGCCGGTATGTACACAGTGACCGTTACAGACAGCCGGGGCTGCCAATTGGCGTCAGACTATCTGCTCGAAGCGCCTATGCCGCTTGACATACAGCTCACCCGGCAGTCCTCTACGAGCTGTGCAGGAGACAGCAACGGCCTGCTTCAGGTAGACGGGGCAGGAGGGACGCCCCCCTATGCATACGCTTGGGGCAACGGAGCTTCTTCCCCCCTCCTGCTTAACCTGGCACCGGGAAGCTATCCTGTTACGGTGACCGATTTTAACGGCTGCAGCCAAGCGGCCTCTTTTGTGGTTGCTTCGCCTGCGCCGGTAGAGACAGATGTGCTCGAGGTCAAGCACCCTAGCTGCAAGGGGGAAAAAGATGGCCTCATTATCGTACGGGGGCAAGGTGGCACCCCTCCCTATTCTTATGCGTGGAGCAACAATCTGCCACCGGACAGCATTCAGCTAGATTTGCCGGAAGGCCGGTATGAAGTCATCATTACAGATGCCAACAACTGTGCCAGCGATACCCTATCCATTACCCTGACCGCCGTTTCCCAACTGGGGCTTCAAGCCACGGTCGTGCCGCCCTTCTGTGAAGGCTTGGCAGCAGGCAGCATCGCCCTATCCCCTACCGGGGCCGCCCCTTATACCTACTTATGGGCAAGTGGGGATACCACCGCTCAACGGACAGGGCTGAGCACAGGCACTTACCAAGTTTTGATTGAAGACGAGGAAGGCTGCCAGCTGGATACGGCCCTTACGATCACGGCGCCACAAGTTTTCTCAGGGATGGCGAATTTGGTGCAGCCTGCCTGCTTCAACAGCATGGACGGAGTGGCGAACGTAACGGTGGTCAATGCGCCGGGCGCGCCATCCCCTTTGCCCCCCTATCAGTTTGAATGGAACGATGGGGAAACTGGGCCAGGCCGGGTGGGCATGCCAGATGGTGTCTATGCGGTGAGCATAACGGATAGCCGGGGCTGTCAGCTAGTACTTGACAGCCTCTCCATAGATAGCCCAGACCGCTTGGAAGCGGGGCAGGAAGCCCTGGGCGAAATCGTTTGCCATGGCGAGCAAAATGGATTTATCGAAGTGGCCACACGTGGCGGCACCCCGCCCTACTTATTTAACTGGGTAGGCGAAAACATTCAAACGGAAGACATCTTCGGGCTCGGGGCAGGGAGCTACCGTTTGGTCATAGCTGACCAGAATGGCTGCTCTTTTGATACGACCTTCCTCTTGAGCCAGCCCTCCCCCCTCAATCTTGGCTTAACAGTAGACGCCGAGGATATCTGTGAAGGCGGCAGAGTGTTGGGCATCTACTCCACAATAAGCGGCGGAACCCCACCTTATAGCCTGCAATGGAGCAACGGGGAAACGGTCTCTGGCATAATTGACCCTGCCCCAGCCGATTACCAGCTTACCGTCACTGACGCCAACAATTGTATGCAGGCTTCCCGTCAGGTAAAGGTAAAAGAAGTGACTCCGCCCTTTGAGCTGATGGCTTTTGAGACCGAAGATATCAGCTGCAATGGGCAGGCCAACGGATGCGCCACAGCTGTAGTCTCAGGTGGCTCTTCTCTGTACCGCTATCACTTCAGCAACGGGCATATCTCAGTAAGTGATTCTTCACAGTCGACTATCTGTGGGCTTTCGCCCGGCAATTACCAAGTGACGGTGACAGACTTGTCTACCGGCTGCAATGCCAGCTCACCCCTGACACCTTTATCACAGCCGGCCCCTCTGACCCTGGTAAGAGACAGCGTAAGGCAAATCAAGTGCTTTGGCAGTTCTACAGGTGGGATATTTACGAGCGCAGCCGGTGGGACCATGCCCTATTCCTACACTTGGTTTGACAGCGAGAACAACAGTTTCGACGGAGATGGCGACCTGACCGGCCTTCCTGCCGGGAGCTATACCGGCATCATCATAGACGAGAACGGCTGTACGGCCTCTATTACCGCTATGATCGCGCCCCAATATGGTGCGATCGGCTCCACCCTGGCCAGTACTACTCCTGCTGCCTGCCGTGGGGACAGTACCGGGGCATTGGACGTACAGATCAGCGGGGGCTTGCCTCCTTATACCTATGCCTGGAGCAATGGCAGCACCCAACAAGACCTGACCGGTGTGCCAGCAGGCATCTATGCGCTTACGGTCACTGATGCAGCAGGCTGTATCGCCCCACTAGGCTCCTACCCAATTGGGCAGCCAGATTCTGCGCTTGTTTTAACCCAGGCAGTCATTGACTCTGTGCAATGCGCTGGCAGTGCAGATGGATTCATCTCGGTTGCCGCTGCCGGAGGCCAGCCGCCGTATACCTATGAGTGGCTTTATGAAAGCAACCTCCTCCCGGTGGCTTCCCCCGTCTTGGCCAACCGGCCGCAAGGGGCCTATCAGCTCAACCTGATAGACCAAAACGGGTGTTTGAAGCAATTTGACTTTAACTTGCCGGAGCCGCTGCCACTTCAGGTAGGGATACAGCAAACCAGCCTGCCCCCGAGCGCTGTAGCGATAGTCGATGGGGGCACTTTGCCCTATGAGGTCACTTGGAGCGATGGGACTACCGGAGATACCCTAGTGCTTTCTGAGACTGGAGTGTATGGGTATACCGTTAGGGATGGGAATGGCTGTGAGCTGATGTACGAAGAGCTGCTTGTCCAAGCCCATGAGGAGCCGGGCAAAGGCACAGGGGGCTTGCTCTTCCCCAACCCAGCGAGCCATGAAGTTTGGTTTCAGTACAGTTTGAACAGCCCGGAGCCACTGCGGCTGCAGCTCTACGATGCCAAAGGTGTGCTGGCCAAGGACTTACAGGTCCTACCTGCTAACCGGCAGCTGAAAACAAGGGTAAGCCTTGATCAGCTGCCTGAAGGGGTGTATTGGTTTGTCGCCTACTCGGGGCGGGAGCAGATTTATGCGGCCCCGCTTGTTATTACTCGATGATCTTAAAAGTGGTCCGGCGGTTGATCTGATGTTCTTCTTCCGTACAGCGGTTGCAGATGCAGTCGGCCTCCGGCTCGCTCTCCCCATAGCCGAAAGCCACGAGCCGTGTGGCATCGATGCCCTGCGTAATGAGGAAATCCACCGCAGATTGCGCTCTTTTTTGGGCCAGATTTTGGTTGTAGGGTGCGCTGCCCCGGCAGTCGGTATGCGAGCCCAGCTGAATGCGGATGTCAGGGTTCAGCTCTAGGTTGCGGGCCAGCTCCTTGAGGGTAGGCTTAGCATCTTCCCGGATATCCCACTTGTCAAAATCGTAATAAATATTCTCAAGGCGGATTTCCTGATCGAAAAAGATCCGCTCGAGGACAATTTCGATTTCAAACTCCTGCACCGGGTTGTTGGGGTCTTTGCCGATGCCTTGCGTTGAGAAATCTGCTGCATTTTTCAGGTAGCCTTGGCGGGAAGCCAGGAAGTTGTATTCCTGCCCCCAATCCAGCTCCATTTCAAAACGCCCATCTTCCCCAACTTCTACTGTTTTAGACTCCCTTCCAGCTTTAATGCTGACGGTAGCGCCTGACAGGGGCTTACGGCCAAGCACCACACTATTGGGGTCGTTGGGGACTTCATATATCTTTTCTAGCACGTAGCCTTTGAGCAGCAGTTTGTAGGCAACCTCCTGAGGCTCAGGCTCCTCTTTTTTAGGCTCAGGCGGGAGCTTCCGTTTTACAAACCGGTAGATATCATCGTTGCCGGCACCATCCTCACGCCGGGTAGTAAGGTAGCCAGCAAACAGAACCTCATCGTCCGCTTTGGGCAGGGAGTAGTCTATGACAAAGCCAAAATCATCCGCACCAGAATTGACAGGCGGCTTCAGGTTGTAAGGAGAAGACCAGCCCCCGCCCTGCAGTTTGTAAGTCTTGAAAATATCCAGCCCCCCCATTGACGTGTGCCCCCGGGAAGAGAAGTAGAGGGTATCCTGATCTATGAAAGGGAACATTTCGTCTTGGTCGGTATTGATGACCCGTGTCATGAGTTTGGGCAAGCCCCATGAGCCGTCGGGCTGCCGCTCGGAAGTGTAGAGGTCATGCCCTCCCCAACCATCGGGGTGGTTGGCAGAAAAGTACAGCACTTGGCCGTCGGCAGAGAGCGCTGGCCCTCCATAGTTGACATTCTCCTCTTGGAAAGGCAGCGGCTCTGCGGGCATCCATTCTCCTGAGCCCTTGACAGATCGCATAATTTTGCAGCGGTCTTCCCCCCATTTGCCGCCGCCAAAGCAACGGGTGAAATACATTTCGGTCAAGTTGGCATTGAAAACTGCAGTGCCTTCGTTATCCGGGGTATTCACCGGATCGCCAAAAGGCTGCAGCTGCCCGGTTTGTGGATCGGCGATAAAGAGGTCGGAAAAGGCGTTGCCTGTCCAATTGTAAGTTTCTTCGCCTTTCTCCAAGAAACGGTCAGAGGTGATCACCAGGCGGCCGTTGGGGTACAATGCAGGGGCATACTCAGCTTTGCTCGTATTGAAGGGCAGCAATTCTATTTCGAACTCCGGTTTAAGCTCTTGCCACCCCAAGGCAATTTCACAGGCACTGATCTCGCGGCGGTATTCATAAGGGCTGCCGATCTCGATGCCCAGGTCTTTAAAAGCCCTGGCAGCCTCAGTATAGCGCTCTGCCTGCTTGAGAGCGTAGGCATACTCTTTGAGCGCTTCCCAGCCGTATTGGTTGTCGTATGCAATTTTGAACCAACGGATAGACTGCTCCCCTTTATTGAGGTTTTTATAGGCCTCCCCCAAGCGGTAAGCAATGCGGCCCTTTTCTACTCTGCTTTTTGATTTTTCGTACTCTTTCTGTAGCATATCTACGGCTACGGCATACTGTTTCACCTCAATGGCGGTAGCCCCATCCCTCACTTTTTCAGTATAAGTGCAGCTGTTGGCGAAAAAGGCCATGAGGATGGCAGTGAGCAGGAAGTGATATTTAGACATAGCTAGAGGCTTTACGGCTTGGAGGAATAAGGCCTTCACAGGAAAGGCGTCTATATCCAAAAACGCCGAGCCTTCTGTTTTGTTGCCAGCAGGCCACATAGGGGCTTAAACAGCAAACGGGCAGGCCCCGTGAGGAACCTGCCCGAAAGCCATCCGGATTCAATCCGTTATTTCAGGGTTTACTGAGCAGAAGAAGCTGCTTTTGAAAACCCTTTCTTGTCGTCTTTGCCAGCAGCCTTAGCTTTCAGCTCGCCAGTAAAGTCGGACATAATCGGTGTTGCTACGAAAATCGATGAGTACGTACCTACCAAGATACCGATGAGCAGTGCGAACGCAAAGCCACGGATGCTTGCCCCTCCGAAGAAGAACAGGATAGCTACAACGAAGAGCGTAGTCAATGAGGTAATAATGGTACGGCTGACCGTGCTATTGATCGCCCTGTTGATGACCTCCTCTTTAGAGCTCTTGGTATACTGATTGAGGAACTCCCGGATACGGTCGAACACGACCACTGTATCGTTGATGGAGTAACCGATCACAGTCAGGATAGCAGCGATGAACGCCTGATCAATCTCCAGCGAGAAGGGCAGAATGCCGTGGAAGATGGAGAAGATGCCGAGTACGACAAGCGTATCGTGGAACAAGGCGGCTACGGCACCAAGGCTATACTGCCACTTGCTGAAGCGGATGAAGATGTACAGGAAGATGAGCAGCAGGGCAAAGATAGCGGCATAGAATGCGCTTGACTTGATGTCGTCGGCAATTGTTGGGCCTACCTTGCTAGAGCTCTCCACGTGCGTCCCATTGCCATCAGGGGCTTTGAACTGCTCGAGGTCAAGGTTGCCGCCTGCCACTTGGTTAACGCCTTTGAAAAGCGCAGCCATCACGATGTCGTCGGCTTCCGGCTCAGTATTGTCTACCTGGTAATCCGTCACCACATTAAAGGTATTACGGGTATCTACAGATTTGACGATGGGCTCATTGCCTTCGAAAGCAGCTGTCAGGGCTGAACGGAGGTCAGCAGCGTCTACTTCTGCGCCTTCGATGGTCACATTATAAGAGTAGCCCCCTTTGAAGTCTACGCCCAGCTCAAACCCACGGGTGAGCATAGCGCCCAATCCAGCAAGAATGATGGCACCAGAAACGATGTAAGCGGTTTTGCGCTTGCCCAGCCAGTCGATGTCCAGGTTTGCGAAAGCATTCTTAGACATTCCGGTGCTGAACGTCAGGGTACGGTCTCCGCGCAGCCACTGATCGATGAGCAGGCGCCCAACCAATACAGCTGTAAAGAGCGAGGACAGCACACCGATGATCAGGACCACAGCAAAGCCTTTGATGGGGCCCAGGCCGAAGTAAGCCAGGACAAAAGCCGTGAGGATGGTCGTTACGTTGGCATCGATGATGGCAGAGTAAGAGTTCATGAAGCCATCGCTGACCGCCATGAGCAGCGACTTGCCGTCGCGCAGCTCTTCCCTTATCCGCTCATAAATGATCACGTTAGCATCTACAGCCATACCGATCGTAAGTACGATACCGGCAATGCCAGGCAGTGTCAGAACGGTGCCATAAGAGGCCAATGCGCCAAAGATGAAGAAGATATTGAGGATCAGTGCAATGATGGACACGATACCACCACCGCCATAGTACAGGATCATAAAGCCAAGTACCAGCAAGAAGCCGACTACAAGGGCGATTGTGCTGTTGCGGATGTTCTCCTCACCCAGAGATGGGCCAACGAGCGCTTCCTGGATGATTTCAGTCTCAGCAGGGAGTTTGCCAATTTGCAGGATGTTGGACAAGTCTTTGCCCTCCTGAATAGAGAAACTGCCTGTAATCTGTGAATCGCCAGTAAGGATAGGGTTGATCACACGGGGTGCAGAGACCACCTCATCGTCCAGTACGATAGCGATTTCGCGGTTGTTATCCTGAGCCGCTTCAGTGGTCAGCTGCCCCCAGATTTTAGCCCCGGTATTGTCCATTTTAAGGGACACAGCCACTTCGTTGGTCTGAGGGTCTGGGTTGGCGCTAGCGTCCACCACATGGTCGCCGGTCATAGCCGGTTTGCCATCCCGCCCAAGGCGCAGGCCGTAAAGCTCATAGTTGTCGGTCAGCTCATTGGTCTCAAAGTCCTTCATGGGGTCTTTGCTCCAACGGAACTCGAGGTCGCGCGGGAACAAACTTTGGATATCGGGACGGGCCAACAGGCTATCGATATACCGGCGCTGGTTCTTTTTGGCGAAGCCAAGCACTGCCAGCCCCTGAGCGCCAGTGGTGTTCAGGGTAAGTGCATCGAGCAGTGGGCCTGCCTGGGAAGCACTGTTGTAAACGGTATCGATGCTTGCGATCTGGTCGAGCAATGGATTGCCGAGGGAATCGGTCACGAAAGTCGTATCGACCCGGAGGATTTCACGGGTTTCATCTGCACCCTGCATAGATTGCGCGAGGCGCTGGTTCGCTTCGAGGAAAGCCGACTGAACGCCGGGGTCAACGATGCGGAATACGTTGTAGAACTCAAGCTTGGCAGCAGCCTGCAGGAAAGTGCGGGCCCGCTCTGGGTTGTCGATACCAGGCAGCTCAACGATGATGAGGTCACGGCTTTCGTCGAGTGACACGTTGGGCTGGGTAACCCCCAGCTTATCGATACGCTCCTTGAGGAGCTTGAACGTCAGGTCTACTGTTTCGTCAGCTTTCTCGCGGATGATGCGCACTACTTCACCGTCGCCGGTCTCATAGTTGATCTGATCGCGGAGCGCTTCGTTACGAGTAAAGATAGGCGCCAATTTTTTGTCGCCTTTGACTTCGTTCCACGCATCAGCGAAGAGAGAAACGAAATCTGCCTGTTCAGTTTTTTGCGCTTGAGATGCTCGGTTTAACGCTTCCTCAAAAGTTGGATCCTTACTGTCGTTGGCAAGTGCTCGTATAAATTGCCGCAGGTCAACTTGCAGCACGACGCTCATCCCTCCTTTGAGGTCGAGGCCGAGGGCCAGTTGCTGTGACTTTAACTCTTGGTACGTGTAGGTCTTCAGCATAGGTATCTTGAATACCTCTTCCGAAGACATGGAGTCCAAAAACTCCGCGCGCTTCATCTTGAAGGCGGTCTTCTGAAGCTCTTCCGACATGTTTTGGGTGGTGGCGCGTGCATACTCGTCGGCAGCCTTTTCGACTTTCTGCGTAGGCAGAATGAAGAAGTACTGTACGAGTGTCACTATCGTCATCACCACAAGGAAGAACTTCACTACTCCTTTTCCTTGCATAACTCGAAGTAACTTTTAGAAATTGTTAAAAAATGAGCATCTGTCTTTCTTTTCAAAAATGCTAACCACCTATTTATCAGGCATTTCAGCGTTTTCTCTAAAGAAAAACTGCGCAAATATAAGCGTTTTAAGGCGCTAATGAAATCCTGCCTGTGAAAAGTTCAGGGCTAACAGGCTGGGAGAAGGCGGGGGCACAAACCAGATTGCCGTTTTTAGGGGCCTGCCCCTGCCAGCGGGCAGGTGCCGCTATGCTGCGGGGCTCGCTATCCGCTCGGCCCCTCGCCCTACAGGCGTCGGGTCTGGCCTTCGCCCCCCCCTGCGCAGCGCTAGGCCAATGCCAGGCTAGTGGTCTGTCAAGTGTTAATTTATGGATTGAGCGGGAGCGGATTTTGAGGCTAAATCAAGGCGGATGTCCCCGCGCATAGCAGCGCTATGTAAGGGGTTGTCCAACGAAGAGTAGCCTCAAAAGTCGCCGCAGGCAACCCCTAGTTTTAGCCTTGACAGACCACTAGAGCCCCAAAGCTTAAACGCCTGCGACATTCTGGTTGGCGCCCAGCACGCCTTTTACTCCCTGACCTCCAAAATCTCGACCCGCCTTTCCCGGGCGGCATCCGGGTGGTAAATGCTGTTCCTCCGGTCGTCCAAGGCATCGCTTACTTCATTGGAGGCCTCAGATTCCCCATAAGGCAGTTCCGTAAGCGTCAATTGCCCGTTTTCCAAAAATGGCAGCAGAGCCCCCTGCCGGTAAGCTTCGAAATGATTGCGCACACTGCTGATCCGGCGCTGGCTCAGGGCCAGGTTGTAATCGTTCTGCGCGCGCGGGCTCGTGTACCCTTTCATGAATATCTCAAGGGTGTCGCCTGTTTCCAATCTAGAAAGCAATATCCCACAAAACAGCTCCAAGCGCTCCTGCCCTTTAGCCACCTGCCCCGAAAAAAAACGGGCTACGGCATCCTCTGCCTGTAGGGCCAGGGTGTCAGGAAGCCCTTCAGCAAAAGCTTCGGCGTAAGCCCATTCCTGTTCCAAGTAATCCGCAACCGTACGCCCGTAGGTAAGGCGGGTAGCCGTCCTCCGGGTACGGGGCTCCGGCTCGTCGTTGTCGAAATAAAGCCTGAGCGGCAAAAAATCGGACAACCGGGTAGGCTCAGGCGGGGCTTCAGCCACAGGCGGAGGGGCAAGCAACGGATCAGGCTCTGCCGGCAGTTGCAATGTGTCCTGCAGCTTGGCGGCCAGGTAGATGTCATTGCAACAAGCATCGTGCGCACGGTCCAAGTGATAGCTGCCAGGCCGGTTGCTGGCAAAATAAGCCCTTAGCCCATCAGCTGTTTTCGTAAAGTAAAAATCGTTGTAGGAAGTATTCAGCGGCTGCCCAAGGTGCTCCGGCTCTGCCCCATCAGGCCATTGGAGCCGGTAAACATCAAGCCCGCCCAAGCCGGGCCAGCCATCAGAGCTGAAATACAGGGCTTGCTCTTTATCCGAAAACCAAGGGGTCATCTCTCGGAAAGGGGTATTGATGCCAGAAACAGCCCTTGGCTCGCCCGGCATGCCCAGGCTGTCCAAGTCTGAGACGAAAATATCCGCCCCTCCTTCCCGCGGCTGCCGTACAAAAAAAAGCAGCTCCCGCTGCTTGAGCGAATCATAGCCTACCGCCGGCTGGGTATTGGAAAAGCCAGGCTGATTGACCGGCCCAGGAAGCAGCTTGCTTTTGCGGGGCCACCGCTTGGCCGCCCCCCGCCTGGCCATATACAGACGGCACTCCACCTGAGCCCCGGCAGTATAGCGGCACACCGTAAAATAAGCCCGCTGCCCATCAGGGCTCAGGGCGAAATTGGCCGTGTGCGCAGTATCTGCATTAAAGCCATGCCTGAGCGGCCTGCCCCTGCTTTTCCCGCTCTGGTACAAGACCTTAGCTACTTTCCTCGGCGGGCGGTGCTTATCGCCTTCTAGTTCATAGCGCATGGAGCTATAGTACAGCGTGTCCCCCCTCACAACGGGCGCAAACTCGGAGTATGGGGTATTTACCGACCGCCCCAAGTGTTCCACCTTCCACTCTTCCCGGCTGCCACTGCGCCGAGCCGAAGCCCACCTAGCCTGCTCCAGCCGGTGCAGGGCTTCCGCTGCACCTTCGGCAGAAGCCCCCTGCTGCTGTAGATAAGCTTCAAAATAGGGGATGGCATCCGCGTACTTCCCGGTCTGCTGCAAGCACAGCCCCATGCCCAATATAGCGCTAGGGAAGGCAGCAGCGTCACGCCGCCCCAAAAGCCTTTGATAGGCAGTTTTTGCCGCTTCAAACGCGTAGAAAGCAAGCGCCCGGTCTGCATATTTCAGAAGCACCTCCGGGGCATCCGGCTTCAGTTTCAGCGCCTCTGCATAGTACAGCATCGCAGCCTGCTCGTCCTTTTGGGCCACAGCCTCGTCCCCTGCTGAAACAAAAGCCCGGAAAGTCTGCGCATGTACGGCCAGGTGGGGCATTAAAAGAAGCAGGCAGAGCCGGAAGATGGTATTCATTGGGCATCAGGTTGAATTAAAAAATGGGGCAGGCTTTAAAGACCGGCGGAGGCTCAACTGCGGTGAGGCTGTACTGCAGCCACAGCTCCGCCCCCCCGCGCCCATTGGTGGCCTGCTGGAACGGTGAAACATTGATGTCATAGCTCAGCCCCAACTCCCATTCCCGGTACTGCCCGCCTATAGATAACACCAGGGCATCAGACAAACGGTAGCCGCCCTCAAAGCTCAGGGCGATAGCCGGCAGCCCATAGGCATCCAAGTGCAGGCGCGCGCCCCCTAGCAGCAGCGCTTCCCGGTATACTCCCTGCTGCTGCCAGAGCAAGGATGCCAGCACACTTGCCTGATCTGTAGCAGGCAGCACAGCGCCTACAGAGAGGGCATAACGGATAGGGAGAGGCGGGCCTTCACCACCTAGAAATGACAAAACCGGCTGATTGAGATGAAAAGCGCCCAATGCCAGGTGCAGCCGGAACCGGCTCTGCACAGGCCGGTAAGCCCAAGCCAGGCCTGCCCCCCAACTTGCGTAGCCGGCCACTGTGCGCTCCAACTGCTCTGCTGTAGGGGAAGAGGGGTCGAATAGGTTGTCGGCAAACTGATCGCCAAACTGAAACGCGGCAGGGCTGAACCCGCGCTGCCCGGCACTGCCCTCTAAGCCCGTAGACAAGTACTGCCCTTCTGACAGCTGCAAGTGGAAAGCTGCACTGCCAGCAACCTGCAGCCAGCTCAGGTTGCCATCGCCTGCCTGATCATAAGCCATCCGCCCACCCGCAGCAAGATAGTGCCCTCGGCTGCCGGGGAGCGCTATCTTTTGGCTATAGCCCGCCACCAGGGTTTCATAAGCAACCGGTACTGCCTGCCATTGAGAACGATAGCCCAGCGCCAGCTGACGGGTAGGCTCATAGGCCCCGGCCAGGGCAGGGCTGAGCCGGAAGGCAGCAGGGCGGGGCTGGGAAAAATGCATATCCTGAGCAGCCAGCCAGCCTGGCACCCCTCCTATCAAGCAAATCAGCCATATACTAAAGGTTCTCATGCCTTCTCCTTAACTTTACTGTGTTGGCAGGTCCGCCATCTGCCCCTAGTGCCTTAAGTCATAAATCTCTGATACTTAAGTTGAAGTTATTTTCCGGCTAATCAAGGCGAAGGTTCGCGACTTTAGCCCGAGCTAAAGGAGCGGTTCTTTAACGAAGAGTAGACGGAAAAGAACGAAACTTGGGGTGGCAAGGATTTATGGCTTGAGGCACTAGAACGGTATTCAGCGCGCCAGCCTTGCCATTGCCCTAAATATGACCTAATCATGCACCCTAACATACAAAAAAAGCCGCTTAAAATCGGGATAACCGGCGGAATTGGAAGTGGCAAGACAACAGCCTGCCGGATTTTCGAAGCCCTTGGCATACCCGTTTACTACGCTGATAGCCGCGCTAAGTGGCTCATGGCACATCATCCACCCCTACGAGAGGGGATTGCCCAGCTTTTTGGCCCCCAAGCCTATCTGCCCGGCGGCGAGCTCAACCGGGCGCACATTGCTCAGATGGCCTTCGCCGACAAAGCTTTGCTTGGACAGCTCAATGCTTTGGTCCACCCTGTGGTAGGGCAAGATGCAGAAGCCTGGCAAGAGGAGCAACAGGGGCCTTACACCCTCAAAGAGGCGGCTTTGCTTTTTGAAAGCGGCAGCTTCCGCGCCCTCGACGCTGTGATCGTGGTGACTGCCCCGGAGCCCCTGCGCATCCAACGGGTGGTGAGCCGAGACCGCGTCACGGAAGAACAGGTACAAAGCCGCATCCGGCAGCAAATGCCGGAACAGGAAAAAGCAGCACGGGCAGATTTCATCATCCAAAACGATGGCCAACAGCTGCTGATCCCGCAGGTATTATCCATTCACGATCAACTCCTTAAACGCTATGACCAAATTTGAAAGCCCCGCTGAGCGGCTCATTGCGAGCCTCCAAGGCCTGGAAAAACGCACCGACCTGCGGCACTGTACCTTACAGGGGCTCAGCCTTCAGCATGACAGCCTGCCGTGGGGCAGTACGCTGATAGATGGCACCACGGCTTTCCTAGGCTGCCCTATGCCGGTAGAACTGGAAGTAGCCCTGCGCAAAAGAGGTGCGCAAATCTACCCGCCCCCGCCCCCCGGCTTGCCCTACAACCCTTTCCGAAATGCCCTCTACACCTGGCAGGAGCTGATGCAGCGAATGGCAGATGGCACAGAGCGCGATCTGAAAATATACCAGCATTTTTCTGCCAACAAGCACACGCCCCCTATCAATGAGGCACTATGGCAGCGCATACACGACCACGCTATAGATGAAGGCTTGCGCCAACTGCTTGAATTTGATGCCGACGGCATGACCCAACAGCGGTGCGTGGGCATTATGGGCGGGCATGGCACCCTCCGGACAGATCCTTTTTATGAAAAAACCGCACACACCGCCTTGCTATTGGCCAAAGCAGGGTACTTCGTAGTATCTGGAGGCGGGCCGGGCATTATGGAAGCGGCCAACCTTGGCGCATACCTGAGCCATTATGGGGAAGCCGCCCTCCCACAGGCCTTGAAAACACTATGCCGTGCGCCACATTATACCGATGCGGGCTACCTTGATGCAGCAAAGGCAGTCTTATCCGACTTCCCAAAGGGAGCTCCCAATCTGGCCATCCCCACTTGGTTTTACGGGCACGAGCCCAGCAACCTCTTCGCCAGCCACATTGCCAAATACTTTAGCAACAGCATAAGGGAAGACACCTTGCTGGCCATCAGCCTTTATGGTATAGTGTGCGCACCGGGCAGTGCAGGTACCACACAGGAGATATTCATGGATGCTACCCAAAACCACTACGGGACTTTCAATTACTACAGCCCGATGGTATTTTTGGGCAGGCAGCGGTATGAAATCGACACCCTCATCTACCCCTTACTGCGTCAGCTCGCTTGGGGGCGGCCATACTACGACCTGTTGTTCTTGAGCGATGAGCCTGAAGATATTGTGCAATTCCTCAAGCAGCACCCACCAAAAAAGGTAGGCTAACGTGCAAAAGCTTCCTGCATGATCTGCTCCAGGTGCTGCTGATCGATTTCATCAAAAGAAGCGGGCAGAGTACTGTCTACGTCGAATACGGCAATCAGCTCTCCAGAAGGGTTGAAAACGGGGACGACGATCTCTGATGCGGAATTGGGGTCGCACGCAATATGGTCTGTGCCCTGCTGCAGTGCGTGCGTATCGGGCACAATCTGAGTGCGCGCTTCGCGGGCAGCCCGGCCGCACACCCCTTTGTCATAGCTGATGTGCAAACAGCCCAATGTGCCCTGATAGGGGCCTACCGATAAGGTGCGGTCTCCGCTCTTCACATAAAAGCCGGCCCAATAATAATAAGGCAGGTAGGTCTTCAACAAGCAATTGATGGTGGCCATTTTAAGGGTGAGGCTGCTCTCCCCTTGCAGATTGGCCCGGATGGCCAAAGCCGCCTGTTCGTAGGCTGCTCTCTTTTCTGCGCGGCTTAAGTTTTGGGAAGGCTTTACGAAGTAAGGCATTTCAGCAGGTGCGCTCATGGCTAGCAGGTTAGGTTGGGAAAGATAAACAGGGGACAAAATGAGCGGTCCGGAAACCAAAAACGGGAGCCGAATGGGCTCCCGTTTTTTCTTACATTTGGGTGGATGACCGGATTTGAACCGGCGACCTCTGGAACCACAATCCAGCGCTCTAACCAACTGAGCTACAACCACCATTTTGCCGTAGATAAAATGCCCGTCGGCACTCTTGTTTCTAAAGCGATGCAAATATAAGCAGGAAATAAATTTGCCGCAACCCTTTTTTGCATATTTTTTCATTTATCGAACATAGAGCAGGTTTAGCGCTCGTCCCTGTTGCCAATCAACGGTTGATGAACGGGCCCAAACCAGATTGTCGTTTTTTTGCTTGCCCCTTCCGTAAGGATGGGAGCCTGCCCCTGCCCGATGGCAGGTGCCGCTATGCTGCGGGGCTCGCTATCCGCTCGGCCCTAACGGGCTTGCCACCCCTGCGCAGCGCTAGGCCATTGCCAGGCTAAAGCCCCAAAAAGCCCTTAAGCGCCTGCGACATTTTGTTTTACGGACTGATGAACCTGGACCCCTCTCTAAATTTTCATTTAGCCCGATAAAAATCCGGCGGGCCCGCCAGAGCCCTGCCAGCCGCACCGGCTCAGCAGGCATGCATAAAATATTGATTTCCAATATAAAACCCATCCCAAAAAGCGCTAAGCATTGCAGCGGCTGTAGAAAAAAGCGGCTAAGGCTATTCCAAACCTATTCCTTATCTTACCTTACTGCCGTTTACAACCAAAAATGCCATGATGCCTACCCGCTTGTCCTACCTCGCCCCACTGCTGTCTACCATCCTATTCTTCCACAGTTGTGCACCAGAGCCCCGGCAGGAAGAAAACACCTCTGCGGAGGATGTGCGCCTGCGCTGTGAGCAGCAAAGCAGTGCTGGCCCCGATGCGCCCGACTATGCCGTATACATGCTGCTGGGCAGCCAAAAAACCAAGCTTGCCAACTTCCAGGCCTGCGACAGCATACCAGAGATCGAGTACGGACAGTATGACATCCCCCAGTCGGCTATCGCTGCTGCCGGAGGGTGGTACGCCGGGGCAGGAGACTACCTCTACGTCATGGAAGAGGACGGAGCTGCCGTCTTTTACCAAGGCTGGGCCGATGAAGCGCAAGAGGACGAAGGCTTCCATTACACACAAATTGCAATACTGGAAAACGGGAGGCTGAAGATGAGCGCCGGCCTCACCCGGGATGAAGTGGTTGGCACTTATGCCCTAAGCCGGGAAGTGGGCTCCCACCTCGTCTTTGTAGGTATGCGGGGGGATACCCTCATTGGTGAGCATTTTCAGCTAGACGGCATACTGCCGCCCGTCAATCAGCTCAATCTGCTCATGACAGGGCTTACCCCCGTTGATTCCGCAGCCCTTCAGCTAAGCGAGCCCTCTATGCAGTTTGCCTCCCCTATGGGCAATGGCCGCTTCGAAAGGGGCCCACAGCAAGTCCGGATGCTGCTCCATCTGCACGGGCAGCCCTTGTACTTGGAGAAAATAGGCTCTGAAGCTTACAGCCCGCCCGCGGGCTAGTGGGCCTGAGCCCTTATTAATGCCGGGGCTCGAATTGAAGCTTTATCTACCAGCCTACCTTTTAGGCGGCTGCTATGCCAAAACCAAATTTCAGGGGCTATCTTTAGGGCCTGCAAAAAAATCTAAGCAGGAAAAACGAAAACCATGGGAAAGCGACTTGCCCAGCTATTGCTCCGCCTGTCCGGATGGACGCTCAACCCCAATATACCCGACGAAGTGCAGCACTGCATCATCATAGCAGCCCCGCATACGTCCAATTGGGATATCTATTTTGCCCGCCTGGGCTTTTACATCATGGGGGTGCCCTTGAAATTCACCATCAAAAAAGAGTGGATGCGCTGGCCCCTTGGCCTCCTAATTGGCGCGCTCGGTGGCATGGGCATCGACCGGAAGCCCAGGGCCGATACAGGGGAACGCCCCAGCTATACCGACATCATGGCAGAGCTCTTGGGGAAACACGACAAAATCGCCATGATGGTCACCCCAGAAGGCACAAGGTCTAAACGGGACCGCTGGAAAACAGGGTTCTACTATGCTGCCCTCAAGGCGGGGGCCCCTATTTGCCTCGGATACCTTGATTACGCTAAGAAAGAAGCAGGGGTTGGCGCACCGGTATACCCTACCGGCGATATAGAGGCCGACATGAAAAAAATCATGGATTTCTACCGGCACATACCCGGCAAATACCCGGAGCTCTTTAGCTTGGACGAGCGATATGCATAACCTCAACATCAGCAGACATGCAAAATAAAGTCGTCATCTTTACCGCACCTGTGAAAACCGGCAAGACCGAAGTGCTCATGGAATGGGCCCGGGGCAGAGCCAACCTCGGCGGCATCCTCGCCCCCGACTTGGACGGGCAAAGGCACCTGTTGAAACTGCGAGACCGAAGCCTGCAAGCTTTCCAGCTATCAGAAGAGGCGCTCGCCAAAGCCCCTGCAGAGGGAGTCGTCAGCATTTGCAAGTTCAACTTCCGGGCGGAAACCTTTGCTGATGCACGAAAGACCCTGCTCGAAGACAGCCAGGGGAGGTTCGATTGGGTAGTGGTAGACGAAATCGGGAAGCTGGAGCTCAAAGGGGAAGGGCTTGAACCTGCGGTCAGCGCAGTAGTGGATTGGTACCACTCTGGCCACGGCCACGGGCGGCTGATGCTGGTGGTGCGGGAAGAGAAACTGCCGCAAGTGCTGGAATACTTTAACATAACCGACTATGACACAGTGCGCATGGGCGGGCCAATGCCGGATTAGGCTATAAACTGCCCCGGCAGCCTGCTTGCTGCCGGGGCGATTGTGCCTTACTTATTGAAGTAGTCCTTCCACTTCCCGATAGTTTTGTCGAAATCAGCACGGAACTCTTTCCACTCCTCTTCGGCTTCAGCTTGCCATTCGGCAGATTTCTTTTTGAATTTTTCCAAAGCCTCGCGGGCTTCTTCTTTGGCCTCCTCGTAATCCTCTTTAGCTTCATCTCTGGCGTGCATGGCCAATACAGCCATCTTGGCCTGGAAACGGGAAAGGTGGTCTTGGGCAGTGTCTGCAGCTTCGCGGGCCTGCGCACCGCCTTCTTCCTGAGCCTTTCGGGCTTTAGCTTGCAGATTGCCCATAGCGGATGCGAACATGGCTTGTTGCTCCTTGAGGTTGCCCTCTGCCGCCTTCGAGGATTTCTTCAGCTTGTCCAGCAGCTCGGCGTAGGCTTCCTGCAGCTCTGACCGGGCTTCTGAGAGCTCCTCTTTAGCCTCGGAGCGCTGTTCCTCCAGCCACTGTGCCATGCGCTTTTTCTGTACTTCAAATTGGTCGGCGGCTTCTTTTTTGCCAAGGTTCAGCTGCACCTGCAGCTCTTCAAAATCTGCCTGCCACTCTTTTAGGCGGGCCTCCATTTTTGCTTTCCAGTCAGACATTTTAGGATAGGTTGGTTGGAAGGGAAGTTAAGCCCTTTCAGGGACGTAAGCAAGCACTTGGCCGGCCGGCTTGAGGGCAGCCCAAAATATCGCACCATGATGGCATCGGCCTAGCGCTGCGCAGGGGTGGCAAGCCCGATAGGGCCGAGCGGATAGCGAGCCCCGCAGCATAGCGGCACCTGCTGCCAAGCAGGGGCAGGCCCCTAAAAACGGCAATCTGATTGGCGCCCTCCCCCCTTTTTTATTCATTTTGTGCTTTACTTGCCGATAATTAGGAATAGCGTTGAACAGATTCCTTACCTTTGTACCCCGTAACAAAACGACCGCGGCTGAGCAACTGCAGGGCGACCTTGCACCTGCTCATACCGGCCTATCTAAAGCAAGCTTCATGACCAAGTACATCTTTGTTACGGGCGGGGTGACGTCCTCCCTCGGAAAAGGTATTATTTCAGCCTCTCTGGCCAAGCTACTGCAAGCGCGGGGCTTCTCGGTGACCATCCAAAAATTTGACCCCTACATCAACGTGGACCCTGGCACGCTCAACCCATACGAGCACGGGGAGTGTTATGTGACAGACGACGGGGCGGAGACAGACCTGGACCTGGGCCATTACGAGCGTTTCCTTAATACGCCTACCTCGCAGGCGAACAACGTGACCACTGGGCGTATTTATCAGACGGTCATTCAGAAAGAGCGCTCTGGCGACTACTTGGGCAAAACGGTGCAGGTCATTCCTCATATCACAGATGAGATCAAGCGGCGGGTGCAGCTATTGGGCACCAATAATGAGTTCGACATCGTGATCACTGAGCTGGGCGGGACCGTAGGCGACATTGAGTCGCTGCCCTACCTGGAAGCCCTACGGCAGCTGCGCTGGGAGCTGGGCACCGACAACTGCATGGTCATCCACCTTACGCTTATCCCCTACCTCAAGGCGGCGCAGGAACTAAAAACCAAGCCCACACAGCACTCCGTCAAAGAGCTGCTCAATGCTGGCATACAGCCCGACATCCTGGTCTGCCGTACGGAGCACCCCATCAGTATGGATATACGCCGCAAGCTGGCGCTGTTTTGCAATGTAGACGTTGGCTCGGTCATTGAGGCGATCGATGCAGAAAGCATTTATGATGTCCCCCTGCTTATGCTCCGGGAAAAGCTGGATACCGTGGTCATCACCCGCCTTCGCCTGAAGGACAGGCGAGAGCCCGACCTCAAGGCGTGGAAAGGCTTCCTGGGCAAGCTCAAAAACCCCTCTTACAGCCTCAACATCGGGCTGGTGGGCAAGTACAACGAACTTCAGGACGCCTACAAGTCCATTTACGAATCTTTTGTCCATGCCGGAGCGGTCAACGAATGCAAGGTGCACGTCACCCCTATACATTCCGAGCAGCTGGAAGGGACAGCAGAGGAGGTTGCCGCACGGCTGCAGGACTACGACGGCATCTTAGTGGCACCTGGTTTCGGTGAGCGCGGTATTGAGGGCAAGATCAATGCAATCCGCTATGTGCGGGAAAACCAGGTCCCCTTCTTCGGCATCTGCCTGGGCATGCAGTGCGCAGTGGTAGAATTTGCCCGCCACGTTATGGGGCTGGAGGGGGCCTCCTCCACAGAAGTCGATACCCATACCCCCCACGCTATGATCGACCTGATGGCCGACCAGAAGAAAATCACCAAGAAAGGGGGTACGATGCGCCTGGGCGCTTATACCTGTGAGCTGCGCCGGCGCAGCAAAGCTAGTGCCGCCTATGGCTCCCTAAAGATCAGCGAGCGCCACCGCCACCGTTACGAATTCAACAATCAGTACCGGGAGGCTATGGAAAAAGCGGGGATGATCGCTTCGGGGATCAACCCGGAGAACGACCTGGTCGAGATCGTTGAAATCAAGGACCATCCCTGGTTTGTAGGCGTACAATTCCACCCGGAGCTGAAGAGTACCGTGGAAGCCCCCCACCCACTGTTTGTGGCCTTTGTTAAAGCCAGCTTGGAGCGCAAGTACCAGCCGGCAGAAAGCTAAGCCTTTGCAGCACTTCAGCGCGCGCATATCATTAGGGGGCGCTGCCCTCGTGGCGGTTGTGGCTACCTGGCTGGCCTCCAGCCACCCATTTTTCTGGGACACCGTGCAGTTGGGCGCCAAGCATGCAGATTTTTTCTACCGTACTGGCTTTGCTACCTGGCTGCTGCCCGATGAGATGGACAGCGGCCACCCCCCTGGGTTTGGGCTATACCTGGCTGCCTGCTGGGCGTTTTTTGGGCAGAGCTTAGCCGTCAGCCACTGGGCGATGCTGCCTTTCGTGCTCGGCATACTGTGGCTGGGCTATGCCATTGGGCGGTACATTGCTCCGGGCTGGGCTTGGCTGTTCCCTTGGGCCCTTGCTGCCAACCCTGTGCTGGCCAGCCAAATGCTGCTGATCAGCCCTGATACCGTGCTCACGGCAGGTTTCCTTCTGGCAGCCTATGGCTTATTCAGCCGAAACAACTGGGCCCAAATGATGGGAGCGCTGATCTTAGCCAGCATCAGCACAAGGGGCATGATGGCCGTGGCCGCCCTTTACTTGGCAGGCGCCCTGTCTTGGCCCCTTCCCCCAATCCGTATCTTTGCCCGAAAAGCCCTACCGTATGTACCGGCAGGGCTGCTGGCACTGGTTTTCCTTGTCAGCCATTACCTGGCCAAAGGCTGGATAGGCTACCACAGCAGCTCTCCTTGGGCACCAAGCTTTGAAGGGGCAAGGGGCTGGGACTGGCTGAAACATGCCTTCATCTTGGGCTGGCGCCTATCCGATTTTGGCCTTGTTTTCGCCTGGCTGGCGGGGATAGCCGCTTTCGCTAAATGCCGAAGGTGTATCCGGCAGGGGCCTATAGCGCTTACCGCACGCATTACTTTATTCGCCCTTGCACTTTTTGCGCCAGCTTTCCTCCTCTATCAGGGCTTGCACCAGCACCGCTATTTATTGCCGGTCATGGTTGGGGCACAGTTTCTTATGCTCGGGCTCCTTTATCATTCCAAATGGACAGCAGCCTGGCGGTATCTGCTTGCTGGGCTCTCCCTGATCGGCCCGGCGGCTGGGCACTTTTGGGTTTACCCAGAACGGATTGCACAAGGCTGGGACAGCAGCCTGGCCCATTGGCCACACTATCAGCTGCGCAAGGATGTCATTGCCTTTATTGAGCAACAGGGGATTGCGCCGGAGGACGTGGGCACTGCTTTCCCTGAGATCGGCCCCTTCCATTACAGGAGCCTAAATGGTGAAAAGCAGGGCTTTGCCGCTAAAAATCTAGCCGTGCAGTCGTACATTTACTACTCCAATATCATGAACGACTTCTCCGGCCAAGAACGGGCCGTGCTCGCCAAAGGATGGGAAGTCATTTTTGAAGCCCACAGGGGAGGCGTGTCTGCACGGCTCTACCGGGCCAAACGCTGAACAAACCACCCTCATTTTGCGAAAGCTCAAACTTCAGGAACTGCAGCGCCCCGATATCGAGGCCTTCAAAGCACAGCCCAAAGCCCCTGTCACCCTTATTTTGGACAATATACGCTCTGGCCTGAATGTGGGCTCTGCTTTCCGGACCGCAGACGCCTTTGCCCTGGAGCACATCTGGCTCTGTGGCATCAGTGCGCAGCCGCCACACCGGGAAATCCTAAAGACCGCTATAGGAGCTACCGAGTCCGTTAGCTGGTCATATGCCAAAGAAACGGTTGACGCCATCAGGGAGCTGCAGGAGGAAGGGGTCATCGTCTTGGCGGTTGAACAAGCCGAAGGCAGTACCTGGCTGCAAGACTTTAAGCGGGAGACTGGGCAGCGGTATGCCCTTGTGTTCGGGAATGAGGTGCATGGCGTGAGCGATGAGGCCATGGCCATTGTAGATGGCTGTCTCGAAGTGCCTCAATTTGGGACTAAACATTCCCTCAACATAGCCGTCTGTGTAGGGGTAGTATGCTGGGAAATGGTCAGGCGATGGCAGCCGGCCAAAGAAAAATAACACCCCCTGTATCACATTCAGCAGGGCAACAGTATAGTATAGCGAAACCATGATCGTGGCGTCTTTCTTAACACGCTAAACACTATTGCTATGCGATGCTCAAAGCTCGTGCTTTTGTTCTCGGTGCTGCTATCTTGGCAATGCACCAAACAAGACCAAATCTGGGAAGAGACACAGACTACAATCGTCAGTGGGGCCGAAAACGCTCAATTCTTTATTCAAGCCATTGATGAGGAGGGTGCCTTGGTTGCCGGCGCTATGCTCCAGGAAAACCTTGCGGGGCAGTCTTGGGAAGCCGGCGAACAAGAGGTGATTGTTATCCCTGGAACGGACATCCCATCGGGAGGGCTGCCCGTCACCTTAACAGCCAACGGCTATCTGCCACAGGTCAAAACCCTAGCCGGCTCAGACAACCAGGCGGCCTACCTACAATTCCGGATGGCCCGATTCCGGGCAGAATCCACTGCCGCTGCCGGAGCATTGGCCGGGCTAGATGGTGGCGGGCAGCTCCGCCTGCCCTATTCCCTTGTTGGCCCGGACGGGAGCCCTTACACTGAGGAAGTGAAGGTACAAAGCCGGTACTACCCGCCTTCTAGCCCTGCAACAGCAGAGGCCGCGCCCGGCAATCTTTCGGCCGTGGGCCAGGACGGCAAAGCCTATACAATTGCCCCTTATGGCATTTACGCCATCACCTTGCTCAGCGCTGACGGGCAAGAGCTTCAGCCGGGCGAAGGCACTACTGCAACCCTGCAGTTCCCCATCCCTGATAGTTACCCTTCTGGCGCAGCGGGGGCGCCCCTACTGAGCATGGACGAGGCTACTGGCCGATGGGTAGAAGAAGGGGCTGCTCAAATGCGCAATGGGTACCTCGAAGCAGAGGTCGGGCACTTTTCATGGTGGGCCAGTGCACAACTGTACACCCCTGCAAACCTCTGTTTGCGGCTGGTAGGCCAAAATGGTTTGCCCCTGCCCTACTTCAATTACCGCATCTCCTCTCCGGAGCAGGACGAATTTTACGCTTCTGGCTGGACAGACGGCAGCGGGCAGCTCTGTACTTGGGCGCCAGCGGGCCTCCCGCTCGCTGTCGGCCTGTACTGGGAAGGCAGCCTGCTGCCACCAACTGCCCTGGGGAGCATCGACAGCGATACAGAACTCGGAGACCTCCCTGTTGGATGGGGCACGCTCGCCCTTGTTGCCGGCCAGGGCACAGATTGCGATGGCAGCCCCGCCCCAAGCCTTATGACAGCCTATACCATGAACAACACTACAGGCTATACACTGGCTAACCAAGAAGGAAATTTCCGGTTCCTTTCAGCTGGCCAGGGCTTACTTGAAGTGCAGCTCACCAACTACGAGGCCAATACCCAAAGTGAGCCCCGGTCCATCTTAATCGATGAGCAAGGGGCCGCTTACGACCTGGGGGCCATCATGGCCTGTGAGCCAAACAATGGCAGCGGCCTGGTCAATGTACAAGGGGCCATCAATGAGAGTATGACTTGGGAAGGCGGGAACACTTACGTCCTCAACGGGCTGGTCATAGTGGAAGAAGGGGCCAGCCTTACCATTGAGCCCGGCACCGTAATCAAGGGCGCGCCGGGAGAAGGGGCCAACGCATCCGCCTTGGTCATTGCCCAAGGGGCGCAAATAATAGCAGAAGGCACGCCCAATCTGCCGATTGTCTTCACCAGCCTGGCAGATGAGGTGACGCCACAGGCTATCGCCTCTGGGCAATATGGCAGCCCCAACCTCTCTCCCGATGAGCACGGGTTATGGGGTGGCGTAATACTGATGGGCCGGGCACCGGTCTCCGCTGTGAATGAGTTTGGGCAAGACGTCAACGAAGCCAAGATCTCCTCTTTACTCATCCCGGAGTTGTTCAGCCAGTACGGTGGGCTCAACCCGGACGACTCCTCGGGCAGGCTAAGCCACTTGTCTATCCGGCACGCCGGGGTATCCCTTGGGCTGGGGTATGATGTACAAGGTTTAGTGCTTGCAGGTATAGGCCGCGAGACTTCGATCGAGCACATAGAAATTGTGGGTGCAAAAGACGATGCCATTGCCTTGTTTGGTGGTACCGTAACCCTGTCCGATATAGTGGCCTGGAACGCAGAAGATGACGGCATTGATACCGATCAGGGCTGGAGCGGCACCCTCGGCAACTTCGTAGTGCTCACCCCCGGCAGCAGTGCGCTGGAGCTTGATGGGCCTGAAGGCAGTTTGCCGGGCAGCCACCGCATCCAAAATGGCACCATCGTGATGAACGGCAATGGCAGGACCGCACAGCAATACCTCATAGATGTAGATGAGGATACCGGGTGCGAACTCAGCAGCCTCCACTTTATCGGGCCGTTCGCCCAAGGGCAGACCGTCACCAACCATGAGATCGGGCCTGGAGCTACTTTTGAGGATATCACCTTCGATATCGCCCCTGCTGAATTCTCTAGCCTCTTCAACAACAGCGCCCCTATACCAGCAGGGTGCAGCCCGGGAGGCAGTCCGCAAGCCGACGTAACCGTGTTCAACTGGACATGGGCCGCTGAATCTGGCAACTTGGACGGCCTATAAGCTAGCCCTTTTGAAAAAAAGACCAACATACGCTACTGACCAAGACTTGGCAGCCGCCTGTGCCCGCAACGACCCGCGGGCACAGCGGCAACTTTACGATCGGTACGTTGACCTCCTTTACCATACCGTTTATCGGTATTGTTTCAGAAACGACCAGGCAGAAGACATCCTGCAAATTGCTTTCTCAAAAGCATTTGCCGCTATCAGGCAGTTCGATGGAGAAAAGGGCAGCCTAAAAACCTGGCTCAAGCGCATCTGCGTCAACACTGCCATTGATGTTGTCAAAAAGGAGCGCAAATGGGAACCCGCCATGCCTGAGCTCCCGCCAAGCTTGGGCACTACGGAGCCTTTACCCTTTGATGAGCTTGGCACAGAAGAGATCCTGCAGCTGATTGCCCAACTGCCTGTAGAGCAGCGGGCCATTTTCAACCTATACGAAATCGAGGGGTACTCCCATGAGGAAATTGCCGGCATGCTAGATATCAATGCCAATTCCTGCCGGGTCTATCTTTCACGGGCGAAGAAGAAGCTGCGCCAGGGCATCAGGGCACTCGAAAGCATAAATACAAAATAGCGATGAAGAATTGGCAAGAAAGATTAGATCAACAGCCGCCTGCCAGATTCGACCGGCAAGGCTTGTGGCAGCGCATAGAGCGGCCGCGCAGGCGCCAAGCTGCCATTTGGTGGTGGATTGGCGCTGCAGCTATGGCCCTATTTTGGGGAGGCTTGTACACATCGGAGCTCCATTCTTCTGGCCCTATTGCTGACAGCGGCAGCCACCAAAACGCGATGCCAACACTACAGCCCCCCATCAGCAGCCTGCCTCTGAAGCCCAATACCGCCCGGACAAGGCCAGGTACTCCTTTCGTGCCCGCTATTCCTGCTACCGAAGCCGTGCAGCAACCTGCTGCTCCTGAACCAGGGGCCGGGCCAAGGCCACAGGCGGGAACTGCAGGCTTGAGCCCCGTCGACGTGCTGCCAGGTCAAATGCATCGCCCCCAACGCCTACCATCGGCAAAGCAAACGCCGCTCCAACCTAGAGGTGCCAACCCGCCCCGCCTTTTGCCAACCCGCCCATCTGCCCCTCTTGATATCGGCCAGCCGCCACGCCTGCTGGCCAGCACCGAAAAAGCCGCCCTTCTTTTCCAGCCCCGCAATGCATTTGCCCTTTCTGGAGGGCTCAACAGCCAAGTGCATGCCTACCGCCCCGCTTGCAGCCCCGCAGGAAAAGAAAATGCCCGCCCCGGTTTCTACCTCAGCACACGATACCAGCGCAACCTTGGCAAAGGTTTTCATCTGGCTGCTACTGCCCGGTATTCGGTACACCACAGCCGTTTCTCCGGCGAGCACCGAACATACAGCAGGTCCATCAACCTCCTGAATGAAGAGCTGCGCACAGTCAAGACTACCTTTTATGCCCTGTACAACCGGTACAGCAGGGCCGACTTGAGCCTGGGGGTTGGGAAAACCTGGGAAAGTGAAGGGCTAGCCTTTTCACTTGGCGTAAGCGCAGGGTACTCTTGGTGGGCACAACGGGAAGGGAGCTACCTAGGCCCCAATGGCCAGATGGAGCGGATAACAGGTGCAGGCATGAAAAGCGGAGGCTGGGCGTTCGGGCTGCATACCGCCATTTTCAGGCCTCTGTCCCAACATATAGCCATTGGAATTGAAGCAAGCGCCACTGCCCCCTTGCTCCTTTACCAGACAGAAGGCGGCTGTGCGCAGCGGGCTGCCCCACTCGCCTTTGGAATACTCCTTAGGCGGCAGTAACAGATCGGCCCCTTTTGCCTACTTTTGCGCTATGAAGACCATTATCATCAGACGCAAAAAGGAAATAGCCCTGCAGCGGCGCCATCCCTGGGTATTCAGCGGGGCGGTCAAACAATTGCCGGAAGGCCTGCAAGATGGAGACACCGTGCAGCTTGAGGGCGAAAGCGGAGCTTTCCTAGGCATAGGCCACTTCACCCAAGGCAGTATCATGATCAGGGTGATCGACTTTGAAGCAGGGGAGGCTGGACCTACATTTTGGGCACAAAAAATCCAGCAAGCCTATGCCTGCAGGCAATGCATTGGGCTGACTGGGAGAAAAGACCTAGACGCTTACCGCCTTGTACATGCAGAAGGCGATGGGCTGCCCGGGCTGATCGTCGATATCTATGGCAGTGTAGCGGTTGTGCAGTGCCATTCCATAGGCATGCACCGCAACTTGCAGCACATTTCGGCCGCCTTGCAGCACATCTTGGGCGACAGCCTTACTGCCATTTACGACAAGAGCGCGGAATCCCTGCCTGCTCAATATGCAGCTCAAGCTACTAATGGCTACATATACGGCTCCTCAGGCCCTGCTGAGGTGATGGAGTACGGCCACCGCTTCTTCGTAGATTGGGAAAGCGGGCAGAAAACCGGCTTCTTCCTTGACCAAAGAGAAAACCGGCAGCTGCTGGCACATTACGCTAAGGGCAAAAAAGTGCTGAACACCTTCTGCTATACTGGCGGTTTTTCTATGTACGCCCTACAAGCTGGAGCAGAGCAGGTAGTATCTGTGGATGTCTCCAAAACAGCTATGGAGCTGACTGCGCGCAACGTGGCCCTCGGCGGGTTCCCCCCGCAGCAGCATCAGGCGCATACAGCCGACGTTATGGGCTTCCTGAAAAATTGTGAAGAGGCCTACGACATCATGGTCGTTGACCCTCCGGCTTTCGCCAAAAACCTAAAAAAGCGCCACAACGCTGTACAGGGCTACAAACGGCTTAACGCACTGGCCATGACCAAAATCAAACCGGGAGGCTTGCTGTTCACCTTCTCCTGCTCACAAGTGGTAGACCGTGCCCTGTTTACGAACACCATCGTCGCAGCCGCCCACGAGGCTGGGCGGAATGCACGCATCCTGCATCACCTTTCCCAACCGGCAGACCACCCCGTAGGCATCTTCCATCCCGAAGGGGAATACCTGAAAGGGCTCGTCCTCTACTTGGATTAAGGGCTATGCCCGGCCAATGCGCTGGAACGGCAGCGCCCATGCCCTAGCCGTTCTGCCCCTGTACAGGCGGCTGGACTTGGTGCAGCCGTGCAGACGGATGCCCGTAGGGCAAAGCCTAGTGCCTCAAGCCATAAATCCTTGCCACCCCAAGTTTCGTTCTTTTCCGCCTACTCTTCGTTAAAGAACCGCTCCTTTAGCTCGGGCTAAAGTCGCGAACCTTAGCCTTGATTAGCCGGAAAATAACTTCAACTTAAGTATCAGAGATTTATGGCTTAAGGCACTCGCACTATTGGCGTTACCATAGGGCCGGCCTAGCGCTGCGGAGGGGTGTAAGAGCCCGATAGGGCCGAGCGAAGAGCGAGCCCCGAAGCATAGCGGCACCTGCCATCAGGCAGGGGCAGGCCCCAAAGAATCATGGGCGCCCTTCCCTTAGCGGCCGACATGTTGCAGCCGCACCTGTACAATTTTAGTTTTTTACCGCCTTCCAAATGACATATCGAGGCTTTAGGCTGGAAATCTCCTGCTTTTTCATAATTTTGGAAACTAATTATTCGCATACTAATATAAATTGGGCTCACTAACGCGCAAGAGCCAACAACACACACCAAATTATTGTCTCTCTGCTGCAGCTCAGGCTGCAGGACAAATTGACCGGCTTACGCGGTCAACTGATCCGGCTGCCAGAACGATTTCTGGCAGCCGATTTTTGCAGCCCCCGCTTAGAGATGTTGGGACTTTAATAATCGGTCTGTCCCGCTAGACAGCGGGACACTTTTCCGCTCATCCTTCGCCCCGAAAATCCTTACCGCTTTTGTGCATAAAAAGCGGGAAGGGTTTTCGGGCCTCGGCTAATCAAAAAATTGCTAGTGCTCGACTAGAAGACCAAACTCCTAACACGCTCTTAGCCCCCAAAGCCCGATAACCGGCCCTGCCGCCAATGGCAGCATCAAGTAAGCAGTATCTCCCCATTGAGCCAGCGCCCCCAATAATTGCAAACTGCCGATAGTGACTGCAAAACCGATGCAGTTGACTAAAGTGAGCACACTGCCCCGGCTTTCTGCAGGGGTATGCTTAGCGACCAGAGCAGAGCATTGTGGGGAGTCCCCTACCACTGAAAAGCCCCAGGCCGCCAAGAACAGCAAGCTCAGCCCCGCAGGCAGCAGAAACAATAGCGGAGACAGCAGGCAAAGTAGGCCGGATGCCAAAAGCATGCCTCTGGCAACGACAGCACTGCCGCTGCGCAAAGCTTGGTAGCCGCCCCATATACAACCGGCGCTGCCCGCCCCGATCAACAGAAAAGCGCTCAGGGAGAGCTCTGCAGCGCTCCAGGAATGGAAACGGTACTTGAGCACTACGGGGAGGAAGGCCCAGAAGGCGTACAGCTCCCACATATGCCCAAAATACCCTAGTGCAGCCGAGCGCACCCCCGGCTGCCTGAAGGCAGCAATAATTGCTCCTGGCCTAAAAGACCGGGCCGGTTTGCGGAAGGGCCCATCGGGCACCAGCCACCAAATGCTGAGCCCCCCTGCAACAGCCAGGCCTGAGGTGGCCAGCAATACCGGCTGCCAGCCGATACCCGCTGAGGTATAGCTCAGAAAATGGGGGAAGGCGGTGCCCAAGACCAGCGCCCCAACGAGATACCCCAAGGCTTTACCGAGCCCTCCCTCATACCAATCTGCGGCGATCTTCATGCCTACCGGATAAATGCCTGCCAGGAAGAAGCCCGTGAGGAAACGGGCTGCCAGCATGCCTTCGTAGGTTGAAGCTACGGTGCCCACTGCTATATTGCAGCCTGCGCCCAATACCGCAGAGGCCAGGAACACCTGCGAAGGCGAGAACCGGTCGGCCAGCAATAGAGCAGCATAGAGCAGCGTGCCGGCTATGAAGCCAAGCTGCACTGCAGAGGTAAGCCCGCTTAGTGCTGACTCAGGGAGCCCAAAACTGCTTTGCAGGCTTTCCAATATGGCATTGCCCGCAAACCAAAGCGAGGTGCCCGCAAACTGTGCCAGCACAATCACTGGCAGGATATGCTTAGGTTTTTTCATAATAGCCATTTTTTAGAACACCTATCAGACGGCCAGCTGCGCATCAAAACTCTCTACGATGCGGTCCCGGAGGAACTGGGCGACCTTGGCCTGTATCTCTGAATGGAAAAGCGAAATTTGTGTAGGCGACAGTTCTGGCAGCCCTTTTTCCACGATGACGCAATCAGCCGGGACTAAGCTTTTGGGAAGGGCAGCAAGCCCCAGCCCGGCACGCACGGCCAGTATTTTGCTGTTGTAGCTTTCGCTAACGTATGCCAGCTCGGGGGCCAATTGGGCTGCACCCAACCGGTGAATGACCTGCCGGCGGTATACGCAAGGCTCCGGCGACACAATAATGGGGATGTGATCTGAGGCTTGCCATTTGGCGCAGGTCTCTGCATCGCGGCCTACCCACACCAAAGGGTCGAACCAAGTTTTGACGATGCGGTTGGGGTATGAAACATTGAGCTGTTCATGCTTGAGGATCACCAGCTCGTACTCATTGGCTTTGAAGTTGTCATAAAGCCGCTCGGTGAGGTCGCACTCTACAGCCAGCTGAATGCGGGGGAACTGATCCCTGAAGCGGGCCAGAATGGGCAAAAGATAGTGCGTGGCCAGATCTTCCGGTATCCCCAGCCTGACCCGCCCGGTAATTTCTTCGCTGAACAGCTCCTCCCTCAACTGCTGCTCTACCTGTAGCATTTTCCAGCCATACCGGTAGACCAGCTCCCCGGCTTCGGTCATCACAATCTCCCTGCCCGACCGCCGCAGCAATGGTTGCCCTACTAGTTGCTCCAGCTTCTTAATCTGCTGGCTGATAGCCGATTGTGTCCGGTGCAACTCATTGGCTGCCAAGCTAAACCCCTGCTGATCCACTACCGTGATGTAAGTGCGCAACAAGGGCAGGTCTAAATAACTGATTTGCGGCCCCATAACGTCAATATTGAATTCATACAAAACTAAACTATTAGTTTTCCTTATACAAGCAATCAAATCTTTTAATTTCCTTAATATCCAAACCTGCCCTACCTTCGCCCCCGGAATAAAAAAGAAATAACTATGCTCCTCATTTCCATTGGACTCACTGCACTAGCGACAGCCCTTTGCTCCACTCCGGCAAAAAAGGCAGAGCGGTTGGCTGTGGTGCTGACTGCACTCGGGCTGCTCCCCTCATTAGCGGGGGTACTGCTGCCTGCCAACGGCCAAGCCGCTTATGGGGTGGGCTTTTACCCCCACACTCATTTTATGGCATTTGTTATCGGGCTGGTGAGCCTGATGGTGCAAGGCTATTCGCTGCGGCATTTTGATGGCTGGCGGCATCAGCGACGGGCGTTCCAACTGCTCAATAGCCTTACGCTGTGCCTGCTGGTTTATGCCACAGCCGACCACCTTTTGCTCATGGGCGGCGGCTTACTGCTCTCCAATATCCTCCTGGCCCGCCTCATGTCTCTCAATCAGAAGTGGAAAGCAGCAGAGCAAAGTGCCTGGATGGCACTTTCCTACACCGGGGCAGGCAGCGCACTGTTTGTCCTGGCCAGCCTGCTCACCTGGCAAGCCTACGGCCATTTTTCCCTGGAAGCCCTCGGCCAATCAGTGCCCTTTACGGCCACCTCACCTATTATCGCTGGGCTGTTGGTAGCAGCTGCCCTTGCACAATCTGCGATCTGGCCCTTCCACCGCTGGCTGATCGCCTCTGCCAATGCCCCCACTCCCGTCTCTGCTTTCATGCACGCCGGCCTGGTAAACGGGGGGGCAGTCATCTTATTTAAAACCCTGCCGCTCACTGCCCAATTTTCTTGGACTGCCCCCCTGCTCATCGCCCTCGGGCTGGGCACAGCTTTGCTAGGGACCTTCTGGATGCTGGTGCAGACTGACGTCAAACGGACGCTGACTTGCTCTACGATGGGCCAAATGGGCTTTATGGTGCTACAATGCGGGCTGGGGCTCTACCCTGCTGCGCTCGCCCACATGGTGTGGCACGGTTTCTTCAAAGCCTCCCTTTTCCTCAGCGCTGGCTCGGCCATCAAAGCGGCGCCCAACGCAGCACTAGCACTAAAGGGGCCCAAATCGCCCTTGGTGTTCCTCTTCGGCCTGGCTTGCGGTACGCTGGCCACCGGGGTTTTCATCACCGCTACCCAGACCTGGGGCATGAGCCACACCACTTATGCACTGCTTTGGCTTTGCTGCGGCATCACTTCTGCCCACATGGCTATGGCCATTTGGCAAACCAAGCCCTCCCTAAAAAGAGCACTGCTCGCGCTTGGCCTCACGCTTGGCGGCGCACTGGCTTACGGGGCCTCCGTCAGTTTAGCGAAAGCCAGCTTCCCTGCAATAGAGGCCCCGGCCATGTCTCCTGTCTACTGGGCAATCGGCCTGGCACTCCTCCTTGGCTGGGCTTTATCCTTGTTCCGGGAGCAACTGCCGGGCGCCACCCAGGCCAGGCATTGGCTCTATGCACGCGCGCTAATCTATAGCCAACCGGATGCAGCCTCAAAAACACTGTATAGAAGCCAATACCGGCCTTGATAGCCCCGCTGTGCCATTTTCAATTTACCGCCTGCCATGATCAGTGCCCGCAAAGAAGGGCAGCCGCTGCTATGGCAGTGCCAAACCATCAAATATAAAGCCATGACGCTTTCCAATACCTTGGTCCGCGAAAAGAGCAGGACCTCAGCCGCAACACTTGAACAAGAGCTCCAACAGCTCTACCAGCTCATCGCCCCCACCTGGCCCCTTGACCGTGCTGTGGCCTGCAACCCACTACAAGGCCTTGAGCACCTTCCTTTTGAAGAAGCAGCACGGCTCGGCCGGAGCTACTTTAAAGGATATTGCCTGCCCCCCATATGGCAGCTCCGTCAGTCGGGCATTGCCCCTGACGCCCCCAAAGCCGTTCAGGCGCTCCCGGATGAAATAGACATCGCCGGGCACAGGGTGAGCATAGCAGAGCTGACCGAAAAAATGGCTACGGAGCTCGACGAGCGCCAGGTAGCCCAAGTAAGGCCGGGATTGCTCGCCAACGCCCTTAGCCGGCTGAAACTGCTATGCCGCACAGAAGGTGCAGCCATAGGGGTCAATCAGGACCTCCTCACTTGGCTGCCTGCATTCCTGGACGAAGGGCAGACCTCCTGGCCAATGCCCGGAAGGGAAAAAGGCTTTTACCTGACGGTGAAGTCTCTGCTGCGCAGCCTGAAGGAAGGGAGAAAGCTTACGGCAAACCTGCCCGACAGCCCCACTGAAGCTATCGCAGAACTGCTCGGCAGGCTCGAGGTGCCACAGAGCCAACAACAGGCTTACTTGCGGAACCACCTCTTGGCACTCCCCGGCTGGGCAGCCTATATCAAATGGAGGAGCAGCCAGAAAGATTACGCCCCACAACAGGCTGCCCCCATTTATCTCGAAGACTACCTGGCCGTACGCCTCATGCTTGCCCAAAAAAGTAGCTCAGCCACATCAACAGCACCCCCAGCCTATGAAGCGCTCCATAGCTGGGCGCTGAAGCGGACCGGCATTATCGGCAATATCCCCGCCGAGGATTGGGCTACCCTGCTAGACTGCCTTGCCCGGGCTTACGACGAGCTCCGCATCAACTGGCTAGTACAATGGGAAAGCCAATTCCAGGCAGACGTCACCTCAAAGCTTGCCCGGCAGCGTACGGCACCAAAAACGGAACAGGCCGACTTCCAAGCTATTTTCTGCATTGATGTCCGCTCGGAGCCTTTCCGAAAAGCACTGGAGGCCGTAAGCCATAGCGAAACCCTCGGGTTTGCTGGCTTCTTTGGGCTACCCATTGCGTACGAAACCCCTGTGGGGAAAACCGTCAAATCGCTGCCGGTACTGCTCGAGCCCGCCCACCAACTGCAACAAGTACCGGCCGCCGGCTGCGCGCATCAGGAACAGCCCTACCGCGATGGCACGCAACTGCTTCAGGACCTGCGCAAGGCTTACAAAGCACTGAAGTACAACTTGGCTACGCCTTTCGCAGCAGCAGAAGCTTTGGGGCTGCCCGCTGCCCTGCTCACACTTGGGCGCACCCTATTCCCTCATGCGCTCGCCCGCTTGCGCAATAGCGGCCGGCAGTGGTTCCGCCCTGAACTGGATTGGGTCCCGGATGTGCGCGCCGGCCAGGCTGGAGGTATACCTCTCGAGCAGCAGGCAGCATATGCGGCAGGGGCGCTCCGTACAATGGGCCTTACTCGGAACTTTGCGCCGGTGGTCCTTCTTTGCGGCCATGGGAGCGAGACAGAAAACAACCCTTATGCGGCAGCCCTTGATTGTGGGGCATGCGGCGGCAGCCACGGGGGGCCCAATGCAGCAGCTATGGCTTCTATCTTAAATGATTTTTCGGTCCGGAAAATACTGAAGGAGGAAAATATTATCATCCCTGACGAAACTATTTTCCTGGCCGGGCAGCATAATACGACCACCGACGCAGTCCGGCTGATCGCGCTGCCCGAGCTGACCGCAAATCAGGAAGCATCTGTGCAAAAGCTCCAAAAAGCCTTACAAGCGGCACAAGAGCTCAACTTGGCTGCACGGGCGCCCAAGCTGGGCGCAGAAGGTATTGCCCAACTGATGAAGAAGCGTGCCGACTGGTCGGAGGTACGGCCCGAATGGGGGCTTGCCGGGAATGCGGGCTTTGTGGCCGCCCCCCGTTCGCTGACCTCCGGGCTTGACTTGGACGGGCGCTGCTTTCTGCACTCTTACGATTGGCAAGAGGACAGGGAAGGGAAAGTACTCGAGGGCATCCTCACCGCCCCCCTTGTGGTCGCGCAATGGATCAATAGCCAGTATTTCTTCTCTACAACAGACAATACCGCATTCGGCAGTGGCAACAAAGCTACGCACAACGTGGTCAGCAAAGTTGGCATCATGCAGGGCAACAGCAGTGACCTCATGCACGGGCTACCCTGGCAATCGGTCATGAAAAATGACGACACCCTCTACCACAAACCGCTCCGCCTTACGGCTTTCGTACAAGCTCCTTTGGGCCGGGTGCAAAGCATCATCGAGCGGCAGGAAGTGCTGCAAAAGCTGTTTTTCAATCAATGGGTGCACCTGCGGGTGCTCGACCCCGAGACGGGCGAAGTGAATGTACTGCTGCCCGATGGAGACTGGCAGCGCAGTTTGTAGGCCAAATCTTTTAGCACAGCAGGGTGCCGGGCATTCCCTGGCACCCTGCCCCTTTATTCTGTTGCAGCTTTCACAATATACTGATATGGCAAGAGGGAGCTTTCCACCTCCACTTTCGCAAACCCCGCTGCTTTGAGCTCAGCTACCACCTTTTCCGCGCTGATCTTCATCTCCAAAGGAGGGCCGACGGGTGTTTCCTCTTTAAAGAAATCGATGACGTAGAGCGCCCCACCTGGCTTGAGCCCTGCCAAGACTTTGGCAAAATATGCTGGCCGGTCTTCGAAATGGTGATAGGTATTCACGGTGATAACCCGATCAACCTCTCCGGGCGATAACTCCGGGCTGTCGTAAGGCAGTTTTCGCAATGCCAGGCGGTCCTCGCCAATGCCCAGGCTATCCCGCTTTTGGCGGATGTACTCCTGGAAGCGGTCGTCCACATCTGCGGCTATGACCTTTGCGCCAGCATTGGCCAGGCGGAAGCTGAAATACCCTGTGCCTGCACCAATGTCCATGATCGAGAGCCCAGCCACATCACCCAGGTAAGCCAACACTTTGTCCGGTTGTTGGTACTCGTCCCGTTCTGCGGACTCAAAGCGCTGCGCCAGCTCTTCAAAATCAGACTGGTTCATGTACGCATTGGCTTCTCCGTGGCTGTGCTGATGGCCATGCTTGTGCTGTTGCCCGCCGTGGCCGTGGCTGTCTTCTTGTTTTTCCATAGTTGCCGATTGTCCGGATTCTGACGGGTTGGCGCAAGCTGCAGCCCCAAGGGCGAGCGAAGCGGCCAGAAAAAAGCTAAAAGTGTAATTCATCTGCGGCGTAAATTTATTGATGAGATTGAGAAATTAGCGAAGGCGCCTGCCCCAGTGCCAGGTAAGATACCCCAACAATAAGTTGCCCAGCCCCAATAGGCTTTCTTGTGGGTTGTTGACCAAGGCATAGGCCAGTATCCAAAGGCTAATAGCAGTGAACAGCAAGGGGAACAAGGGGTGGAAAGGGCTGCGATAAGGGAGCTCTTGCTGCCTTTGCCGTATGCGGAAGCTACCCAATACGGTAAGCGCGCTGGAAAGCTGCAGGATAAACCCACAATAAACCAATACCTGCTCAAATGTCCCCGTCAAGATCAGCACCAGGCTGATGCCTGCCTGAAACCAGACTGCCCGCACAGGAATGCCCTGCCTGTTCTGCTGCCGGAGGAAGTGCCAAAAGGGGTAATCCCGGGCCATAGACAGACTGACCCTTGGCCCGACCCAGGCCATAGCGCTGATGCTGGACAACAGAAAAAAGGCGATCAGCAAGCTGACAGCACGCCCCCCGCCTTCGCCCAACAACTGCACAGCATAAATATGGCCCACATCAACCTGCCCTTCTAATAGATGTAAAGGCGTATGCCTGAGGAATACCAGCTGCAGCAAAACGTAAAGTACAGTCACGGCCAAAGTACCTCGGACCAGCGCTTTGGGAAGGTTGATAGCTGGCTGCCGGATCTCTTCAACGATATAGGCAGCGGCGTTCCAGCCCGTATAGGAATAGGTCACAAAGATCAAAGCGACTGCATAAGCTGGCATCGCTAGCTCTATCCCCCACCCTTCGCTAAAGTCTAGATACTCCCCAGCGGGAGGCAGAGCCAGGCCTAGAACAATGATGCCCAAAATAAGCAGGGCCTTGAGCAGGGTGAGGATATCCTGGAAGCGGCTGCTCTGCCGGAGGTCCCAGGAATGCATCAGAGCGGTCGCTACGACAGCACCTATTGCAACCCATTGCCCCGAGAGCCCCGTCGCAGGCTCGAGGTAAGTGCCCATCGCCATAGCAGCTAGCCCGACCGGGGCAGCAAAGCCCACCGTGAGCGAAATCCACCCGCTCAAGTAGCCGGCCAGGGGATGGTAAAGGCGGGTCAGAAAATCATACTCCCCACCCGAGCGCTTGTACAGTGCGCCCAGCTCCGCATAGGAAAAAGCACCAGTCAGGGCAACCAGCCCTCCTATGCCCCACAACAACAGTAGGCTCCAGGTATGCTTGATGTCAACCACCTGGAAGCCCAAGCTCGTAAATACTCCTGTGCCTATCATGTTGGCGACGACCAAGGCTGCAGCCGATAGCCATCCGATTTTGGAGGGAACTGGTTTCAAAGACATAAGGTTTTATGTTCGCTAGAGCGTGAACATACGAACATTTTTTCATGCGTATAGGGCTGCCCGCCCAAAAAGGCCTCAGCCGGAGCAATGGCAGCCCTAATGCCAACGGGCAAGCTATTTCTAAAAAAACTACTTGCCTTGCGAACCAACACTAAAAGAATGTTGTCTACTATCTTTCTAAAACACATAAAAGTAAAACTATCAAGCAATGAAGCAAAGCTTTTTTTTCGTGTTTTTCTCTGTCCTCCTGCTGTCTTCAGCACAAGCACAAGAAACCCAAACGCTCTTCAACAGCAACAACGCCTCAGGAAAGATACAGGTCTACCTCACCCCAGGTTGGCAGTATACTACCGCTGCCGGCCAGGGAGTGCACAACGTACAGCTGGGCGCGGGCGCGCTGTTTAATGAAAAACTGGCGATCGGCGGGGTATTCAGCGCATCCCTCAATGAGTTCACACCGGATGCCGAGCCCACAGACAATTTGTACCTCGACCTCCGCTACGGTGGCGTACAGGCCATCTACTACCACAAGCCGGGCAACCTGCTCCACTTTGCCTTCCCCCTCTCTTTGGGCGGGGGCGAGATGCAGGCCGACTTCAAAGGGGGCAGCGATGCAGACTCCCCTTTTGGCGAAAGCTATTTCTTCTTCGCCGAGGCCGGGGCACAGGCAGAGCTGAATTTGAGCAGCCGCATCAAGGCGTATACCGGCCTTACTTACCGCTTTGCAGCCGGAGAAGACTACACCTATTTAAGCACCAACCTCAGCCCGGTCAATATCAGCGCCCAAGACATTTCAGGGCTGGGGCTGCAGCTGGGGCTGCGCTTTGTCCTGTTCTAAGCACAGCTGCTGCGCCGTGCGCTAAGCAACTACCTCTCAACCATTTTACGGGAAGCCTCTGGAGCGAAAGCACCAGAGGCTTTTTTATTAACTTCTTATTTTTTAGCTTAGACTAAACTTTTATTTAAACAAAACCTTAACTTACGTATAGATTCATCTTATAATCTCAAATAGCAGCCATGAAAAGATATTACTGTCTGATTCTAATTGGGATGCTCCCCGTTTTGGCCACTGCCCAGGCTTCCTTATCGGGCCAGATCCTTGGGCCTGATGGCCCTTTGCCGGGGGCAAGCTTGTTGATAACGGAGACCGGGCAGGGCACGACTACAGATACAGAAGGCTATTACCGGCTTGAAGGGCTGCCGGCGGGGGCTTTTTCACTTGAAGCCACCTACGTTGGCTACCTTTCCGAAAAACGGCAAATATCGCTAGCGCAAGGGGATGCCCAACAGCTGGACTTCCAACTGAGAGAAGATGTGCTCAACTTAGAAGGGATAGTCGTTTCGGCTACAAGGAGCGCGGTGCCCGCTCATAAAGCACCGGTGATGGTCAACCGGATTGACGACCGCATTTTTTCCCAGACACAGTCGCTCAGCATATCGGAGGGGCTTAATTTTTCGCCTGGGCTGCGATTGGAGAACAACTGCCAAAATTGTGGCTTTACCCAACTGCGCATGAACGGGCTTGATGGGCCTTACACACAGATCCTTATCAACAGCCGGCCAGTTTTCTCCGCCTTAGCTGGTGTTTATGGCTTGGAGATGCTACCTGCCAATATGGTAGAACGCGTAGAGGTAGTCCGGGGCGGTGGCTCTGCCCTGTACGGGGGCAATGCTATTGCCGGGACCGTGAACATCATCACCAAGGACCCCATCCTCAACGCTTTTGAGGCAGGCACCAACCTCGCCCTGATCAACGGGGAAGCCTTGGACCGAACCATTTCGGCCAACGGGAGCATTGTAGATGAACAGCTCAGCAAAGGGCTGAGCTTTTATGCTTTCAACCGGAGCCGCGAACATTGGGATGCCAATGGCGATGGTTTTTCTGAGATCACACAACTGGAAAACACGACTTTCGGGCTCGACGCCTATTTCAACCCCGGAGAATACAGCAAGGTCAAAGCGAGCCTATTCCACATCAATGAATTCCGCAGGGGCGGCAATGGTTTTGACCTGCAGCCTCATCAGACAGACGTTGCCGAGCAACTGGGGCATCAAATTCTTGGCGGCAGCCTCTCTTATGAATTTTTCACTCCAGACCTCCGCCACAAAACTGCTGTGTATGCCTCTGCTACAGGCGTAAGCCGAAACAGCTATTACGGGGGCGGCGGCCGCATCTTGGGGCCTGGGGACACCCTTACCTCCAGCGATCTGCTCGCGCTCAATGCCTATGGGCAATCTACCGATTTCTCGCTGGCTACAGGGGTCCAATATGGCTTTGAGCCCTCAAAATCTTGGCTGTTCACCCTCGGAGGAGAATACCAGCACAACCGCGTGAAAGACGAGATGCCGGGGTACGGGAGGGAAATTGCCCAACAGACCGGCGCGCTAGGGCTCTACGCCCAATCGGAATGGCGGCCAGCCCCAAAATGGGCCGTGCTACTCGGTGCCCGGTTTGATCAGGTTGCTATCGACGGGGAATACGCCCTGGGGCCAGAAACGCTGGCCAACGACCGGTCTCTTGGGGTCATTGTGCCCCGGGCTTCTATCCTGCACTTCCTTCAGCCCGGCTTAAAGCTGCGCATGTCCTATGCTCAAGGATACCGCGCACCTCAAGCCTTTGACGAAGACCTGCACATTGAGACCGTTGGGGGCGCAGCCCTCTTTACCCGGCTCTCCCCTGATTTGCAGCCGGAGCGCTCCAACAGCTTCAACCTTTCTCTAGATTACACCCTGCGGCAAGGCACCACTGCTGCCAACTTTATAGCAGATGGTTTTTTTACCCGCCTGGACAACCCTTTTGTCAGCAGCAACCCCACTGAGCTGCCTAGCGGAGTGGCGGTCATCACCAAGCGGAATGGAGGCGGGGCGACCGTTGCAGGGGCCAATTTTGAAAGCAGCATAGACTTTAACGGGAAGGTGGGGCTGCAGCTCGGCGGCACCCTGCAATTAGCTCAGTATGATGAGAAGGAAACCCTTTGGAGCCCGGAAACCCTAACGGACGCCAACCGCGACAGCTTAACTGCTACCGATCAGTTGCTCCGGACACCCGGCGCTTATGGTTTTCTGGCTTTTTCCTGGACACCGGCAAAGCCCTTCAGCCTATCGCTCAGCGGCACCTTCACCGGCCCAATGAATGTGCCACATATCATTGACCCAGGCACCGAATTTACCATCATCGAGCGCACACCTGCCTTCGTGGAGTTCAATCTGAAAGGGGCTTACCACTTCGACATCCGGAAAGATTATTGCCTAGAGCTTTCCGGTGGGGTACAGAACCTGTTCAACAGCTATCAGGACGACTTCGATATTGGAGCTGACCGGGATGCTGGCTATGTTTATGGGCCTGTGCGGCCACGTACCCTTTTCCTTGGCGCTAAAATCGAATTCAAATAACCCAGGCTCCATCCGATGTCGAGCAGCGGATTACCGCTGTGCAGCAACAAGGGTTTTTAGGGCACAAACCAGATTGCCGTTTTTTCCTGCCCTGCCTGCTTCGTGGGATGGGGTCTGCCCCTGCCACAAGGAAGGCCCCAACGGGCAGGTGCCGCTATGCTCCGGGGCTCGCTGTCCGCTCGGCCTTATCAGGCCTGCCGCCCCTGCGCAGCGCTAGGCCAATGCCAGCCTAGGGCCCGAAGGGTATGAACGCCTGCCGTATTTCAGTTTTCGCCTCCGGAGATGATTACAGTATGGGTGAGAATCGCTATCTCCCCTTTCCATACTATCCTTTTTTTTTAGTCGCTCAGCTTGAGCTAAGGGCTTATCAGGATAATAACATAGCATCTCTAAACGACTGCGGCATATTGCTTTGCGCCCGGTTTTCAAGCCCCCCTTCCCCGATACGGCCAACCATTCCGATACCCCCTTTCGGGGCACCGCCATGCACGGTACGTTTACAATAGTGTCATTTGATGAGCACAAATGCCCTACACCGGTCTTGGGGGGCAGCCCTTCAGAGCGCTGCGGAATCATTATATTTGCCACTCGCAAAAACCAGGATTTATGACCATTTACCACAACCCGCGCTGCCGCAAAAGCCGGGAAACGCTTGCGCTCATTGAAGCGCAGGGCATTGAGCCAGAGATCGTGCTGTACCTGAAGGATCAGCCTGATGCAGCAGAACTGAAAGGCCTGCTTAAAAAGCTTGGCATGCCCGCCAGTCAGCTCGTCCGCCGTACAGAGGCCATTTATAAGGAAAGATACAAGGGCAAAGACCTTTCAGAAGAAGAATGGGTAGAGGCAATGGTGGAACACCCCAAACTCATTGAGCGCCCTATTGTGGTAGCCGCAGGCCGCGCAGTCCTAGGCCGGCCACCAGAAAACGTCAAGGAGCTATTTTGATCGCTCAGGGCAGTACCTGCTGCCCCCGGCTGCGCAAACGGTACCACTGCCAACGGCTTAAACGGTAAGCCCGCTGAAACTGCCGGCCCCACCAGGCCCAGCGCACCGGCCCTATCCTATCGAGGTAAGCTGTGAAAATGACAAAGGCAAGCACGAAAAGCAATGCACCTGCAACAGCTTGCCAAGGGTTGAGCTGATAAGCCCAAATGGTGCTGATGCCAAGCCCGAACCAGGTACCGTAGAGCACGACGAAGTGCACTTCATAAATAGCCAAGGTCTCCCCCCCGATTTTCAACACAAGCCTTGGGACGGTTTGCCAGTACTTGGCCAGCCAAATGAACAGGGCTGCTACAATCCACACCTCCCCAAGGCGTTTCAACAGAAAATTGAAATAAGCGTGGCGCCGGAACTGCTCCAAGCCTGTCCATTCGTACCAGTCGATCAGCCAATTGGAGGAATAATGGTCTGTTAAATACCCCATGGCCAGCAGGGCTACAGGCAGAGCATGGCCAAACGCCCAAGACGGCCTCCAATGAAGCAGCCAACCCAGTATGCCCCCCATAAAGCTGAACCCAACCCACGGCACAGGGGTAAATACCGCCCCCAGCTCCCGATGGAAATAATGCTGTAGGGCTACGGGCCAGCCCGCATAGTCTGCTTCCTTCACATCAAAATAAAAGAAAAATGCTGCCCCGCCAGCCAAAGCCAGCCAAAGCGGGAACGGCAGGCGGAGGTAGTGGCTCAGTACATAAAAAAATACCAGGCCGAGCAGGGCTATGCCTATACAGTGAAGCACATCTACATAAAAAAATGAAGCCGGGACACGGCCATGCAGCAGCGCAGGGAAGGACAAGCGCAAAAGGTAACCGGTCAAAATAAGCTGCAGCCCCCGCCGTGCGCCTTTTACCGCGCGTTTATTGGCCCAGGCATTGCCCCTCTCCCTGAGCAGCAGAAAAACGAATACCAGCCCGGAAGAGAAGAAAAACACAGGGGCAGTCAGCCCGCGCATAAATGCCCAATAGCTGTATAACGGGTACGCAGCCTTATCCCGCCAGCTTTCGGCAAGGGTGGTGTCGATAAAATGCCCCTGCAGCATCATCAGAATGGCAAATGCACGGAGCAGATCTATAAACAATAAGCGCTGCCGGTGGGCAGCTTCCTGGAATGCCATGAATGTACTCATCTGCCGGCAACCCGCCGGTTTAGGCTACAAAGGTAGGCAATTTCCCTGCTCCCTGCTTGCAGCCTGCCCATCTGAAGCCCTTGACTACCTTCATAATTCTGTACCTTTACAGAAAAACTGCTATGGGGGTTCCAACCATTCAGCTAGGCCCGGGCGGGCCTGTATTTTCCAGAGTTGTATTCGGAGCCATGAGATGGGGCAGCTGGGGGCACCGGCTGAGCGCCAAAGACATGGAGCGGCTCATTGCCCAAAGCATAGCGCTGGGCATAACCACCTTCGACCACGCCGACATCTATGGAGGCTATACCACCGAAGCAGCATTCGGCAAGGCCCTGCATCTTCAGCCATCTTTGCGCCACGATATGCAACTTGTGACCAAGTGTGGGATAAAAATGCCAGCAGAACAGCGGCCTGGCTATCGGCTAAAATCTTATGATACCTCCCGGGCGCACATCATCGCTTCCGCCGAGCGCTCTTTATCCAACCTGCACACAGATTACCTTGACCTGCTGCTCATCCACCGGCCTAGCCCACTGCTCCACCCCGATGAGGTGGCAGCAGCTTTCCGGCACTTGCAAGAAGCCGGCAAAGTCAGGCACTTCGGTGTTTCCAATTTCACCCCATCCCAGTTTGAGCTTTTGCACAGCCGTTTCCCTTTGGTGACCAACCAAATAGAAGCTTCTGCTTTACACCTCCCCCCTTTCCACGATGGCACCATCGATCAGGCGCTCCGCCTTGGCTTGCCGCCCATGGCCTGGTCTCCGCTTGGGGGCGGCGCGCTCTTCCAAGCGGTCCCGGAAGAGCGTGAGCAACGGCTCTTGAGCACGCTGCAGCCCATGGCCAAGCGCCTGAGCATTGGCATCGATCAGCTGCTCATCGCATGGCTGCTGCACCATCCCGCACAGATCCTTCCTGTACTGGGCACGGCCCGTATCGAGCGGGCAGCAGCAGCGGCAGAAGCTTGCAAGGTAAAACTGAGCGATGAGGACTGGTTCGAAATCTGGCAAGCTGCCGCCGGGCAGGAGGTCCCATAAAAGAAATGCCCGCTTTCTCAAGCGGACATTTCTCAATCAAAATAGTAGCTAACCTTTAGCGGGGACTTTGTTGCTGCCCCCGCACTAATCTCTTATTCTGCACGGACCAGCTTTACGACAAATGACTTACCGCTGCCTGTAGCCACCACCGCAGCGTACATGCCAGCTGGCAACGCTTCTGCCGGTATGCTTACCTGCTCAGCGCCCGCCGCCCAGCGGCCCATGAGCATGCCGGAAGCATTGAACAGCAGCACTTCCTCTACCACTTCCGGCGCCTCAATAAGCCATGCTTCGCGAGCAGGGTTGGGCACAGCCCGGAGCACGCCAGCCTGTGGTGTACGCACCCCATCAGGTGTGGCATTGTAGAAATACATATTGTCCATGTAAATGGTGCTCGTCCCTACAGGCAGTGCAGAGAAAATGTACTGCGACACATCGCTTTGGCTCATGCCTGCAAAGTCCATGAGAGGGATGTCCAAGCTTACCCAGGTTTGCTGCTCAGGGGTGAAGGGGATTTCAAACTCGGTATCGTTGTCGCCGCCAAAGCCGTCGCCGCCAAAGTCTACCAGCTTGATGCGGAAGGTCTCCGCATTGGGCGTCCAGATGTCTACATGCAGGTGGGTCATGCCTGCGCCTTCCAGGTCAAGGGCGGCAGGGCCTACCGTTTCAATGCCTGCAAAGTTCAGGCTCGTATATTTTTTGGTGGCATTGCCAGCAATAGCGACATCTTCCAGGTTGGCTGCGCTCCAGGTGGTCAGCCAAGTATCCACTGCCACATCATCGTAGCTGTCGCTAAACATTGAAATGACGTTGGCCGGGTCTTTGTCTGGGGCCGGAGCAGGCTCAAGGGGCTCAGCCACGGGCGACACACTGAACTGCTGCAGGTTGTCCCAGTAAAAGGTCAAGTCCTGCTCGCCCACTATATTGAAGTTCATAAATACCGTCACGGAAGTAAAGGTGAGGTCCCCTTCGCTCCCAAAGTCAAAAGACAGCTCCTGCCATTGCCCAGCTGGCCCGTCAAATGTGGCCTGCCGCTCTGCATTGACAGCCCCTTCGAGTTTCAACAACACTGGCACGCCAGTTACCGGAGCCCACACCTGCATACTGAACCCTTTGTCGGTACTGATGTCAATGGACTGGCCTGGGATGTTCACGCCAGCGAAAGCGGCACCGGCAGGCACGATGTTTTCAGCTACCTTGCTGCTTGTGTTAATGCCTGAGGCATCAGGGTTGTCGATCACCATGGTAGTGGAGCCATTAAAGTCGCTGAACGCTGGGGCTTCCCCTTCAAAGTCGAAAATTGTCGTTTGCGCACCTGCCGTGGCAAAGGCAAGGGCGAACACTAGCATCGGGAGTACAAACTTGTTCATCATATACTGTATTTGGTTTTGAAAAAATCAACGGGCTGCCCCACAGCCGGGCTGTTCCCCTGGCACATAGGATCCAAGCGTCCAACTGTTGGGGGCTAAAGGCTTGTTCGGAGCATCTTCGCCATGAAAATCAAGTGCTTTTATCCGCCTGCTGTACCAGTATAGCCGGCAGAGCCCATAAAGCATTGATTGGCAATAGGACGAGCTCGAAACATGCGCTTAGCGCAACACAGCGTGGGCGTGAACCAAAGTGTCGCAAGCGGTTATGCTTTTTGGGCTTCATAGCCTGGCATTGGCCTAGCGCTGCGAAGGGGCGGCAGGCCTGATAAGGCCGAGCGGACAGCGAGCCCCGTAGCATAGCGGCACCTGCCCGCTGGCAGGGGCAGGCCCCCTCCCGTTGGGCAGGGGCAGGACAAAAACGACAATCTGGTTTGCGCCCCATAGCGTAATGGGTTCAAACAAAGGGCCGTCAGCGGGGGTCATTCAAGGCTGTAAACCCGGATGTAATCGATGATGAAGCTTTGTGGAAAAGCACTGTCATCAATATGGGGCCCACCAAAATTCCCGCCTACGGCAAGGTTAGCTAAGAGGTAAAAAGGTTGGTCAAAAGGCCAGTTTTCGGCCGTTTTATGATTTGGCGCATAGGTATAAGCCAACTGCCCATCAATGAAAAAGGCAATCTCGTCCGGGCTCCATTCGGCTGCGAAAATATGGAACCCCTCTTCCGCCCCAGGCACAAGCGTGGTGCGGGTGTTGTGGGTATTGCCATGACTGGAGGAAGTGTGCAGGGAGGTGAAAAATCGGCCTGGCTCCCTGCCCACATACTCCATGATGTCTATTTCGCCGCAAGCCGGCCACCCTTCGGAATCGATATTGGCGCCCAGCATCCAAAAAGCGGGCCACAACCCTGCTCCAGAAGGCAGGCTGATGCGCGCTTCTACTCTTCCGTACTGAAAAGTTTTTTTATGCTTGGTCGTGACCCTGGCAGAGGTATACCCTTCATTTCCCTTCCGGGCGGTAATCGTCAGGTAGCCATCTGCCACCTTATGATTCTGTCGGGTATAGGCCTGCAGCTCGTTGTTGCCCCAGCCGCACAGAGCGGGGCAGCCGTCGCCCAGATCGAAGCTCCAGACAGCAGTGTCCAGCTCTTCTCCGGAGAACTCTTCCGCCCAAAGAAGTTGCTGTGCCTGCAAGGGGCAGGCAGCCCAAAGGGCGGTCAGCAATAGGGAGGACAAAGTTTTCATACGTTCCAATTGGCCGGAGGCGAAACGCTCTTCCGGTATTAAGGTTTAAGAAAAATAAATATAAATGCCGATCACCGCGATGATGATCCCTATGCCAGCAGCTACCGCATACTTCCAAGGGTCGATGTTTACCTGATCGGTATATTTCTGCACATAAGCTTCTTTCCTGGGGTAGAGCTTGCCTATGATGAGCATAATGCTGACGTTGAGCACGAAAAGGATGGCCATCACATGGAGGTAGTGCGGGTAAGCCGTTTTGCGGATGGCTTCCAAGGCGGCCTCGTCTGTTATGCCAGATGCCGTAGCTGTAGCCACTGCCTCCGCAGCCACATTGGGGCCTAGTATAAACTGTGAAATACTGTACAAAATCACGCCAGACAAGATGCCAACTTTAGCACCTATGGCCGGCACCCACTTCGTGAGGTAGCCCACCACGATAATGGTCAGGATGGGGATGCTGTAACAGCCATTGACCTCTTGCAGGTAGCCGAACAGCCCGTCGGGGGCATTGGCGATAGCCGGTGCAATAAACATAGCCAAGACGGCCAGCCCGATACCGAAGAGCTTGCCCGCTTTCACCACTTCGCGGTCAGTCGCCTCTTTTTTGATGTACTCCTTGTAGATGTCCACCCCGAAAAGCGTCACCGAGCTATTGAGCGCACTGTTGAAGGAGCTGAGGATGGCGCCAAATAGGACTGCAGCGAAAAAGCCGATCCATGCAGCAGGGAGCACCTCCCTGACCAAGCGAGGGTAGGCCTCATCAGGTACAGCCAGGGTGCCATCAAATAACTTGTAGGCAATAATCCCCGGGAGCACCACGATAATCGGCCCCAACATTTTGATAAAGCCCCCGAGCAGCAGCCCTTTTTGCCCTTCCTTCAGGTTTTTTGCGCCAAGCGCCCGCTGTATGATAGCCTGGTTGGTGCCCCAGTAGAACAACTGCACCAACATCATGCCTGTAAAGATTGTACTGAACGGGACCGAAGCTGTAGGCCCCCCTATGGAGTTGAACTTCTCTGGCGCTTCCCTTACCAAGGTAGACAACCCTTCAGCCACGCTGCCCCCGCCAATAGCTGCCAACCCGAAAAACGGGATGAGCAGCCCGCCAATCAACAACCCTATAGCGTTGATGGTATCGGATACCGCTACAGCCTTGAGCCCGCCAAATACAGCGTAGATGGCGCCAATGATCCCAATGCCCCAAACACATGCCCAAAGGGCAGCGGTTTTGCTGATCCCGAGCATGGCTGGCAGATCGAACATAGCACTGAAAGCAACTGCGCCAGAATACAAGACAATGGGCAACAGCACAATGACGTAGCCGCTGAGAAAAAGGGCAGACGCAATGGTCTTAGTGCCACGGTCGTACCGGCGCTCAAGAAACTGTGGGACGGTGGTTATACCGCCCTTGAGGTAGCGCGGCAGGAGGAACAAGGCCGTAACGACCATAGCGATAGCCGCCAGGGTCTCCCAGGCCATAACCAGGATGCCCTCGGAATAAGCCTGTCCATTGAGGCCTACAATTTGTTCGGTGGAGAGGTTGGTCAGCAGCAGGGAGCCCGCGATGACCGGCGCGGTGAGGCTGCGCCCGCCCAGGAAGTAGTCGTCTGAAGAATCTTCTTTCATGGAGCGGGTGGACCAATAAGAGACGACCGCCACCAGCGCGGTAAAGCCTACAAAAGAAATAATGCCCATTGTCTGTTGAGTTTAGTGGGTTAGTTTTGAAAAAAAGAGCCTGCCCCGGCCCGGCAGCCCTTCCTTCCCAAAAGGCTTACCGCTTCGGCCCAGTCAGCTCGAATGTTGCAGACAAGCTCGTTTCAGAGCTGCCGCCTGCCATGACGGTGAAGGTGCCCGGCTCTGCTGCCCACACCCCGCGGGCAGTATAAAAGCTAAGCAAAGCTTCATCGAGCTTAAAGGTAATTGTTTTCTTTTCCCCCGGCTCCAAATATACTAACTCAAACCCTTTCAGCTCTTTTACCGGCCGGGCAACAGAGGCGTAATGGTCGTGGATGTACAGCTGAACGACTTCTCTTCCAGCCACTCCCCCCGTGTTGGACACCTCTACTGTAGCCGTTAGGTACCCGCCGGGCTTTAGCTGCCCACTGCTGAGCTTCAGCCCGCTGTATTCAAAAGTGGTATAGCTCAGCCCATGGCCAAAAGGGAAAAGCGGGCTGTTGCGCTCATCGATATAGTGCGACCAGAACACCTCATCCGGCGTAGGCATTTCAGGGCGGCCTGTGCGCATGTGGTTGTAATAAATGGGCACCTGCCCCACGCTGCGCGGAAAGGTCATCGGCAATTTGCCGGAGGGGTTATGATCCCCATAGAGGGCCTGTGCGATAGCGTGCCCAGCCTGTGTGCCCAACTGCCAGCCCTCTAGTATAGCAGGGATGTGATCAGCTGCCCAGGGCAGCGCAAGGGGGCGGCCATTATTGAGCACCAGCACTACATTGGGGTTGGCTGCAAAAACGGCTTCCAATAGCTGTTGCTGCAGGCCGGGAAGCCCCAGATCGGTGCGGCTCCGCCCTTCCCCAGAAAGAAAACCGGGCTCCCCCAATACCAGCACCGCAATATCAGCAGACTTTGCTGCGGCTACCGCTGCTGCCATACCTGCTGTATCTGTGGTATTGATATGGGTTTCAAAAACAAAGTGCTGCCGCCCATCGATGACCTTCACCCCCTTTTCGTAAACCAAGTCATTGCCTCCGTAAGCCTGCATGCCCTCCAAAACAGATACGGCGGAGTTGTCATCTGCAGCCAGCCGCCAGCTGCCCAAGGGGCTATTCTTTTCTGCCGCCAGCTCGCCAATCAGGGCTATGCGCTTGCCATCCTTTGGCAGTGGCAGCAGCCCGCCCTCGTTCTTGAGCAAGACGATAGACTTGCGGGCCATATCGAGCACGCCTTCCAGGTGCTCTTCGCTGCCAATGACTGTGGCTTCCCGCTCCGCATCGCAATAGCGGTAGGGGTCATCGAACAGCCCAAGCTCAAACTTCACGCGCAGTATGCGGCGCACTGCATCGTCTACATGGGCTTCCTCCACCTTGCCCTCCCGGACCAAGCCTGCCAGGTGGGACACATAACCATAGGACTCCATATCCATATCCGAGCCGGCATTGGCTGCAAGCTCAGCAGCATGTGCCACATCCTCCGCATAACCATGACTGACCATTTCTTTGAGGGAGCCCCAGTCTGATACGACAAAGCCTGTATAGCCCCACTCGCCCTTAAGGATATCACGCTGCAGGAAAGCATCGCCCGTAGCCGGTATGCCGTTCAGGATATTGAAGGCATTCATGAAAGTGGCGGCCCCAGCATCGGCAGCAGCCTTGAAAGGGGGCAACACTACATTCCGGAGGGTAGAAGTGCCAAAGTCGACGGTATTGTAATCACGCCCGGCCTCTGCAAAACCATACCCTGCAAAATGTTTGGCGCAAGCCGCAATAGTAGCCGGAGAAGACAAATCCTCGCCTTGAAAGCCTTTCACCCGCGCATCGGCAATCCGGCTGCCCAAGAAAGGGTCTTCCCCTCCGCCTTCCATCACCCGGCCCCAGCGGGCATCCCGCCCAATGTCCACCATAGGGGCAAAAGTCCAATTGATGCCCGCCGCAGATGCTTCGGCCGCAGCGATCTCAGCAGAGCGGCGGATGGCCTGAAGGTCCCAGCTAGCAGCCTCGGCCAAGGGGATAGGGCTGATGGTCTTGTAGCCATGAATCACATCAAAGCCAATAATGAGCGGAATGCCCAAGCGGGCCTCTTCCACCGCTATGCGCTGTACCTCGCGTACCTGCTCCACACCCCGAACATTGAGCATAGACCCCACAAGCCCTTTTCTGAGGTGCTCGTATTTTAAAGCCGCCAGCCCTTCCTCAGGTGCAGGCCCGGTTGCATCCCAAAACCCATTGTACTGATTCATCTGCCCTACTTTCTCCTCCAGCGTCATTTTGCTGAGCAAGGCTTCTACCTTTTGGCTAATGTCGTCCATACCTTGAGCAATAAGGGCACTTCCTGACAACAACAGGCAGCCCACTGCCAATATCTTGATAAGTATCTTCATATTAAAAGTGCTTTAACCTCCCTCATTCATTGGACAGGCGCAAACCAGATTATCGTTTTTTGGGCCTGCCCCCTCCGTAAGGATAGGGGCCTGCCCCTGCCAGCGGGCAGGTGCCGCTATGCTACGGGGCTCGCTATCCGCTCGGCCCCTCGCCCTACAGGCGTCGGGTCTGGCCTTCGGCCACCCCTTCGCAGCGCTAGGCCAATGCCAGGCAAGTGCCTTAAGCCATAAATCTCTGATACTTAAGTTGAAGTTATTTTCCGGCTAATCAAGGCGAAGGTTCGCGACTTTAGCCCGAGCTAAAGGAGCGGTTCTTCAACGAAGAGTAGGCGGAAAAGAACGAAACTTGGGGTGGCAAGGATTTATGGCTTGAGGCACTAGAGCCCGGAAAGCTTGAACGCAAGCGAGATTTTGGTTTACGCCCCATCGGACACTTGATGCGCCGGGCCAGTGCTGTGGGAAAATGAGCCATTTTGCCCCTACAATGCCCCGAACCATCAAGCCTATTGATAAACTCGCACGTAGTCCACCTCCATAGTGGAGCTTTCAAAGGCGGCATCTATGGCACCGCCGAAATTGCCGCCCATAGCCACGTTCAAAATCAGGAAGAAATCGCTGTTGAACGGCAAGCTGCTGTTGTTGGCGAAAACGTGGTACTCCACATCATCAATGAAAAAGCGGATGAAATCGGGCGACCAAACAACAGAGTAGACGTGGAACTCCTCAGATACGCCCGGTTCATTGCGGCTTTGCGTGATGGCGTCACCACCGAAATTGCCGGGGAAATGAAGAGAGGAAAAGATTTGGTCCTGCGCATTGCCCACGTGCTCCATGATATCAATTTCTCCGCAACCGGGCCAGGTGTTCGTGTCATAGTCCGCACCGAGCATCCAGATTGCAGGCCAAGTGCCCCCTCCTGTTGGGAGCTTTGCCCGTACATCGACCCGCCCGTAGGTGAATTCAAACTTATTCTCCGTCACAATGCGGGCGGAGGTGAATGCCGACCCACTGAACGCTTCCCGCTGAGCGGTAATCTTCAGGAGGCCATCCTCAACGCGGATATTTTCCGGCCGGTCCGTGTAGTACTGCGCTTCGCCATTGCCCCAGCCATTTTCGCCTGTGCCCATATTGTAAGACCAGTTGGCGTCATCCGGCGCACTGCCAGCGTCAAACTCATCGGCCCAGACCAGCTCGTCATAGCCGGGCTCATCTACAGAAGGTTTGGTAGAAGTAAAAATATGGTACCAGGCCAGCCCACCGTTGTTGCCCTGCACAGCACGGACCACCAAGCGGTTTTCTGTAATCGACAGGATTTCGTAGCTGCTCGTGCCGATGTAATAGCTCATGAACCCGCCCTCAGAGAAGTTGAGGACTGTGCCGCGGGTCTGCCCGGGGATGCCATTTGCGGCTACTACCGACTCAGAAGGGGCAAGGGTGACCACCTCAGGCGCTGTGCCTACCCCAAATTCATAACAATAGTCAAAGCCATTGCTCCCGCCCGCTACGCCTTCATAGCTGCCGTTGAAGTAGGTAGCCCCTTTGTTGTCGAGCTGATAGGTAAGGGTGCCGCCGTCGAGGGCAAAGGTCATTTCGTCCTGATAAAGGCAAGTGCTTTCAGAAGCGCCATCTTTTTCAAAGGGCGCTGCCTGATAGTAATTGGCAAAGTAGTTCTGCTCGGTATTGTCATCGTTCTGCCCCACGCCGAGGTGCCCAGGCTCATCCGCGGCCCAGTACCAAGTCTTGCTGCCGCCCCCTGTGAGGAACTGTATAGCCTCCTCATCTTCGAAGTTGCTGAGCACCGTCACTTCTGTAGAGGAAGAGGTTGCCACGCCCCCCTTGCCTGAAGCCACCACCGTAATAGTGTAAGTATTGACGCCTACTTGGGTAAAGCGCTTTTGGAACTGCCCTCCGGGGGCAATCCGCTCTGTGCCATCGCTGAAAATAAATTTGTAGGTAATAGCGCCTTCTGCCGAGGCAGAAAGGTTGACCAGGCCGCTGCCGTCGCCATTGGGGTTGGCCTCATCTGCGCCTACCACTACCGCATTGAGCGTCAGGTTGGAAGGAGCTGTGATGTCCCCAAAAGTATGATCTTCTTTCTGACAGCCTGCCAGCAACAGGCTGCAGAGGGCTAGTATTTGAAATGTTATGCGTTTCATCTTGTTCGGATTTTTAGTCTGCCAGGGTGATCTCATCAAAATAATAGGTTGCTCCGGTGCCATTCGTGCCAAAGTCAAAGAAGACGACTATGCGCTGATAGCTATTCCCAATATCTATGCCGCTAAAGTCGAACTCCAGTTCTTCCCAAGCATTGGCAACGGTGTTCTGCACCTGTACCTCGTAAAAGATATCGGCATTGTCAAGGTTTTCGACCTTCAGCAATACGTTGATGCCTGCAGTAGGCGACCAGGTTTTCATGCGGATTTTCTGCTGCGCGCCGAAATTGATCGGGCTGGAAAGATTGGTCAGGACACCAGCCCAGACTTCAGAACCCTCAGACTTGGACAGGGCAGCGACATTGGCGCTGCTATTAGCCCCGGAAGCATCAGGGTTGGCGATAACTTCTGCGCTAGCGCCGCCAAAGCCTGTGAACTCGTAATTGATATCCGGAGACTCAAAATCCATAGGCAAGTTGTTCTCTGCGCTGCCATCCGTCACTTCTATATCATCAAAGTAGTAGCTCGCGCCAGTGCCATTCGTGCCAAAGTCGAAAAAGACCACTACCCGCTGATAAGTGAAAGAGAAATCTGCTTCCGCAAAATCGAATATCAGCTCTTCCCAGGCATTAGCCGCTGTGTTAGTAACCGTTACTTCGTGAAACAGCTCCCCGCCATTTTCCAGGTTTTCCAGCTTCAGCAAAATCGGTATGCCGGCTTGAGGCGACCAGACTTTCATCCTGATTTTTTGCCCGGCACTAAAGTCAATGGGCTCGCCCAATTCAATAAAAGACCCGGCCCAGACCTCGGAGCCTTCTCCCTTAGCCAGCTCTGCAACCCGGCTGCTGACATTGCCTTCAGATACATCCGGGTTATCGACAACTGCAGTACCTGCCCCTCCAAAGTTGGTAAAGGTGTAGCTGAGGGTAGGATTTTCAAAATCGATCGGCATCAGTACCGGATTGGAGACCGTGATGGTGCTAGATTGTGAAAGGCTTGCTGCCCCGCCGCTCCGCGCAGTCACCGTAATTTCATAAGTGCCCACCTCAGCATAAGTGTAGCGGACGGTTTCCCCTTCCATGAAAGGCTGTGGCACTTCATCCGCGATTTCGCCAAACGTCACCTCGAAGAACGTCTCTAAATCTGCCGTAGCGGAGACATCAAAAGAGAACGGGTCGCCAGGCACAGGCAGGATGTCCACCACCAAGTTTTGGGGCGCCTCAAAGGCTACGGTCAATTCTTGTGTATACTCAGCGACCTTCCCGTTCACGCCCATTGCCATGATGGTCACCGGGTAGCTGCCTTCCGTGTAGACATGCTCAGTGCTCTGCCCAGGGGCAAAAGGCTCAGAAAGGCCGCTGCCGTCGCCATAGTCTACCGTAAACTGCGTGACCCCACGCGCATCAGGCCGTATGCTTACCCGCCCGGAGTTGTCGTTGGCGATGGTAAAAAGGGCGGAGATATTGTCCGGTGCAGGGATCCCCTCCAACTGAGGGATTGAGTTGTCCTCTTCACATGCGGTGCCGAGCAGGCCGAGCAGGAAGAAGAAAGCGATATATTTCAAGATTTTCATAGTGGCTCGTTTTAATAGTTAGGGTTTTGCTGCCAGTTGCCGTTGGAAAATTGGATTTCCTCAAAAGGGACCGGGAACAGTTCGTGCTTTCCGGGCACAAACCCAGGGATAGCACCCGCTGCGCGGCCAGTGCGCACTAGGTCAAAGAAGCGGTGCCCCTCCCCCATGAGCTCCAGGCGGCGCTCGTTGAGGATAAAATCGGTAAGGGCAGCCCCGCTCGCGCTGATGTCATGGTCCATATCGCCAAAGGCCCGGCGGCGCACCTGATTGAGGTACTGCCGTGCCCGCTCATCGCTGATCTGTCCACGGTTCAGTGCTTCTGCAGCCATCAGCAGTACATCTGCATAGCGGATGGCACGGTAGTTATTGGGGTTCGTGAGGTTTTGATCGCCAATATTAGAGTCCCCTTTACGGGCAATATACTTGCGGTTGTAATAGCCGGTGTGCTCGTAGCCAACGCCATAAGTAGCACCAGTCTCCTCAGCCCAGGCTTCAATGTCCAAGATGGATGCGTCCTGACGGCTGTCCCCCACTTCGTAAGCATTGTATGCCTCTTCAACGGGCACGTTGAAGGAGAAGCCCCCGTCATATTCAGGGCCCGAGTAATTGCGGATCCCGTTAAAACCAACCGCTACATTGCCTTCACTGCACTGCAAGCAGCCAAAGCCAGCGCCCTCTGCATCTGAGTATTGTACCTCAAAAACCGACTCTGCACCGTTCTCACCGCTCATCTCCCAGATGCCAGCAAAATCATCTGCCAGCTGGTATTGCCCGGTATTGATGAGGTTTTCCAATATCGTAGCCGCTTCGCTGAAGCGCTCCTGATACAGGTACACCTTGCCGAGCAGAGCACGGGCAGCATTGGCGGAGGCCCGGCCCACTTGCGGTGCGTTTTCCGAAAGGTTCTCTACCGCATAGCCCAAATCGGCTTCTATAGCGGCATAGACTTCCTCTACCGGGGCACGGGGCAGGCTGGCCTCGTCCCCTACCTCAAAGCGGGCATCGCCTTTAAGGGGTATGGGGCCAAACCACTTGACCAATTCGAAGTGGTAATAAGCGCGCAGGAAGCGGGCTTCCGCCAAAATCTGGGTTTTGCCGGGGAAGTCCGTTTTATCGGCAAACTCCAAAATGTAGCTGGCGCGGTTGACCCCTGCGAACATCCAGTTCCAGATATCGCGCAGGTTGCTGTTGACCGGAGTATGCACCATATCGTCGATTTGCTGAAAACCAATAACATCCGTAGCGCTCTCACCACCACAGAGGGTATTGTCGGATGCGATTTCGCCCAGCATGACATTCACGTAAGTGGCCTGCAAGAGATCATAAGCCGCAATCAGGGCGTTGTAATAGTCATCTTCCGCATTGAAGTAGTTCTCTGAATCAATAGAGTAAAGCGGGGCACGGTCAATGAAGTCTTTTTCGCATGCAGTGCCTGCCAAAAGCAGGATAAGCACCGGCAAGATGCGTATAGCTATGATTTTTTTCATGTCTGATACTGGTTTTAAAGGTTCAGGTTAAGGCCGAACATGTAAATTTTCGGGATGGGGTAAAAGCCAAAGTCGATGCCTCCACCTATGGGGGCGCCACTGGAAGCAGCGGGGTCATACCCCTGATAGCGGGTCAGGGTCAGCAGGTTGTTGGCGCTGCCGTACACCCTGAGGGTAGATGCCCCATTTCGCCAAGGCAGGTTAAAGGTATAACCCAGCTGTACATTTTGCAGGCGGACAAAACTGGCGTCTTCCACATAAAAATCCGAAAACACATTATTGGAAGTAGCGGCCGTAGTCACCCTTGGCACTTCGTTGGTAGAGCCCTCGCCTGTCCAGCGGTCCAGCACATAGTTCAGGCGGTTGACATCGGAGAGGCTGCGCTCGTAATTGCGGACCATCTCCTGCCCCAAGGAAGCGAAAGTGTAAGCCGTGAAGTCAAAGCCCTTGAACGAGAAATTCACGTTGAAGCCCATGGTGACCTCAGGGATAGGGTCGCCAAGGTAAGTACGGTCATCCGGCGTAATCACCCCATCGCCGTTGATGTCCACAAAGCGGAGGTCGCCGGGTACAGCTTCCGCACCGAGCGCGGCTTGGGAAGGGTGTGCCTCCACCTCCGACAGGTTTTGGAAAATGCCGTCCGTTTGGTAGCCATAAAAATAGCCGATGGGCTGCCCGACTTCCATACGGGAAGGAGCCAACTGCCCTACGCCAAATGCGCCGCCTTCAATGAAGCCCGTCCCGTTGTTCACGCTGAGGACTTCGTTGGACAGGGTAGTGAAGTTGTAGCCCAGGCTCATCCGGAAATCATCAGAAAAGCGTTTTTTGTAAGTAAAAGCCATTTCCAGCCCCCGGTTTTGAACAGAGCCGGCATTGACGGTTGGAGAGGCCGCACCGGGCGCAGAGGTACCTGTAATACCAGATACCGGGATATTGGAAATCAAAAGGTTGTCACGGGTATTGATGAAGTAGTCGGCTGTAATGTTGAGCTTGTAGTCGAACAGGTCTACATCAAGCCCCACGTCAAACTTTTTAGCCTCCTCCCACTGCAAAGCAGGGTTTGGCAGTACGCCAATCGCTGTACCGTTGACTAGGGCGCCCCCAAAGACATAAGTCGCTTCCCCGCTCAGGGTGCCGATATAGCCGTTGTTCACAATTTGGTCATTGCCCAGTACGCCATAGCTCACGCGCAGTTTGAGGAAATTGAAGTTGCCATCTGGGTTGAAAAAGCCTTCATCAGAGATGATCCACCCGGCAGTGAAGGACGGGAAATAGGCTACGCGGTTTTCTGGGCCGAACTTGGTAGAGGCGTCCCTGCGCAACATGGCAGAGAGGAGGTACTTGCCGTCGTAATCATACTGTGCCCGGGCAAAATAGGACAAACGGCGCTCGTCGTAAGCATAGGAGCCCACGTCTCGCCCACCAGTTGGGCTGGTGCCCAAGGCTAAGGAAAGGTCTGCAAATGCCCAGTCGTTGTTGGGCACATCAAACCCGGAAGCGAACAGCCCCCGCCCAAACTCCTTGAAAACCGTCGTACCACCGGTAAAAGTCAGGTTGTTGCGGCCAAAAGCACTGACGTAGGTGGCGTAGAGGTCGAGCGTGTAGTTGTTGTCATTGATGGTGTTCTGATCTACCCGGCTTCGGGTCACATCAAATACTTTGCCGCCGTAGCTGAGCTCTTTGGAAAAAGTTTTACCCCGGCTGACACTCGTGTTGTAGCCTACCCGCCCGGTAAGGGTCAGCCCTTCTGCCGGCGTATAATCGAGGCTCACCTGCCCGTTGAGCTTGTTCAGGTCATAATCGTTGAAAGTATTGGCAATTTGCGCGAGGGGGTTGATCACCTCGATGCCCAGCCCCGGAGTATTGGGCACAAGCGTAAACTCGCCGCTGTCGTCGCGGACCTGCAGGGTGGGCGGAGCATTGAGCCCGTTGAACAGCACGGAGCCAAGCCCGCTCTCGTTCAGGGCATCCCGGTCTATGTAGGTGTAAATGTTGTTGACCTGCAGCTTGAGGTTGTCTGCCAGATCAATGCCAAGGTTGAGGCGGGCAGTATTCCGGCGGAATGCAGACTTCCTGCCGCCAATGATCCCTTCCTGATCGAGATGAGAGCCACTGAAAGAGTAGGTCACGCGGTCAGAGCCCCCGCTAATGGTCACATCGTGGCTCGACATAGGTGCGGTGCCAAACACCTCAGCCTGCCAGTCTGTGCCCGTGCCCAGGCCGGAAGCGTTGGGGTACGGCAGGTCTTGCCCACCTGCAGCATAACTTTCATTCAGCAACAGGGCGTACTCTGTAGCATTTAAGAGCGGCAGGAGGCGGCTGCTTTCCTGCAAGCCCAGATAGGCGTTGTAGCTGACTTGCGGGGCTTGGTTTTTCCGGCCAGATTTCGTTGTGACCAATATGACCCCGTTGGCGCCAATGGTACCATAAACCGCCGCCTGAGCATCTTTCAGGACGGTGATGGTTTCGATATCGCTAGGGTTAAGGGTGTTGAGGTCGCTCTGATAGCCATCGATAATGACTAAGGGCGCGTTCTGCCCGTTGGTCGATACGCCCCGGATGCGGATATCCAGCCCTGCGCCGGGCGAGCCGGACTGCTGTGTGACATTCACACCTGGGGTGGTCCCTTGCAATGCTTGCTCAATCTTTATCGGCTTGAGCTCTTCAATGGTCTCTGAGCCAACGAGAGAGACCGCGCCGGTTAGGTCGCGCTTGCGCTGCGTGCCATAGCCAATGACCACGACTTCTTCCAGAGATTCCGCATCGGCCAGCATTTCAACAATGATTGGGCCGCCCGTTTCAATAACGGCTTCTTTACGCTGGTAACCGATGTAAGAGAACTGAAGGCTAGCCCCTTTGGGCACATCGGCCAGCTCAAAGCGCCCTTCAAAATCGGTGATCGTCCCTTGGACGGTGCCGTCTGCGGCGGGCAGTACCACATTTACCCCAATCAGGGGGTCACCGTTGGCAGCATCCTGTACCACGCCCGTGACGGTAAAGTTTTGCCCCCAGGCAGTCGATGCCAGAAGCAATAAAGCGAATAAGGTAATCTGTTTCATACACTAATGAGTTTACAGCTGGCTCGTTCTGCCTGCCATTGGGTTGAATCAGGTACGCCAGGAGCAGGAGGGCTGCGCACATCCTTGTCCCTGCTGAATGGTATTGTCTACCGGATACAATATTAAAGATGCCAACCGGCAGGCTTGAAAAATCAACCACAACAAAAAACATACAAGACCAAATAAGTTTCGGAAAGCCCAGCAACTGATTATAAAACCTGACAGATTACAGCCCCCCTAGCCCTAAATGTCGATTATTGGCTAGCAGCAGGCTGTAGGCGGAAAGCGTGGGCATACCTGTGTTGTTGTGGTAATGTTGTGGTAAAATCAGGACGTGTTGTAGGCTGGTCAGATGCCTAAGATGTACTCAACAAGCCCTTCATCATGCTCTAGTTCCATTTTCTTGCGCAGGCGGTAGCGTTTCACCTCTACGCTGCGGACAGAAATGTTGAGCAGGGGGGCAATCTCCTTGGAGCTGAGATTGAGGCGCAGATAGGCGCATAGCTTAAGGTCGTTGGGGGTCAGTGCAGGGTGCCTTTCCTTTATCTTTTTAAAAAACTCCTGATCTGCATTTTCAAAAGCCTCCTTGAAAAGGTTCCAGGTATCTTCTTCGTTGGTATTTCGGTTGATGGTCTTCACCACCGCCCGGATGTTGCGGTTGGCATCCTCACTAGCTTTCAGCTCGTCTTTAATTTGGTTGAGCAGCTCATTCTTCTTGACCAGGCTCATGGTGGAGATGGCCAGCTCCCTGTTCTTGTTTTCGATGTCTTTTTGCAGCTGCTCATTGCGCAGGCGGACCAGCTGCAGTTCATTTTCTTTTTGTTGGCCCTCTAAGCGTTTTTGAGCCTCCTTTTTCAGTTGGGCCTGCTGCCGCTTGTAGTACCCCGTATACGCCCGGTGCGTAAAGAAGGCCAACAAAGACAAAAGTACGAAGTAGCAGCCAAGGGCAGGGTAAGACCAATACCACGGGCGGCTGATGTAGAAAGGGAACGAGAGCTCAGCAGCAGGCTTGCCGCCCCCAAGCCTGCTGCGCACACGGAGCGTGTACTTCCCGAATGGCAAATTTTTAAACTGGGCCTGAGCCTCCTCTGACCATTCGCTCCATCCTACATACCCTTCCAGCTGGTACTGAAACTCTGGCAAATCATATTTTTGAAAAGCAGGCACTGCGAAGCCGAAATTCAGGCTATTGAGACCATAGGGCACCTTTTGCCCAGGCTCCAACAGTAGCCGTACCGGCGCTTTGTCCAACGTATTGGCGCTTACCTCTGTGAGGGTCAGTTGATATGCCGATGGGGACAAGGCTCCGAGGTTGAGCAGCAGGTAGCCATCTGCCGTGCCAATCAGCAGTTGGCCAGGCTGCAAGATGGCAATGTTCTCGTACCCGGGCATGGCATTGATCAGGGACGAGGCGATAGGGATCTGATGAAGCTTTGGGGTAGGCAGCAGAGAGCTGTTGCTGAAATAATTGATGTACTGCCGGGTAAACAGCCATAACCGGCCAGCCGCATCCGCAATCATTTTGCCAGAATGATAATTGCCTTGCTGAATGGGCACACTAAGGCTAGAGTCGCGGACAAACCCAGCCGCCCAATCCTGCATCCGGAAAACGCCGTCCCGTGAGCAGTACAATATTGCCCCATCAAAGCGCTCTAAACTGGAATGCTTCCCTTTTTTGGGCTCAGGGTAAGTTTTCACCTCCACTGCGCGCTGATAGGCTTCGTCTATACGGATACCGAACACCCCTTTGTACTCATGGCTGACCACCAGCTCGGCAGGGCTTTGCCATTCAAAGAAACGGGCCGAATAATCAAACCCTTGCAGGCTGTTGCGGTAGGCCCACCCTCCTCCATTTTTTTCCAAAAAGGCAAGCCCCCGGTACGTGCCCACTGCCATGAGCTGCCCCTTGCCGCCAGGCACCGGCTCAAATTTCCAGGCTCCCACCTCGGGCCCAATCTTGCGGGCCTCCTCCCCTTCAAGCAGGAAGACCCCTTTGTCGTGCCCACACAACAAATCCTCCCCAAACCGGTACAGTGCCCAAACTTGGCCTTTCGTGCCGGGGATCAACCGGAACGGTGCCTGCCCGTACACTGCCCGCTTAAACAGCCCCTGATTGGTGCCCAGATAGAGCTGCCCATTATGGACTTCTGCCGCATACACCGTACCCAGCCGCCCGCTCTCATCGGCAAACCGGCGGATAGGTGATTCCAGATTGATGCAGTTGATGCCATTGTCAGTCCCAGCCCAAAGGTTGTGTTCGTCGTCTTCAAAAAGGGAAAGTACTGTGTTGTTGGCCAGCCCCTCCGATTGCGAAAAATGATAACGCAGCTGCCCATCCGGCCTAAAGAGGAATACCCCGTTTGAGATCGTGCCCACAGCCAGCTGCCCCCCGCTCAGGTGCCGGGCACTGTAGATGCTTTTCCCTTCAAGAGCAACAGCCGCTGCAGACCAGGCGGGGGCCAACGGAGCGGGCCAGCCCTGTACACCTTCACTGGCATCGAGCAAAAACAGCTGCCCGCCCTCCGCCTGTATGTCAATCCAGCGGGTTGAAGGCAGGGCACCAGGCGGGACCAGCAACTGCTGCTCCCCTTTTATCAGCTCATACACCGCTTGCCGGGGGTCTGTGAAGATCAGCCGCCCATCCGTCAGAAATAGCTTATCGACCCCGTGCTCAGGCCGGATGACTTCCATGCCGCCTGTGCCCGGGGTGTAGATGTAAAGCTGGTCAAGCGACTGGAACACAATCCGGCCTTCATATTCCAATATATTCCAAATGTGCTCGTCGGGCACCAGGGCATCTTGGTTTTCTGCACTGACAGAGCGATAAGACAGCTGGCCTTTTGCCCCCCGCTCCCAATAGCCAAACTCCATATAGCAGCCTGTATATACCCGGCCGCCAGCCGGGCGTACAGCCCTGATGATGGTCTCGTTTGGAGAAGGGTAGAGCGTCCACGCCGTACCATTGAACTCCAGCAAGCCTGCATTATTGGCTACATAAAGGAAACGGTCCTGCCCCTGCCCGATCATCCAATTTTGATTGCCCCCCAGGTAGATTTCGGGCTTGAAGCTGCGCACGGGTGGCAGCTCCTGAGCAGCCAATGGGCAGAGAGCAGACAAGGCCCACCACAGCAGCAAGCTGCGGAGAAGGCACCGCCCTTCATCCGTTTGGCGATAAGCCATGTTCAGTCCTCTTAGCATCTTCATCGCATCCAAAGTTACAAACTGGCATGCAAAGAAAGGGTTTCCATTGAATTGCCTGCCCGAGCTGGCATAAGCTTTTTATCTTTGCCCCCCTCAAAAGGTATTCACCAAAACAACACATGGCTCAACCAACTCCTCCTAATTGGCAATATCCCGCAGGCTTTTTCCTGCTCGGGGCGCTGTTTTTCCTGCCATTCCTTGGCGGGGTGCATTTGTTTGACTGGGACGAGGTGAACTTCGCCGAAATTGCCCGGGAAATGCTGATCACGGGCGAGTTTACGCGCGTGTATGTCAACTTTGAGCCTTTTTTCCAGAAGCCGCCACTGTTCTTGTGGCTGCAAGCCGGGGCTATGGCACTGTTGGGCGTAGGCGAGTATGCCGCCCGCTTCCCCAACGCTATTTGCGGGATGATTACCCTCCCGCTGCTCTACCGCCTGGGGCTCAAGCTCCGGGGGCAGCAGTTCGGGCTGTTGTGGGCGGGGGCTTATTTCGGGGCAGTGCTCCCCTTCCTCTATTTCAAATCCGGCATCATCGACCCCTGGTTCAACCTGTTCATTTTTTTGGGGCTTTACCACTTTATCCTGGCCTACTGGCAAAAAAGCAGCCCGGGGCAGGCTGGGCTGAGCAAGAGCCCTCTCTGGTACTTTTTCTGGGGCGGGTTCTGGATTGGGATGGGCATTCTCACCAAAGGGCCAGTTGCCTACCTGATCGCGGTATTGACAATGGGCGTGTATTGGGCAGCGCAGCGTTTCCGGCTATACATCAGTATCCCACAATTCTTATTTTTTTCTTTTGCTGCCAGCCTGGTCACTTTAGGCTGGCTGGGTGTAGAGACTTTGAAGAATGGGCCGGAGTTTGTGCGGGAATTCACCGTTTACCAATACCGGCTGTTCAGTACGCCCGATGCCGGGCACAAAGGGTTCCCTGGTTACCACCTGGCTGTGCTGCTCTTAGGCTGTTTCCCGGTATCAATCTTTGCCATCCGGGCATTTGGCAAAATGCCGGCTGAGGAGCACGCCTACCAGGCCGACTTCAGGAGATGGATGAAATACCTGTTCTGGACCGTGCTCATATTGTTCAGCATCGTGCAGTCCAAGATTGTCCACTACAGCTCTATGTGCTATTTCCCATTGACGTACCTGGCCGCACTGACCCTGGAAGGGATATTGTCTGGCCGCCTCTCCTACAGCAAATGGATGCGCAACCTCCTCTTTGGCATTGGCGGGCTATACGTAGCCGCCACCCTGGCCCTTCCCTTTGTGGGGATGCAGGCAGAAGTGCTCGCCCCACTGTTCAATGACCCGTTTGCTCAGGGCAACCTACAGGCTGAGGTATATTGGAGCGGATGGGAAGTAGTGCCCGGGCTTTTCCTGCTGGCCCTGCTACTGCTGAGCCACCGCCTGCTCATGAGGGCCCCGGCCAAAGGGGTGCGGCTGCTGCTGGGCGGGACTGGGCTGTTTGTCATGCTGGCCCTTGTTTTTTTCATCAAACGCATTGAAGGCTACTCGCAGCGGGCGGCTGTTTCCTTCTTTCAGGAGCATGCAGCCGAAGACGCCCACTACCTGGTCAGCGGGTACAAATCCTATGTGCATTTATTCTATACTCAAGTAGAAGAAGCCGGGCTGGCTTGTTTCCAGGATGAGGTATGCCAACAAGCGCTGTTGGAAGGGCCCATACAGCGGCCGGTCTACCTTGCGGTAAAAGTCCACCGGGCAAAGCCCTATCTTGAGCACCCCAACCTAGAACTGATCCGTGAAAAGAACGGGTTTGTCTTTTTTAGGCGAATGCCAAAGTAAATTTTTTACTTTTGGCTAGGAAACATTCCCCCTTCCCTATGCTGAAGTTTTTCAAAAGCGAACCGTTCAAACACCTCACCGATGAGGAGCTCTTGGCGCGTTACCGCCAAAGAGGGGGGAACCGTGTGCTCAATGCGCTCATAGACCGGTACCTGCACATTGTATACGGTGCTGCGCTGCAATACCTCAAAAACCAAGCTGATGCAGAAGATGCTACCATGGAGATCATGGGCAGCCTGGGCCCTAAACTCCGTAAATACGACATTCAGAACTTCTCCTCTTGGCTTTACGCTGTCGTCAACAATCATTGCTATAAAACAGTAAAAAAGCGGGCAGCCAGCCGCACAGAAGATATCGATGAAAATAATGAGCCCGGGTTTATGGAATTCATGCAGCACAACGCTCTATTGGAAAGAGAAGCCCAATTTGATAAACTGAGCGACGCCATTGACGAACTCAACCCGGAGCAACGTCAATGTATCACCGCTTTTTACTTGCAACAGAAAACCTATAAACAGATCGCAAGCGAGCTTGGCTATACCGAAAACCAAGTCAAGAGTTATATCCAAAACGGCAAACGCAACCTCAGAACCCAAATCGCCAAATGGTATGAAAGCCAAACAAAATAAACAGCCGGAAATCAGCAGAGAAGAGCTCTTACAGCAATTTGAAAAGCATCCGGGCGCTACTGCACAAAAAAAATTCAGCGCTTTTTCTCAGCGGGCCCTCAATGGCATGAAATACCAAGAAGGAGACCTCCGCCAATCCTTAAAACGGCTCGACGGGAAAATCAAGCGCAATAACCGGCCGGCTATCCTCCCTAAGCTCGCCGCAGCTGCCAGTATTGCCCTGCTGCTCGCGCTCAGCTATATCTACTTGCCCTACGCTCAGGAAGCGGGCGCAGGGCAAGGCTACACCGCCTATTTCGACTACCCTGTCTTAGTGCTTTCCAATGTAGAGCGGGGCAAAGCCGAAGCTCCACAAAGCAGCACGGCCTCCTTGCTGAGCCGTGCCGCGCAAACTTACCAAGCCGGATCTTATTCAGACGCAGAGGGCCTGCTAAGGGCATATATCAGCCAAGTGCCTGATGATGGGGAAGCCCAATTCTACTTTGCAGTCGTACTGCTCGGGCAGGACAAAGCTAGCGGGGCAAAGCCAATTTTAGAACGGCTGAAAAACAACCTGCCGGCCCCCAATTACAAAAGGCCAGTAGATTGGTACCTCGCCCTGTCCTACATAGCCGAAGGAGAACCTGAACAGGCCCGGGGGCTTTTGCTGTCGCTCAGCCAAGGGGATGACCGGTACGCAAGGCTCGCAAGGCTTGCCATCAACCAGCTTTTCTAAAGCGGGCGTACAGCCCGATGCTTGCCAATATTGCGGCCGCTGCTGCAAACAGCCCGAGCAGGGGCCAAGTGGGCCGCTTCCCTGAAATAGTTATGGGCTCTCTATTGCCCTGATAAACGAAGCCGCTCCAATAATAAGGATGGGCCAGCAAAGGCTCCTCCCTGATTACCTCCATTTTGGCTTCCCGCAAGGCCTCCGCCTTGTCTAGCCCGCGATTGATGTTGCGGTAAAACGCAGCTACCAAATGTGGGGCAGCCACATCGCCCAATGGCCACAGCGTCATAATGATGTTAGAGCAGCCTGCGTAAGCAAAGGCATGAGACAGGCTGATATTCCCTTCTCCAGCTTGTACTTCCCCTACTCCTGTGTTGCAGCCGCTCAGGAAGGCCAGGTCGGCCACTAGAGGCCAAGCGTATAGCTCATACGCATGAAGGGCTCCGTCTTCCCCCCCGCCGGCGTTCAACACCAGCTTGGAAACAGAAGGGGAACGGGGGTTGATCTCGGTGTGTGTCGCCAAATGCAGTGCGGCTGCCTGACTGCTCCTTCTGTACCATTCCGCTTCACGAGCTGCTGCCCTCCTAAGGAAAATGCCTTTATACCAACCAGAAAGAGAATCTAGCTCAGCCTGCGCTCCGGGCAGGGGCGGAAGCTGTTTTTCTGTACCATCAAACTCAGGAGCAAGGGCAAGGATATGCCCGTTGTGCTTTGATTGGGCAGCCTGCTGCTGCAAGGCGGCACTACCGGATAATAGCTGGCGGAAACTGAAACGCTCCAATAGGAAGGCCGGGCGCCCGCCCGCCAGATCGTAGACCAGCTGATCAAAAGGCACTTGGAACAGGGCTCCGTCCGGGATGATAATGACCTTCTCATGCCCGGCAAGCAATGGCTCCAAAGGTGCAAAAACCTGATGATACAACCTATGGCTCAATTCGTACACTTTGGGTGAGCGGGACCTCAAGGCCTCCGCTAGCGCTTTGGCTTGCAGCCCCCAATCATTGGCCGGTATAGCTCGCATTGCTATCTGCCCCCGGGTAAGGGCTACGGCTAACAAAGTATCGGCCGTGGCAAAATAGCTCACCATCGCTTCCCCCTCATACAATACCTTCTGCTGCAGGTCTTTCAGGCCGGCCTCCTCAATGCTAAGCCTGGCTTTGTAATACCGCGGGTAATCTTCTGCTATCCTGTTTAGCACAGCTTTGTGCTGTCTGATCAGCCGATTGAGCTGGGAAAGGACCTCTTCCCTGACCTCTTCTGCATCGGCCAGGTCTGCCTGCGCTTCGTAAAAGCGTATTTCAGCTCTAAGGTTGCGCTCCTCTTCCACCACATTGTCGGGTATATCATGGAAGGAACGGGCGTAAAGCTCATTAAGGTTTTCAAGGATGGACAGGGACCGGCTCTTTTCCATATACCGCAGGGCAAGGGCGGCGTACCGTTGCTCCCCGGTGCCCTGGTACAGCGCGTACAGGGTTTTGACCAGCTCTTCGTAAATATCTCTTGCCTCTACCGCAAACGCTTCCCGTGCACTTTGCCCCTGCATGTCGAGGCGGTTGTCCTGAATGAGAGAGTCCGCCTGCTGAAGTGCCAAAAGAGACAGCTGCCCATAAGCCAGCGCCCCAGATTGCCGATATGCCGTGCGCAGCGCCCTTCCCTTTAGCCCCCAAAGGGTAATGCCGTAGGGGACCGACTCCAGGTTGGGCCAGGCAGGGTTGGCATAATCGTCTGCCGGCTCATAGCCCTCTACCAAAAAGCGGAATGCCACCTGTATGGCCGCCAGTGCCTCGTCGAGGTCATTGCCCTCAAGTGCAATTTCGGCGCGTACCATTTGTGTGCTGGCATTGACGTCTATTGGTGCAGCCCCCACCGCCGCCGCTTTTTCAATTGCCTTTCGCGCGCACGCAAAGTCTCCAGATTGCAGACATTGCTTAGCCCGGTAGTTGTAAGCGATCTGAAGTGCTGCAGAGCCCTCCCCCACGATAGCCTCCAAGTCCGAGATCAATTGATCAAGGCTGGCTACCGCCTCCTCTGACTGCTCGGCGTCCATCTGTGCCCGGATGATGTTGAGGGTAGTGCGAAAAACGTAATAGTCCAGGCCGCCCGCCAGCCTTTTCCGGATTTCCAGCGCCTTGCCCAGGTACATTAGGGCTACAGTAGGCTCATCAAGATCGATGTAAAAAGAGCCGAGGTTGTTATAGCATTGAGCCATCAGCGCTTCATCTTCCAGCAGGCCAATCGCTTCCTCCAGCTGTATTACCGCTTGCTCCAAGTCACCGGTTTCTGCAAAAGCCTGAGACAGGTGCATGTGGGCAATAGCTTCTGTGCGGGGCAGGCCAGCCCTCTTTGCGATAATCAACGCAGTGTCTGCAAAGGAACGGCAGGTCTCCCATAAGCCACGCCGCCCATACGCTACTGCCACATTGCAGTAGGCATCTGCAGCAAAAGACGAGTAGAGGCCTCCGGTGGCTACGGCTACTCGCTGGCCCTCCTGATAATAATGCAGCTGCGCATTATAATTGCCCCGGCGGCCCTCACATATGCCTAGGTTCATTAAGGTGGTAGAATAAACAGCAGAGGTGTCAGGCTTCAGGAAGCGGTGGAAGGTCTCGCAAGCCAAGGTAGCCTCTGACATGGCCTGCGGGTAGGCCATGTCGTAAATAGACAGCTCGCTGAGCCAGGTAGCCGCCGCCGCATATAGGTAAGGGGAGCTTGATGGAGAGGACAAGGAGAGCACCTCTTCATATACAACACGGGCTTCGGTATAATCGCCTTCCTGCCGCAGAGAGTCTGCTGTCCTTAAGAGCAAGGCTTGCCCGCTGAGCACAGGCTGAGCATTGCTCTGAAGCGATGCAGCAATAACAATTGCCCATAAAGCTACTTTCTTGTGTTTCCCCATTTTCCCAATTCAAAGGTGCACTGCAGGAGCACCATTCTGTAGGGGAAGGTAGGAAAAATATCTTGCCTGTTGGGCCCGCCATCAAGGCATTGTACAAATGCTTGCCCTAACTGTGCCAAATCTATGCCCGAAGTACAAAAATGCAGCCCGAAGCCCAAAAATTTGCCCCCCCTTGAACAGGGCGTAAACCAAAAAGCCGCAGGCGTTGATGCTTTTCGGGCTTTATCGCCTGGAACTGGCCTAGCGCTGCGAAGGGGTGGCAAGCCCGATAGGGCCGAGCGGACAGCGAGCCCCGTAGCATAGCGGCACCTGCCATCGGGCAGGGGCAGGCCCTAAAAAATGACAATCTGGGTTGCCCCCCTTGAACATTATGCCAAGGCTGTAGTTACACTTGGCGTAATAGGTTTTAGTTTATTTGGGGTTGCACACGGTCCATCTGTGTGCAACTTTTTTATTGCCCTTCGAGCTGTTCGCGGCTCCACTTTTCCCACTCTTCCAGGTAGTACGCCAAAAGCGCGGGCTGATCGAGACGATTGGGCTGCAGCCCGGGCAAAGGGGCAGTGTCCTTTGGGAAGTGCATCATAGCCGCCACCACTTCTTCAGACAAGTACCTAACTGGCAAGTGGGTAGAAAATGGAAGTAGGGCGGGCAACTTCCGGCCTGCAAGCACAAACCCCCAATCCCCGAAAGAAGGCACATAAGTGTGGTACGGCTGCACCTCGCCAAAGCCAGAAGCTTTGAGGGTCTCTACGATGCACCAAAAAGCCTTGCGGGTGTGGAACGGGCTCGTAGCCTGCGTCGCCAGTAAGCCGTTGGGCGTAAGCCGCTGCCGGGCCAGGTCAAAAAACCAAGTGCTGTACAGCCGTGCGACAGCCTCATTGGAAGGGTCGGGCAGGTCTACCAAGATGAGGTCGTAATAGCTCTTGGCCGCTCCAAGAAAGCGGGAAGCGTCTTGTGCGACGGTTTTCACCCTGGGGTCGAAAAGGGCCCCCTCGTTGAGTGCTTTGAGCCTGGAGTTCTGCCGGGCCAGCTTAAAGACAGCGGTATCCAGGTCCACAATGGTCAACTGTTTTACCCGCTTGCTTTTCAGGACTTCCCGCGCCAGCAGCCCCTCCCCTCCTCCTAATATGAGGACGTTCTCAGCGTAGGGCGCTACGGACACGGGCAGCACGCCAAGGGCTTCATGGTAGCGGTATTCATCCGTTGAAGAAAACTGTATGATCCGGTTGATGTACAAACGCAGGTCGTCCCGGTTGAGAGTAAGGGCCAGGTTTTGATAAGGGGTCTGCTCGCTGTAAATGATACGGTGCGGGTACGCCCGGCTGTCCCAGCGTTCCAGCAGATGGCCTGATTGCCAGAGCAGGGCAGTGAAACAAAGCCCTACCCCAAACGCAAGGGCCGCCAGCCTGCGGGCAAAACGCTTGGATAGATGCCCTACAAAGTAATACAGCACCCCTATGCCCAGCACGATGTTCAGCAGCCCAAAAGCCACTGCACTGCGGAACAGCCCAAAAAATGGCAACAGCAAAAATGGGAAAAGCAGGGTGGCCGCTAAAGCGCCAAAGTAATCTAGCGCCATGACATTGGCCAGGTTGGTGCGCAGGGGGTAGTACTTCTTCATGATCCTGGCCAGCAGAGGGATTTCAAAGCCGGTCAGCACCCCAACCCCCAGCGTAACCCCCAAGGTGAGGGCCTGAAACCCCTCTGCGCTCAGCTGCGGGAAGGAAAAGTAGAGCAAGGGCACGCTGCAGCCTCCTAGCAAGCCCAACAGGGTCTCCACTCCTATAAACCAGGCAGGCAGGTGGGCGTCGCCCAGCCATTTGCTGAAATAAGACCCTAGCCCCATAGCCGCCATGTAAATGCCGATGATAAGCGAAAACTGGGTAATGCTGTCCCCAAGAAAATAGGAAGCAGTAGTACTGATGAGCAGCTCATAAACGATAGAGCACAGCCCGGCAATGAATATCGCGCCCCCAAGGGCTGCTTTTTCTGAGACCATCCGTTAGCGTTGTGTTTTAGCAGGCTTGCAAACTAAGTGAAAAATCTGCAATCCCCAGTGTCCGCCCAATCGGCCTCTTTGTCTATCTTTCCTAGCCTTTGAGCTCATTATTTTGGACAGCCGTGCAGTTTTCTTACATTGAGACAGATATGCTTCAGCCACCATCAATTCTCCGAATATGAAAATTTATTGGAATATGCTTGCCGGAGCGCTCATCGCCTTGCTGGCCCTGAGCAGCTGCGGTGGGGCAGAACGGGTCGGGCCTACCAGTTATGAGGACGGGCTCGTGACCACCGTAAGGGAAACCAGCGACGGCACCTTCAAAATCGAGGATGAAAAGCCCGTCAGCCAGAAAAGCGCCAGTGCCATTATCGCCAAATATGCTGATAATACCGTAGACACCATCCCGCTGAGCGAAGCTCAGCAGATCATGGCTGATTCTACGGCTCAGGCAAAAAACGACTCGACCAGCAGGCACCACAACAGCCATTACCGCCGCCGGAGCTCGCTTGTGTCTGTCGCCTACTATGGCTATATGGGCTATATGCTAGGCCGGAGCCGTTCTTACGGCCCCAGCCCGGGTGTGTACATGGACCAGCGTACTTATCAGCGGGTCAATAATACAACCGGCAGCCGATTCCGCAATGCCACATCAAGGAGTACGACTTCGAAGCCGAGCAAGTCCAAATCAGGCTATGGCAGTTCCCGCTCAACCCGTTCCTATGGTGGATAGCAGACTCGAAAGCCTGAAGGAGCTCCCGCACAGCGCTTTAGCCAAGCGCGGGCTGGAATGGTTTGCCCAAGGCGACAACCATGATTATCTGGCTCAAGAAGCGATCGGTGTATCCGCCCGAGAAGTCAGTGCATATAGCCAAGCCGCAGCAGCGCTCTACAACCTGCTCCTGCGCACCGCTCAGGCTGTTCATGCCCAAGCGCTTTGGAAAAATGCCGGGGTGCCTGAAAATGCAGTCGAAGCCGTAGCATGGTCTATGCGGCGGGAATGGGGCAACCACCTGATCGGGCGTTTTGACTTTGCGGGAGGGCTAGAAGGGCTCCCCCTTCGGCTCATTGAGTTCAATGCCGATACCCTTTCCCTTATGCCGGAGACGGAGACCATCCAATCCCTATGTACGGGGCAGCTCAGGGGCAGCCGGCCAACATGGGCTGCTCTCCGGGAAGCTATGGCCCGCAAGTGGGCGCAGATTTTGCGGCAGCACCCCGGGCGCGAACCCGCCTTGCTCCTTATTGGGCTTGGGCACGAGGAAGACTGGCTGAACCTTGACGTGGTGGAAATGGCAGCCCGGCAGGCTGGCTTCACGGAAGTACACCGGGCACCACTGGAAGAGGTGATCTTCTCACCGGACGAAGGGGTTTTCCTGGAAATCGAACAGGACGCCTACCTGCGCTACGATTTTGTCTTCAAAATGGTGCCTTGGGACTTCATTGCCCACGAAGAGCCTGAGCTCATGGACATCCTGACACAGATCATCACCCGGGAGCTGTGCGTAGTGTTCAACCCTGCTTATAGCCTACTGCTACAGTCTAAAGCACTGCTCACCCTACCGGCCGAGTTGGGGCTGCAGCACCCTGCTTTGCTGAGGTGCAGCTGGGACAAAGGTGCATTTACCGGCCAACGGTTTGCCGCAAAGCCAATTTTCGGCAGGACGGGCGATAACGTCAGCCTTTTCGATGGCAGCCCTCAGCCTATAGCGCAGAATGCTGGCGACTTCCCGTCTGGCCCCTTTGTTTATCAAGAGCTGGCCCCTTTCAATACCGACAGCGATGGCGCCCGTTATCAGCCCAGTGTTTTCATGAGCGGGGAGGAAGCTTGCGGGCTCGGCATCAGGCGGCAGGAAGGGCTTATTGTAGACGACGACGCTGAGTTCATCAGCCATTTTATAACCGACTAACCCTGAACGACGGCATGGCCAGCCCTATCTTTATCCCTAAACGCACTGCCCTGGGGCAGCACGTACTCTTGGAGCTCAGTCAGTGCCCACCTGGGCTGCTTTCGGATACCGGCCGGCTGGAAGAGGCCATGCAGGAGGCCGCTGAGCGTATGGGGGCCACTATCGTCAGCAGCCACTTCCATAAGTTTTCGCCCTATGGCGCCTCCGGTGTGGTCATCATTCAGGAAAGCCACCTCACTTTGCACACTTGGCCAGAGCACGGCTATGCTGCCGTGGACATTTTCACTTGCGGGGACATCGACCTGGGCACCGGGGCCAATTTCCTGGCCAAAGCGTTGCAAGCGGGCCAATGGGAATGGGCTGCCCACGACCGCGGGCCTTCCTGAAGTACTTACTTCTCCTGGTACATTTCCCAAGCGGGGCTGGCCTGCCGCACCTTGGCAACGGCCTCCCTGACCAATGCTACAGCACGTGCCACCTCTTCTGTTTGAGTAAACCGCCCCAAGCTGAACCGCAAGGAACTGTGGGCTTCGTCGGCTGAGAGCCCCATAGCTGTCAGGACGTGGCTCGGCTCCACCGAAGCGGAAGTGCAGGCTGAGCCTGAAGAAAGCGCAAGTTGCTGCCCGAAACGCATCATTACTGCTTCAGACTCCGCATAAGGGAAGCAGATGTTAGTAGTATGAGGCAAGCGGTGGGCGGAGTGCCCGTTGAGCCGGGCAAGGGGCACCTTCAACAGCTCAGCCTCCAAGCTGGAGCGCAAACCGTTCAGGCGCTCAGCGGTAGCAGCCATTTCTTCCAAAGCGATAGCAGCTGCCTGCCCGAACCCCACAATGCCAGGCACGTTGAGGGTGCCAGAGCGCAGCCCCTGCTCATGCCCACCTCCGTACTGTTGTGCTACGAGCCCTACCTTCGGCTGCCGCCGGCTGACGTAAAGCGCGCCAATGCCTTTGGGGCCATACATTTTATGAGCGGTAAATGCCATGAGGTGGACGCCTGCCTCACGGGGGCTGCAAGGCAGCTTCCCAGCCATCTGTGTGCCATCGCTCATCAAAATCAAGCCATGCCGTTCGCAAATATTGCCAATAGCCTGCATTGGCTGAAGGACGCCAGTCTCGTTATTGGCCCACATAATAGCAACCAATATGGTATCTGGGCGGATGGCCGCTTCCAGCGCTTCCAAGTCTACCTGCCCATCCGGGCGGGGCAAGAGCCGGGTCACGGTAGCGCCCAGCTGCTCCGCCCGGGCGCAAGCGTCGAGCACCGCCTTGTGCTCCGTTGCGAGCGTGATCAAATGAGCACCTTTGCGGCGGTACTGCTCGAGCACGCCCAAAATGGCCAGGTTGTCTGCTTCGGTAGCCCCGGAGGTAAAGATGATTTCTTTAGGATCGGCACCGATGAGGTTTGCGACTTGCCGGCGGGCCTTTTTGACCGCATCTTCCGCCATCCATCCCCAGGCATGGTTGCGGCTGGAAGCATTGCCGGGCTGATCGTAGAAAAAAGGCAGCATGGTTTCAACCACACGGGGGTCGCAGGGGGTCGTAGCGTTATTGTCCAGGTATATCATATGGCGTTTGGCTTAGGTTTTTGGCCAGGGGCAACAGCCCTTTGAACAAAACAACCAAATTTAAGGATTTTCGTTGCCTCGCCCCTTCGTACCACCGGTTCAGTTTTCCTACTTTTGCCCTTCTGCAATCTTAATCCATTCAGGCAGTGGGCCTTTTCCCGCCTGGCAAACCAAATGCTGCTATGTCTATCGTAAACGAATTTAACGACTACCGCGCCCGGATGAACGAAAAAATCCTGGCAGAAGACAACAAGGTGCTGAAGCGCTTCTTCAACCTTGACACCAATGCTTATCAGGATGGTGCGCTGCCCTCGAAAACCAAAGAGCTGCTCGGGCTGATCGCCTCTATGGTGCTGCGCTGCGATGACTGCATCCGCTACCACTTGGGCAAGTGCTTTGAGCAGGGCGTGTCCAAAGCGGAAGTGTATGAGGTGTTCGCTATCGCCAACCTTGTGGGGGGCTCTATCTGCATACCGCACACGCGCAGGGCTGTAGAGTATTGGGAAGCCTTAGAGGCAGAAACACAATCGTAGCCGCCATCACTTTTTTGGTTTCAAACCACCTTCTCAGTTCTTGAAGTAAGCAATAAAGTGTAACTTTAGGTACCTAAAGCCCTTTCTTTCTGTCAAACTAAACGATGTATGAGCAATTACCTGGACGGCCTGAACGATGTACAATACAAAGCAGTAACACATACCGACGGGCCGGTCTTAGTGGTGGCGGGCCCAGGCTCGGGGAAAACCCGGGTACTCACTTACCGGATTGCCCACCTGATTGAGAAAGGGGTTGCCCCTTGGGAAATACTGGCCCTGACCTTTACCAATAAGGCCGCCCGCGAAATGAAAGAGCGGATTGGGAAAGTGGTAGGGCAGCGCGCCAACCGGGTCTGGGCGGGGACTTTCCACTCCATTTTTGCCCGTATCCTCCGCTCGGAGGCGGAAAAAATCGGCTACCCTTCCAGCTTCACCATATACGACTCCGATGACTCCAAGAGCGTAATCAGCTCTATCATTCAGGAGATGAACCTCAACAAAGAGCACTACAACCCCAATGCAGTCCTCTCCCGCATTTCCTCTGCCAAAAGCAACCTCATCACGCCCAAGCTGTATGAAAAAGATGCCGAGCTAAGAGATCAGGACCGGCAGGCCAAGCGGCCGCATATCTATGCCATTTACGCCAAGTATACTGCTAAGTGCAAGCGCTCTGGTGCAATGGACTTTGACGACCTTCTGTACCGCCTTTATGAACTGTTCCAGAAAAACCCTGACAACGTACTCGACAAATACCGGCAGAAGTTTAAATACCTCCTCGTGGATGAGTTTCAAGATACCAACCACCTGCAATACTCCATCATCCGAAAGTTTGTGCAGTACCCTGGCAGTGCCCACAACATCTGTGTCGTAGGCGACGATGCGCAGAGTATCTATGCCTTCCGTGGGGCAACGATTCAGAATATCCTCGACTTTGAAAGCGACTTCAAGAAGCATGACATACAGGTATTCAAGCTGGAGCAGAATTACCGTTCTACAGAGCATATCGTGCAAACGGCCAATGAGATCATCGGCTACAACCGCCGGCAGATCAAAAAGACCATCTGGTCGGACAAAGGCGAAGGGCACCGGATAAAGCTCATCAAAGCCATGACGGATACTGAGGAAGGGCAGCGCATTGCGGATACCATACTCGAACAAAAAAACCGCTACCACCTGAGCAACGGGGAGATTGCCATACTTTACCGGACCAATGCGCAATCTCGGGTTTTTGAAGAATACCTGCGACGGTACAATATTGCGTACAAAATCTTCGGCGGGCTGTCTTTCTATCAGCGCAAGGAGGTGAAAGACATGGTCGCTTACCTTCGCCTGGCGGTCAACCCACAGGACGAAGAGGCGCTACGGCGCATCATCAACTACCCCAAACGGGGCATAGGCAAAACTACGCTCGATAAGATAGCAACTGTAGCCAGTCAGCTGGACAAGCCCATGTGGGAGTGCCTGGGCAAAGTGCAGATAGGCAAGCGGGCAGATGCAGCTATCGCCGACTTTATAAGCATGGCTAAGACTTTTCAAGTCAAAGCACAGCAGGGCGATGCCCACGAAGTAGCGACCTACATTGCCAAACGCTCCGGCATCCTTGATGAGCTCAAGGGGGACAACTCCGTGGAAGGCATGAACCGCCTGGAAAACTTCAACGCCCTGCTTGATGGGGTGAAAGCTTTTGTAGAAGAGGACACCGTCATTGACACAGAAAACATCGAGGACAAGTCCTTGAGCAGCTACCTACAGAATATTGCCCTGCTTACCGATTTGGACACAAAGGAGGAGGAAAATGGCGATTATGTCACCCTCATGTCGGTCCATGCGGCTAAAGGGCTGGAGTTCAAGTCTGTTTTCGTGGTAGGCATGGAGGAAAAGCTCTTCCCGTCATTTATGGCCATGGAGAGCATGGATGGCATTGATGAGGAGCGGCGCCTGTTTTACGTGGCCATCACACGGGCCGAACAATTCCTGACCCTATCGTACGCCAACAGCCGCTACCGTTACGGGCAGATGCGCTACAATGAGCCCAGCCGTTTCCTGCAGGAGATACCCCTTGAGCGGCTCGAAGAGGTCAGCGGCTCGCGCAACCCTACTGTCAGGCCGGGGTTCAGCACTAGCGAGCAGGCTGGCTCCGGTGGGGCCAAGGTTTCGGGGCATTTCCGAAAGCCAGGCCGCCCTGCTGTAGCACCGGGCATCGACCCCAAAACTTTCAAAGCCGATAACCCCGCAGACATACAAGCTGGCATGAAGGTCCTCCACCTGAAATTTGGCGAGGGCAAAGTCCTTGCGGTAGACGGCGCGGCCAGCAGCCGCATCGCCACCATTTTCTTCAAGGATGCAGAAGACCCGCAACAGCGGAAGATCATGCTCAAGTTCGCCAAACTCAAAATCATTGGCTGATGAATGCGACCCCACTAAGCGGGCTGATTGAGGAAGCTCAGCACCTGAAGCGGCAGTGGTTCAAACAGCTACAGGCGCTGGAAGGCACCCCGGCATGGCGGGAAGGCTGGGCGCGGTACGACCACCTTCGCAGCCTGCTCGCCCGTGCGCAAAGTGCACAGGGGGAGGAAGAAAAGGAGCTTGCAGCAAACCTCCTCCGCACCGCCCTACAGCTGCCCAAAGATTTGCTAGGCCCGTCTTCCTAACGCTGCTTGTTGATGGCTGTTCAAAGGCAGCAGCCCGGGGATGCCCCAAGCCACTGCTTTTGAACGGCTTTGCACCCCACGGCTAACGGTGCAGTAAAATTTTGCCTGCGCCCAGCAGCTCCGCTTTTTGGCTGGCAATCCGGTAAAGGTACAGCCCGCCGCTCAGCGCGAAAGGCAAAATAACTTGGGACCGCCCACCTTCAATGGCCTGCTCATAAGCCAACTGGCCGGAAAGGCTGTACACCTGAAGGATGGCAGGCCCGCTGCTGTCGGCCCGCTCCACCCAGAAAGTACCTTCTGTAACTGGATTGGGGTAAACTGTAGACCTCACCTTGTCCGGCGTTTCTACCGTGCTGATGACATCAACTACTTCTGCCGCGCTGATGACTGGCCGGCTCAGATTGCTGCTGTTCACATTGATCAGCGCACCTGCGGCACGGATGTTCGCCATATCGAAATCCTGCGGAATGGCGTAAGAGAACGTCTGTGTATACACCTCTCCCGGGCTGACAGCCCCGGGGATGGCACCAGGCACCCCAAATGGCCCGGAAGGCAGCGCACGGAGGACGTTGTCGTGCACATAGCCTACAATTGGGCTCACCCCTCCGTATTCGTCAGAAAAATTGACCTGATCGTAGCCACTTCCCGTACCGGTCACCCCATCTTCCAGCACCATAGGCACCATACGGAAATCGCCCGCTCCGTAGTCGGTGAAAGTAGTTTGCAAGGCTATATCAAGGGTCCGAGCGCTCTCGTTGACCTGATAAGAAACGGCTACCTGCGCTGGGGAAGGCACCTGCCGGGCGGCCTCTACCGCGCTGCCCCAGCTATCCCTTTGTAGAGGGATGGCCCCATCGTAAGGGCGCCGGTTGATGATGGCCTGGGGGAAAGCAAAGATATTGTAGGCTACCCTCAGCCCTTCCGGAAAATCCATGGCATCTGCATGGTGCACACTAATGATCTCTACCTGATCGCCAAAGCTGGTACGTATGTCATCCAGAATAAGCTTCCCGAATATACAAGCGCCGCACCAGGCACCGGAGAACTCTTCGATCAATACTTTGGGCACCTGGCCTGAGCCCTGCCCCACGGCCACATTGAGGCTGGCCTCATTGTTGCAGCTCTGGCCATCCGCCTGGGCCATGCCGTTGACTTTTTCTATATGCGCAACTACCGTTTTATGCCCTGCAGCCCCTGTCTCGAGCAGCTGTCCGGGGGCAAACGCCATACTTCCCAAAGCCGGCAAGTTGATGCCCTCCACTATAGCCGTTTGGACCGGGCCGCCCTCAAAGCCATAGTGGAGCTCAAAGGATTGGATTGCGCTCTGCCCTTGATTCTTGAGCAGGAAACTGGCTTGCTGCTGCGCCTCACTGAGGTAAAGCGGCAGGTTTATCCCCTGTAGGGAAAGGTCTAGCTCCAGCCCAGCCGGCTGGAAGCCAAACAAGCGGTCGTCCCCTTGGAGGAAAATATCGCTGGAGCCAAAACTGGCCATCCCACTGCCAGCAGCCACCACTGCTTCAGTGCCCTGCCCATTTTCGACCCCGATCACTCCGTCAGCATTATTGCCCTGGTAAAGCCCTACCTCTATACCGCCGCACTCGTACAGCCTCAAGGAGAAGTAGTAGGAGCCGGAAGTCTGATAACTAGCTACAGAGCGCCAAGTAACGGCATGCACACGGTTGGGGGCTTTGCCCCAAGTGCTGGCATACACCACATCTTGGGCAGAGGAATTGCCATTGAGGTAGAAATCGTGCCAGAATGCATAGACTGCAAGGTTGGGGCCTGCAGCTTGTGGAAGGGCAGAGGGGGCGTTATAACTCACTGTAGCACTGGGGTCGAAGGTGATGTAGCCGTTATCGCTGGCAAAGTAGCCGCTGACTGGCTCACCGAAAAAGTTGAATTCGAAAGGAAGGGGCTGCCAGTCGGACAGCACATCATCTTGGCTGCCGGTCAGCAATATGGCATCGAACTGGCCTTGGAAATTATCGGTTTGGCTGCTGCCTGTCCGCTGCACCAGATCGTAAGACTGGGCAAAGGCCGGGGCAAAAGCAAGCACACCCCCTAAAACTAGCAGGAAAGTTTTCATGGCTAAATTTTTTAAAAAAGCGAGCCCCACCCTGGAGCGGTGTGCGCTGAGGCCCAGAACAGGAAAAGGAATAAAAGCTAATAGCTGGGCGCAAACCAAAAATGCCGCCATCTTTTAGGCACTATCATGGCACCGGCCTAGCGCTGCGAAGGGGTGGCAAGCCCGACAGGGCCGAGCGGATAGCGAGCCCCGGAGCATAGCGGCACCTGCCCTTTGGCAGGGGCAGGCCCCCATCTTTACAGCAGGGGCAGGCCAAAAAATGAGGCTTTGGTTTTCGCCCAACCGTATAATGCGCTAGAGCGCCCCGTTGCAAGTGGCGCAATAGGACAGCAAAGCTCAGGCTTGTTTGGAGCTCGTTACAAAGCCACTCCAAACAAGCGCTAAGCCTGGGCTACTGCCGCAGCGCAATTTTGCCTGAGCCGACAGTTTGGCCAGCAGCATTGGTAAGCTGGTAAAAGTAGCTGCCGGCAGTCAGCTGGGCAGGGAGGGAAATGCGCTCCAATGGCCCCACAACAATCTGCTGATGAGCCAGGCGCCCGGCAGTATCAAACACGCTAAGGCCCCACTCTTCTGTACTGTTTTTATCCAGCTGCAGCTCAAATTGATGCCCGGCTACAGGATTGGGGAATACCTTGTGCGCGACCTGCGGCACCTGCTGCCAGCGGGTGCTGACTACAGGAGTGCCGTTTTGGAATAAGTCCTTGTTCTGCAGTGCAGTTTCCAGTTCGCCATCTGCCGAGAAGAAGTAGACGCCAAAATAGTCCAGCCCTGGCATGTAAAAATAATAATGAGTGGCATTGCTCTCACTGCCCTGCGTCAAGCCGAGGGGGGCGAGCAGCGCAGCCGGCAATGGGTTGTTAGCGGCATCCAAGAAGCTGTCCCTGCGGGTATTCTGCTCCGTCACCAGCAAGGTTTCAAACTCCAGGACTTCCTCCGTGTCAGGATCACGCAGCAGTATCGTCCCCCAGCCATTTACGGTAGTAGAAACGGTGCGGTCTATTTGTTGCCTTACCGCAAACCCAGCCAGCCCGAAGGTTGGTGCATTGACGACAAAGTTGATGTTGCTCCTGCTGTCCATTCCCCACTCATCTTCATAAGCCATAGGCAGCTGATAGATGGCCCGTGCAACCGACTCGGCCCGCTCGCCACCAACTATGATCAGGGTATCTGCAGGGTTGCCCGTAGCAGCTTGCAACGGCAGCTCAAGCGATAGGTCTACGAAGCCATCGATAGAAAAACCATCATCGGTAAGGGTAAAATACCGGTTGATGAGTACAGGTACACCTGCATATACAGATTCAATGGGCGCATACAAATTGGAGGACGGGAAAAACTCTGTATCGTTGGCAGAAAAGACGCCGATCTGGCTGCCATTGAAGGTAATATTGGAATAATCCCAAACTTTGTCTTCTCCGCCTTCCGGCAAAAGCACCTCGTTAATCGCCAATCTGGTGTAGTGGATGGTATCCCCATTGGGGCTCATGGTGATGTCGCCAGGCTGAAGGCTGATCTGGGCAAAAGCAGGGAGCGCCAAAGCTAAAAGGAGCATGCTAAGTACTAATGATTTCATGTTTGCTGAGTTTTTAAGTTGTAATGAATGCCTACATATGGGATGGGCAGGCAGGATGTGACACTTGGGGTCAACTTTTTTCTCCTTCCCTTCTTTTTGGGCAAAAAAGCTTAATTTTTAGCTGCATTTGTCACGAAGTGCTATTTCAATTCATAAGTGGGCATTGAGCGATACAATGGAAGAACAGGCGAAGCATGCATTCCCCTCCTACTGCGATCGGCTCCGGGCAAAAGACCCGGCAGCCTGGCAGTGGCTGATGGGGCATTTTGAAGAAAGGGTGAAGCCCTGGCTTTTCCAGAAGGTTGGGGCACTGCCCAAAGGCTATAATATGGCCAGGCAAGACTTTGTAGAGGAAGTGTTCGCCCAGGCTACTTATAAGTTCTACGACCTTTTCCAAAATGGGCACTTTGAAACCCTGGCGGATTTACGGGGCCTGATGTTCCGCGTAACGGAATTTGCCGTCAAGGAAGGCTACCAAAAAGTAAAAAGAGACCAGAAACTTTATTTCAGCGATGAGATTGCCCCTGAATCTATGAACGATATGAACGCAGAAGCCCAAGCTGAGAAACGCAAACAAGAAGCCCTTGAAATCGTCAGGGCATTCATCCGGCAGCTCCCCCGCAAAGACCAGGACATCCTAGGGCTTTATCTCGACGGGCTCTCTTTCCAAACCATCGCGCTGCGCACCGGGCTGACAGAATCCAACTGTAGAAAACGAAAACAACGGGCACTGGAACAAGTCAAGCATTTGTTCTTCAGCCGCTTGCATTGGATAGCAGCCCTAGTGCATGCCCTTGGGGGGCTCCCCTTACAATAACTTTGCTGCTATGGACAGAAACTACATCGACCGCAATAACATTATCGAGCGCTACCTCTTGCACCAGCTCACTGACGAAGAGCGGCACCGCTTTCGGACCGCCCTCTTGTTTGACCCCAAGCTCAGGGAGGAGGTGGAACATACCCGCCTCCTTCACCGTCAGATAAAAGCGAGCATTGCCCGTCAGCAGCCAAGGGCTTGGTACCAAAACCGCAGTTACCTGGGGCTGGGGCTTTTCGCCTTGCTGATGGCTGCCGTGCTCATTTGGCTGGCCCTGCCCGAGCCATCAGCTCCCTCTCCCTCTTCGCCCAGCGCACCCGCCATCCCCAAGAGCACAACAGCTCTGCCCAAACAGCCGGCAGCAGGGGCTGAACAAACAGCAGTGCCCAAACAGCCGGCAGGCCAGGCAGATGTTGAGCAACGAACAATACCCCGGACTAAAAGACAGCTCCCCCCCCCTATGCCTGAAAAGCCACAGCCCATCGCCCAATTGGAGCCGAGCTATGCGCCCCACCCTTACCTCGATCAGTTCACAGATAGCTACAACCGCAATAGCCAGTCTATAGCCAGCTTAACGCGCACCCCCGACAGCTTGTACCGCATCGGAGAGGATGACAGCCTGCTGTTCCAGCTTGGCGGGCGGCTCCGCGTAGAAGGGGCGGTGCCGGCCGAACGGTTTGTTGTACGGATTTTCAGCAATAAGCTGGAGGACTTCGAAAGTTTCCGCCCCCTGTACAACCTTTCTCCCGCCATCAGCATGGGTGAAGGCGAGCCCACATTCTCCGCTGCCGCCAAGCTGCAGCTACAGCCTGGGCTATACTACTACCTGCTAGAAGATAACGAGGCAGAAGACCTCATCTATACAGGCAAATTCATTGTAGAATAAATACCGCTTAACCTATGAAAAAAACACTCTTCCTCTTGGCCAGTTTATGCACGGCTGCAGTTGCCAGTTCTGCACAAATTGAGATCACCGGTGAACAAGGCAGCCCCCCCTTAGGCCAGCCGGTCCCTTACACTTACATCAAAAATCCTGGCACCGGCCTGCCACAGGGCGGTACTGGCCAAGTTTGGGATTTTAGCCATTTTCTACCGTGTGACGATTGCTTGGACGCTTCCCTATACCTGCCTGCCAACGAGCAGGAAGGGCTGCCAGAAGGAACATACCAAACGAAAACCAAGGTCTATACGCTCGGCCATATCACGCCATACACCATCTTCTACCATCAAAATGAAGAAGGGGACATTTACCAAGTAGGCGCCTCTTTCCCAGAGTCCATCCTATCCATGCAAGCCGTTTCGGGCCACCCCATGGACCAGCTCACGCTCACAGCCCAAAGCAAACAAACAGCTATCCTAGAAATGGACTATCCGCTCCATTATGGCAAACAATGGGCTACGGAGTCGAAAGACACCTTTATTTTTTATATCGATGCCCCTTCCATTAACATCAAAAGGCTCCCGCTGCACCAGTGGTCTTCTTACACTACACAATACGAAATCATTGGCAGCGGCCAGCTCACCCTGCCTTATTGGGAAGATGGGCAAAAAAGCACGCATACCTATGAAGCCCTGCTCTTAAAATATGACCCCGTGAGCCGTTTACGGTTTACAAGCCCCGCTATACCTGACGAAGAGCTGGCCCAGCTCCTGAGCCTGGCCGGGGTAAGCCTTGAATCAGAAAACCGGTGCGAGGCTTACAAATTCTACATACGCGAACACCCTCTACCTGTATTGATCTTCAGAGCGTGCAGCGGCAGGGGCACCACAGAAAGAGCCAGCTTACAAACCAGCCTTAGCCAATTCCCACCATTTGCCAAATGAGGAAGACCCTGACTTGCGCTGCCGTTTGCCTGCTGCTGGCCGGGCTTTGCGCACCCTGCACAGGCGCCGCCCAAAGCGAAATCCTGCAAGGCCATGCCTATGCACAGCGGGCCCAGGGGTATATGGCTTACCTGAATTTCCGAGAAGCCATTGACTATTACGAGCAGGCTATTGATATTTTCTTGGACCACCTCGACAGCCAACACCCGCTGATTGCTGCCAATTATGCTGCAATGGGGCAGGCCTACCTGGCTGCTGGCTTTGATGAGCAGGCACGCCTGTACTGTGAGACCGGGCTCAACCGCATCATGGGCAGGTACCCTTCCGGAGCCATCGCCGCCAATTGCCTGGCCTGCCTGGCCGAGGTCAGTGCTCAGGCAGGAGAACCCGCCATTGCCCTGGCCTATTTCAAAAAGGCGCTGGCCATTCATGAAGACCTATGGGGGCCGCTGCACTTAGCCTCCACAGGCTTGTACCTTCAGCTTGGCTATTTCCATATCAGGCAGCAACAGTACCCGGAAGCCATGGGCTTCTTCAGCCAGGCCGCCCAACTGGGGATGGAGGAAAATGCCGCGGGGGTACTGGGGCAGGCTTACCTGGGCATGGGGCAGGCTCTGTTGCTCCAAGAGGAGGTCGGAAAGGGCCTTGGGCAGTTGCAGCGAAGCCTTGAAGCCTTAAAAGAAGTGCATGGGGAAAGCCACCCCGATATTTCCCGTGCCTTTCTAGCTTTGGCGGAGGGGCAGGCTCAAGCCGGAGATACCACCCTCGCACTGTCTACCCTAGACAAAGCAGAACAGCACTTTAGGCAAACTGGCCAACAAACCCTGCTGATAGTAGGCTATGACAGCTGCTCGTGCAACCCTATATTCCTAAAAACAGCAGCCCTCAGAGGAGCGTATACAGAAAAAGCCAACCCTGCCGTAGCCTTTGCCCATTACGAAGAGGCCGTTTCCCGCACGCTGCGCCTTATCAAATATACCGCTAAAAGTGCTGCCCACCGGCAGGCTGTGCTACAAAAGCATAAAGCTACCTTTGTCGATGGCATCCGGCTGGCACACCAGCTTTTTAAGCAGACCAAAGACCAAGGCTATTTTTCAAAAGCTTTTGAAATGGCCAATGCCTATCAAGGGCTCACCCTTCAGATCGCACGGAAAGAAGCCGTTGCCTTTCAGGCCCTGCTGCCCGATACAGATTGGCCACAAAGAAGGCAGCAGATCAGGCAGGGGCTGTCCCTGGCAGAGCAGCGCCTGTACGAGGCCAGGCAAGACAGCACCTCCTCCCTAAACGAGCTAAGGAAAAACTATACTGGCCTGCAGAACGAGTATGCGCTTTGGCGAAATGACTTCCGCCGTACCTACCGCTTTGTAGAAGACGAGGTCTTTGCAGGCAAAAACAACCTGCTCAGCCAGGTACAGGCCGAACTCAAGCCCAATGAAGCCCTGCTCAACTATGTGCTCGACCTGGAGCACCGTGCCGCTTACCTCTTTGCTGTAAAGCCCGGCCGGCAGGCCTTCCTGCGCATACCATTGGATGATGGCTTCTCCGAAAGCGTGAAACAGCTTTACCGCCTTGCCCAAAGCGCGCTGTTGCCCAGAGCTGATAAAAAACAAAAATTCGTCCAAAAGAGCCAGCAGCTCTACCTTCAGCTGCTTGCCCCCCTTTCCGGCCTGACTTCAACCGGGGACCGGCTGATCATCATCCGTGACGATGAGCTGCATTACCTCCCTTTTGAAGTCTTGCTCCCCGAGGCCTTGCCCAGCCTGCCTTTTGCTGAAATGCCCTTCGCTATCCGCAAGCACGAAATGGTGTACCACTACGCTGCTGGCCTTTGGCTGCTTGGCCGGCAAGCCCCAGAAACCCATCAAAATGGGAAACTGCTCGCTTTTGCACCGGTATTCGAAACCGATGAGAATGGCACATCGGCCTTGGCTGACCACAGCCGTTGCTATACCCCGGGCCTGCCCCAAAGCCCCCTGCCCTACTCTGCTGTTGAAGTGCAGGCCATAGCCCGTCACCTGGGGCCAGCAGAAGGCAGCCAGATCTTATTGCGCCAGAATGCTACCGCCAATCAGCTCCTGGAAGCTTTGCAACAACCTTTCCAATTCGTCCATATCGCTTCCCATAGCTTTGCCAATACAGAACAGCCCGGCTTTTCCGGCATCGCCTGCGCGCCAGAGGAAGGATTATCCGACTGCCTGTTGTACCTGACTACCATTGAAAATTTAACCCTGAAGGCCGACCTCGTAGCGCTGAGCAGCTGCGAAAGCGGTATCGGCAAAAGCGTACGCGGGGAGGGCGTCATGGGGCTGAACCGTAGCTTCATGCACGCAGGAGTGCCCAATGCCCTCTTCTCGCTCTGGAAAGTCAACGATCAGCATTCCTGCCAGATCATGCAGCACTGCTACCGCTATATCAGCGAGGGGATGGGCTATGCACGTGCACTACAGCAAACGAAAATCGACCTGATCACGGACGGCTCCTATTCAACCCCCAATACCTGGGCCAGTTTTATCCTGATGGGCCGGTAACCGTTGCTACAGTCCGAAGCAGTAAGCCAAAACCTATAGTGGTCTGTCATGGCTAAAACTAGGGGTTGCCTGCGGCGACTTTTGAGGCTACTCTTCGTTGGACAACCCCTTACGTAGCGCTGCTATGCGCGGGAACATCCGCCTTGATTAGCCTCAAAATCCGCTCCCACTCAACCCATAAATTAACACTTGACAGACCACTAGCGCCCAAACCAGATTGCCCCTACGGTATGTATGGGCCTGCCCCTGCCCGATGGCAGGTGCCGCTATGCTGCGGGGCTCGCTGCCCGCTCGGCCCTAACGGGCTTACCACCCCTCCGCAGCGCTAGGCCGGTCCCTGCCTATTGCCGATAAGGCCTAACCCCATGCGGCATCTTGGCCTCGCCCAACTGGTTTGCAGTAGTCACCGCGCATGGGCCAATGCATTGGCTCGAAGCAACAGCCCTAAAGAAACGCCCCCTTCCGGAAGCTAACCGAGAGGGGGCCGTTGGCAAGGGCGGATAGGGCTACCGCCGCCCACAGATGATAGGCAGGACCGCGTCGTACCAAGTCACCAGAGAGATGGCACGGGCGGTGCGCAAGTCCGTACAAGCTTCGCTATACATCTGCTGATCTAGGTAAGCCTGCCCGCGCATCAGCAGGAACTCCGCGTTGTTGGGGAAAGCTTCGATCGCTTCCGTTAATTTTGCCATGCCCGCCTCGGTTTCTCCATCAGCAAAGAGCTGTGCCCCTTCCTGAGCCCTTTCGTTGGCTTGCTTGTAGCGGGACACCTCCTCCTTGCAGCTGCCGTAGTCGGGCAGGAAGGGCAGGCTGAGGTCGAATGCAGCATTTACCTCCCGCCCTTCGAAGGTAGCCGGCTCCCACCTTCCATAGGTAGATGTGGCCGCGGCTACGGCTTCATACCAAAAGTCGAAGCCCAAATCATTATAGTCGACCAAATCGAGGATGCGGACTTCGCCGCTTGGCCTGACCAGTAGCTGCAGCTCAATGCGGCCCATAATGCAGGTATCTTCGGGCACAGCCGGGTAGCCCAGCTCCGTTTCCAGATACGCGCGCAGGGCATCATCCCCACCTTTGAAATTCAAGGGCGTATCATAGGTGGTATAGATGGTATCCCTGCCATTGAGCACATAGGGCAGCGCTTCTTCCAGCTTAAAACGGATGGGCAGGGTGTACTGATAGCGCACGGGCTTGCCGTCTTTACGGCCAGGCACCCACTTTATGCCGGCTGAATTGATGGCGCCCGCCACCCGTAGCACTTCAAGCCCAGCTCCGCCGCCTATATCTTTCAACACAGCAAAATTGGACAGGCTGCCGTCTTTTTCTACTACGAAAGAGACAACCACCTGCCCTTCCAGGTTCTGCTCGCGGGCTTCTTGAGGGTACCGGATATTATCGTACATAAACTCTAGCAAGGCCTGCTCTGCACACTTCGCCTTAGCGGCCAGAGTCGTATCCAGCTGCTCGCAGGCGGGGAAGCGTGCGGGCTCCTCGAGCGCTTTGTAAATCGTGGTATCGCTCTGCGCTTCCTGAGCCGATAAGGTTGCAGAAAGAGAGAGCCCCAATGACCAATAAATAACCGACCGTATCACCTTCATTTTCTTGGTATTATTTGCGTGGTAAAGATGGCGGCTTACTGCCGAAGCCCCACCGTTTATTTTTTCTCCATCCATCCTTCCAACGTACTGAGCAGGTGCTGACGCTGCTCCTCCGTCATATTCCGGATACGGGCACTGCCGTGGTCTTTGCCCTCCATAACGAACCAAAGGGCATCCACTTTATCAGAAACAGGCACCCCTGTCGCCGTCCAGGTATCGATAGCCCCATAAATGTAGATCATCTTGTCCGCACCGCGTTGTGTCCAGTCATAAACTGCTTTCACCAGATCTGGCTTAAAGCCCATAGGGGCTTTGCCTGGCATGAAAATAGCCGTGGGCTCATCCTCCTTGATTTCCTTGAGCAGGCCTTTGAAGGGTGCCGTATCAAAGCCGTAGTAGCCCATTTCGCTCCCAGCTTGCCAGTAGTGAGATGCATAAGCCTCCATGGCGCCGTCTGCATAAAAATCGAGCCCTACCACACCGATGAAATGTTCCAAAAGGGCTTCTATACCGGCAGCCTTTCCAGGGATGTCAGCAAAGTCGTGGCCCAACTGCCAAAAAGAAAAAGGATATTCCAGCACGGCATACTCAAAAGCCCGTTCAATAGACATATAAGAAAACTTCAGCCCTGCCCCTTTGGCATGCCACCGCAGGAGCGGCAGCACCTCGTCCCGGCTGCGCAGCATGCGCAGCTGCACCTCCCGGATGGCAGCCCTGATGGCCGGGGTGCCTACCTGGCCCAGAAACTCATAAATGCGGTCGTCCGTCAGGTCCAAGTTGAGCGGGGCAACGTAGGGGACGGAAGCGGCAACGTCATCCGGATAGAAATAGCGGTAAAAAATGGTAGTCTGCCCGCCTTTGCTGATGCCTGTGCTGACCCATGGCTGCTCGTAAATGGCCCCAAGCAGTTCACGGATGTGGTGCAGGTCGGCAGTGGCCTGCCGGAGGTTGAGATAGGTATAATCCAAGCTATCGGGCACCGACTGCCCGAAGAAACGGTGCTCCACGTCCACCTGATTTGCACTGAGGTACCCTGTCAGCTCGTACATCCGGTTAGAAGGGCGGTTGTAGCCTTCAGTGGCCATGACCATAGGCGCGCCAAAGCTCCGGTGGGTAAGGTAAGCGCGCTGATAGAAGTAGCCCCGCTCAGGGTTTTCATGATCCAAAGGCTGCTTGATGCGCAACTCGTAAGCCGCAGCATACCCTTCCGGCGCTTTGATGGCTTCGAAGGCAACATCTGGCAATTCAAAAAGCCGCTGTTCCAGTTCGCTGGCCTGAGCAGAGCCGGCAAACGGCAGCAATAAGATGAGACAGCATACGAATAGGTTCCGCATAGGGTGAATATTTGGTGTAATGGTTAGGAATAGCCCCGGCATGCAAGAGCGCAGGAAAGGCCGGGCTCCGGCAAACATATAGCTTTTGGTTAAAATTCACCCCGCTTTTCGCTCCCTTTCCCCTCATCCCATCCTGTATTGAGCAGCTCACCGCAATTGCTTACCTTCATGCAAACCATCAGCCGATGCAACCACAATCTATCCCCGAAGTCCTGAACGCGCTTGACCTCATCATAGCAAGAGCCCTAGCAGAAGAGGATGCAGGGGGGCTTTTTGCCTACCTCTACCGCCGCACTACTGCCGAAATCGCCCGGGGGATAGCCCGGGGCGATTTTGAAGACGGCCCGCGGATGGAGGCTTTCGATGTCGTTTTTGCCAACCTTTATCTTGATGCTCATGCCCAATGGAAATCCGGCCGGGCAGTGCCCGGCTGCTGGGCGCTTGCTTTCGGGCAGGCCGCCCAGCACTTGGCGCTGGCACAGCATCTGCTATTAGGCATGAACGCACACATCAATTATGACCTCGCACTGGCCGGCAGCACCTTCATGAAAGGCAAGCCCCTCTCTTCTCTAAAGACTGACTTTGACCGGGTCAACCTTATACTAGCCAGCCTTGTAAACGAGATTCAGGAGCGGCTGGGCCGGGTATCGCCCCTGCTATTTTTGCTGGACTGGCTTGCCGATGACAAAGACGAGGCTATCGTCAATTTCAGCATGGCCAAGGCGCGCGCTTTTTCCTGGCAGCTCGCTGTTGAGCTCTGGCCCCTGCAGGGGGCCGCGTTGGAGCAGCGCCTTCAACAAGCTGACCGTACTGTCGTAAGCATAGGCAGGGGCATTGCCCACCCAAAAGGCTTCCTGCTCCGAAAAGCCCTTTGGCTCGTCCGCTCTTTTGAAAACCAACCTATGAGCCAGGCCATCGCCCAGATCAAAGCCTGAACATCAGCCTACCTGCCTGCCGCAGCCTCCACCGCATTCCATACCCGCCAGACATTGCCGTAGCAGATTTTTTCTATATCCGCTTCCGAATACCCCCGGCTCAGCAGCTCGTAAATCAAATTGGGGTACTGGGAGACGTCCTTCAGGCCAGTGGGCAGGGTATCCCCTACCCCGTCAAAATCTGAGCCAAAACCTACGTGGCCAACTCCAACAAGCGCTACGACGTGGTCGATGTGGTCAGCGACAGTTTTTACGTCGGCCAATAGCACCTCATTTTCTTCTTGGAATTTTTGAATGACGGCCTCGGCTTCCTCGTCCTCATAGCTCAGCCCTTTCTCCTTGAGCAGGGCATCGAGCTGTGCCCGCTTCTCATCAAAGGCCTTTCGTACCTCCCCGTCGAGAAAAGTAGAGCCAAAGTTGATTTGAATGACCCCGCCGTTCGCTGCCAGCCGCCGGATCATATCGTCGTTCATATTGCGCTCAAAGCCAGGAGTAAACTTCCGGCAGGAAGAATGGGAGGCGATACAGGGCACTTCGGTCAGCTCCATGACCTGCCAAAAAGTGCTGTCAGATACATGCGAGATGTCTACCATGATCCCTACCCGGTTCATCTCCCGGACGACTTCCCGCCCAAAAGGGCTGAGCCCGTTCCAAGTACCTGTGGTATCATAGGAAGAGTCGCAAATGTGGTTGTCCTTGCTGTGAGTGAGGGTGATATAGCGGATGCCACGATCGTACCAATATTGTACATTCTCCAGCTTGCGCTCAATGGGGGAACCATTCTCCATGCCCATAGGAAGGGAGATCAGCCCTTTTTCAAAATTGGCAGCCGCCTCTTGAGGTGTGCCAGCGAGCGCGAACTTATCCGGGTGTGCACGGGCAATGCCTTCCACCATATCGATGAGGGAGTCTGCCAAAAGCTTCGCTCCATTGTCTTCATAAGAAGCGGGGATATAAATGGACATAAAAGGGGCGTCCAGCCCGCCGGCTTTGGAGCGTACATAATCGAAGTCCCCATCTGCAGTCTCCACAGGTATGCCCAAATATTCCCGCTCAAGGCGGAAATTGCGCACTTTCAGGCGGTATGGCAAGTCCACGTGCCCGTCCGTGATCAAGTATTCTTTTGCAAGTTGCCGGGCCTTTTCCCGCATGTCGCTATCCTGTGCAGTCAGGGTGCCTGCCAATGGGGCAGCGCACAGCAGAAAGAGCACAACGTACACAATCCTATTCATGGCTTATTGATTTACAGGCTTTTAAAAGCACCACCCCCTTTTTTTTACACAGGCATTGGCGGTGCAGCGCTGACAATATACAAATTTTGGCGCCCCAGCCAGACTGACAAATAGACCTATATATTTGTTTATATCCTTAGTCTTGATTATATTTATATCTTTGCGCCTTGCTTGGCGCTAAAGCCGCCCTGACTACCCAATGCAGTATTTCGATGAAGACTCACTTTAATGTCCACTTCTTGGAAGACTCTACTGAGACCTTAAGGGCGATTGCTCATCCCATCCGCATTGCTATCATTGACCTGCTCAGCAATAATGGCCAGATGACGGTCACGGATATCTACCAGCACCTGCAGATTGAGCAGGCCATCGCTTCCCACCACCTGCGCATCCTCAAAAACAAGGATGTGGTGGTTGTAGAACGGGACGGCAAGAACTCCCTTTACTCCCTCACCCGGCCAGAGTTCCACGAGATCATCAAGACGTTGATCAAGGTGCTTTAAGGCTTGACTTTCCTTCCCCCGCGCTGCACAGCCCCTTGCGCCAAGCGCCCCCATATTGGCACTGTCCGCCAGCTACCTACCGGCATGCCATGCCCGCGGTGCATCCGGTTGGGCATAGCCCTAGCCCAGGCTTGCCGCATGTGGCCAGGCTCGCACCACATGCTGTACCTATAGCAGAGCAAATGCCCCTCGGCCCATTTTATGCCCACACACTGTGCTCTTAACGGTATCATGAACAGCCCAAATGCCGGAAGCATTGGCTTCAGGTGGGCAGCGGACTAGCGCTGCGGAGGGGTGGCAGCCCGTCAGGGCCGAGCGGATAGCGAGCCCCGCAGCATAGCGGCGCCTGCTTTCAAGCAGGGGCAGGCCCCATAAGAAACGATCATCAGAGCCTGTTCCCGCTAATCGTGCCGTGCCCTCTCCCCCACCTTGCTTAGTGTGTTTTCCACACCAAAGCAGATTTGCCGCCCTCGGCCCTACCGAAAGAAATATTGGTATAGCGCGCTTGGTTTGAAGTAAAATTCTGATGCTGCTGAAAAAAAACAAGCCAAAAAGTTGTAGACATATACATATCTATATACTTTAGCAGAAGTTTCGTTGATTGATTACTTTACAAAACACATCCACAGTTATGAAACGACTGACAAAACTAACTGCACTTTTGCTGCTGCTCATCGGATTTTCAGGGCAGGCACAGGCGCAGGACAAGCCGGAGGTGGACCATTCCTACAAGCCACTGAAGATTGACTTCAGCGAAGACGGGTCCAAGTACCTGCGGTTCATCATTTGGCATCAGCACTGGTCACAGACGAACAACCTGGCGGTTGAGGACTCCAAAACCCAGCTGACCCATTTTGTACGGCGCTCGCGCATGCTGGCGTACGCGCAGATCTCGCCCCGGTTCCTCATACTGACCCACTTTGGACTGAACAACCTCACGCCGGGCAACCTTTCGAGCCTGGGCAATAACGCGGATGCGCCACAGCTGTTCTTGCACGATGCCTGGACGGAGTTCAAGGTGAGCAACGACAACAGCCTCTACCTGGGCGGCGGGCTTCACTATTGGAAGGGGCTCACGCGCATGGCCAATGCCAGTACGCTGAACTTCATGACCATGGACAATACCCGTCCTTTTGTGCACTGGCACTCTTTGGCCGTGACCGATCAGTTTGCGCGCCACTTGGGCATATACGCCAAAGGCCAGCTGGGCAAGTTCGACTACCGCCTGGCCCTGAACAACCCTGGCCGCAACGGGCTGCAGGCCGACCGCAGCAGCAATGGCGTTGGGCTGGAGTACAATGGTTTTGCGGTACCGGATGAGAACGGAGACCCTGTGGGCAATTCTATCATAGAGGGCTACTTCCGTTACAATTTCTGGGATACGGAATCGACTAAGCTCCCCTATGCTGTAGGCACCTACCTGGGCAAGAAAAAAGTATTTGCAGTAGGCGCTGGCTTTTTTGCCCACCCCAACGGCATGTACAATACCACCTCCCAAGAGCACGAAAGCGTGAGCCACTTCGCGGTGGACGCCTTCTTGGATATGCCCTTGGGCGAGGGCGACTGCCTGAACGCCTATGCCTCTTTCATGAGCTTCAATTATGGCGAGAACTACGTCAGCCGTTGGGCGGGCACAGGCTCTGTATTTTATGGCCATGTAGGCTACAAGCTGCCCAACTCCCGCTTCATGCCTTATATAGCATTCCAGACTGGCAGCTACGAAGGGTATGAGGAGAACACACAGGCACTGGATATCGGCCTCAACTACTTCATCAACGGGCACAATGCTAAGCTGACGCTCGAGTACCATACCATCAGCAACGACATCCGCGAGGGCGGCCTGGACGCCAATGGGGAGATACAGGACGTACGGCAGATCCGCCTACAGGCCCATATCTTCTTATAGGCCCGCGGCCTTCAACCACGTTTAGCCGCGGGAAAGGCCTGTGGCACGACCATATCATTCATCACATTTAAAATTCGAGGCTTATGTCTACCGACAACAAAGCGCAAAAGTACTGGAAGGAGAACTTGGGCTACCTGTTCATCCTGCTGGCCATTTGGTTCGTCGCTTCCTATGTACTGGGCATCTTCCTGGCCGAGCCGCTCAACAGCGTGCGCATCGGCGGCGCCAAGCTGGGCTTCTGGTTCGCGCAGCAAGGTTCTATTTATGTGTTTGTCATCCTGATTTTCGTCTATGTACGCTTGATGAACAAACTGGACAAGAAATATGGGTACGACGAATAGCCTTCGGCTTTCCCTTGCCCCGGTATTACCTTAAACATTAAAAATTAGCGATATGAGTGTTCAAACCTGGACTTTCATCATAGTTGGCCTGACCTTTGCCCTCTACATCGGCATTGCGATTTGGTCACGCGCAGGCTCCACACAGGAGTTCTACGTAGCTGGCGGGGGCATCCCGCCCATTGCCAATGGCATGGCAACCGCAGCAGACTGGATGTCTGCCGCTTCTTTCATCTCCATGGCGGGCCTGATCTCTTTTATGGGCTACGATGGCGGTGTATTCCTTATGGGCTGGACCGGCGGTTACGTCCTACTGGCGTTAACCTTAGCCCCGTACTTAAGGAAATTCGGGAAGTTTACGGTCCCGGATTTTATCGGGGACCGGTATTACTCCAACGTAGCCCGGACCGTAGCCGTCATTTGTGCACTGATTGTTTCCTTCACCTACGTAGCCGGGCAGATGCGCGGTGTAGGGCTGGTATTCTCCCGCTTTCTCGAGGTGAACATCAACACCGGCGTATACATCGGCATGGCGATCGTCTTTTTCTACGCTGTGCTTGGCGGCATGAAAGGCATCACTTACACACAGGTAGCACAGTACTGTGTCCTCATCTTTGCCTTTATGGTGCCGGCCATTTTCATCAGCATAAATATGACCGGCAACCCTATCCCTCAGCTGGGCCTCATCGGCAATATGACAGACGGCAGCAATATGGCTTTGCTCGACAAGCTCGATCAGCTGCACCGCGACCTAGGCTTTGCGGAGTACACTAGCGGCACCAAGAGCATGATTGACGTATTCGCCATCACCTTTGCCCTGATGGTCGGCACGGCAGGGCTGCCGCACGTGATCGTCCGCTTCTTTACCGTTCCTAATGTAAAAGGCGCACGGATTTCTGCAGGCTATGCCCTGATTTTCATTGCCATCTTATACACCACTGCGCCAGCTATCGCAGCCTTTGCCCGTACCAACCTCATCACTACGGTGAGCGAGCAGCAGTATGCTGGCATGCCAGAGTGGTTCAAAAAGTGGGAAGAGACTGGGCTCATCAAATTCGAGGACAAAAACAACGATGGCCTCATTCAGTATGTAGCAGACAAATCAGCCAATGAGCTGACTATTGACCGGGACATCATGGTTTTGGCCAACCCTGAAATCGCAGACCTTCCGGCTTGGGTCATCGCCCTCGTTGCTGCGGGCGGCCTTGCCGCTGCCTTGTCTACCGCTGCTGGCTTGCTGCTTGTCATCTCCACGTCCATTTCCCGAGACTTGATCAAAATGCAGATCAACCCTAACATCTCAGAGAAGGGAGAGCTGCTGTCTGCACGTATCGGGGCCGTCTTCGCAGTTATAGTAGCCGGCTACTTCGGCATCCACCCGCCGGGGTTTGTGGCTGCGGTGGTCGCACTCGCTTTTGGGCTAGCAGCCGCTTCTTTTTTCCCGGCCATCATCCTCGGCATCTTCGACAAGCGCATGAACAGGCAAGGCGCTGTAGCGGGCATGATCGTGGGCATCACGCTGATGCTGTTTTACATGATCAAGTACAAGCTCGGTGGCTTTGGCGGCGGCACCGCAGAAGACTGGTGGTTCGGCATATCGCCGGAAGGCTTCGGCACAATTGCCATGGCAGTCAACTTCGTTGTGTCTTTCGCTGTGTCCAGAATGACCCCTCCACCTCCGCAGGAAGTACAGGACATCGTTGAGGATATCCGCCTGCCAAGTGGTGCTGGCGAAGCACATGCCCACTAACACAGATCTCTTTTTAGATAGCCAGGCAGGTGGACAGCCTGCCTGGCTAAATCTATTCAGTAAACTCATCCCTCATGAAAATCCGTATCGGCCGCAAGGCATCCGACTTTATTGTTTCGTTTTACATCATCGGCACGCTTGGGCTAAGGCTATACCTTGAGCCGCAGCTGCATGGCCACTTCCTTGTATCCGTCAGCCTTGGCGCCTTCGGCCTGTTGTTCCTCTGGGCCCTTATCAAAAGCGGCTTCCTCAACCCTGGCTTTTTCGGTATGTGGCCTGGGGAGGAAGAAGAGCAGGCAGCCGCCTGAGAGGCTTACGTAGGCAGCTTGTGCTTTTAGGGGCCATGAAATGCTTACTGCGGCCTAGGCCAAAGCCGGGCCTTTTCAGATCCAGCTATATCCGCTTTGTCCTTTTTATAGCTATTAAAGCAGGCCGTTCAGTTTTTGGGCACGTCGGGGCACCTTAGTTCAGCCCCCCTGCCAACAACACAAGCCACTGCCTTGCACCCGCCGAGCCAGAATAAAAAGCACCTCATTGGAGCTTTGAGCTAAGCACTAGTGCGGCTAGACCGGATTATTTGATAGTATTTCCACGCTTAAGCCTCTAATGCGTGGCCTTTAATTGTCAAAAAATTACGGCTCAATCCACTAGCCAGCCAAAATTGCTATATTAGCCAGCACAGCCAACCCACAGCGCTATGACTGAGCAAGACCGGAGCACCAAACTGCTGGGGCTGTTCGCCTTGGCTTTCCTGCTATTCAACTTTCCGATCATCAGCCTGTTCAGCAACCAAAAATTGTGGAGCGGGCTCCCTGCTTTGTACTGGTATGTTTTTGTGTGCTGGCTCGCCCTGATCGGGCTTACCGCACTAATTGTCAAGCCCCACTCTGCCAAGAACAAGCTCTGAGCCTATGTCAGCTGCCCTCATCGTAATCTGCTCGCTGGCTTATATGGGCCTGCTCTTCCTAATCGCCTGGTGGGCCGAGCAGCGGGAGAAATCGGGCAAAAGCCTGGTGTCCAACTCAGGCATATACGCCCTCTCGCTGGCCGTCTACTGTACCGCCTGGACTTATTACGGGAGCGTGGGCCGTGCAGCGACTAGCGGGCTCGGTTTTCTGCCCACCTATCTGGGGCCTGCTATTACCGCGCCGTTGTGGTGGTTATTGCTGCGCAAAATCATCCTCATCAGCAAGTCGCAGCGCATTACCTCCATTGCTGATTTCATCTCATCCCGTTATGGCAAAAGCGCCTGGCTGGGCATCATGGCTACCCTGATCGCTGTACTGGGCATCATCCCTTACATTTCCATACAGCTCAAAGCCATATCCACCAGCTTCGACCTGCTCGTCTATCAGGGGCAGAGCGGCAGCATATCCCACCACGACACCCCCTTTTTCGCCGACTCTACCCTCTATATCGCTATAGCGCTGGCCATTTTCACCATACTGTTCGGCACCCGCCACCTAGACCCCAACGAACGGCACGGGGGGCTCGTTGCAGCGATTGCGTTTGAATCCGTCCTCAAACTGATCGCTTTTCTGGCTATAGGCGTATTTGTCACGTTCGGGGTCTATGATGGTTTTGGCGACCTTTTTGCAAAAGCAGCTGAAGTGCCGCGCATAAGCAGGCTGTTCACCTTAGAAGCAGTAGGCTTAAATGGGTGGGAATGGTTTTGGCTCATCTTCCTGTCCATGTCCGCCATCATGCTCTTACCCCGTCAGTTTCATGTAGGGGTTGTAGAAAACACCAATGCGGACCAAGTCGCCAAAGCATCTTGGCTGTTCCCGCTCTACCTGCTGCTCATCAACATTTTTGTGCTGCCGATTGCCTTGGCCGGGCTGCTCCTGTTCCCAGAAGGGGGCGTAGAGCCAGACAGCTACGTCCTGAGCATCCCTTTGTCTATGGGGCATGAAGCCTTTGCCCTTTTCATTAGCCTCGGCGGGTTTTCGGCTGCTACCAGCATGGTCATCGTTGCGGTAATCGCGCTGAGCATCATGATAGGCAACAACCTCGTCCTGCCTATCCTGCTCCGGGATATGAGCTTCCGCGAAAGCGGGAATACCGACCTCAACCACCGCTTGCTGGGCATCCGCAGGGTGAGCATCGTCGTTGTGCTGTTGCTGGCCTATGCCTACTTCAAGGCTGTCGGGGAGCAGTACTCCCTCGTTTCGGTAGGGCTGATCTCCTTTACTGCGGTAGCCCAGTTTGCACCTATCCTGATTGGCGGGGTTTATTGGAAGCGGGCTACTAAAAAAGGGGCGATCTGGGGGCTGGCCACCGGTTTCCTCATCTGGGCTTACACCCTTCCCCTGCCTACCCTTACAGAGGCCGGGCTGATAAGCCCTGGCTTCGTAGCAGACGGGCTGGGCGGTATCGCCCTGCTCAGGCCGCATGCTTTATTTGGGCTCGATACTTCGAGCCCTATTGCTAATGCGGCATTCTGGAGCTTACTGCTGAACACCTCCGTTTTCATCATCGTTTCCCTAAATACCAGGCAGAGCCCACTTGAAGCTTCACAAGCAGACCTCTTTGTCAATATCAATAAATACGTGTTCCGCTCTGCTGATTACGAGCTCGTCAAACGGCGCGCCAAAGTGAGGGATCTGCGCATCCTGCTCAACCGCTTCCTTGGCCCTACCCGCGCACAAAGCCTCCTGACCGCCTACGAAAACAGGAAGCGGGTCAACCTCAGTAAACAGGAAACCGCTGGGGCAGACCTTATCAACTATGCGGAAACCCACCTGGCAGGCTCTATAGGGGCCGCTTCCGCTAAAATCATCATCAGCTCTATTGCCAAAGATGACCCCATCAGCCTGGAGGAAATGTTCCGGGTACTGGAGCAGACCCGGGAGGCTGTGCAGTACAGCAAAGCCCTGGAGAAAAAATCTGCCGAACTGGAAAAAACCACAGCCAAGCTCAAGGCCGCCAATGAACAGCTTCAGGAATTGGACCGGCTCAAAGCCGACTTCATCACCACCGTCACTCATGAACTCCGCACCCCCATAACTTCTATCAAAGCCCTCTCTAAAATCATGCTCGAAACCCCAGGGCTGTCGCAGGAGCAGCGGGCGGAATTCCTGGATATTGTAGTGAGCGAAAGCGAACGCCTGACCCGGCTCATCAATCAAGTGCTCGACCTAGAAAAAATCCAGTCCAGCCGGCTGGTTTTCGAGCCGCGCCCCATCCACCTCAATGCCCTGGCAGAGAAAGCGTTCCAAGGGCTGCAAGGGCTGATGAAAGAACAACAGCTGAACGGCCGGCTTTTCCTTCCAGAGCATGAGATCGCTATTGCAGGGCACCACGACCGGCTCACACAGGCCGTGATCAACCTTTTGTCTAATGCCATTAAGTTTGCTCGCTCTGAAGTGCAGCTGCACATCCATATGCTGAACGGGGGCAGCGCAGTCATCGAAGTGACAGACGATGGCAAGGGGATACCCGAAAAGGAGCAGCAACTGATCTTCGACCGCTTCACACAGATCAGCGACCACAAGCATGGCAAGCCCCAAGGCAGTGGCCTGGGGCTCTTCATCACCAAAACCATTGTAGAGCAGCACCACGGCAGTATCAGCGTAGATAGCCAGCCCGGGAGGCACACCACTTTCCGGGTAATCCTGCCCCTTGCCAAAGCGGCTGATATTCGCTGAATTATTTTTTAATTACAGAAAAAACTGTAATTTTAGCTGCTAACCCTGGCACCAGGCAAAGAATATTTTATCCAGGCATTAAGTTATGGACAAACAGAAAACCAAAGTATTACTGGTAGATGATGAGCCTAACATCCTTGTAGCGCTCGAATTCCTGGTCAAACAAGCCGGTTACCAAGTGTTTAAAGCTTCCAATGGAGAAGAAGCCCTGCTCGCTGCACAGCAGCAGGCTCCCCACATCATCATCCTCGATGTCATGATGCCTGGCATGGACGGCTTCGAAGTGGCCCGAAAAGTGCGCAGCCTGCCCGAGCTCGAGAACGCCCGTATCATATTCCTCACTGCAAAAGGGACCCCGGAAGACAAATCCAACGGATATGCCAACGGGGGCGAAGTGTACCTGACCAAACCTTTCGACAACAATGAGCTCATCAATACAATAAATGAGGTCGTAGAATTTGGATAACCGAATCTAATTTTTTTTCTTTACAGATATAAACATCTAAATATCTAGATATTTACTAAGCAAAGCCTTTCAATATGGCCCGACCAAATACAAAGGCTTACCAAAAAACAGATCGCATGACACTTCAGATCAATTCCTTTGACGAATACAAAGAGGTCTATAAGCGCAGCGTGGAAGACCCGGAGGGGTTCTGGGCTGAGCAGGCTTCATCCTTCACCTGGAAGAAAAAGTGGGACAAAGTCCTGGATTGGAACTTTAAAGAGCCCAACGTCAAGTGGTTTGTCGGCGGACAAATGAACATCACAGAAAACTGCCTGGACCGCCACCTCGAAGAGCGAGGCGATCAGGTAGCCATCCTCTTTGAGCCCAACGACCCTGATGCGCCCAATAAGACCTATACATACAAGGAGCTGCATGCCGAGGTAGGCAAAACAGCCAACGCGTTAAAAGCCAATGGCATAGGGAAAGGCGACCGGGTCTGTTTCTATATGCCTATGGTGCCCGAACTGGCTATCGGCGTGCTCGCCTGCGCCCGGATCGGGGCCATCCACTCGGTCGTATTCGCTGGCTTCAGCGCTCAAGCTCTCGCAGACCGCATCAAAGATGCTACCTGCAAAGCGGTCATCTGTTCGGATTATAACGCCCGTGGGGCCAAAAATATCCCGGTCAAGAAAGTCGTTGACGATGCCCTTGCTATGGGCTGTGACAGTATCGAGACCGTTTTAGTACATCAGAACACCGGCGGGGAGGTCCAAATGGAAACTGGCCGGGACAAATGGTGGCACGAAGAGGTGGATGGACAGCCCACAGACTGCCCGGCAGAGCCTATGGACAGCGAGGATATGCTCTTTATCCTCTACACCTCCGGCTCTACTGGGAAACCTAAGGGCGTGGTACATACCTGCGGGGGCTATATGGTTTACACCGCCTACTCTTTCCAGAACGTATTCCAATACAAGCCCGGCGACATTTATTGGTGCACTGCCGATATCGGCTGGATCACCGGCCACAGCTATATTGTCTACGGCCCGCTCTTGTCAGGAGCAACTACGGTCATGTTCGAAGGCGTACCGACTTACCCTGACGCCGGCCGCTTCTGGCAGGTATGCGAAAAACTAAAGGTCAATCAGTTTTACACTGCCCCTACGGCCATCCGTGCCCTTATGGCACAGGGTGATGAATATGTAGAGCAGTACGACCTCAGCTCCCTTTCTGTACTAGGCAGCGTCGGCGAGCCTATCAATGAAGAAGCTTGGGAGTGGTACCACGAAAAAATCGGGAAGAAGAACTGTCCTATTGTAGATACTTGGTGGCAAACCGAAACCGGCGGCATCATGATCGGTGGCCTGGGCAGCCATAGCCCTATGAAGCCCGCCCACGCCGGCTACCCATTGCCGGGCATTCAGCCCTGCCTGTTGGATGCCGACGGGAATGAGCTAGAAGGCAACGGCATAGAAGGCCTGCTGTGCATCAAATACCCTTGGCCCTCTATTCTGCGCACGACCTACGGCGACCATGAACGCTGCCGGCAGACTTACTTCTCTGCTTTTCCGGACAAATACTTTACGGGAGACGGCGCCCGCCGCGACAAAGACGGCATGTACCGTATCATTGGCCGGGTGGATGATGTGATCAATGTGTCTGGGCACCGGATGGGCACTGCGGAGGTAGAAAATGCCATCAATGAGCACCCAATGGTCGTTGAGTCCGCTGTAGTAGGGTACCCGCACGACATCAAAGGGCAAGGCATTTATGCCTACATCATTACTGCCGGCCCGGTCGAAGACGAAGAGGCATTCCGCAAGGAGGTACTGGCTGTGGTCACCAAAGAAATTGGCCCTATTGCCAAGCCTGACAAGATACAGGTGGTCTCTGGCCTGCCCAAGACGAGGTCGGGCAAGATCATGCGCCGCATCCTTCGCAAAGTAGCTTCTGGCGATACTTCCAACCTAGGCGACACCTCTACCCTGCTCAACCCTGAGGTGGTGGATGAAATCAAAAACAACGCCCTGGTTTAATCATGGAAAAACATAACTAATGCATTGTTGATCGGCAGGCAGGCAGCTCGAATAAAGCTGGCCTGCCTGCTTTTTTGACGCAACCTGCATGCCCCTAAAGCATAAACTATGACCTATCAAGCATTCTACGACCGAAGCATGGCCGATCCGGAATCTTTCTGGATGGAACAGGCGCAGGGCATTGACTGGATCACCCCACCTGCCAAAGCGCTTTACAAAGATGGCAACAACCTCTACCGCTGGTACGAAGGCGGGCAGCTGAATACGGCTTACCTGGCTCTCGACTACCACGTGGAAAATGGCAGGGCCGATCAGCCCGCTGTGTTCTACGATTCCCCCGTCACAGGGGTGAAGCGCAGCATCACCTACCGGGAGCTTAGAGATGAGGTGGCGGTGTTCGCGGGCGTGCTCAAAGCACAGGGGGTTGAAAAAGGCGATACGGTCATCATCTATATGCCGATGATCCCCCAAACGGTGGTCGCTATGCTGGCTTGCGCGCGCATTGGGGCCATCCACTCCGTCGTCTTTGGCGGCTTTGCCCCGCATGAGCTCGCTATACGCATCAACGATGCCAAGCCCAAACTTATCCTGGCGGCAAGCGCAGGCAAAGAGATCGACCGGGTCATTGACTACATGAAGATTGTCAATGCTGCTGTAGCTGAAGCAGAACACCAAATAGAAGGCTGCATCGTGTATCAGCGCGATTTCCATCAGGCAGACTTGGTGGAAGGCAGGGACATCGACTGGGAAAAGGCTGCCGCAAAAGCAGAACCGGCCGCTTGTGTGCCCGTTGATGCTGCAGACCCCCTCTATATCCTTTACACTTCCGGCACTACAGGCAAGCCTAAAGGCATCGTACGGGACAATGGCGGCCATGCCGTGGCGATGAAGTTCAGCATGAAGTACGTGTACGGTGTCGAGCCTGGCGAAGTGTATTGGGCTGCCTCTGATGTTGGCTGGGTCGTTGGCCATTCCTACATCGTTTATGCTCCGCTCATACATGGCTGCACTACAGTGGTTTACGAAGGCAAGCCGGTCCGAACACCCGATGCAGGCGCGTTCTGGCGGGTGATCGAAGAGTATAAGGTAAAAGTGTTCTTTACTGCCCCTACGGCCTTCCGGGCCATCAAGAAAGAAGACGCCTCCGCCAGCCTAAAAGCTCAGTACGACACGAGCCACCTCCGCTATCTCTTCCTCGCTGGGGAGCGCTGTGACGTAGCTACCCTGGAATGGTGCCAAGCAGTCCTTCAGGTCCCGGTCATAGATCATTGGTGGCAGACGGAGTCCGGCTGGCCCATGCTCGCCAACATGGCAGGGGTAGAGCTGCTGCCGGTCAAGCCGGGATCGGCCTGCAAGCCGGTATGCGGGTACGACCTCAAGGTGGTAGGCCCGGACGGAGAGCCGGTGCCCCCCAATACAGAAGGGGCGGTAGTGATCCGCCTGCCGCTCGCACCGGGCACACTGCCCAACCTCTGGCAGGATACGACCCGCTTTATTGAATCTTACCTGAGCCCTTACCCGGGCTATTACTTTACCGGCGACGGCGGGTATATAGACGAAGAGGGCTATGTGTTCATCACAGGGCGGATTGACGACATCATCAATGTGGCTGGGCACCGCCTCTCCACTGCTGAAATGGAGGAAGTCGTAGCCGCACACCCTGCAGTAGCCGAATGTGCGGTCATCGGTATTCACGACGACCTCAAAGGGCAGATCCCCGTAGGGTTTGTTGTGCTTAAAGCCGGTGCAGATACCGAAGAAGCTCAGCTCGAAAAAGAGCTGGTCCAAATGGTCCGCGACCGGGTCGGGCCAGTGGCTTCCTTCAAAAAGGCAACGGTGGTACAACGGCTGCCCAAAACCAGGTCGGGCAAGATCCTGCGCCGCATTATGCGGCATATTGTGGACGGGAAGCCCTACAGCCCTCCTTCTACCATAGAGGACATGAGCGTACTGCCTGAGCTGGAGGAAAAAGTCAAGAACCTTTGAAGCAAGCGAACCGCAGGGGAGGCTTTTTCAGCCCCCCTGCGGCAGCCAAAGCAATCAGCAGGAAACAGGCTAGGACTGCCGCTGCATTAGGCTTTCTGAAAGCCCCCAAAGCACCTTTTTGACGGCCTCATCCCCTTTCACTCGCTGCAGGGCTTCGTAAGCTTGGGCCTGGTACTTTGCTTTTAGCGCTTCCGCCCACTGTGGGATATCCAGCTGCCGGAGCAGGGCCGTCACCTCTTTTATTTTGCCGGCCTCATCTTCTGGGTAAGAAGACATCAGCTCAGCCAGGCGCTCCCGGTCTTTGCCCTGCGCAAGCTGCATGGCTTTCAGGATGAGGAAGGTCTTTTTGTTTTGGGCGATATCGCCGCCCACTTTCTTGCCGAATTTGGCAGGGTCGCCAAAAGTATCGAGTATGTCATCTTGCAGTTGGAAAGCAATGCCGATACTGCGGCCAAAAGAGCAGAGCGCGCTCACGCTTTCTGCATCTCCCTGTGCCGCCACGCCACCCATTTGCAGGGCGCCGCCAATCAGGGCAGCTGTTTTCAGCTCTATCATACGGATGTACTCAGGAATGGCCACATCTTCCCTAGTCTCAAAATCCACATCATATTGCTGCCCTTCGCACACCTCTATGGCCACACCATTGAAGATTTCGACCAGCTTGGCAGCCACCTCCGGCTTACCGGCCTCCAAGAGGAATTTGTATGCGTAAATGAGCATAACATCACCCGAGAGGATGCCTGCATTTAAGCCATATACGGTATGCACCGCAGGCTTGCCCCGGCGCAGAGGGGCTTCGTCCATGATATCATCATGCACTAGCGAAAAGTTGTGGAAGACCTCCACGGCCAGCCCTACGGCCATGCCCTTTTCCAAATCGCCCCCAAAAATCTGGCAACCCAGCATAGCCAGCACCGGGCGGACCCGTTTGCCGGTGCTTTTCATGATATAGTCAGCTGGCCCGTACAGCCCTTGGGGCTCCTGATTGAAAGCGCGCGCCTGCAGGTATTTCTCAAAGGCCTGCTGAAGGGAAGCAATCTGCTGCATAAACGATTGGTAGTTTTGCCAAAGATAGGCAAGCCCTTACGTTTTGCCAACCCAACGCCGTGATGCACTGCAAATTGGCAACGCTTTCTTCCACTGCTGCTAAATAAACCTTACATTTGGAACGGAATCTTCAACACTGCTCCTTTTGCTGGCGTTGACAGATCCCCCATTTACCCTCAGGGCCAAACTGCCCCAGCCATCCCAAAAACAAAATCATTCACGAAGTTCGGCTTTAGAGACGGCCTTGCCTAACTTGCATGGCTTTGCCATTTTCGAAAGCCCGGACCCTGTTCAACTATTTAGGTGACTTATGATCAACCAAGCCAGCATTCATCATATCTTGCTTATCGAGGACAACCCCGGGGACGTCCGGCTCACACAAGAGGCCTTCAAAGAGAGCAAGAACAAAATCCAGCTCGAAGTCGTTACAGACGGCGTAGAGGCCATCAACTATCTCCGTAAAGAGCCGCCTTTTGAGCAAATGCCAACACCTGACCTCATCCTCTTAGACCTCAATATCCCAAAGTGGGACGGAAAGGAGGTGCTCAGCGTCATTAAAGCCGATGATATGCTCAAGCGCATCCCGGTAGTCGTACTGACAACCTCCAATGCAGGGGTAGATGTTTTAAAAAGCTACGACCTGCATGCCAACTGCTTTATTAACAAGCCAATAGACTACGATAAGTTCTTCGATATTATCCATAAAATTGAGGAATTCTGGTTATCTACAGCCATTGTGCCCGGCAAAATCGCCTAACGAGAACAAACACTAGGAATATCGCTAAGATGATTATTCCCTCAAAGGGCCAACCCTTAAAGCGCTAAAGCGGCAGCAATGATCAGCAACCAGACAAAAATCTTAATCATTGAAGACAACCCGGCAGACATTACCCTGATCCGGGCTTACCTCGACGAAGCACGGTTCAAGTACCTGCTCTATGCCTCCGACTCCTTGGGCGAAGGCATAGACCTCTTGTGGGAGCACAACCCGGACCTCGTCCTGCTCGACCTCAACCTACTGGACGTAGAAGGCTTCAAGACTTTACAGCTTTTTAGGGAAAAAGCCCCGGATGTGCCTGTCATTGTAATGACTGGCTTCAAAAATGAAATCATGGGCATCCAATCGGTCAGGGCTGGCGCTCAGGATTTCCTCGTCAAAGGCGACTTTGACTCGAGGAGCCTTGTCAGGACGATCCGCTACTCCCTCCAACGGTTCGAAGCACAGGCCCGGCTACAGGAAAAAGCAGAGGAGCTGATACAGAAAGAGCGCCGGAACCGGCTGGCACACCAAATCGCAAGGTTCGGCCGTTGGGAAATGAACATTATAGACAACTCGATGAAGTGGGAAGATGACATTTTCGATTTCTTCGGGTTCCCGCCCAATAGCTTCTCCCCTTCCCTCTCGGAATACCTCAAGTACGTCCACGTGGAAGACAAAGCCGCTGTAGAACAATTTTTCGAAACAGCTATCAAAGACGGGGAGTCTCACAACATCAGGCACCGCATTGTCATCAATAATACCAAAATCAAGCATCTCCTGGTCAGTGCTCAGGTCAGCTATGTAGAGAAGGACAACAGCGTTGTATTGATGGGCAGCATTCAGGACGTCAGCGGGCAACAGCCGGCAGCACCGCCAAAAGCCAAACAGCCCCTGGCAGAAGAGAAGAAGCCGGAGGTCATCCCCCCCTCCCCTAAGGAGGGCAGCACTGCGCCCGCTCCCCAAAACTTCAACTTCGCTTCCTCCCTGCTCACCCCGGTCTCTGGCGTCATGAACTACCTTCACCTTTTAGGGGACACCCCCCTTAATGAAAGGCAGCAAGAGCTGCTGCAGGGGGCAACCGGCGCGCTCGAAAACCTTACTTTTGCCCTCCACAACTGGACCGCCTTGCATTCCTTTGGCCAGCAAGGCCTCAATGCACGAGTGGAAGCAGCCACATTGCAGGAAATCCTGTCCGCAGTGGAGTTTATCCGAGCTGCTCGGGCTTCGCAAATCAACGCCCCTGTCAAATGGTCGGTTTCTCAAAAATTGCCGGAGTACATCAAAGCGGACAAAGAAAAGCTCGGCCAGATTTTATTCAATCTCGTTGAGATCGGGACCGACTTCGGGCTAGCCGATAAAGAAGTGACTATCAATATCGGTGTTAAAGGCAGCCGGGATGCAGACCTCAAAATACTGCTCAAAGCACCGTTCAATTCCATGGCTTTCCCGCTCAGCCGCCTGCAAGAAATGCAGTGCAGCCTGGCCGCCAATGAAGCAGTAGCCCTGCAGGGCGAAAAGGAAATGCCTTTTGCTGCCATCTTTCAGATTACAGCCGCACTGAAAGGGAAGGTTGAGCTGCTGCGGAAAACCAGCCGCAAGGCGGAAGTACGGCTCGAAGTGCCTATCCTGACTGCAACAACAACTGCCCCAAAGGCGCTTTATCCCCCTTCTTCCCCTACCCGCATCCTTCTGGCGGAAGACCATGAATTATCCCGGCTGACCACGAGGGAAGTCCTGAGCCAGTGGTCTCCGCTCATCAACGTAGATACAGCTAAAGATGGGCAGGAAGCAGTGGAAGCTGCCCAAAGCCAGCTCTATCACCTCATATTGATGGACTTGCAGATGCCTGCCCTCAGCGGCATCGAAGCGGCCATCCAAATCCGGAAACAATCTGACACGCCTATCCTCGCCCTGACGGCTACCGCCTCACAAGAGGAGAGGGACCGCTGCCGTATGGTGGGCATCAACAGCTATCTGGCCAAACCGGTCCGGCCAGAGCACCTGCTGCAAGAAGTCTCCCAGCTTTTAGCCTAGGCGGGCAGAACTCCGCAGCCTTTTGCCTGTTCCATTATAGGCAAGTTTCTAGCAAGGCTTCTTTTTTTTGCATCAAACCCGCTCAGATACATGCAGCAGTACGACCTCGTTATCATTGGTGGAGGCCCTACAGGGCTCAACTGTGCCATTGCCGCTGCCCGTGAAGGCCTCAACTATATCGTCTTGGAGAAAGGGATGCTGGCCAATTCCATCTACCATTTCCCTGACAACATGACTTTCTTTTCCACCTCTAAAAAGCTGGAAATCGGCGGCGTCCCCTTTATCTCTCATACCGATAAACCTACCCGGCGGGAAGCGCTGGAGTATTACCGCCGCATTCAGCAGACATGGGGCATCCCCGTCCGCACTTATGAACCTGTTGTCCGGATGGAACAGCACCCAGATGGCGGCTACCTCATCCACAGCTCCCGGCAACAGTACCGTGCGCACAGCGTGGTTGTCTCTACCGGTTTTTACGATACCCCCAACCTCATGCAAGTGCCTGGAGAAGAGCTGCCTAAGGTCAAACATTATTATGATGACGCACACCCTTATATCGGGCAACGGGTGCTTGTGGTCGGTGCTGCCAATTCGGCCTGCCAAACCGCTCTTGAGCTTTGGAGGAAAGGGGCTGAGGTGAGTATGGCCATTCGGGGCAATGACATCTACAAGGGCGTCAAATACTGGATCAAGCCAGATATAGAGAACCGGATCAAAGAAGGCAGCATCTCGGCTTACTTCAATACCCGGGTGAAGGCTATCCATACAGACGATGTAGTCCTTGAGGGCCCCGAAGGAGCCTTCCGGATCGCCAACGACTGGGTAATGGCGATGACCGGGTATCAGCCCAACTATGGGCTGCTCCAAAAGCTGGGGCTGGAGGTTTCCCCTGGCAAAGAGCGCATACCCGCACACGATGCAGCTAACCTCGAATCGGCCAACCTGCCCAATGTATATCTCGCGGGGGTCCTTTGTGCTGGCATGGAGACCAACCGCCTATTTATCGAAAATACACGGGGCCACGGAGAGATCATTGCCCGTCAAATTGCCAGCCGGGCAGGGCTGCAGCCTGCCTAATGGCTTTCGCACTACATTACCAAGGGGCGCTGACAGACAAGCGGCAGCTTTCTGCTTTCCTTGAAGAAGTTGAGGACATCGCTGCTTCGCTGGGCTGGGGTGTGCAGTGGTACGATGCCCCCTGGAACACCCGCCCTTCCGCACATATTCAGCTCAGCACTTCTGGCCAGCCTGAAGTAGTTGGCAACCTCGGCCTCAAGGGTATAGCCCTAAAAATTGCCAGCGCACGGCAGCCCCTCCTGTTCTGCTTTGGGGCCTCAGGCGTGCTTACCTCCCCCGTGCAGGTCGCGCTCAGTGCCGCCCACAACTATGAGGTCACCCCGACTTGGATCGCAGCACCTACTACAGAGCTGCCGCCCGACAACCACATCGCTATCGTCCACCTCCTGCGCTACCTCCAATCCAAATACCTACACGACTTAGAAGTGGCTGATGAGAGCGGATACTGGAACCATGGCGACGCAGCAGCTGTCTTCGCAGGCCAGCCCGGGCTGGAAGGCTTGGCACACCTCGCACGTCAGGCCAGCTATTTGCGAAAGCGCGACAATTTGGATATTGTAGAGCAGATCGCACTGATTCTGCGCAAGCGCGCTGACTTAGAGTAGCTGAGAAGCAGTTCGCAGCCCATGGCTGGATAACCCCTACAAGCACCGATAGGGCTTGCCTTTGCAAAGGGCCTTCTCCATACCGCCGCCCGTCTGGGCACTTCGTATCCTCCTCTCCCTTTCTTTTTCAAAAATATCTGCGACCTTTACACCCTGAAACCGCCCTCCTGCGGATCAAGCCAGGAAATGACTTGCCAACTTTAGATATGACACAACAACAGAAAGCCTTCCTCATTCTGCTCTTACTGCCAGTCGTCGTAAGGCTGTTGTCTTTTTTCCCTTCGGTCATTGACCACGACGAGTCGACCTACCTCGTTATTGCAGATGCCATCAGCAAAGGGCATACCTATCAGGTAGACTACATAGACACCAAGCCCATTGGGATATTCCTGATCTTCGCTGCCCTCAAACCGCTGCTTGGGCACAGCATATTCGGATATCGGCTCGTAGCAGCCCTTACCCTTGGCCTGACGTCGTTCTTCCTCTACCGGGCCAAGCGGAGCATGGGCAGTACGCATGCGGCCGGTCTGGCTGCCGGCATCCTTTACATTCTGCTCAACTCCATTTATACCCGCTACGGGGTATCTCCGAATACAGAGACCTACTTCAACCTGTTCACCGCGCTATCTCTTTGGATATTCCTTAGCAAGCCCCCGGTATGGGGGTATTTCCTGGCCGGCATAGGCTTGGGGGCCGGCTTCGTCATCAAGTATGTCGTGCTGTTTGACGGGCTAGCCTGGGGGCTTTTCCTCGTGGTTTTGGCGCTTACACGGGAAGGCAATGTAGTCAAAGCCTTAGCCCGTGCATTTGTCATGGCCATTGGCGCAGCCCTGCCCTTCGCCCTAGTCATTTCCTGGTACCTCAAGCAGGGCCACTTCGATACGTTCTGGTTCCACTCCTTCACGGTTGCGGGCCGGTATCCGTCCTCTCGCGGGCTAGGGCATTACCTGGGTTTCTTTTTCCAATTTTTTGCCCGTTTCCTGCCGGCCACCTTACTCTATGTCATCGCCTTACGGCAAAAAGAGCTGCCGGGCGATACCCGCCTATTCGGCATCATCTGGTCAATAGCGACCCTTTGTTCTGTGCTTATCCCGGGCAATGCGTTCGGGCATTACTACATTCAGTTTATGCTTCCGTTCAGCTTCCTTGCCGGGGAGTTTTTCAGCCTGCCTGCCCAACAAACCCCTTCCTGGCTCCGCTGGGCCCGCCGGCCGCGTATCGGGTACCCTCTCTTAGGCCTGCTGCTCATCGGCCATCTGCTGCTGCAGAAAAAGGACTATCTCGACCGCCCCGATAATGTCAGAGCTGCCGCAGCGTATATTGACGCACGCCTGCAACCTGGGGAAGCCATCTACACCCAAGAAGATCAGGCCATCTATTACCTGACCGACCGCCTGCCACTGACCCGCTACGTCCACCCTTCCCTTTTCTGGCTCGACAAGCACATCGAAGCTATGGAAATCCCCCTTGACAACGAAATCCGAAAAATCACAGCCGCCAACCCCCGCTTCATGGTTTTCCGGGTGCCGGTTGAAGATGAGCGCTTTGCTGCCTACCGCACTAAATATTACGAACCGGTAGCAGACATAGGCGGCTACGTACAGATCTTTGAACGCAAAAAATAATTTTTATCATTTGTCTGCCGTAGAGGCTTGCACCTTTCAGCAGAAGGTTTTACTTTTGCCATCGCTTTATAAGAAAGGCGTGATTTACTCAGGGGGTATAGCTCAGCTGGCTAGAGCGCTTGCATGGCATGCAAGAGGTCGTCGGTTCGACTCCGTCTACCTCCACTGAATATCCTGAAAGGGCACCAATAGGTGCCCTTTTTTGTTGCCCCTCCTCCTCAAAAAGCCACAAGCCCACCTTGAAAACCAAGCGGCAAGCTTCAGATGGCTTTTGTACAGCCCTAACCGCACTTCCTTTGTTTATCCACAATGAGTTCGTAATTTCCGAGCGTACCAAAATGACGTACGATTGAGCAGGGCACCCATTGAGATTTTGCGGCAATACTGGGGGTACGAGCAGTTCCGCCCCATGCAGGAAGACATCATACAGTCTGCCCTCGAAGGGAAAGATACACTAGCCCTTTTGCCTACAGGAGGGGGCAAGTCCATTTGCTTTCAGGTGCCTGCCCTGGCCAAAGAAGGCATCTGCATTGTCGTTTCCCCTTTGATTGCCCTCATGAAAGATCAGGTAGAAAACCTGCGCAAGCGGGGCATCAAAGCCGAAGCCATATACAGCGGTATGCGGCACAAGGATATTGACCGCATCCTGGATAACTGTGTGTATGGGGACATCAAGTTTTTGTATCTGTCGCCCGAGCGCCTGAAGACCGATTTAGCGCAGGCCCGCATCAGCCGTATGCAGGTCAACCTTTTAGCTGTGGACGAAGCCCACTGCATTTCCCAATGGGGGTACGATTTCCGCCCGCCTTATCTCGAGATCGCCCAGATCAGAGAGCTCCTGCCCAAGGGGGTGCCTGTGCTGGCCCTGACCGCTACTGCCACCCCCGAAGTGGTGGCCGATATACAGGAGAAGCTGGGCTTCCCCGAAGAGCAGGTATTCCAAAAAAGCTTTTCCCGAAGCAACCTGTCCTATTCCGTGCTGTACGAAGAAGGCAAAGCCCAGAAAATGGTGGATATTTTCAAAAGGGTAAAAGGCAGCGGTATCGTCTATGTGCGCAACCGGCGGAAGACCAAGGAAGTGGCCATGCTGCTGCGCCGCCACGGCATTGCAGCTGATTATTACCACGCTGGCCTCTCTAGCGAAGGGCGCACAGCCAAACAGGAAGCCTGGATGAAAGGGGCCTGCAGGGTGATGGCCTGTACCAATGCATTTGGGATGGGCATAGACAAACCGGACGTGCGGGCCGTCGTCCATCTAGAACTACCGGACAGCTTAGAGGCTTACTTCCAAGAAGCTGGGCGGGCTGGGCGCGATGGGCAGAAATCCTACGCAGTGCTGCTTTATCAGCCCACTGACGGGGAGCGCCTCCTACGGCAGTTTGAGCAGTCCTTCCCTCCCTTGTCAGAAGTGAGGCGGGTATACCGGGCACTGGGCAGCTACCTGCAGCTGGCAGTAGGCAGCGGTGAGGGGCAGAGCTTCGACTTTGACCTGATCGCTTTCGCTCAAAACTTCCAGCTGGATATTTTCCAGGTTTACAGTGCCCTGCGCATTCTGGAGCAATCTGGCTGGATAGCCCTGACTGAGTCCGTCTTTGTCCCTTCCTCCCTCTTCATCAAGGTGGGCAAGGAGGTCCTTTACGATTATCAGCTGCGCAACCCAAAATTGGACAAACTGCTGAAGCTCATCCTGCGCACTTATCAGGGAGCTTTCAACTTTACCATCCGTATTCGGGAAGGGCAGCTCGCTGCAGCGCTGAAACTGCCCAAGGGGGAGCTGATCAAGATGCTGCGCAAATTGCATCAAGACGGGATTGTGGTGTACGAAGAACAGAAAGATTCCCCTCAGCTGCTTTTCCTTAAGGAGCGGGTAGATGCCGACAACCTCTTGCTCGATCATCAGCTGCACAACTTCCGTAAAAACCGGCAGTACGAGCGCATCCAACAAGCTATCCGGTACGCAGAGCTGCCACAGTGCAGGCCCCAACAACTGCTGGCTTATTTTGGCGAAACTTCAAGCGAGCGCTGTGGCATCTGTGATGTGTGCACCGGCCGCAACAAAGCAGCATTGAGCCAGGAAGACTACAAGCGCTATCAGGCGAAGATAGAAATGGTCCTCGTAAGGGAGCCCTTGAACGTGAATCAGCTTATGGAGTCTTTTCCGCCCAACCGGCACGAGCAGGTGCTGCGTGCCCTAGAGTACTTGCTGGATGAAGGCTACATAGATAAAACAGAAGATAAGCTGCATTGGAAAAAATAATCTGCACGGTAACCAATGACCTCACCTACGATCAGCGCATGATCCGCATTTGCAGAAGCCTGAGCCGTAGGGGGTATGAAGTGGTGCTAGTGGGCAGAGTGCGCACAGCCTCCCGCCCGTTGTCTAAAGAGCCCTTTCGGCAAATCCGCCTGCGTTGCCGATGGCAATCCGGCAAGCTGTTTTACCTGGAGTACAATATCCGGCTGTTCCTATGGCTGTCCGTACAGCGCTTTGATGCGCTGTGCGCAGTAGACTTGGACACCTTGCTGCCAGCCTGGCTTTGGTGCGCCCTTAGGCGCAAGCCTTGTATTTACGACGCTCACGAATACTTCACTGAAGTACCGGAAGTGGTGCGCCGGCCAATAGTACAACGGGTATGGGAAGGCTTGGCCCGGACACTGATCCCCCGTATCCAATATGCCTATACCGTAGGAGGTGAGCTGGCAAGGGTTTTCCAAGCGCGGTACGGGGTGCCATTTGAAGTGATCCGGAATGTGCCCCTCCCCCGGCCTGTGCCCGCAGTGCTCCCCCGCCCAGAGCCCCGCATCTTGCTTTACCAGGGGGCCTTAAACGAAGGCAGGGGGCTGGAAGTTGCGATTGCAGCCTTGCCCCACTTGCCAGGCACCACTCTTTGGCTGGCTGGCGAGGGCGATTGTTCAGATGCCCTCCGTCAGCAGGCCGCTACCATGGGGCTCAGCGGGCGGGTACGCTTTTGGGGCTACCTCACCCCTGATGCCCTAGCTGAGCTGACCCCTAAAGCGAGCATAGGGCTCAATCTCTTGGAAAATAAAGGGCTCAGCTATTACTTCTCCTTGGCCAACAAGACCTTTGATTATATGCAGGCGGGCTTGCCAGGACTGCACATGGCTTTCCCCGAGTACAAGGCCCTTTACAAACAGCACCCCGGTTTTGTACTGCTTGAGCAGCTTACCCCTGAGGCCATAGCTGGTGCAGTACGGCCTTTGCTGGACGACACCGCTTGGTATGAAAAAATACAGGGTGCAGCGCTGCACGCGGCCGAAGCCCTGCACTGGGGCAAGGAAGAGGAAAAACTATTCCGGTTTTACGATGCCGTCTTCGGGCATTGAAGTTGAGCTGCCCCAAAGGCATGAATAGTATGGCTTCGCTTTGAGGCAACGCCTATTTGCTGGGCGTAGCCCCCAATACCGAAGGCGCCTAGGACTCATCGGCTATACGATGGGACCGGACTAGCGCTGCGGAGGGGTGGCCAGCCCGATAGGGCCGAGCGAAGAGCGAGCCCCGCAGCATAGCGGCCCCTGCCATCGGGCAGGGGCAGGCCCCAAAGAAACAACGGCCCCATTCCCGCCCATTGGTGGCTATTGCCGTTTCACTTCCAACCGTATGCCTTGAGCATGGCTGCTGAACTCTGGCGCATACAGGCATTGAATTTGTGCGGTACCGTTGGAGAAATTGCCTTCATGGACTGCCCTAAGCGCGTATTGGAAAACGTGAGTGCCCTTTGGCAGGTAGTCCATGAAAAAATCCGTAGACGCATCCTTAGTCGTCTCGTAGTACCCTAGCCCGCCCTGCCATTTGTACTGGCTTAGGACGTTTTCAGGCTCAAGCCCGCTGCTCCGCATATCCTGCAGGTGGACAAACTCCATCGGGCGGTCTACGCGCAGTTCGATACGGGCCACGACTTTATCCCCAGGCTGTACTGTAGCCCCCTCGGATAATGCTTGCAAGCGCGGCCCTTCATCCGTATTCACCTCTAGGAAAAGCTGTTTGTTCAGCTTCAGAGGGGTGTCTTTGAACTCCTGAACACGGTCCAGTTCTTCAAAGTACTGATAATAAGCTGCCCCCCAGGCAATACCGGAGTTGGGGTTGGCCACCTCGATAGTAGCTAGTGATGGCGTGATGTCGGAAGCCGCCCAATTGGCCCGGAAGTAGCCGGTGCCGGCTTCTGTTTCAGCCATAGCCATTTCAAGAGCCCCCTGCGCCTGCCTTCCCCCTTTCGGGAAACGGATCTCTGCGGGTTGGGATTCAGCGAGCCAGTTGGGGCCAAAGCGGAGCAGCGCATAAACCGCATCGGCGGTAGCTTTTCCGGTCTTCCAATGGTTGGTTTGCTTGTGCCGCAGCAGCCAGGTTTTCATTTGGGCTATTGAAACCGTATCTGTAGGCGCTACCTCAGCAAAGGCCTCCATGAGCATAGCATGGGTAGCGATAGGCAGCTCGTGCCAGTGGTAGCCGCCCTGCTGCTTCCAGTACATTCCAAGCTCTTTATCCCACAGGGCCCTTTCCCGCAGGCTGTTCACTATCCCGGCAGCTTCTTTTTGCCAACCTTGGCGTTGGAAAACGAGGGCCAACATCGCTTCTTCGTACAGCCCCTGCTTCAGCCACTCCCCCTTGGCAAGGTTGAGGTAAGCATCGTAAGCGGTTTGTGCGCCCTTTGCCAGAGGGGCTTCCTCAAAAAAGCCCCGGGTATAGAGGTAGTGCACCATAATTGGGGAAAGGGAGAGCTGCTCCTCCTTCAACTGTCGCTCGTAAAAAGCTTCGGCCTGCTCATCCAGGAAGCGCAGGGCCTGCGGGAGTGCGTCAGAATGGGCAAGGGAGTGTTGGCTGCCCGCACCAAATGCTTGCAGGCGGGCAATGCCTTGAACAAGCGCCTGTGTGATGTACCAATTGGAGTAGCCGCCGGCAAACCAAGGGAAGCCGCCGTCGGGGTTCTGCAGCTTTGCAAGCTCCCGTACTGCAGTCTCCTGCTCGTAAGCCATACGGTTGAGGTCGAACAGAAGCGCAATGCGCTTGCGCTGTTCCGTTCCCCCCTGCGCATCCCTCAACCAAGGCGTCTGTTCGAGCACCAACTGTTTGAGGTCTTCATTGCGCTCCAGTTCGCTGAGCAGGGCATCACTTGCCCGCCATTGGTCAAAAACCCGCTGCAAGCCCGGGGTCTGTTGTGCGAGCGTACTGGCTAGCGCATTGGCATAGTAACGGTTGAACAAGAACTCCGTACAGGCATTGCCCTGCTCCATTAGATAAGGCAAAGCTTTAACCGCGTACCAAGCAGGGTTGGGCGTGTACTCCAGGCTGAATTGATGAGGCGTAGCGGTAGTGGACTGCATGGCGGCCTCCATGCTTTCAAACCGGAAGGAGCGCTCTTCGGAGCCGCCCAAGGGGAGCGGCATAGATTCCGTGACGAGCATGCGGTTGGTCAGAACAGGAAGATATTGTTCTTCCCCATCGGTAAACGCCCCAGCCTGAGCGGTTATGCGGTGGACGATGGCCCCGGCGCTGCCTTTGGGCACAGCCAAGTCCCAGTACAATGTCTGAGAGCCCTCTGCCTCCAGCTGAAAGCCCTTCTGAGGGGCCAGATTGCCCCACTCCAGGTCTATGGGCTGCATCGTCAGGGCATCGAAGAGCTCCAGCCGGGCCTGGCCTTTTATGGCTTTCCCGGATAAATTGCTGACTTTAGCCGGAAGGCGCAGGCGGTCGCCCTCGCGCACAAAACGGGGAGGGTTAGGCAGCACCATCAGTTCCTTTTGGGTTACGACCTCCCTTGCTGAAGAAGCATAAGAAAGGTCTTGGGTATGGGCGAGCACTTGGAATTTCCAGCGGGTGAGCGCCTCGTTCATACGGAACTTCAGGATGACGCGCCCATCCGCATCTGTACGCAGCTCTGGGAAAAAGAAAACCGTCTCCTTGATGTTGGTGCGGGGCGGGGGCGGCGGCAACGCTTCCTGCCCGGAATAGCCCGTTTCTTCAGGTGGCTGCCCGCCGCCTGTTGCTTCTGCTTTTTTAGCGCCCGGAGCGAGCATGACAGTAGCGGCCACTTCCTCCATAGCGGCAGCGCTGTCCATCATAGGGGCCATTTCGGGCTGTGGCATATTGCGCTGCTGCACAGCCCCCCGGTAATAGTAATTCCCCCAACGGAACCAATTGAGCTGAGGGTAAGTACGGGCACCTGGCCCGGGGGCGATGCCAGGCTGTTGGTAAGCAATGCCGTAAATGCCGGTAAAAGACTGTGCAGACCAGTAATTGCGGCTATAATTAGAGGGGTAAGGCGATAGCCACCACGAGTTGGGCCGGAAGACATCGAGAGAGGCATCGTACATGGAGGCCAGCACCTCTGCGGAAACTGCTTCTCCTCCGGGGCCTTCAATGATGAGCGACCATTCTTCTTCACTTCCAGGCTGCAGTTTATCCCGGAAGGTGCCGTAGCTGATTTGCAGCTTTTTATTGCTCCAAGGCACCTCTACCCGGTGCTGCCAGGAAAAGGCCCTATTGAAGCGAACGGCCTGGAAATGCAGGAAAGCGCCGCCCCGGTCTGCTTCTGTCAGAGGTAAGGTGTATCGGTACCAAGAGGCTCCCTTGAGCCACTCTCCTACCTGTTCCCCGCCACTTCTTTCAGATTCTGCCCAGATGTGCCATTGGCCGCCCGCAGAGGCCAGCAGCACGGATGCGGCCTCTCCGGGCTCTAAGGGGTTCGGGGTTTCGGGAGCCATCCACGCCGCAACAGCTTCGCTGACCTGCCGGGCCTTGGCATCATAGAGATGCACGATAGCCTGCGTGCGGACCGCTTTCCCGTCAGGGCCGATGAAAGCTGCTTTTATTTTGTAATAACCTGGCGCCCAATCTTGTACAGGAATAGACAGGGAATCACTGCCTTTGGTCTCCATCTCTGTTTGGTAAGCCAGCTGCCCTTCGGGCCAAAAGGCGGGCTCGGACTCCTGTTCATAAGGAAGGTTAGGGAACTGCTCCGCAAAATCTTCCCGGCTCAGCAGAGGCAGATCAGGCCGGGGCCAATAGCGGTTGACCATAGGCCGGCCTGGCCCTTGCAAGGCATAAACCTCTACCTGCCCTTGCGCTGCTTGCGGCTGGCCGTCTAGATTTTGGGTGGCCACCCCAATAGAGAGGCTGCCGGCAGATCGGTCGGCTTGAGCCGCCACCTGTAAGCTGGCCTTCAGGCGTAGGTAAGCCAGGCGTACCGTACGGACGGCAGCCTGCGTCTCTCCTGTACCATCAGTAACTTCGGCCTGGACAGCATAGGTAAATTCAGGAAAGGCCGTTGCAGGCACCGTAGGGTCCGGCAGAGCCGGGAAGGTGATTTCGAATGCTCCATCCACAGTAGTCGCCGTTTCGCCCTGAGCGATTTCCTGTTCCTCTCTCCCGTAAGGCGGCAAAGGGCGCCACCAATCCCACCACGGGAACCGGGTTTGCCGGACAACCCGGTAGCGTACCGTAGCCTGGCCTACTGCTGGGCCAGCATAATCTTGAGCTTTCCCTTGTATGGCAACCGTATCGCCCAAGGATGGCGTGCCAGAAAGCGGCAACAGGCTGACTTCAAACTTGGGCCTTTTATAAGACTCCACCGAAAAAGAGATGCTGCCGCCTACATCAGCTTGCAGTTGCATTTGCCCTTGCAAGCCATTAGAAGGAGCGGTGAAACTGCCCTGTACCGTCCCGTACTCGTTGGCCCTCAAGTTGAGCTTAGCTGCTTCCTGATAGTTCGCATCTCTCAAGGTGACGACAACAGGTTGTTTCGCGGCGACTTGGGGCAGCCCGTCCTTGTCCCGTTTCATGACAAGCGCCTTGAAGTATATGGTTTGCCCGGGGCGGTAGATGGCACGGTCCAGGAAAAACCGGGCCTCCAAACCAGACTGATCGGCCTTGGAATTAGGGTAGAACGACAAACTGGAGGGCAACAGGATATCCGTCTGCCCTTCCTTCAGCATCAGGTAGGTGCCCCGGCGGCCATAGGCTGTCAGGTCAAGGAACCCGTCGGGGCCAGATTCTCCCTGCCCGATTTTCTTCCATTCGCTTTGCCGTTTTTGGGGGTTGTACTCCTGCCGGTAAAAAGCAGCCGGTATGCCCCGCAGCGGCTCGCCAGTCAGGCGGTGGGCAAGAAGGAGCTGCCCTGTGCTCTGCTGGTAAAGGGCGCCGGCTTGGGTGACGGTAAAAAAGAGCGCGCCAGAGAGCGCTTCCTGCCCTTCAAATCCGGGGTTATCGCTGTAGAGCATAACATAGTGCCCGGCTGCCGGTGCGGGCAGTGCAAACTCCGTACGGTGGTGCTGATAGTCGGCGGGGCTGGGCAAGGCTATAGCCTTTTCAAATTGTGGCTCCTGCCGAGCCAGCTGCTGCAAGGCTTCACTATTCCGGAAAGACTGCTGTTGTTGCCACTCCATAGCTGGCAGCACAATCAGCCGGGTGTAGAGCTTGGGCAGGTTTTTGTAATGTAGCCCAATGAGCACAGGCTGCCCGGGCAATACCACTTGTTCGCCGTGTACGGTCAGGGAAGGCTGTCGGATCTGGCTGATGAGGCTCTCGCACTGTTTGGCGCCATAGCTCTCTGGGAAATCTGCTATCGCCTGTTGGGCGGTTTTCAGCGCCAGGGCAGCCTTCCAACGGTAGGCAGTGTCCTGAAAGGGCTCATAAGACAGGCTTTGTTGATAATAAAACCGGGAGAGGGCGTGCAAGGCCATGGCCTGCTCAGATGTTTCAGGGTAGGCCTGCACTGCCTGGGACAAGGCCTTCTCGTATTGGGCTTCTTTATCCGGGCCGGTATATTGCTGATAGACGAATTGGAGCCGTTTGAGGTCAAGATCAGCCAAGGCGGAAGGGCTGTTGCCCGATAGCCTTAGCCGGAGCCCTTTCTGGAAGAGCTGTAGGGCCCTAAGGCTCAGCGCGGAAGTATCCTGAGCAGCCCAAGTGTGGCTGGCAAATGCCCTGGCCGGAGCAAATGCGGCGCTATCCCGGAGGACGAATTGGTAAACCGGCTCAGAAAGGAAGGACCGGTCATTGGAGAAATAATCTACCGCGCGGTGCAGCAGAAAATCATAAAGCGTAGGGCGCAGCGCGACCGCTTCTTCCTCCAACTGCATAGTGATCGGGCGCCACTCGGTGATGGGTATATTGAAAGTGGAGGTATCTTCTACGGATGCAAGGTAGTGAGCAGCAGCAGCATCGAGCAGCTGTGGTATGTCCCAAAGTTTTATATCATCTGGCCGCTCGCCCGTTACCGGGGTACGGCCGCGCAGCTGCCAATACCGCTCTTGCAGGTAGCGGCTGTAGAGCTCTCCTAACAGGCTGTGGACGACCGGTTTGAGCGGGGCCGGGGCAGCTGCTGCTTCACCTTCCATCCGTTTGATGGCTTTGGCCATGCCATCTTCTTCCAGCTGGCTCTGGTACTTGTTTTCATAAATAATAGCACGGGCAATATGCGGAAGGGCTTGGTCCTCGCGCAAGCGTTCGCGCAATGCTTGCACCTGTTCTAATGCAGATCTTACAAGCCCTTGATTTTCGAGGGAGTCGATGGCCCTCCAAGCTTGCTGATAGCCGGGGTCTTGAGTTGGCATAGGTATGGGGTTGGGGTTGGAGCTAGGCGCTGTTGTCGGCAGCCCCAAAGCGGCAGTGAGCACAATCGAGATCAGCGCAGAGAAAATATTGGGTAACATAGTATTGATTTTTGGCAGCATAAAAGCCCGTTATGTCCTAAGACGATGCATCAGCCGGGCGGATTGCACAAACCACAGGTATATTTTCTTCTTTCGGAAAAGATAGGCATTAAGCGTTTGTCTGGAGCGGTTCTATTATGAAAAACAAGGATTTACGCCTACCTGCAGTGCCAGCATAGCCAGATGGTATGGGGCCTGCCCCTGCCTGAGGGCAGGCGCCGCTATGCTGCGGGGCTCGCTATCCGCTCGGCCCTACCGGGCTTGCCACCCCTCCGCAGCGCTAGGCCGATGCCATCATAAAGCCAATAACGAACTGCCCCCTGCCTGCCATGATAGATGACAAACAGGGGGCAGCTAAAGCATAATGCTTTTTTACCGGTAGGGCACTAAGGCAGCTGTTCTCTGAAGGTAAATGTAGCCGCGCCAGCCCCATTGGAAGGGTTGAGAAGGACCGCATTAAATATCAGGTCTACCTCGTTGGCTGAACCAGAATACTTGGCGACGCCGTCCATGTTCAAATCAAAGGTCAGATAGCCTGGCACTATAGCGCTTTGACTGCCATTTGGATTGGAAGGGTCGTTGACAATGGCAGCATAGACCCCATCGGAAGAGTTGTTCTGCCCAATATAGCTGACCTGGCCGAGGGTACTGCTGATTTTCCCGCCCCATAGTGCCGCTGAGCCGCCTCCAAGAGGGTAGCGCTCTGCGCCGTCTACATTGGCACTGCGCTCGTATACATCGAGCCCCGCATCTGTGAAGTCGATAGGGACCGAAACCTCGCTGAGGGAAAGCGGGGATTTAGTCATCACGCCCAGATGGTTTCGGTGCCTCACCGCTACCTGGTAACTGCCAGGGCTGACATTGAAAACTACTGGGGAGGCCCCATCCACATCGACAATATCGCCATCGCGCTGCAAGAGCGCAGCCCGGGTAGCGAGTATGGTGGCGGGGCTGCCGGGGTCCCTGAGCTCAACGAGCACCCAATCCACTATGGCATCATTGCCGGTTTGGGAGAGCACAAGCGGATCGGTGATCTCCTCTGCCCCAGAATGGTTCAACCCGGCTATAGCAGCATACGGCTGCGCCAGGGGTATCCTGCCAGCAACGCGCAAGTCGTCTTTCATGAGCACAGGGTTGCCGGGTGATAAGAGGTTGATGCTGCCCATCAGCAGAGCCTTGGGGCTAACGAGGACCTCATCCGTAGGAGCCTCGATACAAAAAGAAGTAGACTCCTCCTCATCAAATGCTCCGCCGGCAGCGATGATGGCCCCACTGCCGTCTATGAGCTCATAGGAGCCACTGCCAAAATTACAGCAAATGCCATCGCCAAAGGTATCCGTGATGGTAAAGGTATAGTCACCGCCCGGCAGAGTGATGTTCTCGATAATGGTAGAGCCGTCAGGCTCGCTTCCGTAAGTACCGCCAGAGGCTACTACTGCAGCTGAGGCATCGGTGATCTCCCAAGCCGTTTCCTCAGGGTAATTGTCAAAGGTGATAGTGAGGGTCAGGTTAGCGTCATTGCAAGGGCAAGGGGCACAATTGGAGCCGCCACAATCTACGCCGGTCTCATCGCCATTTTGAATACCATCGTCGCAAGTGGGCGGCACTGGCGGGTTGCAGGCGGTGGAGTTCAGCAAGCTGGCGCGGGGGCCGCCGGGCTCGAACAGGGCGCGCATGCGGGCTTTCTGCCCTTCAGTGAAGAGGTTCATGCAGCCATCGTCGGAATAGTCCATGTAGTTTTGGAACATATCCGGCTGATCGCCTGCGCCTTCATCACAGGTATTTGGGCCGGGGAAAGAGCAAGGGGCCCCGGTGTAGTTCGGTGCGCCGGCAAGGGGCGTATCTGCTACCAGGTCGTCTACACCACAGCCGCCGTCTCCCCATACATGGCGAAGGTTGAGGTAATGCCCCACCTCGTGAGTGCCTGTACGCCCAAGGTCGAAAGGAGGCGTAGCTGTGCCAATGGTGCCAAAATACTGGTAGTCAATGACCACGCCGTCGGTTGCAGCAGGGCCACCGGGGAACTGTGCGTACCCCAAGATATTGCCGCTGATGTTGCACACCCAAATATTGAGATAAGCTGATGCCGGCCAGGCATCTGTACCTCCCGTTGCACTAAACTTCATGTTGTCGTTCGTGGGAAAGGAAGTGGTTGAAGTGAAAGTACGGGTGATGCCATCTGTGGGGTTGCCGTTGGGGTCTGTGGCGGCCAGGCAAAACTCGATCTCCACATCCGAGGCTACGCCTTGGAATATAGCCGGGGTGCTAGATGCGTCACCGTTGAGCCGGCGGAAATCGTCATTGAGCACATCTATCTGAGACTGTACCTGTGCGGCGCTGACATTTTCAGCCGGGGCATTGTAAATCACATGGACCACGACAGGGATGGTGATGGTGCCATTGACGGCACGGGACTGCCGCTGAAGCACGCGCGCGGTATGCTGCTCGATAGATTGCAGCCGCTGAATGCGCTCGGGGTGTGTCAGCTCTTGCTGATGCAGATGGTCCATAGTAGCACAATTGCGCTGTGCCTGCACCGAAAATGCAGACACTAGGGCTAGCGCACACAGCAAAATTGTAATCGTCTTTTTTTTCATACGGATCAGGAGTTAGTTACATAGTAGATAAATACCCTTACGGGAGGCCTTAGGGAGGCTCAGTTTAAGAGAAAGATGGTAATTATCAGTTAAGAACGGTAGGCAAGAGGAACAAAAGTAGCAAATTAAGATGGAGTTTTCAGGCTGGGGCTGAAAACGACAGGGCAGACACAAGAGTGCCCAAGGCATTAGCATAGTCAGATACCATGAGGAATTTAGGCCCTTGTAAGAAAGGGGCTTGACCGTACGAAAGTAAAAATAAAGGGTATGTGGATGTCCAGCGAAAGCTGCTGGTACTGTTTTATGCGCTTTACAAAAAAAGCTGCCCAACGGCCCGGCTTGCTCTAAAACCTTGGCTGTCTGTCAAAAGGGGTAGGCAGGACACAATGCCTGCCTACACTAGATGATCATTCTCGAAAGAATGACCTCTTTCGGTAGCGCTAATATACATTTTTTTTTCAAAACCCTGCCTGTATGCTAACCTAACTTTTCTCTCAGCGTTTCCGCGACTGCCACATGGCAAGGGGCTGGCCTTTTCCAGTACCTGTCAACTGCGGTACCAAAGCGCTTGCTGCCCAAGGCCCTATCAAGGCCACACCTGAATTTTACCTACCTTCGATTTTCAGGCTGGCCCTTCGGGCAGCCGCTATCGACAAACACGATACAGATGGCCATCAAGAACAAGATAAGCAGTTTGCTGAGCGAGTACTTACAGATTGGATTTGCGGTACTCCTGGCCAGCATTGGGCTAAAGGCCTTTCTACTGCCCAATGGCTTCCTAGATGGAGGCGTCACCGGCATTGCCATATTGATCGGGGAGTTTTTGCCAGTAGAAATTTCCTATATACTGCCCATTGCTTCTATCCCTTTCTTTATTGCCGGTTGGCTCACACTGAGCAGGCGGGTCATGGTCAAGTCCATCTTGTCTGTGCTGGCCCTGGCCGTAGTGCTCCACTATGAAAACTTCGAAGCAGTGACCGAAGAGAAACTGCTCATCGCCATATTTGGAGGGATTTTCTTAGGGGCCGGCATTGGGCTGGCCATCAAAAACGGCACGGTACTCGATGGGTCGGAAATACTGGGCATCTACCTGCACGACCGCTTCGGGCTGCCTATTGGCACCATCATACTTGGGTTCAATACCGTCTTGTTCGGCATCACGGCCTGGCTTATTTCCATCGAAGTGGCCCTTTACTCTATCCTTACTTTTATCGTAACGGGCAAAGTCATCGACTTCATCTTCGAAGGCTTCGAAGACTACATTGGGCTGATGATCGTCAGTGAAGAGCGGGAGGCCCTGCAAGAAGCCCTGCTGAAAGAAGCCGGGATCGGCATGACCATCCTTAAAGGGTTAAGAGGGTTCGGCAGCCGAGGGGAAATGCAGGATGCCGACGTGATACAGACTGTGCTCAACCGGATTGATTCCAAAAAGGTGCACCGCATTATAGATGCCATAGATGAAGATGCATTCATCATCGAATTTGACGTCAACAACGTCAAAGGGGGCGTACTGCGCAAGTACCTGAGCAAGGGCAAAAGCAAAACCCTCTCTCCTGACTTGTATCAGCAGCAGCATAGGCCCAATAAGCCGTTTGGCGGCTGACGGCCTGTCCCTTAGCATTTGCTTAAAGCGGTTTAGTTTTGAAGATCAAGAATTTACGCCTACCTACAGTACAGGCAGGGCTATGGCGAAGCCACTTCCTTTGAGTTTAGCGGGCGAAATGAAAATTCAGGGAGGAAGCCAGGCCCATACAGCGTTGAGGCCTTACCAGCTATAGAGTGGGACCGGCCTAGCGCTGCGAAGGGGTGGCAAGCCCGATAGGGCCGAGCGAAGAGCGAGCCCCGCAGCATAGCGGCTCCTGCCATCAGGCAGGGGCAGGCCCCATCCCCTTGGCTCAAAAAGCGACAAGCTGTGCTCAGGTTTAAAATAGCCGGCCAGTTAAGAGCGTATCGGGACTTTAGTAATCGGCCTGTCCCACTAGACAGCGGGACAATTTTTCGACTAGAAGACCTAAATCCCAACACGCTCTATATAAACAGGGCAGTACTCGGCGGGGGGAGCCGTGCCAGCGATCCTAAGGCAGCAATTTCCAAATACTTGCACAATTTACGCCCATGGTCTGTAACCAAAGCGCGCAAGCAGTATTATGCCAGCAAACACCCCCTGGCCGGAAAAAACTATAAGTGGATGCTTTCGAATTTGCAATTAAGCCGTACTCTTGCAAAAAACGTCCTTATGAGCGAGCCTAAAAGGACCGTCTCTGCCGAAGCGATGCAGGAGGAGTGGCTTGAAGTGCAAGCTGCTCAAGCAGATCCTGCTATGTTCGAGCCGCTCTACGAACGTTACTACGAAGCCATCTTCCTTTATGTTTTTCGCCGTACTACAGACCAAGCGCTGAGTGCAGACCTGTGCTCCCAAGTTTTCCTGAAAGCGCTCCAACAGCTGCCCCGCTATCAGTTCAGGGGGGTCCCATTTTCTGCGTGGCTCTACCGGATTGCAGCCAATGAAATTGCCCAGCACTTCCGCCGCAACCGCCGCAGACAGATCGTGACACTGGAGGAGGAGGCTTCTGCGCACTTGGCAGACGAGCTTGGCGGGCTGCCTGCCCCCGACCTCATGCCTGCTCTGGTAGCAGCATTGGATACGCTAAAGCCTGATGATTTACACCTGATTGAGCTGCGTTTCTTTGAGGGCCTGCCCTTCCGGGAAATTGCTGCCATTTTGGATATAACCGAAAACAATGCCAAGGTTAAAGCTTTCCGCATCCTGAACCGGCTTAAGAAAAAAATCGCCGCTTCCTGAGGTTGGCACCCGGCTTAAACCAGACGTGTATGAGCAAAAACTACCAATTCATCATCAACCCTCGGATCCCTTCCCGGGAAGAAATCCGGAAGCACAAGGATTTCAGCCAACTGCTGGCGCAACACCGACAAGGCAGGGCACTTAAAGTGCGCCCGCTGCGCCGGGCTCTCTACATCAGCAGTGCCGCTGCCGCTGTGCTCCTCCTCCTGTTTGCAGGCTTGCAGTACCTACAGCAGCCTGATAGCCCCCCAAAGGCCGTCAGTGCAGCAGCGCATTTTGCCAGCCAGCCGTTCGTTTCCCCTCCCCTTCCGGATTTGCCCAAGCCGGCTTTCGCAAATTTCCGGGTCAATACAGCTGTAGGCGGGGTCTACAATTACCCGAGCGGCTCCCGGGTGACGGTGCCGGCCGCTGCTTTCGCAGATGACTACGGCCGCCTTGTCGAAGGGGAAGTCGATGTGTTCTTTCGGGAAATGTTCGACTATGTAGACTTCTTCTTGGCAGGCTTGCCTATGCAGTACGACTCTGCCGGGCAGTCCTATCAGCTTGAGTCTGCAGGGATGGTAGAGCTCTATGCCGAACAGGACGGCCGGCCGGTCAAGCTTGCGGAAGGCAAAGCCATCGATGTAGAATTGGCCTCCGAAATCCTCTTGCCAGGGCATGAGCTGTTTGCCCCTCCTTCCTTCAATGTCTATTTCCTCGACACCTTGGGCGAGCAGTGGAGATACCAAGACATCAACCAAATGGCATTCCTTGGCGATCCGGTTGTGCCGAAAGGAGAGGCTGATGCCGAGGCTGACAAAACTGAGCTCCTCAATGCGCTAAAAGAGATCGAACAGCGCAAGGTGAACCGGCTGAGCAGCGTAGCCAACAGCATCCCCAAACCGGTCAAACCGCTGCGGCCAGAGCCAGCCAGCCCAGAGCGCCCTACCCTAGAGCTGAACTTCCTCGACGGCAGCGTTGCCATCGAAGATACGGAGGGCGGGGAAACGGAAAAAGAACTGCAACAGCTGCAGCAAATGTACGAAGGGGTCATCTGGCAAATCACAGAAGACAGCCCCGCCTATGACCCTAGAGCCTTTGGGGTGGAATGGGAGTCGGTCCGCATCCGCCCGGTCAATGGCCGGGACTATGAGCTGGCACTTGTACACCCGCAGAACAGCCTAACCCTAAAAGTGAGCCCTGTGCTCTACGGAGAGGACTACCAGAAAGCCCTGAACCGTTACAGCATGGAGCTGCAGGCTTATGAAGCCGCGCTGAATGAAAGGGCGGCACAGCTCGAAGAGGAGATTACAGAGATCGAAACGATTGCAGCAGCAGAGCGGCAGGCACGGCTCTCTGCTTATGAGCAGGAAAACAAAGGGGCTATGGCGCAGCTGTTGTCCCGGAAAGTCGTCAACCGGTTCCGTGCAGACAAACTCGGGGTTTGGAACTGCAGCCAGCCTGCAGTCAACCTGCCCCGCGGGCAGCGGCTGAAGCTGGAGGACCAATACGGCCAGACGTATGACAGCCAGACGGTCTATCTTGTTGACCGTGCGCACAATACCATCTATCGCTTTTATGCTGGCGGAGAGGCTTTGTCTGGGCTTCAGGACGGCACTTCTGCCGTGCTTTGGCTGGTGACTCCAGAGCAAAAGCTGGCGGTACTGAAAACCACCGACCCCCGCCGCATCAATCAGCCTAAGGATGAAGCGCTGCAGCTCCGCTTAACTGGCGAGCGCCCCAAAAGCGAAGCTGAGGTACGGCAAATGTTGGAATATTGAAAGGGGGCTTTTGTACCTACCAACGTGCGGGGCATTTTTCAAAATACCCCGCACGTTGGTTTTGAGCCTCACTCCTCTTCTGCATAAAGCCCGACATAGCGGCCGTCCGGGCGTACATACCCGCGGTACATGCCTGGTGTATTGAAAGGCATAGCAATATTGCCGTTTTTGTCTACTGCAATGAGCCCGCCACCGCCGCCAGCAGGCTTGAGCTTGCTGAAGATAATGTGATCAGCGGCATCAGACAGAGCCATGCCCTGATAGGACATCAAGGCGTGCAGATCATGAGCTACCGCATAGCGGATGAAGAACTCTCCATGCCCTGTACAAGATACCCCACAAGAGGCATTATCTGCGTAAGTGCCTGCGCCAATGACTGGCACATCTCCAAACCTGTTGTATCGTTTATTCGTCATGCCGCCAGTAGATGTGCCCGCTGTGATATTCCCCTCCTGGTCCAGTGCCACACAGCCTACTGTGCCAAATTTGTAGTCGGCGGGCGTTTCTAACGCTCCTGTCTTCTGATCAGCTGAGGCTTTTGCCCGTTGTAGGGCATCCCAACGGCTTTGCGTGAAGAAATAACTGCTGCTTACCGTGTCAATGCCCTGCTCAATGGCAAACTGCTCGGCGCCTGCACCTGTGAGCAGTACATGTGGAGAATTTTCCAGCACCGCCCGAGCAGCCCGGATGGGGTTTTTCACCTGCCTCAAACCGCCTACCGCCCCCGCTTCCAGCGTAAGGCCGTCCATGATAGAAGCATCGAGCTCGTTCTTCCCTTCATGGGTGAAGACAGCCCCTTTTCCGGCATTGAAAAGCGGGGAGTCCTCCAGGTACATAATGGCCTGTTCCACTGCATCACGGCTGCTGCCGCCACTGCGCAGGACTTCCTCCCCAATATCAAGGGCGGCATTCAGTGCAGCCTTGATCTCCGCCTCTTGCTCCGGAGTGATATTTTCCCTGAGTATGGTGCCTGCCCCCCCGTGAATAGCCATGGCATAAGCCGGGCGCTCAGCAGCAGGAGCTTGTTGCCCTCCAGCGCTATTATCCGGCTGAGGGCCTCCACAGGAAGCCAGCCACAAGGGCAAGGCCAGTATCAGGTATCGTAATGTTCGCATCTGTCGAAGTTTTATCTGATTAGGGTGGTCTGCCCAGAGAAGGCCTCAATCAGCCCATCGGGGTATTCCAATTCGATATACCAGAGGTATACGCCGGGCTGAAGGGGCTCGCTGCGGTAATTGCCGTCCCAGCCGGAAGATGGCATATTGGGCGCGATATCACGCTGCTCAAAAACCAATTCCCCCCAGCGGTCAAATACCCGGAATACCCCTATCGCGATGTTCTGCCCTTCGCGGCCCAAAACATAGAGGACATCGTTATTGCCATCTCCATTTGGCGTAAAGCCGGTAGGTACCTCCACCGGGCGTATTTTCTCCGCGTAAAGGTTGAAGTCGTCCTCACCGGTACACCCGGCAATATCCGTAACGACCACGCGTATATTCTGCTGGAACTCCACCGTGGCCAGGGGGTCGCTACAGCCAAAACAGCTCAGGATGGAAGAATCTAGTGGGAACCAGTCGTACCCAAAAGGCGCTATGCCCCCTGTGATAGCCGGGACAAGGCGGATGGTATCTCCGTAAGGGATCGCGCGGGTGCCGCCAAGGTCCACCACAATTTCCTCAGGCTCCCCAACAGTAACGGGGTCTGAAAAGAAAGCACAACCATTGGCATCGGTGACCGTCACGCGGTAGCTGCCTGGCGCCAGTGCGATAAAGGTACTGCTGCCCGAAAAGAAATCGCCATCTATGCTGTAGCGGTAGGCCGGGGTGCCACCGTTGACACCTATGTCTAACCGGCCATCTTCTTCTCCAAAACAACTCACATCAAGCGGGGCCACCTCTGCGCGAAGCGGGGCATCGGGCTGAACGACTGTCAAGTTTTCCGCTACTTCACAATTGGCAGCATCGGTGATGGTTAGGCCATAAACACCAGCCTCCAGGTTGGCGAGCTGAGGGGCTGTAGCCCCATTGGACCACTCGTACTGATATGGGGGCAGCCCTCCTGTGATACTGACGGAAGCAGAACCAGTCCGCTCGCCGAAACAGTCTACATCTTCTGTATCAGAAGAAACGATGATCGGGCTAGCTTCTGTTATTTCTACAGCCGCCATTTCTTGGCAGCCATTGGCATCGGTGACTTGGACGGTGTAGGTACCCAAGCTCAGGTTGGTGTTCTCCAAGCCTGTAATGCCATTGCTCCAAGAAGCGGTATACGGGCCCGTGCCGCCACTTACCTGAATGGCCGCCCGGCCGTCCGCCCCACCAGAGCAGGTAATCATATCTACTTCAGGCACGATCAGGATAGCGCCCGGCTGCTGTACGGTTACAGCAGCTACTGAAGTACAGCCCAGCCCATCGGATACGGTGACGGTATACCCTCCTGCAGTCAGGTTGCTCAAGCTGGGCTGCCCAACACCGTTGCTCCAGTTGTAGGTATAATTGCCGTCGCCACCAGTGGCGGATACTGAAGCAGTGCCATCGGCCCCTTCAAAGCAGCTTGCCGGGGCAGCTGTGGCTTCTAGCTCGATTTCTGGTATGCCCGCTACTTCTACAGTATCAGAAAGGGTACAGCCATTCGCATCGGTGACGGTGACGCTGTAAACCCCTGCTTCTAGCCCTTGCGGCCCAGGCACAGTCTGCCCATCGCTCCATTCGTACTCATACCCTGGTGTGCCGCCACTAACGGTGACCTGTGCGCTTCCATCTGGCTGTGGCAGGCAGGAAGCCGTTTCGGATTGTATCATTGACGAGAGCGGATCCGGCTCTGTCAGCTCGAGCGAGTCCATTAGGGTACAGCCATTCGCATCGGTAAGGGTGACGCCAATGACCCCTGCGGGCAGATTGCCAGCAGCTGGCCCAGTCTGCCCATCGCTCCAATTGTATGCAAATCCGCCAGCGCCGCCAGCGGCAGTTATTTCTGCCATTCCATCGGTAGCGCCCGCACAAGAAGGCCCTTCGCCTGCCAGGGCAGCCTGCAGCGGGCTGGCATCCGGCACAAGCACACTGCCTATAGCCTGACAGCCATTGGCATCGGTAACGGTGACCGCAGCCTGCCCGGCAGCAAACCCCAAAGCGAGGCTGTCCGCTTGACCACCAGACCACAGATAAGCATAGGGAGCAGTGCCCCCAGTTGCCATGACTTCTGCTACGCCATCGGTGCTCCCTACACAACTAACCGCACCGGCAGTGAGACTGACAGAGACCGAGGCAGGAGCAGTGATTGCAAACCCTTCAACCAAGGAGCAGCCATTACCATCGGTAATGCTGACCTCATAAGTGCCAGAACTCAAGTCGTTGCGCAGCCCGCTAGCTGTGTTCGTGCCATCTGGCCAACTGTAAATGTAAGGCCCTATACCGCCGCTCGCCTGAACACTTACGCTACCGTCTGAAAGCCCGTTGCAAGAGGCCGGCAGGGTATCTACTGTAGCGGTCAAAGCTGCTGGCTCGGCAATGAGGAGAGAATCCGTAGCCACGCAGCCATTTTCATCGGAGACGGCAAGGTAATACTGCCCTGCGCCCACGCCTGATGCCAGGCTGTCGCCGCTCACTACTGCGCCCGCGCTGTCCTCCCAAATATAAGAAAGCCCCCCTGTGCCCCCGGCTGCTATTACGCTCAAGCTTCCACTGAGGCTATCGGCACACAGCGCATCCTGCCCAGACAGCTGAAGCGTAATGGGCGCAGGCTCGGCAACTTCAGCCGGCAGCGCAAGCTCGCAATTATTTTGATCTGACACTATGATGGAATAGCTGCCCGCAGGCACATTGGCCACGGCCGTGCTATCGCCCGGCTCAGCCAAAAGCCCTCCGCTGTACGAAATTGCGTAGGGAGCCGTGCCTCCGCTAAAAGACAGAGAAATGGTGCCGGTTGAATCTCCGGCACAAGCCACATCCCCAATCAGCACATCGCCGAGCAGGCTGTCCGGCTCTGTCACCGTGACCGTAAAATTGTAGGTACAACCGCTGCCGTCTGTGATGGCCAAAGGGTAATCTGCTGCGGAAAGGCCCGTGCGTACAGGCGTGGTAATGCCTCCGCCCCAATCATAGCTATAGGGCGCCGTGCCGTTGAGAATATTCAGGCCCGCCTCCCCATCAGACAGCCCGGCACAACTGACCGGTTGTACCAGCTCCTCGGTCACCAATGAGTCTGGCTGTACGATGGTGACAGGCAATACACCGCCGCAGCCTGTCCCATCAATCACGGCAACTTGATAAGTGCCTGCCGCGAGCCCGGTGAACTGTCCGGTGGTGTTTTGCTCGCTGCCAATTGCATAAGCATAAGGGGGCAGCGTGCCACTACCCTCAACGGTCAAACTGCCATCGGCACCGCCAAAACAAGTGACATCCTGCTGGGACAGCAGGGCAACATCGGGCGGCGTACAATCTAGTGTAGTGCAAATCGCAGTGCCAATAAAGCCTGGGCATTCGCCCAGCCCCCTAACCTGGATATGGACTTCCGTAAGGAATGGCAGCCCGGTAATGGTGTGCTCGTTCACCCCATTGGCAGGCACCCAGCCTGTGCTGTCTATATTCACTTCATAACTGCTAGCCCCAGCAACATCTGGCCAGGTAAAAGTAATGCTGCTGCCAGTTACTGTGCCACAATCTACCATTGGGGCATCAAGGGCCGGCAAGACTTCAATGACGACCGTATCCGATGTCGTACACCCATAAGAATCCGTTGCGGTCATGATATATGTGGTGGTCGTATCAGGCGTAGCGACCGGGTTGGGGCAGTCTGCGCAGCTCAGCCCTGCAGCGGGCGCCCAACTGTAACTGATTTCATAAACGGGGTTGAACGTGATGGTCCAACTATAGAGGGTGCCGCCTGCACTGTTGGTATCATCTGTAATCTGTAGCTGCCAAGTGCCGTTGGTATTTTTGTCAGAACCATAAAGGTCGCTCCACGGGCCTTCCGGCTGCCAATTGCCGGTAAAGGGGTTATCTGTTGGCTGTACGGTGTTGATATTGACAGTGGCTTCTGGCGTAAAGCAAGTGTTGATGAAGTAATCTATGCCCAAGCTATTGCCCCCGTTACCTCCGTTGTCGGTTGTCAATTCCAGAAACTGCCCATCAGGGGCGATGAGGAAAACATCGAGGTCGTCTATCCAACGGTGGTCGAGGCTATCGATACAAACCGATCGGATGACACCAGGCCCTAGCGTAGGCGGTATCACCCCAATGACATCGACCTCAGAGGTGATGGAAATATTCCCAGGGTTGGCGGGTATGCCCACGGGGGTATCATTGGTAAAGGATGGCGGATCGGGCAAGGGGACCGGCAGGGTGGCGTCCAGCAAGACCGATTGGCCTTGGCAGATGGTGGTATCCGGGCCTAAGTCTGCGGGGACAAGGGGGTTTTCACGGACTAGGATAGTGATGGTATCCCGGTTGCAAGGGTCCCGCTGAATATCTATCAGTATAGTCTCTTCGCCTTCTTCGATCCCATCCTCGAAAGCAATGATCGGCACACTGACCATCGTATCCCCTGCGGGGATGAATAGGTCAGGCGGGATAAATGCGTAGTCGACCCCATTCTCTGCGGTGCCCAGCACCTGGTAGTCAATCGGGTAGTCTGCTTCCGGAGGATTGGGCAGTTTGAACGTCAGCAACCCTTCCGCACAGCCTTCGGCTACGGAGCCATCGAGGCTTACCGTTGCGGCTTCTACATCAAGGGAGCCCGTGCCGAAGCTTTTGGCTTGCAGGAAAACCCCGGAATCCCAGCCGCTGTCGCTCACATCGGCCACAATCAGCTTGATGGTGTAGGTACTGCAGGGCTGAACCACGGCCTGAGCTTCAAGCACTGTGGTAAAGCCATCGAAGACCGGCTGATTGGCCGTGCCTGTATTGGGCACGTAGAAGTCTGAGAAATCCAATGAGCCACTGGGAGGCTGGCAATTAGCTAGGGTGCCATTAGCCCCAACCTGGCCAGGGTTGACGTTGTTGATGGTCACCGGCAAGTTGCTGCCTGGTATCAGGGCGATGTTCTCTGCGTTATTAGAGTACGGGCCATTGATGCCGGGGCCGCTGATGAAGAAACCGAAAACATCGTTGAAATCAGAACAAGCGTACTCCGGGTATTCTTCTGAGCCGAAAACATAATTGAAGCGCAGGGTATCTGCAATGGGGACGAAAGTAATGGTGTAGCGCACTGCGTCGTTTATGCCGACCCCGCCCGTGATGTCAAGCAGATCGGGATCAGTGAAAGTGGTGCCCATTGCCGAGCTAGACTGCACGTTCCCGTTTTGGTCTACCCCTACCCCTCCTTGAGAGGTAGCCCGGCCTGTCGTCATGACCAAGCCACGGCCAATGCCTATTTCATCGTCTGCATTGCTAAAGAAACCGACCGACTGAGCATTGCCCTCAAAAGTGACATCGAGGACCTCCACCCCATCGCCGAGGAAAATATTCGTGATGAGGTTTTCTGGAGTAAAAGGCCCGCCATTGGCTACTTCCATGGGCTGTGCCCACAGTAGTATGGGGCTGCACCAAAAGAGTGCGAATAATAGGTTGGAAAAACTAAGCGTTAGATTTGACTTCATGATGCAGGGTGCTTGTCTAAGATTTTGCTGTTGCTGGTATTTGGGGTGAGGTTGTATTGTAGAAAGAGCGTACAGCGCCTGCGCGAATATTTGGCTCTGCGGCTGATCTTTAAATCAAAAATAGGGCCTTTATCCCAGAACCGAGTGGTTCTTTGCCGGTGATTTGCTCAAATGGTAGCTGACTGTCCTTTCTGGCCTTGGCAAGCCCTATTTCTAATAAAACTGTGCATTTATCTATTTCTTGCCACTGCTGGGCACCAAGTTCAGTAACTTTGAACATTCGGCAACAGCCATTTTGAACCCTATCGTCTGTACTTGCATTTCCTATAGCCCGACAGCTGCACCAACACCTTTCTGCCCACAAACCGTTACAATAACCACAATATCGTTATGCCTCAATTCCTCAAATCTTTGCTCGCTTCCTGCCTTGGCATTTTTATCGCTTTCGCCCTTCTGTTTGGGATAGGCAGCATAGCTATCGGCCGGATGGTCGCCTCGGCAGACCAGCCAAAGCCGGTAAAGCCCAATTCTGTCCTGCACCTGACTTTCAAGGATGCTATCCCAGAACAGACCAACAACCTAGAGATCGACCCTTTTGCGTTCAACAAAGACAATACGCTCGGGCTAACTGCCATCACTGCGGCTATCGGGCGTGCTGCGGAGGATGACCGCATCAAGGGGGTTTTCCTAGAGCCGGACATGCTGCTCAGCACCGGGCTGGCTACGAACAAAGTGATCCACGATGCGCTGCTGAAGTTCAAAGAAAGCGGCAAGTTTGTGGTCGCCTATTCCAACTATTATGTGCAGGGGGCTTATTACCTGGCAGCCACTGCCGACGAAGTCTGGCTCAACCCCTTGGGCATAGTAGACTTCCGGGGCTTTTCCAGCCAAATCCCTTTCTTTAAAGATATGCTGGACCGGGTGGGCGTAAATATGCAAGTTTACTATGCTGGCAAATTCAAGGGCGCAACGGAGCCCTACCGGTTCAATGAGCTTAGCGAAGAAAACCGCCTGCAGATCCGTACTTACCTAGATGATATCTATGCAGACTTCCTCTCCGACCTAAGTGCCGACCGGGGCATAGAAGACAGCCAATTGCGAGCGCTCGCCAACGCCTATACCGGCATGGACCCTGAGGCTGCCTTGGATGCCGGCCTGATCGATGGCCTGGGGCATCGGGACGTGGCGATCAGCGCCCTGCGGGAACGCCTTGGCCTGGACAGCGATGAAAAGATCCCTCAGATTGGGCTGACAGACTATGCCAAGTCCAACCCTGTTGAAAAAGACTATAGCGTAAAAGACAAAATTGCCATCATTTATGCGGAAGGGGCTATTGTGGATGGCAAAGCCAACCCTGGCACTATAGGCGACAAAGACTATACCAGCTACATCAAGGAAGCCCGTGAAGACGAGCGGGTGAAAGCGCTTGTCCTCCGCGTAAACTCCCCCGGTGGCAGTGCGATGGCATCGGAGAACATCTGGCGGGAAATACGGCTCACTCAGGAAGCCGGGAAGCCGGTGGTGGTGAGCATGGGCGACTATGCGGCTTCGGGCGGCTATTACATTTCGGCCTCTGCCGACTCCATATTCGCAGAGCCCAATACCTTGACGGGCTCTATTGGCGTCTTTTCGCTCATACCGGATGCCAGCGAGCTGCTGGAAGAAAACATGGGCATTCATTTCGACACCGTCAAAACAGGGGCATTCTCTCTTGGCATCACCCCTTTCCACCCCATGTCTGCGGCAGAGTCCCAACTGCTGCAAGCCCGTACCGAGCAGATGTACGAAACCTTCCTTAGCCGTGTAAGCGAAGGGCGGGGCATGAGCCGTGATGACGTACATGAAATTGCACAGGGCCGGGTATGGACAGGCAGCCGTGGCGTGGGCATTGGGCTGGTGGATGCCATTGGCGGGCTAAGCCGGGCCCTGCAAGCTGCAGCAAGCCTAGCCGATCTGGAAGCTTACCGAACGACAGAGTACCCGCGCGTAAAGGACCCTATTCAACAGATTTTAGAGGAGTTCATGGGGGAAGAGTCTGTTCGGTCAAAGGCTATCCTCCGCTCTGAACTGGGCACCTATTACCCATACTATGAGTATGCTAAGCAAATGAGCGGCACCAAAAGCCCTCAAGCCCGGCTGCCATTCCTGATCAGTACACAATAGTGTTTACAGCCTATCAGCCTTCGACAGGCTGTAAAGGGGCGCCCCTTTACAGCCTGTTGTTTATTGTGGGCGGAGCTTCGCCATCTGTTTGGTAATGAAACCAACGGCCCACCGTGGTGCCAGGCGGTAAAGCTTGTCCAGCATCCGGGCATCGGGGCCCACCAAGACCCTAAAGCGGTTGCGCTCAATGCCAGTGAGGATTTCACGGGCCGCCTGGGCAGCGGATATCCCTGGGCTTTCCTGCCCAAGGGCAGGCTCCGGGCTGCCAAGCCCAGAATTAGCCATAATCTTTGTTTGGACCGCCCCGGGGTGGACCACCGTTACACGGACATTGCTCTCTTTCAGCTCGGCGTAGAGCCCCTCCGTCAACAGCTTGACCGCTGCCTTGGAAGCCCCGTACAGGGTCTGACCTGGAAAAGGGATAAACCCGCCCATGCTCGACACATTGACGATATGCGCTTCGGGGCGTTGCCTCAGGATTGGCAGGAAGGCCTTGGTCAGGTAGAGGGTGCCCCAAAAATTGACCTGCATGACCCGTTCAGTGGCAGACATGGGCAGCTCCTCTACCTCTACGAAGGGCTGTATGATGCCAGCGTTGTTGATCAGCCCGTCTACCTGCCCGTGAGCGGCCATCACTGCTCCGGGGAGGGCGGCTGCCGCTTCTGCATCGCTCACGCTCATCACATGTACCGACGTGCGCCCCTCGCCCAGGGCGGCAGCTGTAGCCAACAAGGCTTCCCGGTCGATGTCCACCAAAGCAGCCCGCCCGCCTTTTCCCACAATCTGAATGGCCAGCTCTTTGCCCATGCCGCTTCCTGCACCGGTGACTACCCATACTTTATCTGAAATCTTCATATGCTCTTTTCTTTTTTTGCCTGGCTTGTTGAAACTCAGCTTGAAGCGAGGCAGGCCCAAATTATACGTAATCGTAACCCGCGCAGGCTCTGGCTTTTTGATGGCAGCGGACTAGCGCTGCGGAGGGGTATTAGAGCTTGTTTGGATTTTACCCTTCGGGCTGCTCTTGCCAAATTTTGTCCTGCTCTTCGTTGTTCTTCGGTCACGTAGCTAAGGCTATGTTTCCTCAGAACGCCTCGATCAGGGCAAAATTTGGCTGCGTTCGCTCCAAAAGCAAAATCCGAACAAGCTCTAAGCCCGATAGGGCCGAGCGTACAGCGAGCCCCGCAGCATAGCGACCCCTGCTGACAGGCAGGGGTAGGCCCCGCCCAGAAGAAACGATAATTTGCCTTGCGCATAGCAATATTAAGCAAAGCCGCCAGAAAAAAAGGTAGCAAAAGTCAGTGATAGAGGGTAAGAAAACCACAAGGGCAAATATCTGTGTATGTAATCTTTGCCGCAAGCGCTCTTCCAAGAGACAGCTGGCACTGAAACCTCTCCACCAACAAACTTGAAGAACATGAAAAATGCGGTCTTTGCCCTTCTCGCCCTCCTATGCATAGCCTTTTCATCCTGCGGCACAGCCCATCATACCACCTTGCTCCTGCCCGCCATGCACCAGCCGCTGCCCGAAAATGCCCCGGTAACCGTATTGGAAGGCCCTGCGCAGCTCCCTGAGGGCGCGCAATGGGCTGGGGAATATCGGATGCAACTGACCGACGTGGACAACTGTGACATGGGCTTGCTGGTGGAAACCACCAAAGTGCTGGCCCGCATGATGGGCGGCAACGTGATGACTATAGAAACCGTCACCCCGCCTCAGGACGGGGAATGCTTCCAGATCGAAGGGAATTTTTACCGGCACAATTTGCAGGGGGCTTCCCCGGGGGTGGCCTCAAGCCCCAATTGAGCCCATAGGCTGTAGTAGCACCTCAGACAGCCAGGCCTTTGCTCTGCAAATGGAATGACAAAGGCAGGGTTAAGCGCCTGCTTGGATCGTACCATAGCATCTCCAAGCTGCTGCGCTACGCTAAAAATCAACAAACCGGCTGGCGTGTTCAGACAAGGCCTTGAGCGTAGCCTCGTCTGCCACCTCTCCGTTCTCGGCACGCAGCGCGCTGATGCGAGAAATAGGAAGCTTATCCGGCATCACCGTAGTGCCCAGGTAGTTGAGGATGCCTGTGAGGTGCTCCATGCCCCGGAGGTTGCCGGCCCTTCCTGTAGCTACGCCCACAAGTGCAGCCTTTTTCCCTCCAAAATTCTTGCTGTACTCCCTTACCGAGCAAGCGTCGATGAACAACTTGAGGGCACCGGGGAAGCTCCCGTTGTACTCGGGCGATACGATGACCAACTTGTTTGCAGGCAGGATGAATTCGTCCTGCAGGGTAGCCAGGCTGGGCGCCTGCTCGGTGTACATGGCTTCGGTGAACCAATCGTGCGGGATGTGCTCCAAGGCCAACAGCCGGACTTCCTCGGAAGTTTTCTCGCGCAGCAGTGCCTCATACTGTTTGGCAAAAGCCAGGCATGCGCTGCCAGAACGGTTGGTGCCTGAGATTACGGTTATCATAAGCCGGAGTTCTACTTTTGTTTTTTTTAGATTCACCATCAAGTCTATCCGCCCTGCCACAGGCCCTTTCAGCTGAAGCCTGACAGGCAGTGCTGCACACAGGATATAGTACACAGCTGACGCGGCAAAAGGTTGTCTGCACTTGCTTTTTTTATCTGCTTGAAGCCCTCGCCTTTGCCCGATTTATTCTGTATATTCCCCCCTATTCTTCACTGTAGAGACTTCAAAATCCTAATTCTAATGAAATTGACCTTCTACGGGCACGCCGCCTTTGGGCTGGAAACCATGGGGAAGCACGTCCTGATCGACCCTTTCATCAGCCCCAACGGGAAAGCCGGGCATATTGACGTCAACACTTTGCCCGCCGACTACATCCTGCTGACCCACGGGCACCAAGACCACGTGGCAGATGCGGAGGCCATCGCGAAGCGTACCGGCGCCACATTGGTTTCCAACTTTGAAATTGTGAGCTGGTACGAAAGCAAGGGCGTAAGCGGGCACCCGATGAACCACGGCGGCAAAGCCAAATTCGATTTCGGCATTACGAAATACGTCAACGCGGTGCATTCCAGCGTACTGCCGGACGGCACCTACGGCGGCAACCCCGGCGGGTTCGTCATCTGGAACCAAGAAGGCTGCATTTACTTCGCAGGGGATACCGCCCTGACGATGGACATGAAGCTCATACCGATGACCTGCCCGCAGCTTGACATCGCCATCCTTCCTATAGGGGACAACTTCACTATGGGCTATGAAGATGCCCTCCTGGCCTGTGACTTTATCAGCTGTGACCGGGTGGTCGGCTGCCATTATGATACCTTCGGTTACATTGAGATTGACCAAGAGGCAGCCATAAAAGCTTTTGAAGCTAGAGGAAAAGAGTTAATTTTGCTGTCCGTTGGCGAAACCCTTAAACTTTAAACACCTGTTTTTCAATACATTGCCTAACAAAAGCTGCCAGCCTGCTGTCTTGGTGCCTGCTAAAATCCAGCTTGCAAGACAGGCAGTCATTGCCTTTTTGGCCAGCCCAACAGCCTAAACCTGCTTTTTTGTGGTTGCTGGGGTTCCTCTTTTAGTAGAAGGCTCCAACAAGCGCTCAGCGGTACAAAGCACACTTTACAACCAAATTTCAGGCCAGGCCCCTGCAAAATCAAACAATCAGCGATTCAACGACAACATTATGGGAAAAGTAGTTGCCATTGCGAACCAAAAAGGCGGTGTAGGAAAAACCACAACCGCCATCAACCTCGCAGCCTCCCTGGCCATACTCGATAAAAAAGTGCTGCTCATTGATGCAGACCCGCAAAGCAATGCCACTTCCGGGGTAGGCGTCATGCCCGATGATATCGAAACCACCCTCTATGATTGCCTCGTGGGCGGCCTTGATACGATTGAGGCCATCTATGAGACCGACACGCCCAACCTCCATATCATCCCTTCTACCATAGATCTAGTAGGCGCGGAGATCGAGCTGGTCAGCCAAATGAAGCGGGAGTTCTTGATGCGGGAAGTCGTAGAGCAAGTCCGGCACGATTATGACTACATCTTCATCGACTGCCTGCCTTCCCTCGGGCTCATCACTGTCAATGCCCTCACGGCTTCTGACTCCATACTGATACCTGTCCAATGCGAGTTTTTTGCCTTGGAGGGGCTTTCAAAGCTGCGGGAGACTATCGACTTGGTGCAAAAGAAAATCAACCCGAACCTCGACATCGAAGGCATATTGTTGTCTATGTATGACGCCCGGCTCCGGTTGGCGAATATTGTGGTAGAAGAAGTACAAAATATGTTTGGGGAAGAGGTCTTCGAGACCATCATACACCGCAATTCAAAAATAGGGGAAGCGCCCAACCTCCACATGCCGGTCGTCATGATGAATGCCGGCAGCCGGGGCAGCATCAATTTCCTCAACCTGGCTAAGGAGTTCTTGAAGAACAACAGCGACCCCATCAAGGCGCAATCTGGCATCCGGGCCGATTAGACGGAGGCCTGTACCTAAATTTGATCAATAACCCTACCTAAGAATTATGGCAAAAAGGATCAGCAAGACGCGGAAAGCAAGTGCGGACGATTTGCGCAGCTCCCTGCGCAGTGCTGCAGGGAAGAACAGCTCAGGCGGGCGGTTGTCCTACTTCAACATCACAGAAGAAGATATACAGCAAGACCCGGAGGGCATCAGCAAAGAGCTGGCCAATACCGTTGCCATGATCCCGGTGGCCCAAATTTCGCCCAACCCTGATCAGCCACGCAAAGACTTTGAGCCCGAGGCCTTGCAAGAATTGGCGGATTCACTGAAAACCTATGGGCTGATACAGCCCATTACTGTGCGGAGGTTCAGCGCGGAGTCTTACCAGATCATTTCCGGCGAGCGCCGTTGGCGGGCTTCCCAGCTGGCGGGCTTGTCCGAGATCCCCGCCTACATCCGCATAGCTACCGATCAGGAGATGACGGAAATGGCCCTGGTGGAGAATATCCAACGGGAAAACCTTAACCCTATGGAGGTCGCTTTTTCTTATCACCGCCTGATTGATGAGTTCCACCTTTCTCACGAAGAACTGGCCGAGCGGGTGGGCAAAAAGCGGGCGACCATCACCAACTACCTCCGCTTGTTGGATGTGCACTTGGAGGTCATGAAAGCGCTCAAAGACAACCGCATCAGCATGGGCCACGGGCGGGCCCTCGCCGGCATTGCCGATAAGCTGCTGCAAAAGGATGCACTCGACAGGATCCTTGAGCAGGACCTGAGCGTCCGCGAAGCGGAACAGCTGGTCAAAGCTTATGGGAAAAAACCTGCCCGCAAATCCAAAATACCTGACAATTACCTGCATATCCTAAACGAAGTGCGCGCCAAATTGGGGTCCAAACGGATTGACCTCAAGCTCAAGGATGAGAAAGCTGGCAAAGGGCAGATCATCCTCCCTTTCCAATCTGTGGATGAGCTCAATCAGCTGCTTGAGCAATTGGATATTCAGCTTTAGCTCAATTGCAGGTGGGCCGCACAGGCCTAGCGTGTTTTCCAGGCCGGCCAAAACGGTAGGCAAAGCTCAGGCTTGGCTGAAGCCGGATCCGGAAAGAAAAGGCCAAGAAAAAGCTAAAAGCGTGCCGGGCTGCATCTGGCCTTGCCCCCCAGGCGTTTAGCAACTGTTTGAACATTACTGCAAGCTGCCAAGGTAGGGCTCAGGGGTTCCGCTAACAAATGCTCCCCAATACCGAAAGCAGCTGCCAACCAATCTCTTAAATAAGAGGTTTTAAACGAGTTAGAACTTTAAACACGTTCTTGCTCTCCCAAATGCCACCCGCTCATTTATGAAGGCTTTGCCCGTTTGTTTTACTGCCCTCTTATCGCTCTGCTTTGCTATTGCAGCCCTTGCCCAGTCGCCGGCGGTAGATACCCTGCCTGGCTTGAGCCAAGCTATGCTAGGCCAGGAAGAAGCGCCTAAGCCCCCCAACTGGTTTCAGCAAGATTACCCAAGCCCTAAAAAAGCAGCGCTGCTCTCGTTGGCACTGCCCGGGGCGGGGCAAGTCTACAACAAAAGATGGTGGAAAGTCCCTTTCGTATACGGCGCTATGGTAGGCATGGGGATCACCATTGACTACAACCAGGACCGGTACCGCAGGCTGCGGGATGCCCTTGAGCTGAAACGCGACAACCTGCCCCATGAATTTTCAGGCACTTCTCTGGATAACACCCGGGCCCTGCGCTCGCTGCGCGATGAGTTTGACAAGAACACACAGCTGGCTTATGTAGGGCTCGTCATCGTTTATGGGCTGCAAGCTATGGAAGCCTTTGTAGATGCCCACCTGAAAGGGTTTGATGTCAATGACGACTTGGGCGGCATCCGCCTAAAGCCCACCGCCGAGTATTATGGCTTTTCCACAGCCCCAGCTATCGGGCTAGGGCTCAGCATCCCTATTCAATCTGGCCGCGGGAAATAAACCGTAAACTGAGCCCCTTTCCCTACCTGGCTTTCCACCTCAATGCGCCCGCCCATTGAGACCACCTGGTTTTTGGTCATATACAGCCCAAGCCCCTGCCCGTCAGCGCTGGAAGCATGCAGGCGGGAGCCAAGCTGGAACAGCTTTTGGCCAAAGCGCTCCATGTCTATGCCCAGCCCATTATCTTTGACCTGCAGCACCGCGCAGCCCTCCTCCTTGAAAGCCTTCAGCTCCAAGTCTTTCTCCTGTGCTGTAGTCCCGTATTTAATGGCATTCGTAAGCAGGTTATGGATGATGCTATCCAAATGGGCAGGAATGGCCATGACTTCCAGGCTGGGGTCGGCATCTACTTTGACCGCTACGCCTTTCTGGCGCAACAACTGATTGTTTAGGCTGATCACCCCATTGATGGTTTCCAGGATATTGCACGGCTTTTTCTCTACCTCGTTCACCTCCCGCTCAAAGTGCAGGAGATAGTTGATATTGGAAACGGTCGCATCCAGATTGTGCACCGTTTGGTCGAGCATTTGAAAATACTCCTTATTGCCTGGGTCAAGGTTGATCATCTCGGTCAGGGCCAGCAGGTTGGCCACAGAAGACCTCATATTGTGAGAAGTCAGGAAAGAAAACTCCCGCAACCGGTTGTTCTGTGCAGTGGTGGTATCCAAGAGGTCACGGAGCTCAAGCTGCCGCTCCGTCCGCAGCCGTATATTGACCAGCATTTGGCCAAATACCTGCAACAAGCGCAGCTCCCGTTCTGTGTACTTGTGGTGCTTGCGCACCGAGTCGAAACCGACAAAGCCAATGCAGGCATCCCCTTTGATCAGGGGCATGGCCAGGATGCTCTTTATGCTCTGGCTCTCTAAGACTTCACGGAGGGCTGGGTTAGGGATGGCCGCCACATCTGGATAGTTCAGGTTGTCCCCAGCAAGGTGGGCTTCTACCCAATCGGAAAGCTCATCGAGCGGCACTTCCTGTAAGTTTTCGATCTGAGGCGTGATGCCTTCGCCACACCACTCGTAGGTATTAGAACAGCTGTTGTGCTCAAAATCGTAATCAAAAATATAGACCCGGTCTGCCGAAACAAAGCGCCCCATTTCTTCCAATGACTGCTGAATGGCGGCTTCTACCTCAGATAAAGGCAGGTTGATGTACTTAGAGGAGATGGCCATGAGGATATCCTGCATATCGTATAGGTAAGCCAGGCGCTCTTCAGAAGCTTTCCGCTCTGTGATATCCCGGCTGATGAGCACTACCTCTTCGCTTTCAGGGGCGAGCTCCCCTTTGGTCTCCACCCAGCGTATGCTGCCATCCCTGGCTTTAAGCCGGTGCTCCGTCTCAAACGATTCCTTCCCGGGAGCATCGGACAGAGCAGCAAGAGCAGCCCTGAACCGGGGCTGATCTTCCTCGTGCAGGAAAGGAAAAAGCGATTGGGCAATGGTATCCCCCTCCTCATAGCCGAAGTTGGCCGACCACGAAGGGGAGACATAAAGGATGGCCCCATCCTGCTTCACTTTCAGTACGCTGTCTCCGATGTAGTTCACCAGCATTTGATAGTCCTGAAGCCCGGAGCGGACCCGGGCTTCCAAAGCCGCATTGTGCTCTGCAAGCCGGCGGCTCTTCCGCTCAAAATGCCGGCGGCGCAGATAGTTTACCCCTACAACTAAGAGCCCCAAAACGCTGAGCACCCCTAGTATCCCATACCATGCTTTGTACCAGACCGGCCACACCTCAACGCTCAGCTCCAACGGGGCACTCCAATGATGGGCCGTAGATTGGCGCGCAAAAATCTGCACTTTTGTCTTCCCCAAAGGAAGGTTGGAAAAGTCAAACACCCCATTCTCTGCGGTACGCTCCAACAGCCCGCCTTTCGACTCCAACACCGCGCGGTAGGAGGTCAACATATTGGGATAGCCAGCGCTCAGCACCTTGACAGCAAGGTAATCACCGGTGTTTTTATTGATCCTGCGGCCCCCATCAGCAGCAGATACACCTTCCGAGGCTTCTATATTCAAAATAAAAGGGCGAAGGGAGGCCATGACAGGCATTTGGGAAGGTGCACAGGCCAGGCCGTCCGGAGTGCCCGCGTACAATTTGCCAGCCGTGCTTGCGTGCAGTGCCCTCCAATTGACCTGACGGGAGGGCAGGCCATGCATATTGGTGTACGTATGCACCTGGCCTCCGCGCAAAAGGTTCAGCCCGTTAGCATTAGCGAACCAGATACTGCCGTCGGAAGTTGGGGCAATGGCTAATGCAGACATGCCCTCCGTTTCTGGCAGGGCCAGCTGTGCCATGTGGCTGGAATCTGGCCAATAGTGGAACAGGCCTAGCGTGGTCCCAAGAAAAAGCCCCCCATGCCCATCTGACTCCATGTCGACCAGCCGAAAGGTTTGGTCTGGGGTCGCACCAACTGTGGCCGAGACATTCTCAAAGCGGTCTGCAGCAGGGTTGTAACGGAACAGCAACCGGGACTCATCCTGGCCGCCAGCGTATAGCACGCCCAACCCTGGGTCAAAATAGACATACTCCACGTTTGCCGTTTCCAGCCCCTGCACTGCGGTATAAGTACGCAAGGAACCATCTATCCCCAGGCGGGCCAAGCCTGGGGCATCAGCCTGGCAAAACCAGATGCTGCCGTCTGCGCTTCGCGCACCTGCATATACTTCTTTGCCTACCCCAGACAAATCCGCCTCCCTTAAGATAGCGCCGTTGTCATAAGACAATAACCTGACCTGTCCGCCTGCACCCATAGCCCAAAGGCCTTCCTCCTCCGCAAGCAGCCCATAAATATCAAAACCGGGATCCGCAAAGAGGCCGAATGAGCGCCCACCGCTCTTTGAAGCAAAAACCTTTCCTGCCCCTGCATAAAACACACGGGCCCCATATTCGGCAATCGAATTGATGTATACCTCCTGATGCCGTACCGGCTCAAAAGCATTGGGGGCCAGCAGGGCAAGCCCATTGTCTGTCCCTATCCATATTTCCCCGTTCTCCTCAAGGCTGGCGCTGGTAAATGACAGCTCTTCAAATGCTAAAGGGACAAAACGGGGCGCTCCGCCCCCCGCCATCAAACGGTAAACACCAACGTTCCGAATGGCCGTCAGCACCTGCCCGCCCCCCTCCTTGGCCATGCTGATGCAGTGCTCATCCAGCAAAAGCCTGGTCCGGGCCAAAGTGCCGTCAGGGTTGAAGTATAAGGCATAAACACCGCTGTAAGTGGCAATCCATACCTCGCCTTTGCCTAAGCTCATAGCTTGGTTCACCCCCCTTGGCAATTGCTGCAACGGGCCTTCGAAAGCCCCCTGCTCTTCACGGAAACGGAACAGCCCCCCATTCTGTGAGATCGCAAAAAGATGGCCCTGCCCGTCCTCCACTATTGAAAAAGAGCGGATGAAATCTGTACTGTGCCACCGGGCCGGAAAGGCAAAAGCCTCAAAGCCACCCGCTTCTGAATACCGATAGACCTGCCCGTTGTTCGAGGTCCATAGCTTGCCGTGGCTATCTATATAGATTTTTTTGGTTAGCCTGGGGCCGTTTTCTCCCAGCTCCTTTACAGCAGGCGCATGAAGGTCCGGATCGAGCATAAAAAGCCCTTCATCAGAGGAAAGGAGCAGCTGCCCCTCCCACGGGGCGATATCCTTGATAAACTTCACCGGCAGCTGATCAAAGAAATGTTCAAACTCCAGCCCGTTGTACCGGATGAGCCCACCGTCTGTGCCTATCCACACCAAGCCATTGGGGTCTTTGGCCACAGCCTTCACCAGCGTGCTCCGCATGCCGTCGAGCTCGTTGTACTCAAATAGATTGTAATGCTGTGCCCCAGCTGTAGAAGTGGCGAGTAATAGCTGAAACAGCACCGCCGTATAAACCATTACTGCCCGGCAAACCCATGGGCGCCCCTTAAAATGAAGCCCCCCTGCGCCCAGCCTTAGCCCAGGTGCCAACTGCACGTTTTGCCCTCGCCTGCGGGGCAGGGTACGAGCACCGAAAATTAGCTGCGTCATACGATCATGAATCTTGAAAAGGCATGCCATTCGGCATCAAAGGCTTGTACCATAATGCTCCAGATTGGCACATCGGCCGCTCGGTGGCTGTCCGGGGCAGGATAGACCGCTTTTTTGGGGGCTCCCCCCGCCTGACAGCGTGGGGCGCTACGCTCCGGGGCTCGCTATCCGCTCGGCCCTGATGGGCTTCCACCCCTGCGCATCGCTAGCCCGGTGCCAGCCTTAAGGTGCATTATCCAATATTTGCCGCCTTGGGGCCTATACGCCCTACACTTTCTCTCTAAATGTAGGTTTTTGAAGGTGAAAATCACAAAATCAGGGCGTATAGCTGTGCCAATTCCACTAATTTAGTGCAAAACCAACCGCTTCCTAACATGATACGCCTGATTTGCTTTTCAATAATCGCCCTCAGCATGGCCAGCTGCCAACAGCCAGCCTCCGCCGACGGCAGCAAAAAACCGGCAGCACTTACGCCCTCCCCTGATGAGGCAGCCCTGCTCGCACAACAGTACGCGGCCTTTGCCAAAGCACGAGAAAACCCGATGCCAACAGCACAGGTCATGGAAAAAGGCAAGCTCTACCCGGTAGATGAAGCCCCGCTCGATACCGCTTTCTTTGTCTACCGTGAACAGCTCCGACAGGCCTTGGCCCAGCATGATGTCCTCAGCCTGCTCGACGCAGTAGCGCAAGACGTGAAAATCCACTACGCTTCAGAAAATGGGGTAGCTGACTTCATCAGCCGGTTTGGGCTCGACAGCAACGAGCCTGATACGCTAGAGGTTTGGGCTTTGCTCGAAGGCGTGCTTGAACAGGGCGGCACTTTCTCTCCAGGCCAAAAATCCTTCTCGGCCCCCTATTACTTTTCCCTTTGGCCGGAAAGCGCCGATGCCGCAACTGAGATCGCCATCACTGGCAAAGGGGTGAGAGTGCGTGCCCAGCCAAGCCTGAACAGCGAGGTCGTTACAACCGTCTCCTACCCTATTGTTGAGCTCCTGGGCTTTGAAAAGGAAGAAGCCATTGGCGGGCAGGTTTTCCCTTGGCTGCACATCCGCCTGCGAGATGGGAAAGAGGGATATGTCTTTGGGCAATTTGCCGGCTACCCTATGGGCCACCGCGCAACCTTCGAACAGCGGGAAGGCCAGTGGGCACTGACTTATCTACTGACGGGCAGCTAGCAGAACAGCTAATTCCGCTGAGCTGTATGCCTCCCCTAAGCCCCTGCAGGAGGAGAAAGGCGGCGCTGAATAAGCCGGACTGCCAACAGCAGGCAGACGATCATCAAGGCTCCACTCCCCAAGTAAGGCAGCTGATAATGCAGGCCATAGAGCCAGCCCCCAAGAAATGGGCCAATGACCCGCCCCAATGAACTCACCGACTGCCCAAGCCCTAGTATGCGCCCTTGCTCCCCCTCCCCTGCCGCCTTCGACAGCAAAGATGTGATGGTAGGCGTCAAAGCCCCATTCCCCAGCGCAATGACCACAATCGCCAAAAGTTCTAAAGGGATAAAAAGGGATACGGGAATAAATGGAAGGGCAGTAAGGCCAACAAACATCAACACATAGCCCGCCACCAAAAGCTTGCGGTCGCCAAAAGTGCGGGAAGCCCACCCCACAAGCCCGCCCTGTACAATGGCCGTGACTACCCCGAGGAAAGCAAAGGTGTAGCCTACCTGAGCTTCGCTCAGCCCATAGTGCTCTTCCCAAAGCAGTGCCACTGAAACGGTCATTAGAGAAAAGGCAGCTATAAAAATAAAGTTGATCGTCAACAGCTCTCCAATGACCGGCTTGCCCAGGCCATAGCGATAATCGGCCAATGGGTTTTCGAACAGCGGCCCGGCTGCCTTCCGGGGCTCCTTCAGGCTTTCGCCTAAAAGGAAATAAGCCATCAGCAGATTAGCCCCGCAGAAAGCAGCAGCCGTGTACCCGACCGAAGCAATGCCGTAAGCGCTCTTGAGGAAGCCCCCAAGGGGCGGGCCAAAGATGAAGCCCAGCCCGAAAGCTGCTCCAATGATGCCAAAAGCCCTTGCCCGCTTGTCGGGCGGCGTGATATCGCTGATGTATGCCTGAGCAGCCGAAATATTGGCCGAGCCTATGCCTGCCACAATACGGGCCAGGAACAGAAGGCTCAGGGTGGCAGCATGCGCAAACACCAAATACCCTATCCCGGTGATCAAAATGCTGATGAGCAGAATGGGCTTCCGCCCCATTCGGTCGCTGAGGTTGCCCCAAAATGGGGCGATCAAGAACTGCATAAACGAAAAACTGGCTGCGACCAGGCCGATCTCTGCGCCTGATGCCCCAAGCTCGTTCGCATAAATAGGAAGGATAGGTATGATCAAGCCAAACCCCAACAAGTCGATGAATATCGTCACGAATAAAACAAGTAGGGGAGATTGCCTCATAGGTATTGCATTTGAACGGAAAGTTAGCCAATTTGACCCCGTCTACGTAAGCACCGGGCCATACTTTTGCCTGAACAGCAATACGAAGCGCTTGTTTGGAGCGGTTTCGTCATAAAATCAAGTATTTATGCCCCCTGCTGTGCCAGCATGGCAGCAGGGTTCTGGCCAAACCGCTAAATTTGAGTTTAGCGAGGAAGCCATATTCATAAAGCATTGATTTACAATAGAAACAAACTCCTGATATACGCTAAGGCCTGGTTCTAACTTCGTAGCAGAGATTGCATGAAAAATGACCTTAGCGTACTGGTCCTGACCGACCACCGCAATCATTCGGAGCACAACTCCGTGTATGCCCTCTGCAGCGAGCTGCGCAAGCTGCCGGGCATTTCTTCCATTCATGTGGCCAGCCGGGGCAACCCTGCCAATGATGGCTTCTTCTACCATTTTTCCACTACATCGGTGCGCGCTTGGAGCCTGGAAGGGGAAATGGCGTTTCAGCACGGCCCTTACCGGTTCATGCAGGAGACCGTCCCCGCTGACATCCGTGAGTACGATTGGGTCTGGCTCCGCCTCCCCTATCCTATACCAGACGGTTTCTTCGCTTTCCTGCGCAATACCATCGATGAGCAGCGGATCTTCAACCGGCCTAGCGGTATTGAAGCTACCTCCTCCAAAGCCTTCCTGACGCAGTGGCCTCAGCTCAGCCCCGATACCCGCCTGTGCCAGAACATGAGCGATGTGATGGATATGCAGTCCGCCTTCCCCATTGTCCTCAAGCCTCTGCACAGCTATGGCGGCCAGGGCATCCTCAGGATAAAAGACGGGCGGGTAATGGACAACCGCCGCTACCGCCCCCTGGAAGCTTACCGGCATGTGCTGGAAACCGGCTTTGGCCAGGGCGGGTACCTGGGCATGCGCTACCTGCGCAATGTCCGGAAAGGCGATAAAAGGGTCATCGTCATTAATGGCCAAATTTTAGGGGCCGTCCTCCGCATCCCCCCAAAAGGGTCTTGGCTCTGCAACGCCGCACAGGGGGGGCAGGCCGTGCTTTCACAAGCAGACGAACGCGAGCAGTGGATGGTGAAGGAACTGTCGAGAGCGCTCCTCCCCTTGGGCATTGTGATGTTCGGAATGGATACTCTAGTTGACGATGAAGGGCTCCGTGTGCTCTCTGAAGTGAATACCCTGAGCATAGGCGGCGTCAAACCCCTGGAAGACCTCTCCGGGCAGCCACTAGTCAGGACTGCTGCTCAGGGCCTGCTACAGTACATGAACCGGAACACGCCTGCACCTACCGCAAATACTCCGGTTTTTAAAGGGCCTGCTGCCTATGCCCAGCCAGAATTGTTATTTAGGGCGACATTTTCGTAACTTGGAATCTGCCCGCACTAAAAGAGCGGGCAGGTCCCCGGATATGGATGCTGACACCATAAAACAATACATTGCAAAAGGGCAACTCAAAAGGGCTGTGGATGCCTACGCCAATTGGCTGGGCACACCGGAGGCCCTCTCTTTTCAGCGCCTCCTCGCTGAAAAAGAGCAGAACTACCTGCTCGGGCTGCTCCCAGCCGAACACCTCGACCATGCCAGGAACAAAATCAGCATGGGCGTGCTGCAAGCCCTTGCCCACCTCGACAAAGGACAAGGGGGCACTCCACGCAAGCAGTTGGCGGTAGATCTGTTCCTGCTCGCCCAAAAAGCGCAGCAAAACGGCCGCACAGAACAAGCCATTCAATTCCTGACCCGCTGTATTGATGCTGCTCCCGATTTTACAGAAGCCTATATCGAAAGGGGCGTTGCCCGCTGCTCCTTAGAGGCGCCTGACCCCGCCGGAGCCCTCGAAGACTACGCTCAGGCATTGGCACAAGTGCCGGGGCACCCGCTCGCCCTGCTCAACCGGGGCATCGCTTATGCCCGCTACCTCGAGGATATCCCCGCTGCAGTCAGCGATTGGGAGGCTGCCGCCGGACAAGGGCTGGACATCGCAAAGCACTACATCGCCCAATACAAACCGTACTTATGAAAAGCCTCCTGACCAGCCTGTTGGCGGCATGCCTCTTCCTTGCTTGTGGCGGGCCTACGCCTGCCCCCCCAAAGCCGCCGCCCTTACAACCTGTCTCGACCAGCGACCTCCTCATCTGGGCCGGACAGCAAGAGCAGGTATACAAAAGCAGCAGCTATTCTGCCTACTATAAAGAAGCGCTGAAACGAGGCACCCAGATCAGCAACAGCCAGAAAATCGCACAGCTGCCGGCACAGGCCAAAATTGGTTTCGTCCTTCCTAAAGGGGCTGCCGCTGCCACAGCGGACGAGATGGGGCTGCTGCTCAAGAGCATCATGCGCAAGCCCAACCGCAATCAGATCATTGCCGGGCTTGTCGCAGCGGGCGCGATCGGAGGGGTTTACCTTTTGGAAGAAGAAGGGACAGCAGAGCCCTCAAAAATAGGGGCAGGGGCGTCAGCAGTGCCCCTGCCGGCCAACTCCCTTTCTGATGAGCAGATCGCCCGATTGCTCAAAAGCTACAAAATGCCTCAGGCCCAAGCCGAAGCGCTCGCGGCCTCCGCTGAGCAAAGTGCAGCCCAAAACCTCACGATCAAACAACAGCCTCGTCCAGCACGCATTGAGGAAGCCAATGTCTCTATCGCATTTAGGTTTGGCCAGAAAGGGGCCGAGCTGCAGGTGAAGCCATTTCTCCCTGCCCACCCCAAAGCCAGCTGCTTCGTGCAGGTGCGTGCTGCCTTCCCAAACGGGCTGCCAATAAAAGATACAAATGGGCTGATGGCACTGCCGGATGGCAGCGTGGGCGCCCGGCACGAAATCCCGCCTGCTTCTACTCCGGTCTCTTTTGCGCTGTCTCCCATCCGGCTGTTTTTCCCCCTGGCCGAGCTGCACACTCCTTTGCGCCCAGTTCAGTTTGTAGTGGAAATTCTGGATGAGGAAAACAATAGCCTGGCGGAGCCCCAATTTGTTTTATTGAAATAAATCTGGCTTATGCAAACCTTTGTAGTTTTTTTGAGGGGCATCAACGTTGGCGGGCAAAGGCCTGTGAAAATGGCCGAGCTACGGGAAGCCTTGGAGCAGGGAGGCTTCCTTAACGTCCGCACCTATATTCAAAGCGGCAATATAGCCCTACAGTCCACAGAAGGCAGCCCCGCTCAGGTCAGCCAAAAGGTGCAGCAGTGTATCTTAAACCGCTTTGGCTTTGAAGTCCCCGCCTGCACGCTCAGCCGGCAAGCATTGTCGGTATTGCATAAAAAGCTGCCCTTTGCCGAAGCAGCAGCGCAAGCGCCTACCAAGGTCTTGGCCAGCCTATGGCAGGCCCCGCCTCCACCTGAACACTTGCAGCGGCTGCAAAGCCTGGACTGCGGCAGGGAAGAGTTCGAGGCTGGCGCCCATGGTGTTTACCTGCATTGCCCGGACGGCTATGGCAGGGCAAAGCTGAACAACAACTACCTGGAAAAAATACTCGATGCCCCACTCACTACACGCAACTGGAAAACCATCCGGAAAATGCTGGATGTCGCTTCGCTTTAAATAAGCATTATGTTGTCTATCCCACACCGCCCCACCGTTATCTACCTAATGGGCGTTTCCGGCAGCGGCAAGACTACCGTCGGGAAGCTGCTCCAACAGCAATCGGGCATCCCTTTCTATGATGGGGACGACTTCCACCCTCCAGCCAATATCAAAAAAATGAGCTCGGGCTATCCGCTCGACGACCAAGACCGCAGCGGCTGGCTGTCCGCTATCCACTTGTTCGTGCAAGAGCATTTGTCCTCTGGGAAATCTTTGGCTGTAGCCTGCTCCGCCCTTAAAGCCCGGTATAGGGAACAGCTCTCGGCCGGACTGCCCGGGCAGGTACACTGGGTTTACCTGGAAGGGACTTTCGAGCACATTTCCGCGCGGCTCCAATCCCGCCAAGGCCATTTCATGCCGCCCGCCTTGTTGCAATCTCAGTTTGACGACCTGGAGCCCCCGCACATAGCCCTGCGTTACAGCATTCAACAGCCCGCAGCCGATATCGCAAAGAGCCTCCTTCAACACTTAACTGCAACTCGACAATGACAATGACACCTATAATGGGCACCCTGGCCGGAATTGCCCTGCTCCTGGCCCTCATTTTGCGGTTCAAGCTGCCGGCTTTCCTCTCGCTCCTCATAGCCAGCATGGTGGCGGGCATCCTCGGCGGGCTGCCGGCTGCAGCCCTGCTGCGCAGCATGCAGGAAGGCATGGGCGGCACCCTCGGCTTTGTGGCCACTGTTGTGGGGCTGGGCGCTATCTTCGGCAGCCTCCTCGAACAGGCGGGCGGGCCGAAGGCTATTGCCAGTTTCCTGTTACAGCGTTTTGGGGCAGGCCAGGCCCCGCTAGCGATGGTACTCACTGGTTTTGTGGTAGCCATCCCTGTTTTTTTTGACGTTGCCTTCATCATACTCGTGCCCATTGTTTACGCACTACAGCGCCGTACGGGAGAGTCGCTACTGAAATACGGCATCCCACTCCTCGCGGGGCTGGCTGCAACCCACACCTTTATCCCGCCCACGCCTGGCCCAATCGCTGTAGCAGACATCCTTGGCGCAGACCTGGGGTGGGTCATCTTAGCCGGTGCCCTTGCCGGGCTGCCCGCAGTGCTTGTAGCAGGGCTATTCTATGGCCGGTACATCAGCCGCCAAATCAAGGTGCCTGCCCCACCGGCAGCAGATGAAGGGCCCTCTGCTGCAGCCGCCACCTCTTCCCCCGGGCCTTTTTTTGCAATTATCGGCCTGCCGATTGTACTTATCTTGGCGCAGACCATCTCCGGCAGCCTACTGCCTGCACCTCCCCCGCTTGTCGTTTTTTTGGGGCACCCCTTTACAGCCCTCCTGCTGGCCAACCTGCTGGCCTGGTACTGGCTTGGCATAAAAAAAGGGAAAAAACCTGCCGAGCTGCTGCAAGTGAGCGCCCAATCTTTACAACCCGCAGGGAGCATTATCCTGCTCACCGGGGCAGGGGGGGTGTTCAAACAAGTATTGGTCGATACCGGGGCGGGCGAACAAATTGCCAGCGGCATGGCGGCCTACGGGCTGCCGGTCATACTGTTCGCCTTCCTGTCCGCAGCCTTGGTCCGGGTAGCACAGGGCTCTGCCACGGTTGCTATGATCACAGGGGCTAGCCTATGTGCCCCCTTGCTGGCCGGCAGCAGCCCGTCTCCTGGCCAACTGGCCGCACTGGCCATAGCTACAGCATCCGGGGCTTCTGTCCTCTCCCATGTCAATGACAGCGGCTTCTGGCTCGTAAAGTCTTACCTCGGGCTGGACGAAAAACAAACGTTCCAATCTTGGACGGTGATGATTACCCTGCTTGCGCTGACCGGATTTGCCGGTGCCTGCCTTTTGTACTGGATTTTTTAGCCCGGCAATTTATTCACCTGCAGGCACTTGCAAGGCGCTCTGCTTTTTTTGAGAATTATTTTCCACTGGCCCTTGTAGCTTTTCAGCAAACCCTTTATCTTTGCCATCGCTTTCGAAAAAAAGCACTCAGGAGGAGTGGCAGAGCGGTTGAATGCACCGGTCTTGAAAACCGGCATGGGTTTACGCCCATCGGGGGTTCGAATCCCTCCTCCTCCGCCCAAAAGCCTGCAGGCATAGCCTGTGGGCTTTTTTTATGCCTTATACTACCCTCCTATCTCGCAACTTTCGAACCCCAGCTGCCTTCCTTTATTATTAACTTTGCGTTTCAAAGTACTTTATGGATACAATAGACCAAAATTTGCGGGCTATCCGGTCGCTCATGGAGCGGAGCACCCGATTTACTTCCATATCTGGCATCTCCGGGGTATTGGCCGGTGCCTACGCATTGGCAGGCGCTTGGGCGGCGGAGGTATACTTCCTGCCTGCTGGAGCAAAAGGGGCTATGGTATTTACCGCCCTGCTCATCCTCAGCTTGGCACTTTTGACCGCAGGGCTGCTCAGCTACCGGAATGCGCGCCGGCATGGGGAGCGCATCAACAGCAGGCCGGTGCGGCTACTGCTCAGCAGCTTAGGCTTGCCGCTGCTGGCCGGCGGGGTTTTTACCCTGCTCCTGCTGGAACAAGGCTATCTGGGACTGCTTTCTGGCAGTATGCTGGCCTTTTACGGGCTGGCGCTGATCAACGCCAGCAAGTACACCGCCGCTTACATAAAGAAGCTGGGCGTATTGCAGACCGCCCTAGGGCTGATGGCTGTGGCCTGGCCAGCCCACAGCCTGCTGCTTTGGAGCCTTGGTTTTGGCTGGCTGCATATCGGGTTCGGCTTTTATGTTCACTGGAAGCATGAGCCATGAAGAGCCCAATAGAAGGATTGCGCAAGGAGTTTGAGAACCGGGTAAAGCTCGGGGCCATGTCCATGCTGGCCGTTAATGATAATATGGGGTTCAATGAGCTCAAGGCCCTGCTCGAAGTAACGGATGGGAACTTGTCCAGCCATTTGCACGGATTAGAAAAGGCTGGGTTCATCAGGGTCAGCAAAACTTTTGCAGGGCGGAAGCCACAGACTACTTATGCCATGACCTCTAAAGGCAGGGAAGCGTTTGAGAGCCACCTGGCTGCACTAGAGGCACTGATCCGGCAGCTCAAATAATTTTTTTACTCTTTACTTTGTTTTTCAAAGTAGTTTAAAACCTAAAGTATGAAGATTGCCACGTTTTCCCTTTACCGGCTCCTGCAGGAGCCTGCGCTTTGGAGAAGCGCAACAACTGGCGCCCTGATCGGGCTTTTCCTGATCGCAGCATTTCTGTTCTCAGCGGATGAGGGCAGCCCAGGATGGGGCCCATATTGGATGGCAAGGCCGTTGATCGTTGTGCCTATTGCAGGGGCTGCCTGTGGCGTATGCGCCTACTTGCTGGCCCCATTGAGACAGGCTGAGGGCTGGAAGGGGGCAATGGGTTTTTTACTCACCTTCCTGGTTTACCTGATCGGGCTGTGGCTGGGCACTGTGGCTGGGCTGGATGGCACCTACTGGAACTGATGGGCTATGTATTTAGCAGCAAATCCTGTTACTGCTGGGCTGCGTACAGGCGCTTTCACCTTTAGCGGGCCAAACGTTGACTGCGGCCGGCAGCCTACGTTTGCCCGGCCTTTCCGTAACAGGGTAGACAGCGCGCAGCCGGCAAGCCGGATACATGCGCGCTCTCCACTGGGAAGCCCCTCCCCTTTTGGCCTTGAGCTGCTTCTACCATGGCATCGGACTAGCGATGTGGAGGGGTGGCAAGCCCGGCAGGGCCGAGCGGGCAGCGAGCCCCGGAACGTAGCGACCCCTGCCCGTCAGGCAGGGGTAGGCCCCAAAGAACAATGGCAGATGGGCTGTGCCTGCGATCGTTGTAAAAGAAAAAGCCCCAGCTTGTCAAGAACAGGCCGGGGCAAAAAAGTCTATCTAACTATCAAAAGTTCACCGGTGAGCAAGTCTGGGCTTTCATCCGGGAAGACACTGTAGGCGATGACGTAGGTGTAGGTGCCTGTGCCAGCGGGCGTGCCGTCTGCTGCCAGCCCGTCCCATTTAGCATCTGGATCTGTAGACTCAAAAATCATCCCGCCCCATCGGTCATAGATATTGAGCTGGTACCCATAAAGCAAGCCTATATAACCAATGCCGAAATAGTCGTTGACCCCGTCGTCGTTGGGGGAAAAAGCGGAAGGCGAATAGATGCGCACTGCGTTATCGACGGTTATGAGCTGAGTGGTGCTGTCTTGGCAATTGCCTGCAGCTGTGACGACCAAGCCCGCTTCGTACTGGCCGGGCTGCAGATAGGTGTGCAGGGGGGCGGGAGATGAGCTGAAAGCGCCATCACCAAACGACCATTCCCACTGGTAGACCAAGGCCTGTGTCTCATCTATGAAGCTCACCTCGTTGTTGACGCGGTCGGGGGCTTCAGGGGTAAAACTGAAAGCTGCTTCTGGCTGAGGGTAAACCCTAACTGCCTCGGGGATGGAGTCCTGCACGGTACAGCCTTCGAAGTAGGTAACGCTCACCCTGAGGTCGAAGGTGCCGGTATCAGCGTAGGTATGCACCGCGGCAAGCGGGGTTTCTGATACACCGCCATCGCCGAATGCCCATTGGTAGGACATGCCGGGCTCCTGGCCTTGGTCAGAAAAGGAGACTTCGAGCGGGGCACAGCCCGAAACAGTAGTGAAAGACCATACCGGGGAAGGCGCTTCCAATATTTCGACACTGACTACCCGGTCTGAAGCGCAGCCTGCATCTGCATCAAAAAACACATCTACTACCCCTGGGCCGGCAGCCTGAGGGTCGAAAACGCCATTGGCCGGGCCTGAAACCCCTGGCCCAGACCAGGTGCCGGCCTCGCCGCCCCCGAGCTGTACCGCCTCCGAGGCCGTGCACAGGAGCGCTGAATAGGTTTCCAGCTGGGGCGGTATAATAGAAAGCTGTACAGAATCAACAGCCGTACAGCCCCACTCCCCTGTAGCGGTCACCCGGTAGGTCACAGGCCCGTCAGGAGCGGCCCAAACCGTGCTGGCGGTACCTGATGAAGCCCCATTTTCCCAGCTCAGGGGATAATTGGAGGCGAACTCCAACTGAATGCTGTCGCCAGGGCATAGGGCTTGGTCTTCCGGTACTTCTACCGAGACCTGCCGAACGGAGACTTCATCGAACCAAGCGTAGAAGCCGATCATGAAGGCATCCGTGTAAGCGTTGTAAGTGGCATCCGCCACATTGCCCATAAAACCGATGAAGAGGTAGCGGTAAGGCGCGTCGGCTGTAAAAGTCAGCTCTACCTTTTGCCACTCGCTCCCAGCAATGACTTGAGGAGTAGCGACCCATTGGTTCTCGTAGAAAGAAAAATCTGAGAGGTTGGGGTTGAAAGCCGGCAGCTGGGACTCAGAGAAGCAAACGCCCCATTGGTTGGTCTCCATGAGCTGGCCCGGGCGGTCTTTTTTATTCTGTACCCAGAACGAAATTTCGTAGCACTCGCCGGGCACGAGGGGCTCAAGCAGTTCTGTGCCTGCCCACTCTTTGGACCCGTCGGGCCCATTGCCTTTCCAAGCGCCGAGGACTCCCCCCCCGGCAAAAGGGAAGCCGCAATTGGTGAACCCCTGGCCCACAGCGCAGGTAGTATCCAGCCCGGTCAGGTTGGAGCCTGCGCCGTTATCTACATGGTGATGATCTGTAGTACCGTTGGCATTGTACCAATGCGTAAGCCCAGACATGGTTGCCGGGAAGCCCGTGGTGCCGTCCCAGTCTTCAAACCCTGGGTCCGGGATGAGGTTTTGTTGTGCAGGCAGCTGCACCCATGCGGCGGATAAAAGGATGAGGTATAAACAGGTTCTTAGCATAGCATACACTTTAGCTGCCCGCAAGCTGGGCAATAGCCCTCAGGCATTATTGGATGTGCCCAGAGTGCTCAAATGGAAGAGGCAGCGGCAGGAGCCAAGCCCCCGGAAGCTGCGTTTGGTTTCAAAATTACGGATTTTGATGAGCCCTCTCCCTGTTGCTATAAAGGGGCTGGCACAAAAAGCCAGCCCCTTTTATGTGCCTATTTGTGTGTTTCCTATTCTACGATCAGCCGCTTGGCAGCTACGCCTTCTGCGGTTTGAATAGCCAGGATATATAAGCCGGCTGGCAGGCCAGCAATATTGATCACGGCCTGGTTTTGATTGAAATCAAGTGCCAGCTGCTGCAACTGACGGCCGGTAGCATCCAAGAGCTGTACCGCCTGGGCCTGTACGGCTGGGCCAGTTACCTCGAGTACTACTTCAGTGCCGCTTGCAGGGTTGGGGTAAAGCTCGAAACGGGACGCCAGCGCTGTCTCCCGGACGCTGACCACCAGGTCCATGCCATCACAATCTTCATCTACGCCGTTGTTCGGGATCTCTTCTGCCCCGGGGAAGATATCGGGGTTGTCATCATCACAATCATCACCTGCTGATTCTTCAGAGAACCCATCAGGGGCTGTTGTGCCAAAACATACTTCCTGCCTGCCATTATCATAGCCATCGCCATCTGCATCGACAAACAGGAGGGCCAGCTGAAACGTCTCCGGATCGGTATCGTCGCAGTCACTGCCTGCTGATTCTTCAGAGAACCCATCAGGGGCTGCTGTGCCAAAACACACCTCCTGCTGTCCATCATCGTAGCCATCGCCGTCTGCATCGACAAACAGGAGGGCCAGCTGAAATGCTTCTGAGTCGGTATCATCACAGTCGGTGCCATTGGTCTCCATTGTGTAGCCTGCTGGCACCTCGTCTCCCATACAGATTACCGCCTGCCCATCGTCATAGCCATCGCCGTCTGCATCGACAAACAGCTCCACCTCTTGGAAGACCGCAGCATCGAGGTCGTCGCAGTCTTGGTCAAAGCGTACGCCGTCCATATCTTGGTCAATGAAGTTGCCGTAGCGGATGAAGGTGAGGTCGTTGCCCGTCTGCGGGGTAGCGGTAGCGCCTACGAGCAGCACTTTGCCGTCGGGCTGTACAGTGCAGCCATTGGAAAAAGCGAAGAAATCAGAAGTGGGGGTAGTCACAAAGCCGTTGTCGCCCCAAGTAGAATCCACAACGCCCAAGGCGTCAAGGCGGGCAGAGAAGAAAGCACGGGGCGGGCCAAAGAAGAAGGTACCCCCGCTTTCTCCCCCGACGATGATCTTGCCATCTTGCTGTACCGCAATGGAGAGGCCGACATCGTTGATGCCATAGTTCATGAGGGTAGCCCCATTGGTGCCGAACGCCATGTTGGGCGTACCATCTTGGTTATAGGCAGCAACTACGGCATCAAATCCTTGGCCTCCGAGATTGTTGCCAGCGACGAGTATATTGCCATTAGGGTGCACCGTCATACCGTAGCCTTTGCCCTGAAAAGGGGCCAATACCACACCGCCTGTGCCGAAGGTTGTATCCAGGCCAGTGCCATCTGCAAGCACTTTGTACAGTGCAATGCGGTCTGAGCCGGCAGGCACTGCACGGCCAGAGACCACGAGGTTGCCATCGGCTAATATCTCCAGCTGCAGGCTCTCGTTGCGGGTGCTGTCTGTATTCCAAAAGAACGCCCCCTGATCGGCCCAAGTGCTATCTACATGGCCATCGGCATCCAGCTTCACTACGGTATTGCTCGCAAAGGAAAAACCGGGCACGCCAGTATCTCCGGTCAAGAAGATGGTGCCGTCTTCACTGACCGCCATGGCGCGGGCATAATCGTTGCCGGCCCCAGTGCGGATAACCCGTGCGCCATTCTCTGCGAACGTAGAGTCCAACAAGCCATCCTTGGTCAGCTTGTAAACAAAGAAATCCGTATCAGCTGGCTCAAGCCCGAAAGAGCCGCAGGCCAGGATACTGCCATCTTCGAGCAGCTTGATGTCATAGCCGAGATCGGACACACCGGGGTTGTCGTACAAGAAAGCGCCATTGTCTGCGAATGTAGAATCCAGGCTGCCATCTTCGTTGATACGGACGACGCCCAGCTCGAAGTTGTTGTCGCGTGTCATAGAGGCAACAGCAAGGATTTTGCCGTCAGGCTGTACTACAATACCGTTGCCCGTTTCGGTCTGCCCGAAGAAATCGAGCAGGGCAATGCCATCACCGGCAAAAGTGGAATCAGGAGTGCCGTCCTGAGCAGAAAGCGGCAGGTAGGGGAAAAGCCCTATAGCCAGTAGTGTAATGATCTTTTTCATGTGGTGTGCTTATACAGTTGATGTTAAACAGAACTTTTGATTTCCTCATCCGCCACAGTTGGGCAAAGGAAATATTGGTTTTTAAAGACTTGGCAAAATTAGGGGCGGGAAAGGAGGAAAAGCAGTACACTTTTTTATATTTTTATCTAATTAAATTTGTTTAAAAATATATAAACATTTGATAAACAATATTTAAAGAGCTTATTAGCTATAAATTTTTCAGAAAATGAAGCGCATTGCAAAAAGCAAGTTGATCCGCAGCCTTTCCGCACTGCCCCCTACTGAGCTCAGCCGATTCCGGGATTTCGTCCATTCGCCCTTCTTCAACAAGCACGAGCCTACACAATACCTGGCGGATTATCTGCTCCTCCATCAGTCATCCTGGGGGGAGGTGACCAAGCAGGAGCTGTCTTCGGAGCTATTCCCCGGGGAGCCTTTCCGGGAAGCACTGGTCAACAACATCATGTCCAACCTGACACAACTGCTGCATCGGTTCCTTGCACAACTGGGGCTGGAAGATGAGGATATGGAAGAGGAGCTGGCGTTGGAAGCGGCCTTGAGCAGGGAGGTCTTCCCAATTTTCCGGGCTGGGCTGAACAAAGCCCGCAAGGGGCTGTCTCTTGCTGACCCCTTCGACCCTGCCACCCACCGGAAACGGCACCGTTTCGCCCTGCTTGAGCACAAGTTCCTATCTAGCCTGGAAAACCAGTACACTGTGCCTTCAATAACGGCATCCATTTCCGGGCTTGACGCCTGGTATACCCACCTGCGGCTCCGGTATGGCGTAGCATTGAAAAGCCTTAGGGTGGCGCACGGGGCAAAAGACACCGACGATTGGCTGCCGATATTACAACGATATGTGCAGGAGCGCTCCGAAGGGGAGTGGGGCACAGCGGTATGGCCTTTGCACCAACAGGCGCTCGAGGTGCTTTCAAATATGGAGGATGAAAGCCAATACAGAGCCCTGGCCGATCTGATCACTGAGCATGAAAGCCGCCTTCAACTGGAAGACCTGGAGCAGCTCTATAAGGTAAGGTTAGACTTTTGCATCCGGCGCGTCAACGCCCACAGCCCTTACTTCCAAGAAGAGCTCTTCCGGATATACCAGATGTTCTTGACTACGGGCACCCTCATCCAGAGGGGGCAGATGCTGCAGGTCAACTACAACAACATCACCTCGGTAGCCTGCAATGTCAGGGAGTATGAATGGGCCGCCCGCTTTGTGAAAGATTATGCAGATAAACTGCCGGCCCACGGGAGGGAGAATGCCTACCGCTACAACATGGCCAACGTTTTTTTCCACTTAAAAGACTACGATTCAGCCAGGAGCCTGCTCCTGCAGGTTGATTTCACCAACATCTATTACAAGCTCAAGACCAAGTTTTTGCAGGTGAAGATCTACTACGAGCTTGGCGAAACTCAGCTGTTGGAGTCTACGATGGACAGCCTCCGGATATTCATGCTGAGGGCACGCCGCCTGTCCTCAGACCTGCGGATCGGCGTCAAGCACTACCTGCAGTTTGGCAAACGGCTTTCAGAAGCCTCTAATATGACGGGCAGGCAACAGAAGAGCGCTGTAAGGCGGCTTCGGAAAGACCTCAATGCAGTACAAGCCCCTGTGCTCAACAAAGCGTGGATAGAGGAACAGCTAAACATTTTACTGCCGGAAGAAGCTGAAGCATAACGCCCCAACAGCGCAGGCTGCCCCGCTAGGATAGCGCAGACGGCCTGCTCTGTTGGGCAGGCCGCTATGCTTCCTCCCCTTCATCCTCTATCGGCAGGTCCTCGTCTTCCTGCAAGTACACCTCAATGGCGATATCTTGGCCGGTAGTCTCGTTCTTGCCGATACGGAACTCCACAATGTCCCCGACTAAAAGATCATTGTAATCACAGTTCTGTACTTCAGAATGGTGGAAAAACAAATTATTGGGCGGGTAGGCAATGAAACCGAAGCCTTCCTTCAGAGATAAAATCGTGCTGCTGTGGAAAGTGCCATCCTCGGACACGGTGATCTTTGGCTCTTCGTACTCCTGCTCTTCGGCCTCTTCCTCATAGCTACTGCTGCTGCTGTGGCCATTATCCCGCTTGTAGGTATCGGTTTTAGGCACAAAGAGGTTGTTCACGATAAAGGAATCCCGGGTCACGCGGTTGTCTATGATTTCGTGCATCGCCAGGGGGTAAGTCACCTCCTCGAGAAGGTCTTGCGAAGTACGTGTAGACCGGCGGTTGCCGTAGTCGTCGGTGTATTCAAAATCCCAGGACAAGACCATGACCCGGGTGCCCCGGGAGTTGACTTTACGGATGAGGGGCACGTAATCGCTATCCGAAGCGATGAGGACAAGCACGTCGAACTGTTTGTGGATGACCTGCTCAAAAGCCTCCAGTGCGAGCCAGACATCAATCCCTTTCTCCGCTTTGCGGCCATAGCCATTATTGCGAAGGGGCAGGTAGTGCGTTGTCACCCCTTCAGACATGAGGATGTCGTCAAAAACACGCTCGTAATACAGCTGTTTGCCTTTGTGGCTCACCTCAGAAGCGCTGAGGCGCCCCCGGAAGTAGTGTGCATCTACGATCTGACAGCGGTTGACGTTGGTGCCGTCGCTTTCCAGCTCTGCTACTTTATGGCGGACAAACTCGTGCAGCCCCTTGATACTGATCCGGGTCTTGCGCTCGTGTACGTAATTGTAAAAATTGCTAACGTGGTAAAAGTAATTGCCATCGTAAAACACCCCAACTTTTAGCAGCGGGGCTCCATTTGTAGTATTCATCTATTAGTCGAATGATTTTAAAAAACTTTATATTTAAATACCGTCTTGTTTGTCTTTCTGTTATGGGTTCTTATCGCTTGTTGGGCTTTGGCCTTCTTGCCGAAAACCAGCATTTTTTTAGTCAGCACAATCTAAAAACAGGATCCCGGTTTTCATTTATAAAGCGGGAAGCCTCCCCGGGACGGAGCACCAACACAAAAGTGCAGTTTTCTGGCCGGTTGCCAACGCCCCAATAAGCGCTTAGAATAAGAAAAGGCTTATGGCTTTTTCGAAAGTGTTATTGTGGGGTATAAATTTGGGCTGCAATTTTAATAAAAAATCTGTACGAAAAAGCCTGTTGTGGCATAAAGTTAGTCCTTCTTTAGCCACCTTTGCCAGCATTGTTTACTTCAGCCCTGAAGTCTCTAAGATAAATGAAGACACATCCTCGCGGAATTGTTGCATTGAGGGCTTGTGAGTGTACATCATATGGCCGGCCTCATAATATTTCATGATGATGTTGTCCCGGATATGTGCCGGCAGGCCGAGGTGGTTTATGGTGTGCTCTACGCTGTAAAAAACCGTAGCGAGGTCATAGTAGCCATTCAGGATAAGCACCTTCAAGTTAGGGTTTTTTGAAAGCGCATCGGCCATATCCGGAGCAGTGCTGATGACCGCCTGTGCGTTCCAACGGTAGTTGCCTTGGTGGCCCCAATCCCATTTGAAGCCCTCCCTGCCGTAAGCGCCCGTAGTGTAGGTAAGGGCGGGGTCTACCCCAAGGCCCTCGTACAGGTAGTGCTTGAAGGCCGTGATATAAGGTGCCGAAATGGCATCGCTCTGTGGGTCCCGGTCTGCACGCTGCCCAATACCATCCGGGCTCACCCCGGTAAACCGGGAATCTAGGCGGCCTACGGTCTGCCCCTCTCCGCGCAACAGCTCCTGGAAAAACTCCCCGGCTTCTACCCGGAAATTAGCCCTTTGCCAGAAATCGGCAGAAAGCCCGGTATAAGCCGACAGCTTTTCGCCAAGCGATTGACGCTCTGCAGCGGTCAGCCGGTCTCCTTTGAGCAAGGCAGGCGCATAGATTTCTTCTGAAAAACGCCGGGCCTCGTCCAGAAAAGCTTCGAGCGGCTGATCCTGAAAAGCGGTTTTGCCGTGGTACCAGGCCGTGGCCGCATAAGTAGGCAGAAAAACGAGATAGGACATATCGTAACCGGGCGCAAACAACAAGTGGTTCAGCTCAAATACAGCAGATACCATAATGACCCCGTTCATGGCTATGCCTTTGTCCTGCAGGTATTTCATCAGGCCAGCGTTGCGGAACGTCCCATAGCTTTCCCCCAAGAGGTATTTGGGGCTGTTCAGCCGCCCTTCCTGAATCAGGAACTGCTCAATGAACAAGCCTATACTGCGGATGTCCTGGTCTACGCCCCAAAAGTCTTTCCACTTGGCCTTTCCCACCGGCTTGCTCAGCCCCACCCCTACAGGGTCGATCATCACAAGATCTGCGATATCAAGGGTTGCATATTCATTATTGACCAGCGCATAGGGGGCAGGGCCAGTGTAGCCGGGGTCGTTCACTACCACGCGCTTAGGCCCCAAAATGCCAAGGTGCAGCCAGATAGAAGCCGACAAAGGCCCGCCATTGAAAGCGAAAACAATGGGCCGGCTGGGCGAACCGCCCTGCCGCTGATAGTATGTATAACCAAAATGGGCTATCGGCTCGTCGTTCTCGTCCCGTAGCAGGAGCGTCCCCGCTTCAGCATCTAAGCTGATGCGCTGCCCCTCTATCGTCACTTCCTGCACACTCTCGAAAACCCTTGCCGGGGGTACCACACCGGCAGTATCGCCCTTTTGGCTAAAAGCCATTGCCGAAGACAAGGCAAAAACTAAGAAAAGCATAGACTTTTGCAACATCGCTCGAAAAGATTTGCAATGGAACAACAAAGGCGCAACAGGGTTTAAGCCGTATCCTTAGATTTTGAGCTGCTGCCATCTTGCGGCTGCAGAAAGGGTGCCTATGCCGCTTAGGCGCAGCCCAAGCGGCCTACAGCAGCCCCCGGGCGTCCCTCAACCGGGCTTTCACCGCCGGCTTCAATTGTTCAGCAGCTTCCAGCAGAAGCGCTTCTCCCGGCGGGAAAGGGACTGGCCGGCCCAATGTGAGCCGGGTGGCTTTGCTAAGGGCGCGCTCATCGCCCCGGAAAGTGGCCGCCACATGCTCAAAGTGGGCTTCTGCAAACAAGGGCTGCGTAGCCAGCAGGGTGCCGCTGCGCAAGTCCCGAAACTCCAACCGGCCCGAAAGGCGGGCAGACTGTTGTTGGGTCTGCTGCAGCACCTCAGCTACAACCTCCACATATCTGGGCTGTTTGATGTCATTCCCCAAAGAATCTTTGGCCACATTGCCTCGCTCGTCCAAAACATACTCCAGCCCGTCCTGCACGGTAGCGGTTTCTTGGAAAGCCCGCTCGCGCACCAGCCCGGGAGTGACCTCCACCCGGTCAATGCGCACCACTGCCTCGTAATCGAAATCCAGCCCTTTCACCGGGGCCGTATGCCAGCTTTCCCAAAACCGGTTCATCTCTGCTACGCCAATCGCCTTGAGCTGTGCCGACAAGCGCGCAGGCAGTGCAATAGCCGGCGAAGGCTCGACCTGCATCAGCACCCGGGTGGTGCCGAGCTGCCGCGCCCGCTGCATAAGGACAGCTGCATCCCGGTATTCAGAGAAATAACTGCGGGCCGACTCTAGCCGGCCAAAGGCTTCGCGGGCAGCCTGCTTATCGCCTTGCTCCGCCCGGGACAACAGCTGCTGTGCCGATCCGTAATAATAGGCAGCAGCTTTTTCCCGGCTTTCCAGCTCCAGCTCGTCTATGCGGGCAAAACGGAAATCAGCCTGTATGCCCGATTTGGCAACCAAAGGCAGCAAGGGGGCCACTGCTTCCTGCCGTTCCCGGATGCCCCGGTAGAGCCGGTTGATCGCTGCCCAGTTTTCTGGCCGCCCCTCCAGCTTGAGGCGGCCGGCGGCAGACAGGTCGCGGCTGTTGGCCTTTGCAAAAGCTTCTTCCAAAGCCAGCACCAGCTTTTCTTTCTTGTGCTTCTGCCCAGCGAGCCGGCGCACAGTTTGGGCAATGGCATCGTCATAACGCCCCTGATCTACCAATTTGTGAGGGGCAGCGCAAGCGCCCAATAGCATTATTGCCAAAAGGGGGAAAATAAGGGATGGGTAACGCATAGCTCAAAGGTTTTGGTCAACAGCTGCGCAACAGCTGCACTTTTGCCTTCAAATTAGCGGCTTCCCGCCCTCCATACCACTAAGGCGCTGTTAATCGGTATTAGCGAAGTGTTAAAATTGGCGCCCAGGAAAATAACTCTGCCCACCGCACAGCAGCCTGTCGCCGAGCTTACTATTCTAGCCTAAATACAATCGGCAGATCGAATTGTACCCTCACCGGCCTACCGTCCTGCGTAGCAGGCACCCACTTGGGCATCTTTTGCAGCAGCCGTATGCACTCGCGCTGTATAGCAGCACACAGGCCCCTCAAAAACACCACATCGACTACATTGCCGTACTCATCGATCACAAAACGGACCAAAGCGCGCCCTTCTACATGCAGCCTCCGCGCCATATCCGGATAGCGCAGGTTCTCGTGAATGAACTCCATCAGTTTCTTGTCCGCACAGTCCTGTTTTTCCTGATCGCTGCCCTCAAGCCCTTCACAACCGGACAGCCGGGGAAGGGACGCTACCGTTTCAGCCCTTTCGTCCAGTACCACCTCTGCCAGCTCCCCCATTTCGTAGCGCTGCTCGAGGGCCAGCCGCCCTGCCGTATCAAAGGCCATGGCCCTTCCATGCAGCACCCCATCTTGGTAATGCTCTTTCCGCAAAAGCCCGCCTTGAGGGCCTGTACGGGACCACACCCCATTCTTCAGCCCGCCAGTGTACGTGCCCGACCAATCGTGCTCTACCCATTGGCCTTCTTTCTGCCCCTTGGCAAAAGTGCCCTCTACCACCAGCGCCCCGTCGTCGAACCACTCCCTGTAGATGCCATCTTTCACCTGCATCTTTTGGTTCTCAAAGGTGATGAAGTGGGTCATCTGACCCGTTTCCGGATAATATTGCTTGTAGATCGCCTTGCCAGATGGGGTGCGCTCCAAGGTGAAGTGGTAGCCCGCTTCAATCATCTTCGAGCCAGCCTCCAGCTGATCTTTGTACTTATAGTAGTAGACTTGGCTTTCCCCAGCATTGAAGAAGGAGAGCAATGTGGATAGCAAGAAGTACTTTTTCATGGCTATGGGTTTGTTGGTTCAGCAATATTGCAGCCCCCCCGCCCGGCTCAATACAAAACTTTTGCCCGTGCAGCCCCTACCGATATTGAGCTGCAGACTCCGTAAGCCCAGGTACTGCTTTTTGGGGGCTCCCCCGCCTGAGGGCGTGGGCCGCTACGCTGCGGGGCTCGCTGTCCGCTCGGCCCCTCGCCCTGCGGGCTTCGGGTCTGGCCTTGAGCCACCCCTGCGCATCGCTAGCCCGATGCCAGCGCAAAGCCTCAGCAGGCCCGGCACTCGGCATTTTGCTTTGCCGCCCGCCAGGCGCAAGGCTGTCTTTACAAAGGAAGGCACCGAGCATTGGGCCGGATCAGCTGCGCTCTTCCCAGACCCGCAGCGTTTCAATGATGGTACGGACAGCCGCTTCCATATCCTGCACAGAAGACCATTCTTCCCGCGAATGAAAAGCGTACTCCCCTGCAAAGATATTAGGGCAAGGCAGGCCCATGAAGGACAACCGGGAGCCATCCGTCCCGCCTCTGATGCTGCCGCGCTGTGGCTCCACGCCTGCACGGCGCATGCCTTCCATGGCATTGTCCACAATCTGCGGGTACTGCCCGACTACCTGCTTCATATTGCGGTACTGCTCCGTGACCTTGAAGCCTGCATGGGAATTGGGGTAGTGCTTCATCACCCCGTCGAGCACCTCTTTCAGAAAGGCTTCGTGGGCCTGCAGCTGCGCATCCTCAAAATCACGGATGATGAAGGAAATCTGCGCCTGCTCTGCCCCGCCTTGCAGGCTCACCGGATGGATAAAGCCCTCTTTACCGCTTGTAGTCTCTGGGGAGAGCCGGTCTTTGGGCAGAGCAGCCACCACATCCGCTGCAATCTTCAATGCGCTTTCGAGCTTGCCTTTGGCAAAGCCCGGGTGGATGCTCACGCCCTGAATGTCTATAGTAACGGCATCTGCTGAGAAGGTTTCGTCTTCCAAGCTGCCAAGGCGCTCACCGTCTACAGTATAGCCAAAATCTGCGCCCAGTTTTTTGATGTCCACATGATCCACCCCTCTGCCGATCTCCTCATCGGGGGTAAATAGGATACGGACTTTGCCATGCTTAATGCCAGGGTTGTTCATCAGCTGCCAAGCTGCATCCATTATGGCAGCCACCCCGGCCTTGTTGTCGGCACCGAGCAAGGTCGTGCCGCTGGCCGTCACAATATCATGGCCGATCTTGCGGGCGAGCTCCGGGTGCTGGGCAGGGTCGAGCCTCACATTGGGGTCATCGGGGAAAGTGAGCACGCTGCCGTCATAATTTTTGCGCACCAAAGGCTTCACATTCGCGCCGCTGCAGTCGGGGGCCGTATCTACGTGAGAACAAAAACAAATGACCGGCACCTCCTTATCTGTGTTGGCTGGGACAGTAGCATAAACGTAGCCATATTCGTCGAGGTGGGCATCTGCAATGCCCATGCCCTGTAATTCTTGGACCAACAGCCGGCTCAGGTCTTTTTGCTTTTCCGTAGACGGGAAGGCTTCAGCGGACGGGTCAGATTGTGTGTCGATTTGTACATAGCGCAGGAAGCGCTCTAGAACGGTATAAGAAAGGTTGAGGGCCATGCTTTTTGCTGCCAATATAGGGAATCCCATGCTTTCTAACGGAGCAAAAAGGCAAATGAGCCCAACTACAGGCACCGCCAAGAATGAGTATGGAGCAGTGTACGACTGCTCCATACCCCTGGCCTTGCCTTGTTGCACTAAGGTAGCCCAGGGCACTAGTGGTTTGTCAAGTGTTAATTTATGGGTTGAGTGGGAGCGAATTTTGAGGCTAAATCAAGGCGGATGTTCCCGCGCATAGCAGCGCTACGCAAGGGGTTATCCAACGAAGAGCAGCCTCAAAAGTCGCCGCAGGCAACCCCTAGTTTTAGCCTTGACAGACCACTAGCCCCGCAAGCCAAGAAGGCAACGCTAGCCCGAAAATTATCGGGCTGCCCTCTCCTATTGGGCAAGCCTTAAGGGAGGCTATTCTGAAAATTAGCCCACTCGGCAGCGTCCGAGTCGAAAGTCGTATCACAATTGCGGTCCTCCGCTTCCATATTGATGGCCTCCACCCGGTTGTCGGGGCTGGGGTGGGTGCTCAAGAACTCCGGCGGCGTAGCAGAGCCAGCATCGACCAGCTTCTGGAAAAAGCTGGCTGCCCCATTGGCAGCATATTCTGTCTGGCACAAATAGATGACCGAAAATTTATCCGCCTGGGACTCGTCGTCGCGGCTAAAGCGCAGGCCAAGCAAGCTGCCCAGGACGTTGGTCAGCAGGTCTTGGTCTTGCCCGAGCAATAGCCCGAGCAGAGTGGCCACCCCGTATTGCTGTGTGAGCTGCTGAGTGGAATGGCGCAGGTCGGCATGCGCCATTTCGTGCCCCATCACGCCGACAAAGTCGTCTTTCTCCTCCAGGAACTTGATCAGGCCCGTATACACAAAAATATAGCCGCCTGGCGCAGCGAAAGCATTCAAGGTCTCGGGGTCGTCAATGATGTAAACCTCCCAAGCAAACTCGTCGGCATACTCCAGCTCCCCGCTAGCTAAGATGTCATCTACAATATCCCGGATGTAAGCGTAGGCTCCAGCGTACTGCCCTTCGTTCAGGATAGGATACTCCGTAGGGTTGGCCAAGATTTCATCGCGCAGCTGCTGCCCCAGCTCCATGTCATCCTGAATGGTGAAGAGGTTGATGCCTCCACCTCGGTCGTCGTCACCTTTACAGGCATTTATTGTAAGGATGAGCGCAAGAGCAGCTACAGCTGCGGTAGTGATTTTCAAAAACTTCATGTGGATTGGAATTCGTTGTTTAAAGGTGAGTGGATTCGATTATTCCGCTTTGGCTGCCGGCCAGATTGGCAGGCGCCTGTTTAGGGACGTAAAAAGGAAGGCAGGTTACACCTTTTGTCACAAAAAAGGCAATTGCCCTGCCCTGAGCTCGCTGTTTAAGAGCGTGTTGGGATTTTGGTCTTCTAGTCGAAAACCGGAGTTTAGCCAAGCCCCGCTTTTGATGCACAAAAGCGGGAAGGGTTTTCGGGGCGAAGTATAAGCGAAAAAGTGTCCCGCTGTCTAGCGGGATAGACCGATTACTAAAGTCCCAACACGCTCTCTAAACGCTGTCTGCCCTAAGAAAAGTTTGCTGCCCCCGCTTTCTTATAAACAATGGCAGCCCATGGCACAGCGCATTCTTTGTTCTGCCAGCCCCATGGCACCGGGCGCAGCCCAGCATGCCACAGGCTTGGAGGGCCACAAGATGGCGTCGGGCTAGCGATGCGTAGGGGTGGCTCAAGGCCAGACCCGAAGCCCGCAGGGCGAGGGGCCGAGCGGACAGCGAGCCCCGCAGCGTAGCGCCCCAAGCCGTAAGGCTGGGGAGCCCCCAAAAAAGCAAGCCATGCCCATCAGGCTCACCTATGGGGAGCTGCAAATGCGGTTGGCAGCAGTGCCCCTTACTCCACCACCACGAAAGCGCCCAGCTCCCGGTCCCAACGCAAGCCTATGCTTTGCCGGGCGAGGTGTTTGTAGACTTCACAATAAGCACTGTACTCTTCTGGCGCTCCATCATTGCAGTAAACATACTGCATGCCTGTAAAAGCTTCGGCTTTGGCAGTCGTCCCTTTCCGAGGCAGGGAGACCACAACCGGGAGGGCCGCTTCAGCGATATCGGCTTCAGGCTCATAGCCAGGCTGCAGGAAATCGTAGGCGGTGAGCACAGGGAGGGAGTGTTCTGTCCAATCCAGCTGTTGCCCGTCTTCAGGGCGCAAGCAGGAGAGCTCTTGCTGCATGCCCACCCCGTCATAATATTTCTGGCTAACGGCAACCATTGGCTGGCCGGAGGCCAACCGGAACAAGGCCAGTTCAACCTCTATTGTCCCGCCGCCGGTCCCGTCGTCCACCAATTGTAAATAGCCATTGGCAGCATCCACCAGTACAGGCAAAGTATCCCCCAGTTCGCTCACGGTGTACCATTCCTTGCCAGCCTGCTGAAGGGCATAGCGGGGAGCGTAGGGCTCCGTCAGGGCCCGGTAATAATCGGCGATAGTTTTGCGGGGAGCTGTTGGGGCATTCCCGCCCGCTGCTGGCCCGGCCGCAAGGGTATCAGATGCGGGAAGCTCAACTTCAGCGGCTTCAGCAGTTTGGCTGCCGCGCTCCGGCCCGGGCGCATTGCAAGCACTCAAACCAGCCCATACGAGGGCAAGCAAGAACAGTCTTTTCATTTCATCTTGGATTTTCAGGGTGGCGGGCCACCGTCCTACAAAGCGGCTGCCCTGTTACAACCTCAATAGGTTGAACGTGAAAATCGTGACAGGGATGCATTTTTTGCCCAAAAACTAGCTTTTCCGTTTATGGCGCGGCTGCGGACAGCAGGCCTTTGCGCTGGCTTACTCCGATTGGGAGGCTTCCCAGCCTTGGTTGAGCATGATCTGATAGGCCAGGGACTGCGCGTTGGCCTGCCGGCATCCGGCTATGACCAAGGTGGCTTCCTGGAAAGCAGCGATAAGCGTAGGGGGCACTGTCTGATTGTCGGTTTCGAACCAGGCCATGCTGCCTTTGCTCCCGGGCATACTGCTGAAAGGGTGGCCTGCGTACCGCTCCTGCCAATCTGTTGCCACCTCCTCTGCCGTGCGGGCAGGCAAGAGGAAGAGGTGCAGCGTGCCCAGCTCCGTGCGGGCCGGCATAACAAAGCGGCATGCCGACTGTTCGCCCACGCCCGCTTTGACCGGCACAGCGTTGCGCACCGGTTCTTGCACAATATTCTTGATTTCATCAATACTGATCAGGCTGCAGGCGTCAGGCAGTTCGGCGGCACCTTGGGGCGCCCCACAAGCGGCAAGGCTGAAAGCGGTCACTAAAGCGAAGAAAAAGCCCAGGGGGCGGTCAATAGCTCTCATTGGCATCACATTAAACAAAGTGCTCAAATTAAATATTGCAGTAAGGGGGTCGCACGGGGCAGACGAGCCCGGTATACTTCAAAGTAGGGCACCTGCCGGGCTCTGAAGCCATTGAGCAGGGGCGCGACATTGGGCATGGTGCTGCCGCAAAAATTGAAGGTGTGGCTGTAGGGCGCGCTTTCGCGGAAAGCCTGCCACATCAGCCAGGGGAAAGCCCCCGAAGCTCTTGAGCCCGGGCCGTTGCCCGCTGAAATGGCGTAGGAAATGCCTTGGGTATGCAAGATATACACCCCGCTGTGCAAGGTACCGTCCTTGTGGCGGGCCAGCAACAGCTGCCCCGTGCCGTGATCAGCCACTGCCCCGGCCATACGGCTCAACACTTCTGTGGTGACCGGGGCTTGCAGCCCTTGCCGGTCGAAGGTATAAGCAATCAGCCCCGCAAGGGCGCTGACCGAGGCAGGCCGCTCGAGCACCAACTGCTTATCGCCCTGTTTGATTGCTGATTTCACTGAGCGGTTGAGCTGCCGGTAGCGCCCGGCCTCGTCCGAAAGCCCTTCCACCAGGAAGTGGTACCTCAGCTGTGCCTGATAGCCTTCCCAGCTCAGCGGCATCCAATTCCAGGTAGCGGGGCTCAGTTTTTGGATCTGAGCGGCATGAGGGGGCAAGCCTTTTGCCAACCCAGGCATAGCCTGCCGGTCGAAGGTGAACTGATGGGCCGGCGGCATATCCTCATAGCCCGGGCTCCGCCAGATGCCCATGTAAGGGGTCAGTGGTGCTGTCAACAGCAGGTTCAGCCCCCATTTGCTTTTCTTACAGTATGGCCAGGCAGCAAAAGCGTCCTCTTTATGGTTGGAAGAGACCACTGCGCCCCAGCCCCCAACGCCGCAGACCGCATCGAGCCACCACGGCTGATTGAAGGCCGGGACGTTAGCCGCTGCACAAAATGCTTCGTAAGCCATTGGGGCACCCTCTTTCATAGCGGCAAATATAACCGGAAGGCACAAGAATTCCGAAGGGCAGCCTTGCTGCCGCGCCCCTACCTCCTACTTTTTTTTCAGCTGAGGTGGAATGTTGCCAAGTTGTAAGTTTATTTCTACATTTGAGGTAGAGTTTTCGTTAGACTTGATGCACCAATTCGGTTTAACAGGCAAAATGCGCAAATTTTTCAACTACCCGCCGTTTTTTGGAAGCTTAGCCTGTAGCTAAATGACTGAAAAAAACATGGCTTGGGCAAATAAGCGCCATTTCCACCCTGCAACGCCCCATTACGCATCAAGCCTGATTATCCTAGCTTTCCCAAGCAAATTCAGCACACAATAAGATTCCTACAGCCCGGCTATACGCCTCCAAGCTAGTATATCCGGCACTTTACCGCGCCCTTGCAATACTTACCTCTTTCTTAAATCCTGGCTGCAGAACGCAGGATAATAGGGAGTGTGTCCAGTATTGGGGGCAAATTTGGTGATCCAAGCCACTCTGTATTGGGCAGAGGGCACATTATTGATATTCAAAATGAACCTGGTAAATCATAAACTCATGAAGCAATTTCAACCCGCTCGTTTTCTTGTGGTGCTGTGCAGCCTGGCTGCGATGAGCACCGGCGCTTTGGCCCAGCAGGCTGCAGCTACCGCTAAAATTGAGGCAGAGAAAGCAACTGTCAGTGGTTACAGCACAGTACCAGATGCCTACCTTATCGAAGTAGCTGGACAAGACGGCATGTACTGGCGCTATGAAACCGAGGGCACCCAAGCCATTGAGGTCTCCAACCGGAAAGCAGACGGCTCCTTGCTGCAGGATGGGCTTTACACGGTACAGGTTACGCCAATCATAAAACTGGCCGAGGCGCAACGGGCAGCATTGGCCCGCCTCCGTACAGAAGCGGATGCCGACAACAAAATCGCCGAGTTCAGGGAAGCGAACGGCCTGCCTTCAGAAGTGTCGAGCCTGTCTATGTACCTCAGGGTGCAGGAAGGCGCGTTTGTGCTGCCAGAAGAAGAAGTAGAAGCTGAGCGATGGGCCAGCGTCCCAGAGAAATCCAGTGCTTGGCATCAAGATTACCCCAGCTTGTACGCTGCGATCCGTAAAGTCAGTGCCCAAAAGGGGCCCCGAGCAGTGATGGCCAGCTACAATGACCTTCCCCTAGACAACAGCCCATTGTCTGAAGATGCGCAGGTGTTCGTCACTGACCTCATTGTTCAGGGTAGTGCCTGTGTAGGGGTTGACTGCAATAGCAATGAAAATTTTGGGTTCACCACCTTCCGCCTAAAAGAGAACAACCTTCGGATCACCTTTACGGATACCAGCAATTCTGGGAGCTTCCCTTCCAACGACTGGCAGCTGACCGCCAACGACTCTTCCAATGGCGGGCAGAACTACTTCGGCATTGAGGATGTAACTGGGGGCAACACCCCTTTCCGGGTAGTAGCGGGGGCTGGCAACAACGCACTCTACATTGATGCTCAGGGAGATGTAGGGCTGAACACTTCTACCCCTGTATTGGAGCTCCACATCGCTGATGGCGATAGCCCGGGCCTCAGGTTAGAACAGACCGGGCAAAGCGGTTGGACCCCACAGACTTGGGATGTAGCCGGCAATGAAGCCAACTTCTTTGTACGGGATGTGACCAACAGCTCCAAGATCCCCTTCAAGATCAAGCCGAATGCGCCCACCAATGCGCTATTCGTGAATACAAATGGGAATATCGGGCTGGGCACCGGGAGCCCTACACACAAAGCGCAAATCGAATCGGGCAACCTCTACGTCAAGAGCGGGTCCATTGGCGTTAACACCGAGCCTACTGTTGCCCTTGATGTCATCGGGAATTCTAAACTGCAAGGCCCAACTTTTGTCTCCAACTCCTTTACACAGACTGGAAACGTAACTTCTGGTTTCTACACTCAGTTTTTCCAGCCCGTTATGGTCATTGACGGCGCCAATCAGCGCGTGGGCATCGGGACCGGCAACCCGCTGCATCAGTTGCAGCTCAGCGAAGACGATGCGGTCAAGCCAAATGGTGGCGATTGGATGGGCGCCTCTGACCGCCGGCTAAAGAAAGACATCAAGCCCTTTACCGACGGGCTGGAGCAGGTGCTGCAAATCCGGCCAGTACGCTACCATTACAACGGTACACTAGGCTTGCCCACTGAGCCTGAGTTCATTGGCGTAATCGCACAAGACATGAAGGAGGTTGCCCCTTACACCGTCAAACCCCTCCACCCCAATGGGCAAGACGACTACCTGGCTTACGACGGGACCGCCGTCTCGTACCTGTTGGTCAATGCCGTACAGGAGCAGCAGCAGATTATTGAAGCACAGGCTGCCCGGATTCAGGAGCTGGAAGCCAGGGCTGATGAAATCGACGAGCTGAAGGCGCAGCTGGAAGCCCTGGCCCGCCTGGTACAACAGCAAGCCGACAAGAAGTAACCCGCTAACCGCGATATACCCTTTAATATTCTACAAAAAGCAGAAACCTCATGAAGAAGATCAATACAGCCGGGTTGCTCGCAGCGGGCCTTTTCCTCGCTGCAACCCTCAACGCCCAATCGACTGATGAAAATGGCCGGGCCAACGGCGCACAACCGGCCCCTGCCCCTGAGCAGATCATCCCGCTATCGGCCGCACAGCCTACCGCCCCTCAAGGCTTTAGCCATGATTTTGACATCCCGCGCATGATCAATAAGCCTCAGTCAGATACCTACTACCCAGATGACATTGAAATGATGCGGGACGAAATACAGGCGACTTCACATCCGGCAGAGATAGCCGCTATGTTGCGGCAACTGAACAGCCGCGTAGAAGAGATGGAAGGTGAGCTGGACAACCTGCGCCGCGAAAACCGCCTGCTCCGGCAGGGGCTAGACCGCTGCTGCAGCGCCGCCGATCAGGGCTTATCCTCCTCTGATGCCTATCTGGTACAAAACGCGCCCAACCCTTTCCGGGAAGCGACTACCATCCAATACTTCGTGCCCCGGGGGCTGGGCAAAGCCCAACTGGAAGTACGGGACATCAAGGGGGATGTCATACAAACCCAGGATATCGAGCAGGGTGGCCGGGGCGAAATAGAACTGACCGCCCGGAACTGGCCCGCAGCGGGCACTTTTGTCTACAGCCTGCTGATAGACGGCAAAGCGGTGGACAGCAAAATCCTGATAAAGGTACAATAACACAAAAACGGCAGGGCGCTTTGAGCGCCCTCGCCCCTTTTGCTTTGCCCTGCTTGCCGACACCTGCCTGCCGTTTGGGCAGCAAACAGGTATAAATGGCACAAACTCAGGAAAAGATGACCCTATGACTTCCCGTTTGCCCCTCTTGATCACCTACTGTTTTTTGCTCTGCTGCTTTTCCAGCGCTGCTCAGCCTTTTGTTGAAGCTGGCTTTGAAGCTGGCATTCAGCACAGCATGAACGCGCGCGGGCTGATGGGGGGCGGGGCCGCATTTTTCGACTTCGATAATGACGGGTGGGAAGACCTCTACCTGACAAGCGGGCTGGGCCGGGATGTGCTCTACCGGAATAATGGCGATGGCACTTTCCTTCCTGCCCCAAATTCCAACGGGCTTCAGCCCACTCAGCTGTTCAATACTACTGCCGTCAATACCGCTGACTTGGACAACGATGGCGACCGCGACATACTGGTCTGTACTTGGGAGGAAATGTCCGGGGGCAGCTTGGACAACGGGCGCAACCTGCTTTTCAGGAACAACGGAGACGGTACTTTTACCGAAATAGGGCTGGAAGCCGGCTTGACAGCTGAGGTGTTTTCTATCGGGGCCAGTTTTATCGACTATGACCTAGACGGGCAGCTGGACATCTACATTTACAATCACGTATCCGAAACCGCTTTTCTTTACGGAGATGATGGGGGCATTATTGGCTTTGACCATACTTGCTACCCCAACCTTCTGTACCGGAACAACGGCGGCTTGACCTTTACGGAGGTAGGAGCTGCTCTTGGGGCAGCTGATAATGGCTGTGCACTGGCCGGCATTGCTTCGGACTATGACCGGGACGGAGATGCAGACCTGCACCTCGCCAATGATTTTGGCCCGTTTATTGTGCCCAATGTACTGCTGGAGAATCAGTACCCTATTCCGAGTTTCAACGACGTTTCTGAAGTCACTGGAGCGGGGATACCTATGTACGGCATGGGCATCGCGCAAGGCGATATCGATCACGACGGGGACTTGGATTACTACATCACCAACCTGGGCCGCAATGTGCTGCTGCAAAACAACAGCGGCACCTTTTCTGATATTACAACAGAGGCGGATGTAGAAAACGCCATGGCCAATGATTCGGAGCTTTCTACTGGCTGGGGGACTGCCTTTTTTGACATTGACAACGACACATGGCAAGACCTCTTCGTGGCCAACGGCCGGATCCCCTCCTTGCCCAGTCTTCCTACCGCTATATCAGACCCTGACAAACTTTATCTGAATGATGGGGATGGCACCTTCACAGATATTACCTCTGCAAACGGCATGGAAGACCCCTACTACGGCCGGGGCATGGCTTGGTCTGATTACGACCGGGACGGCGATCTCGACTTTGTAGTTGTGAACCTCAGCAGCACCGGCGGTTTTACCCGCCTTTACAGGAATGAGCAGGAAAACGGCAATTATTGGGTGCAGTTCCAGCTACAGGGCACAGCAAGCAACCGAGATGCTTTCGGGGCTTTTGCGACCCTGTACACCCCATCCGGTGAACAGGTTTTTGAGATTAGCGGCGGAGGGGAAAGCTTTTGCTCGCAGCACAGTAGCCTGGTACACTTTGGGCTAGGCAGCAGCCCGGATATTGATTCCTTGAAAGTAGACTGGCCCGGAAGCCCTACTGAGACCTACCATGGGTTTGAAGCGGGCCAGCGGTACACGATTGCCCAATTTATACCGAACCGTACCACAGCAATGCCCGCAGGCGCAGGCATTCATGTCTACCCCAATCCTTTCAGGGAGCAGCTACACATAAGCGGGCTGAAGCAGGGCCTCGGCCCGGCACGAGCTGTGCTGCGCAGCACAGCAGGGCAGCTCGTTTGGGAAACCCAGTTAGCCACTGATGATTGGATCGACATTAAGGCAGCGCTGCCCAAAGGGGCTTACCTCCTTGAAATATACCAAGATGGCCCAATACGCCCTTACAGCAAATTGGTCTTCAAGCATTGAACCTACTGATCTTCATTGATACCCGTAATCTTACAACTCATGAAATCAACGACCTACACCTTTTTGACATTCGCAGCATTGTGGCTATTGCCAGCTCTACTGCAGGCACAAACCTCTTGTGCTCCTGGGCAGACACAGTATTCTTACTGTTACGGTTACCCTGAAGAGAACACAGTGGGCATGGAGGTTTGCCCTGATGACCCTTCCGCCACCGTGGAAGCTATTTTTGCCCAAGGGGAGCTGATCAACACCGGTGGGTTCAACTATAATGTCACGGTGTATGAAGGTGCACAGGGCTCCGGCGCTACAGGCCAGTTGAAAGGCACCTTCACCGGCACTTTCACGAACCAGGTGGTCACCTCTGCACAACCGGGCAACTGCCTGATCTATGTCTTCAATATACAGAACGACTTTTCCTTTGCAGCAAGCTGCCAGGATACCGGCAACGATCCCATTACCGTTTGTGCCGGTGATGTAGGCGGCACGGCACCTACTTTCTCCGCCCCCAATGACCTGTGCATCAACGCAGGAGTACAGTCTGGGCTGGGAGGCGGCATGCCAACAGGAGGCGTATACAGCGGTCCGGGTGTCATTGACGGCGCAGATGGTGAGACCTATACTTTTGACCCTACAGTGGCCGGGGCTGGCACCAAAACCCTCACCTACACCGTAAACGGCACCCCAATCACCGACGAGGTGGAAGTTGTGCCTGTTCCTATGATTGCTTTTTCCGCGCTAAGCGACCTGTGCATAGATGCAGGCGTACAGACCAACCTTGGCGGAGGTTCCTCCCCTGCGGGCGGCAGCTTCAGCGGGCCAGGCGTGACCGATAACGGAGACGGGACCTATGATTTCGATCCGGTTGTAGCCGGGCTTGGCATGCACACCATTACTTATACTGAGCCGGGGCTTTGCATGGCCACTGCAACCGATCAAGTAGAAGTAACAGCAGCATGTGGCTGCCCTGCAGGCCAGGAAACTTTCTTTTTCTGCTACGGCAACAACCTCAACCAAGAGATCGCCTTTGAAATCTGCCCGGATGCAGGCATGGCTATAGAAGCCACGGTGCAAGCCGGCAGCATTGGGCTCAACTTTGGGGATGATGGAGACCAACTTGAAATTTACCGTAGGCAGAACGGCGCTTCCGGCTTAGGCACCCTACAGGCAGGGCCACTGACCGGCGACCTTTCCGGGCAAATGTTCTCAGGCTTGGCTACCGATGCCTGTCTGGTCTTTGTCATTACTTCCGGTGGGCTCGGCAGCTGCGTTGACCCTGCCCCTTTTGGGAAAGAAACGCCCCTTCAAGTATGTGCTACGAGTGCGGCTTCCAGCCTCAGCTTCATTGCCCCTGCTGATTTTTGCATTACCGACGGGCTGCAGACCGGCCTTTCTGGCGGCAGCCCTGCAGGTGGCGTCTATTCTGGCACGGGCGTGGTGGACAACGCCGATGGGACTTACAACCTCGACCCGGCCATCCCGGGGCCCGGGCTGCTGACCATAACGTATACCGTTGGCGGCAATATGGTATCAGACAACGTAGAGATCTTTGCAGCAGATGCTGCCACTTTTACCGCGCCAAGCGACCTTTGCATAGACGCGGGAGTGCTGCTCAACCAATCGGGCGGCAGCCCTGCGGGCGGCACCTTTGGCGGCCCCGGCGTGACCGACAATGGCAACGGGACGTATGCCTTCAACCCGGCGGGCGCAGGGCTAGGCGTGCACACCATCACCTACACCGAGCCCGGCGGCTGCATGAGCACAGCTACAGACCAAATCGAGGTACTAGCGGCCTGCGGCTGCCCCGCAGGCGAAGAGAGTTTTTTCTACTGCACGTCCAACAATGAACCGGGCACCATCGCTTTCGAAGTCTGCCCGGATGCAGGGAAAGCTGCAGAAGCTACCATTGCCCAACTGACCCTCACCCCTGACGATCAGCTTGAGGTTTACGAGGGCATGCCCGGATCGGGCACCTCAGGCAGCTTGGTGTTCGGCCCACAAAACGGCAACCTTGCCGGAGAAGTGATTACCGGCAGCAACTTGGACCAATGCCTTATTTTTGTGGTGGCTACAGGCCCTGCCGGCAGCTGTCAAGACGGGATTGACCTGCCATTGAAGGTTTGTGGGCGCAGCATTACGCCAACCGTTCAGTTTATGGCACCTGACGACTTCTCCATTTCTCTAGGCACGCTGAGCAACCTTGGGGGAGGCACGCCCCAAGGGGGCGAATACAGCGGTGACGGTGTTGTGGACAATGGAGACGGATTGACTTACAACCTCGACCCCACAGTGAACGGAGTGGGGCCGCTGACCATCACCTATTCGGTAGGAGGGGAATCCGCGTCGGATATCGTCAACATCTTGGGGCCGCTCCCGGCTTTTACACAAGCATTTTCTCCCAGTACCATAGGTATAGGAGAAAGCAGCCGGCTGGTATTTACCATAGACAACACAGGCAGCTCACCGCTCGGCGAGCTGGCTTTCGTCAATAACCTCCCTGCAGGGCTGGCCATTTCGCCCTCGCCTGCTTTGGAAACCGACTGTACCGGCGCCGTCCTTTCTGCTCCAGCAGGAGGGGGCACCATCACCTTTTCGGAAGGTGCTGTAGGTGCGGCATCAAGCTGTACTGTATCCGTTAATGTAGCAGGCAGTGCTGCCGGGGTGTATGCCAATACTTCCAGCGATCTCACCTCAGCCTCAGGCAATAGCGGCCCTTCAAGTGCTACGCTAACCATAGACAGCAACCGCCCAGCCCTGTCCAAAGCTTTTGCCGATGCTACTCTGGAAATAGGGCAGCGGACCACGCTGACACTGACTATTGACAACAGCAATAACACAGGAATTGCTACCGGCATAACCTTCACAGACCATCTCCCTTCGGGGCTGCGCATTGCTTCCCCTGCCAACCTCATTACGGATTGCAGCACTGTTTCTTTTACCGCAGAACCAGGGAGCAGCTCGATATCGACGGCCCCTGCTTCAAATTTTCTGCTTTCAGGCCAAGCTTGCTCCGTTTCCGTTGACGTAGAAGCCATTGCGGCCGGGCTACAAGATAACGTGACCAGCAACCTGACCTATTCTCCGGGCGGCCCTCTTGTCACTTCAGGTACTGCTACTGCCTCGCTGACCGTCAACACGCCTGGGCAGCTGGCCATCAGCCAATCATTCCTGGAAGACCCCATACCGCCAGGCGGGACCGTGGAGCTCTCATTCACCATCAGCAATTTCGATCGTAATTTTAGCGCTTCAGCCATCGGCTTTACCGAAGACCTGGATGCAATCCTGCCAGGCCTGCAAGCCGTCAACACCCCGCTTCTCAACCCCTGTGGTGCTGGCTCTATGCTTTCCGGCACTTCTACCCTGAGCTTCAGCGGGGGGGACCTGGCCGCAGAAAGCACCTGCACCTTCACCGTTACCCTACAGGTGCCAGCAGGTGCGGCACCTGGAAGCTACCCGGCCTCTAGCAGCAACCTGACAGGCACTATAAATGGAAGCCCGTTTACAGGGCCCCCTGCCACAGATGCCCTTTTTATCAACTACACTCCTCAGCTGGCCAAAAGCTTTACGCCCTCATTGATAGGGACAGGCCAGGCTTTCGATATGGAATTCACCCTTACCAATACCAGCCCAGATGAAGTCTTTTCAGGGGGGGCTTTTACCGATGACCTTTCGGCTTTCTTCGGCGGCGTAACCATGACCACACCTTCGCTGAACAACGTTTGCAATGGCACCGGCACCGTCTTTTATAATAGCTTCGACAATAGCGTCTCAGTGATCAACCTGGAGCTGCAGCCCGGGGCCAGCTGCACATTTACCGTCCCTCTGCTGGCCCCCGAGAACGCCTCAGCTGGCGTTTACACCAACACGACCAGTACGGTGAGCGGGACGGTGGGAGGTGTGGCGACCTCTGGCCCTGCGGCAACGGCAGCGCTTACCGTCCTCAGTGCCCCCACCCTATCCAAATCCTTCGTGAATGCCCCTGCTTTGCCTGGAGGGCAGGTAGACTTAGCGTTCACCATAGCCTACCCTGCCGAAGCGATGGCTGACGTCAACAATATTACCTTTACGGACAACCTCGATGCGGTCATTTCAGGGCTTGCACCTGCCGGAGGGCTCCCCGCATCTGATGTTTGCGGTGCAGGCTCCATGCTTTCCTTCAATAGTGGAGAACTGACGCTGACCGGCGGGCAGCTCAGCCCGGGCAACGAATGTTCCTTTACCGTAACGCTCGACATACCTGCCGGCACCGCTGATGGAAGCTATACCAATACGACTTCTTCCCTGCAGGCTGATGTCATGGGCACTGCTGTGTCCAGCTCGCCAGCCAGCGATGAGCTACTGATCACGGGGCTTAGCTTTGCCAAAAGCTTTTCCAACAATTCAGTTATTGCAGGCGGAAGCACGCTCATGACCTTAACCATAGACAATACCGGCTCTCTCGATGCTACGGCGCTTTCCTTTACTGATAACCTGACTGATTTCATGCCCGGTGCCACTGTATCCAATAGCCTGCCCGCTTCCTTCTGCGGAGGGACCCTCAGCGAGGTAGGCGGCCAGCTCATCTTCTCGGGCGGCTCTGCAATGGCAGGCTCCAGCTGTGTCATTTCCCTAACGTTGAACATACCGGCTGAGACAGCAGATGGCAGCTACACCAATACGACCTCTCAACTGAGCGCTACAGTGGACGGCAACACCTACTCATTGCTGCCTGCACAGGCATCGCTCGAAGTCAATAGCACCGTTATCGGATTGGAAAAAACCTTCAGTACAGCAGCGGTGGCGGCAGGCAGCACCATTGATCTGACCTACACCCTCAGCAACATCTCTGAAGAGCCATTGAACAATATCTCCTTTACGGAAGACTACGGCGCTGCCCTCAGCGGTATGGCCCTCACTGCAGCTCCCACTGCAGGCAGCTGCACTGGGGCGATGTTGTCTGGCACCAGTATGCTTTCCTTTTCCGGGGGGGCTTTGCCAGCTATGGGCAGCTGTACTTTTACGGTTACCCTACAAGTACCTGCGGGGGCACCTTCCTCTACCAATGTCATCACTACAACGAGCCCTTTAACTGGAGAAGCAAGCGGCTTGCCTGTGATGGCCCCCCCTGCGACAGCTTCCTTCTCGATTGAAGGGCTGCTCCTGACCAAAAGCTTCTTGGGCGGCTCGATCGAGGCAGGCAGCACCGGTACTTTATCCTTTACCCTCGAAAACCTTGACACCGGAAATCCGATTGCTGATCTCCGGTTTACGGATGACCTCGATGCGGTACTGACCGGCTTGGTGGCGCTCAATACTCCGCTATCTGATGTTTGTGGCGCAGGGTCTTCCCTTTCTGGCACCAGCCTACTTACGTTACAAGGCGGCAACCTGCCGGCGGGGGGGAGCTGTACGTTTACCGTTGAAGTGAGCGTGCCCTGTAATGCTACCCCGGGCAGCTATACCAATACAACAAGCACAGTCTCTTCTGGCGGGCTTGATGCCGGCGGCCCGGCCACCGCTATGCTGACCGTGGCGCCTGAAACAACCCCTCCTTCCATCACCTGCCCAGCTGATGTGGACGTGGATTGTGGAAGCGACACGAGCGTGCCAGCCCTCGGCAACGCGACGGCTACAGACAATTGTACGAACAGCCCGACACTGAGCAGTATGGACAGCTTCTTGCAGGACTGTGGGGCGGCAGGCACCATTACACGGACGTTCACTGCCACAGATCAGAACAACAACTCCAACAGCTGTACCCAGATCATCACGATTGTGGACAATGCAGCCCCTTCTGTATCTTGCCCTTCAGACATCAATGTCAACAACGCGCCAGGGCTCTGCGGAGCAGAGGTCAGCTTTACGGCAAGTGCAATGGACAACTGCGGGACAGCCACGGTAAGCTTTGATCATGCACCCGGGTTTTTCTCAGTAGGAACGACGTTGGTCACCGCTACCGCTACCGATGAATGCAGCTTGACCGCTACTTGCTCATTCACCGTCACGGTAACGGATAACGAGCAGCCCAATGCCGTTTGCCAAAACTCGACCGTGTTCATTCAGCCAGACGGCACTTATGAGCTTCAGCTTGGCGACGTGCTCGACCTTATGGCCAGCTCAGACAATTGTGGCATCGCCATCAGCAGCATCCCCCCTACGGCCTTCGACTGCGATGACTTTGGGCAGACCTTCAGCATCATGGCCCAAGTGAGCGATGCAGCAGGCAATATCGGCAGCTGCACGGCACAGGTCACCGTTGATAAAGGGGGAACGCTACCAGCCGGCTGGCAAGGCACCAACATTGGGACAGCCCCCCAGGGCAACACTTATAGTTTTGACCCCTGTACTCAGCAGTTCGACTTTTCGAGCAGTGCCAACCACCAGATTTTCGGGGCAGCTGATAATTTGGCTTTCCTCAATCAGGAATTCTGCGGAAACGGCGCAGTAGAGGTACGGCTGACCGACCTGACTGGCCAAGGCTATATCGGCTTGATGCTGCGGGAAGATGCAAGCCCGGGCAGCCGCTATGTCGGGGCATTTAGCAACTTCTCCACTGTCATCCGGGTAGAAAACCGGCTTACGCCGAATACGCCCAAACAGGCCCGCCTTTTGGTGCGCCCGCAAGCGGTTTGGCTGAAAATGGAGCGGCAGGGCAGTCTTATCCGGCTGTTTACACGTACAGAAAACGGCAGCTACCAACTGTCTTTGCAGCTGATCGTAAACTTCCCGGAATGTATTTCAGCAGGTATAGCCCTGTTCTCTACCCAGCCCGGCACCACCGTTTCTGGAGATTTTGACGCCTTCAGCATTACCGGCAGTGGGGCTAACCTGATCGCTCCAGATGGCAGCGCGCCTCAGGGCGACAACCTTGCACCGGAGCTCGAAATGGATGAGGAAGGGAATGTGCTCCTGCACTGGCCTGCTGCCGCTCCCCAGCCTTATTTCATCAGTATCCTTGACGAAAGCAGGCAGCCTTTGCAGCAACGGCAACTACAGACCGGGCAGCGCAATATGCACTGGCCAGCCGGCCAGCTGCCTGAGGGCGCCATCTATTTCAGGGTAGAAACGGCAAATGGAGCCCATATAGAAATGGAGCAGCCCCGCCAGTGAGGCCACCGTGATTTAAGCTGAAGTTAAAAGCCCGGCAGGCCTTGTCCCTGCCGGGCTTTTTTTGCTTTCTGCCCACGAATCCCGAATTGGAATCCTTATTTTTGCCGGGCTGGCCCCCAAAGGCAACCAAATGCCTGGCCAGCTGTAGTCCTTTCTAGGGCAGTTCCTCGTTTGGGCCAGGATGCCCTTTTGTGCTGAACAAAAAAATCAAAAATTCCATGCGATCTATCCTTTTTCTGTTTGTTGCATTTTTCACCATTAGCTGTGGGGGGTCTTCTGCCCAAAGCGCTGAAACCGGCAGCAGCAATGAAAGTACACCGGCCTCGGCTGCGACAACATCCGAGAATACGGTGCAGGCACCGCACGATGATGAGCTCATGCAGTTCACCCCTGCTGGGCCAAGGCTTGCACAGCGCGAACCGTTGGAGTCTCCTGATATCCAAATCACGCTGCAAGGCCTGCAAACCCCAGCCCAAGCCACACTGCTCGGGCACTTTGCGGAACAGCGCTTCCGGGCCGATTCTGTGCAGATAGGCGCAAATGGCGCTATACGGTTCAAACGGGACGAGCCTTTTCAGCCTGGCTTCTACTACGTGGTTGTCCCCAATCAGGCCGTAGTGCAATTGCTTATCGACCAAGACCAATCTATGCAGCTACAGGCTAATGCGGCCGATGTCATTGGCACGATGCAAATCAAAGGCAACCAGGAAAACCAAGTCTTTTACCAGAACCTGAAATTTGAGGAAAGCCAAAAGCCTGCATTCGCAGAAATTTCGCAAAAAATGCAGGGGCTGCAGCAGGGCTCGCCCGAATACCAAGCCCTCAAGGAGCAGCAGGATAAATTAATTGCCGAGCGCAGAGACCACCTCAAAAAACTGTTCACCACTTACCCTAACACCTTGTTCACGGCTTTCAAGCGGGCGGGGCAAAACCCGGTGCTCAAAGAGCCCAAACTGGCTAACGGTGAGATTGATACTCAAACCCAAGTGGAGATTTTCCGGCAGGAATTTTGGGATGGGGTCGATTTCTCAGACAAGCGCCTCCTCTACACCCCGGTCATCTTCAACAAGCTGAAGCGCTATATCACCGAGCTGACTGCACAAAACCCAGTCGCCATCGGCAAATCAACCGATGAGCTCATGGCGAAAGTCAGTGGGGATGACCCTGCAAAAAAGGAGTACTTCAAGTTCTTTGCCAACTGGATCACCCTCAATTACGAACCGACGAAAACTACCCTAATGGATGCCGAGGGCGTTTACGTCCATATGGTACAGAACTACTTCACCAAGGAGCGTGCATTCTGGACAGACTCTATGACCGTCTACGGGCTGCAGCAGCGGGCTAGTGAAATGGCCGCCAGCCTGGTGGGCCAGCCAGCCCCTAACGTGATTTCCTATGACCCCAATGGCCAGGAAACAGCCCTGCTTGACCTCAAGGCTGAGTACCTTGTGGTCTACATGTACAACCCTACCTGCGAGCATTGCATGGAAGAGACGCCCAAACTGGTGCAGCTCTACCCTACCCTCAAACAGCAGAATGGCGATGTCTATGGCATTGCACTTGATACGGACCACGACGAATGGACGGGCTATATCCGGAAGACGGGCATGACCTGGACCAACGTTTTCGACCCTTCCAACCGGTCTATCTACAAAAAATACTATGTTGATGTCACTCCTGAAATTTACGTCATCAACCCTGACCGGAAAATCATTGCCAAAAACATCAAGGTCAATCAGATCATGGAGGTCATCCGAATGGACCGGGAGCGCAGGCAGTAATCTTTAGGGGCGGAATACAAAAAAGGGGCGGAATGTAATTTCCACCCCTTTTTTGGTTTAGAGCCCAGCTCAGCACTAGTGCTGCGGTCAAAAAAAACGAGATTTAGCCGCCGCGCAACTTTGGGCAAGTATTGCCCATGCATAGTGTGCTGGCACTGGGCCAGCGATGCGCAGGGGTGGACAGCCCGTTAGGGCCGAGCGGATAGCGAGCCCCGGAGCGTAGCGCCCGCCGCCGTCAGGCGGGGGAGGCCCCAAAAACGACAATCTGGCCTTCGCCCCTTTGATCTTCCCAATGCCCGCTGCCGCTGAGCCTGAAAGGGAGAGGCCTTTGCTGCCCAATCCGCTAGAAGCTGTCTACGATGGCAATAAAGTCAGCAGCTTTGAGCGAGGCACCGCCGATCAGCCCGCCATCGACATCAGGCTTACTGAAAATTTCCTTTGCATTGCCCGGCTTGACGCTGCCACCGTAGAGGATGGACACGCCATCGGCGGCCTCCTGCCCAAAGTGGCCAGCTAAGAGGGCGCGGATGTGGGCGTGCATATCCTGAGCCTGTTCAGGCGAGGCCGTTTTCCCTGTGCCAATAGCCCATACCGGCTCGTAAGCGATAACCACTTGAGCCAACTGCTCGGTGCTGAGGTGAAAAAGGGCCGCTTCAACCTGTGCGCCTACAACGTCGTTCTCTGTTCCTGCTTCTCGGGCCTCTAATTTTTCGCCACAGCAGTAGATTGGGCTCAGCCCGGCTGCGAGGGCGGCATCGATCTTACTCGCGATGAGCTGATCGTCTTCCCCAAAATACTCCCTGCGCTCTGAATGGCCAAGGATGACATAGTCTACGCCACAAGAAGCCAGCATGCCGGCAGCTACTTCGCCGGTGAAGGCTCCGCTCTCTTCTTGGTGGCAATTCTGCGCGGCTATTTTCAGGTTGGAAATGTCTTTAATGATGCTAGCCGCGTTGCGCAGGTGGATGTAAGGGGTACCTAGGATGACCAGGGTATCTGAAGGCTGCAGCTTATCTGCAACCGCTTTGACCAAGTCGCGCCCGGCATCATAGTCCATATTCATTTTCCAATTGCCAGCGACGATGTGTTTCCGTTTCATAATTTTCCGTTGTTGGGTAATGACCGGCACCATGGCCGGAAAGTGGTTGAGGCTATAATTTGGCTGAACGTGGAGGGCTGTGGGCTCAGGCTGCCCGCCGGTGGTAGGCTGCTTCTATTGCAAAAGCGATGAGGGCAGCGCCGAGCATCATGAGGGCGTTCCAGTACCAAGCGACCGGTGCCTCGCCGGTGTTGATGACCGGGAGGTGGCTTGGGATGTCATACCCTTTAGCTTTCAGCAGATCGACTGCTTTCAGGTTTTGATCTGGTATTGGCCGGATGACGCCCGATAAAGGGCCGACCTGAGCTGTGATACAGTCGCCGGCTTCCACACAAGGGTGGTGGAAGTCAGCAGTCCACGCTAGCAGCAGCGGCTCTTTTTTCGCTGTATCTGGAGCGAATACCGGGTAGAGGATGATTGGGGGCGCCCCCTTTTCCTCTGCGTCCTGATACACGAAAGTACCATTCTGGCGGGCATCTTCCAAACGTATATAATCTGCATCCCCTATCCCGGGCCCGGCAACTTCCTGCATAGTGTACGCACGGAGCTTATGGGTACCGAAAAACTGGGAAATCAGGCTGTTGCAGCCATTGATGAAGAAAACAACGCAGACCAAGACGATAACGATGCGTACAATCATAGCAAATGAGGCGTTGAGGAAAAGGGTTAGCCCGACTGCGCCTATGCACCGTTGGGCAGCGCTAAAGTAGTTGATTTTTGGCGTTTCCTTTGCCACTTTTGCCAAAAGGTTGGAGCGGCAAGCCCTCTAGAGGCGGGAATTTCCTATCTTCCAACTTCACTGTTCAACTTACTTTGGATATATGAAATTTGGCAAGCTGCAGGACATCAGCGCCGTCCGCTTTTCCTTACCCTCAGACCCCGCTGCCAATCAGCGGCACCTCCCGGGCTCCCCAACGGAGCCTGCATTTTACATTGGCTGTACGGGGTGGAGCATGAAGGAGTGGGTGGGCAAAGTTTACCCGCCAAGCACCAAGGCAGCTGGCTTTTTGCGTGCCTACAGCCAACAGTTCAACACCATTGAGCTCAATACTACGCACTACCGCATCCCTGATGCTGCAACGGTGGACAAGTGGAAACAAGAGACCACCCCTGATTTCCGGTTTTGCCCCAAGGTGCCGCAATCGATCAGCCATAGCAGGGACCTCGGGCTAGGGAGCGACCTCATCCCGGCCTTTGCCAAGGCTATCGGTAGGCTGGGCGAAAAATTAGGCTGCTGTTTTTTACAGCTCCCCCCCTATTTTGGCACTGACCGCGCCGAGCTGCTGTCTACCTTCCTCAAAGCATTCCCAGCGGCCATCCCCCTCGCTGTAGAAGCGAGGCACGAGTCTTGGTTTTCTGCGCCACAACAGACCAATGCCTTTCTCGAACTGCTGGCCCGGCAACAGCGCAGTGCCGTAATCACGGATGTAGCAGGGCGGCGCGATGTCCTGCACATGGGGCTAGCTGGCCCCACCACTATGGTGCGTTTTGTAGGCAACGGGCTACACCCAACCGACTACAGCAGGGCGGATGAATGGATTGCGCGGCTCAAGCGGTGGGCACAGCGTGGGTTAAGCCAGGTTTATTTTTTCCCTCATGAGCCAGACAATATTTTGGCGCCCGAAATGGCTGCTTATCTTTACGAAAAGATAAAGAAAGACTGGCCCGGAGCGGATAGCAGAGGGCCTGTACTACATCAGCCGCCTGGGCCGCAGCCGGAACAAATGTCACTTTTTTAACCCTCAACTCAGTCAAATCCTAAAGGAATGGCGAAACCCGCTGAACATAAAGACTTCATCCACTACGCTCAGGTGATTTCCAACTATGACACCTCTGGCCTGGTCAAAACTTCGGAAGAAGGGCTGCCCTTCCTTGAGCGCGACTTGAGCTGGCTGTCTTTCAACTATCGTGTCTTACAGGAGGCCAAAGACCCCTCCGTACCATTGTTCGAGCGCATAAAGTTCCTGGCCATTTATTCCTCCAACTTGGATGAGTTCTTCCGCGTGCGTATGGCCAACCACCGCAACCTGTTGAGGGTAGGCAAAAAGACCAAAAAAGAGCTGCACATCAACTCCAAGCAGATCGTGAAAGATATACAGCGCATTGTGAACAAACAACAGGAAGAGTTCAGCCGTATTTTCGAGGAGGAAATCATCCCTGAGCTGCGCAATCACAACATCTATCTGCTGCGCAGGCTCGACCTGAATGAGGAGCAAAAGCACTTCGTCGAAAACTACTTCAAGGATCACATGCTGCCCTTCGTACAGCCGGTGCTGTTGGTCAAAAATAAAATCCGGCCCTTCCTGAACAATGCGGCCCTTTACCTCACCGTCCTGCTTGCAGAAAAGCACCTGCCGAACGCCCCTCACAAATACGCTATCGTAAAAATACCCTCTGACCACTTGCCGCGTTTCATCAAGCTCCCTGCTGCCACTCCCGAACAGCACGACCTCATCATGCTGGACGATATTGTGCGGCACTCCGTAAGCTGGATGTTCCCGGGCTATGAAATCCTGGACACCTTCTCCATTAAGCTGACCCGGGATGCGGAGCTCTACATTGATGATGAATTTTCTGGCGACCTGGTCCAAAAAATCAAGGAAAGCCTGGCCCGAAGGCAGGTCGGCCCTGCTTCCCGCTTTGTCTATGACCGGGAAATGCCCGATGAGCTGCTGGACTTCATCAAGGAAGCCTTTGACCTGGAGAAGTACGACATCCTTCAGGAAGGCCGCTACCACAACAATTTCGATTTTTTCAAGTTCCCGTCTTTTGAGATCGACCACCTTAAAAACCCTGCCCTTCCGCCTTTGCCCTACCACCCGCTTGAAGATGCCGACGACTTCTATCAGGCCATGCGGGAGCGGGACCACCTGATCCACGTCCCTTACCACAACTACCGCTCGGTAGTCCGTTTTTTTGAAGTCGCTGCCCGAGACCCCAAAGTGACCCACATCAAGATCATACAGTACCGGGTTGCCCGCCAATCGAGGATCATGCAGGCGCTGATGGACGCCGTCAAAGCCGGGAAGCAGGTCTCTGTATTTATTGAAGTGAAAGCCCGTTTTGACGAAGAGGCGAATTTGGAGTGGGGGGAAAGGCTGGAAAAAGCGGGGGTCAATGTACACTACAGCTTCCCCGGTGTGAAAGTGCACAGCAAGCTGGCCTTGGTCCGGCGCATAGAGAACAGGCGGGCGCGCATGTATACCTACCTTTCTACCGGCAACTTCCACGAAGACACTGCAAAGGTATACTCTGATTTCGGCCTCTTTACAGCCGATGAGCGCTTGGTCAATGAAGTGGCCCGTGTCTTTTCCTTTTTAGAAACGGTCAAAGTCCCTGAGCAAGGGTTTGAGCACCTTATGGTCGGGCAGTTCAACCTACGGACCGGGCTCGAATCGCTCATAGACTTTGAGATCGCTCAGGCGAAAGGGGGGAAACGGGCAGAGATCATCCTGAAGCTCAACAGCCTGCAAGACAAATCGATGATCACCAAGCTATACGAAGCCAGTCAGGCGGGGGTCAAAATACAACTGATTGTAAGGGGCATCTGCTCTTTAGTGCCGGGAGTACCAGGCATGAGCGATAACATACACGCCATCAGCATCGTAGACCGGTTCTTGGAGCATGCCCGGGTTTTCATCTTCTACCACGCCGGAGAAGAAAAGATTTATATGTCCTCTGCCGATTGGATGTCAAGGAACCTCAGTTACCGCGTAGAAACGGCCTTCCCTATTTACGCGCCTCATATCCGGAGCCAGATCAAAGACTTTATGGCCATACAGCTCAACGACAACGTAAAGGCCCGCATTATCGATGCTGCATCTTCCAACCGGTATTATAAAGATGGTTCGGACCTGGCCATACGCTCTCAAATGGAAACCTATTACTACATCAAGCGGCAATCTGAGCAAGACGGGCAGATCGAGGCGGAGGGCCTGCCCGGGCCTATGTAGGCGAACCACCTGCCCGGGCTGCCTTAAAGGCTCTGCCCAGCCATTCTGCCACCTGCCCTGCAGCAAAAGATTCCTCGCTTTCGGTGGCGGCCACAGCCAGATCGGCGGACAGCCCGTGTAGGTAAGCCCCTGCCACTGCGCCCTGCCAGCTTTCCAGCCCCTGCGCCATCAATGCTGTAATAATACCAGTGAGCACATCCCCGCTGCCCCCCGTTGCCAGAGCAGGGTTGCCCGTCGGGTTGAACCATACGGTGCCGTCTGGGCAAGCGATGGCAGTGTGGGCCCCCTTGAGGAGGATGACCTGCCCCAGACGCTGTGCCTGCTCCCGCAGGCGGTTTAACCGCTCAAAACTATCGCGGCTTGGGCCAAACAGCCGTTCAAATTCTTTGGGGTGTGGGGTCAGCACAGACCCCTCCGGCAACTGTAAAAGCCAGCTGGGCTCTGCGGACAGCAGGTTTAGGGCATCCGCATCCAATACCAGCGGCTGCTGGGCCTTTGTGATGAGCTCGCCCAATGCCCGGCTCGCCAGCTCGCCTTGCCCCAGCCCACAGCCCACCCCAATTGCCCGGTATGGCCCAAGCTCGGGCACAGTAGAAAACTGTAGCTGATGGGCATCTACAGATGCCATAGCCTCTGGCACCGCAATCTGAAGAATGGAGTAGCCGCACTGTGGGACATGCACCGTCAGGAGCCCGGCACCAGCTTTCAGCGCCCCCCGGGCAGCTAGCACTGCGGCACCTACCTTCCCATGGCTGCCAGCGATCAGCAAGGCATGCCCATGCCCCCCTTTGTGGCTGAATTTCTGCCGTGCAGGCAGCCAGGCAGCTATATCCCCTGCTTCTGCCATAAAAAAGTGGGCAACCGCCCGGGCCAGCCCCTCCGGGTGCAGCCCGATGGAACGGGCCTCCCACTCCCCTACAAATGGCGCATACTCTGGCATCATAAACGCCAGTTTGGGCAGCTCAAAAGAAAGGGTATGGTGAGCGGCAAAGGCAGCCCCTCCACTCCAGGAATCTGGCATAACGCCAGAAGGCACGTCAATGGCAATGCGCGTTGCAGGCAGGCTGTTCAGGTGAGCCAGCAGGCCGCCCCAGTAATCGTCTAGCGGCCGGTTGAGCCCAGACCCAAAAATGGCATCAACTATGACCGTGCCCGGCCGGCAATCTGGATAAGCATCGCCCTCCTGTAGCCAGAGGACTGGCACCGCGCCCTGCCCGGGCAAACGGCTAAGATTGGCCTCATTGTCGGGCGAACGCCCCTTCCCGGCTTGGCACAAAACCACTCGCACATCGTAGCCCAGATGGTGCAACAGCCGGGCAACTGCAAGGCCGTCGCCACCGTTGTTGCCCGGCCCACAAAAACAACAGACCCCCGTTGCCAGATCGGGGAAACGCCTTTCAAACCACTCTACAAAGACGCCGGAGGCGCGCTCCATCAGATCGAAAGAGGAGATGGGCTCCTGATTTATTGTATATTGGTCAAGCCGCCGGACTTCGGCCGCGCTGCATATTTTTTTCATTGTCCCTTTTAGCGTTTTAGAGCGTGTTAGGATTTTGGTCTTCTAATCGGAAACCGGAGTTTAGCCAAGTCCCGCTAGCTTAGCGGGATAGACCGATTACTAAAGTCCCAACACGCTCGTAGATATACCGATTGCAAAACCTTATGGATTTAACCCAATTCTTTTCCGGGCTGAAAGTAGTTGAGCTCGCCAGTGTCCTCGCCGGCCCTGCGGTGGGCATGTTCTTTGCAGAGCTTGGCGCAGAAGTTACAAAAATTGAGAATGCCGCCACACAAGGCGATGTCACCCGCCGTTGGCGGCTGCCTGGTGAAGATACACAGCGCGAGTATTCTGCTTACTACTGCAGCGTCAACTACCGCAAACAGCCCATAATGCTCGACCTGCTCAGCGCAGATGGGCAAGAAGAAGCCCTGCAGCTCATCCGGGAGGCAGATATTGTGCTCAGCAACTTCAAGCGGGCTTCCGCCCAAAAGCTGGGGATGGACTATGCAAGCCTCCGGCAGCACCGCCCGGGGCTGATCTATGCACAGCTTGATGCTTTTGGGGAGGAGGAAGCCCTGCCCGCCTTTGATGTTGTACTACAGGCAGAAGCCGGCTTCCTGTACATGAGCGGCCATCCGGGCCAAGCCCCTGCAAAAATGCCGGTTGCCCTGATCGACCTGCTTGCAGCCCATCAGCTGAAGGAAGGCATACTATTGGCCCTTCTTCACCGGCACCGGACCGGTGAAGGGAGTTTTGTCAGCACCTCCCTACTGGAAGCAGCTGTTTCCTCCCTCGCCAATCAGGCTACCAACTGGCTGATGGAAGGGTTTATCCCTGAGCCAATGGGGAGCCAACACCCCAATATTGCCCCTTATGGGGATATTTTCTACACCGCAGATCAAAAACCTGTGGTGATCGCTGCCGGCACCGAAAAGCAGTTCCAGCAGCTCTGCCTGGCCCTTGAGCTCCCTCACCTCATAACAGACGGCCGCTTTGCGCAAAATGCCGGGCGGGTAGTACACCGCACAGCCCTCAATGCGTTACTTGCCCCTGCTTTTCTGCGTCACAACCGGGCACCGCTCCTTGAGCAGCTCCACAAGGCGGGCGTGCCTGTAGGCAGCATCCGCAATATGCAGGAGGTTTTCGAACGCCCAGCTGCCAAAGCCCTTATCCGGGAAGAAAAAATGCCCGACGGCACCCTCAGCAGGCGGGCCAGCTCGCTTGCCTTCCGGATTACGGCTGAACATCGCTAATCATTCTTCGTTCTCTAAATAACTAAACTCTCACAAATTGGACAACATCAACGCATCACTGGAAGTCTTTTGGGAAAAAATCCAAGAATGGCTGAACGCCCTGATTGCAGGGCTGCCCAATCTGATCCTGGCCGCCTTCGTCTTGGTCATGGCCGTCTTTTTATCGCGCTATGTCAGGAAATACATCACCAAGCTCATTGGCCGCTTTTCCAACAACCTGACCATTAATAGCCTCATCAGCAATATCGCTACGGCTGCCTTTTTGCTGATCATGCTGTTCATCGTACTTGGCATCCTGGGGCTAGATACCGCTCTGACCTCCCTCCTGGCCGGTGCAGGGGTCGTTGGCCTGGCGGTAGGCCTGGCTGTCCAAGACCCGCTGATGAACGTCTTCTCTGGCATATTGATGTCCACCAAAAGCCTCTATAATGTAGGCGACTTAGTGGAGACCAATGGCTACTTTGGCATCATCGAAGCGGTCAACCTCCGCTCTACCATCCTCAGGAAACTGACGGGCGAAATGGTGCTGCTGCCCAATACCTCTGTTATCCAAAGCCCGCTGATCAACTACTCGGCTTCTGGACTCCGGCGCATTGACCTCAGCTGCGGCATCTCCTATGGGGATGACCTTGAAAAGGTAAAGGCCGTCACGCTAAAGGCTATAACCTCTCATGTCGATTATGACAACAACCGCCCCGTAGAGTTTTTCTACGAGTCTTTCGGCGACAGCTCCATCAACTTCATTGTGAGGTACTGGCTATCGGAGACCAGCCAGAAAAGCTGGCTAGAGGCGCGCAGCCAAGGGATCATGGCGCTCAAAGCTGCTTTTGACCAGAACGACATCATGATCCCATTCCCTATCCGCACCCTCGACTTCGGCATAAAAGGGGGGGAGAAACTGGACAGCATGCTAAAGCCTGCCGGCCTGCAAAACGATTAACGCCGCTAAACTATGTGAGGGGCCTGCCCCTGCCCGATGGCAGGTGCCGCTATGCTACGGGGCTCGCTATCCGCTCGGCCCTATCGGGCCTGCCGCCCCTTCGCAGCGCTAGGCCAATGCCAGGCTCAACCCCGAAAAGCATAGCGGCCTGCGACATTTGGGTGCACGCCCTTTCCGCCTGCCTGCCTTTCCTTAGGCCGGGCAGCCCTACAGTCTATTTGCTTAACCTAAAAATTTTGTCATGGCAGATAATCCTTATATGCCTTGGAACCGCAAACGATATGAAACAGATTCCAGAGCTTCTGGCATCGCACTGGTCAACAACCTTATGCTCCGCAACAAAACGGGCGCGCAACGATACCGGGAAGCAGCTGCCGTAGCTTCTGAGCCCGAAATCATAGGCTACTTAGAGAGCCTTGCAAGCAATAGGGAATCCCTCCATCAAGAGCTCTACCGCCTTATGGAAGATATGCCCCCTGTGCCCCTGCCCGCAAGCCGTCAGGGCCGCTCCTTTATCGCCGTTAACTGGGGCGAGTTCAGGGAGGCCCTGCTGCTCAACAATACCTCCCGCATTACCGCTTTCTGCCTAAAAAGCGAACGCAACCTGGCAGAGGCTTACCGCGAAGCAGTAGCTCAAGAGGGCGTGCCCACCCCTATTTTCGGCTTGCTCAATAAACAGCTGCGGCACCTCTTGGCCGTACAACGGCAGGTAGAGCGCATGGAGAGGGTCCCAGCGGGGCAATCTGGGGCGCGGCCCTAGCTTTCACAAAAAATAGTACCTTAGCCGGGCCGGTACCCGACAAGCCCCGGCCGCTTGCTGAGGACTATGGAAAAGATTACCTATCCCTTACTGATCTACCCGCTTAAAGAGGATGCCTTGCTGGGTGTACTGGCTGGCACGGACATTCAGGCTGTTGAGCCCAATGTCCAGGCGCTGAAGAAGAGCCTTCGCTCCTACCTTCAAAAACAATACAAAAAATACGACGAATACCCTGCTGCCAATATGACCGCCCCAAAGCTCAAAATGGTCAGCATGCAGGTACGTCCGGCTTACCGGGACCGGCATGGCGTATACCCCATGCCAGACAGTCTGCAGATCGAGCTGCCTGTCGTCTTTGGGCAGGTGCCCGATGGGCACTACGAGTGCCATCTACCTTATTTCCAAGAGAGCATCTTCTATTATGACCCCAGCCAGTTCGATGCGCTCGTGCAGCACGCCGCCACCACTTGGCTGAACAATATGAAGCCAGAAGAAATCTACCAATTGTTGCGGTACCCCAAACCCGACTTGGACATCATTACCCTCAGGGTCAACAAAGACCGGTCTTACTTCTGGGGCGGCTGGAACTTTGAAAACAACTACGAAACCTTGTCCAGGCTGGCCGAAGCTTATCCCCCCTCCAAAAGTAAAGGGCGAGGTGGGCAGTCTATGCCTGAAGCCGTATGGGAAAGAGAAAGCGAAATAGCGGAGGTCATCTCCAAAATCCTCAATACCCGTTCCAACCTGATCGTGGCCGGCCCGCCCGGCACTGGCAAAAGCGCAGTGCTCAGGCAGGCTATTAAACGCATCAGCAGCCGTTCGCGAAAACAGCAGCTGGGGCTTACTTTCTGGAAAATGATGCCCCAGCGGATCACGGCCAGCTCTAAATACTTAGGGGAATGGGAAGAAAAAGCGGAGCAACTGGTAGAAGAGCTCAACGCGGCCAATGGCATCATTTGGGTAGAAAACTTGGTACAACTGCTGGAAGCTGGAGGGGAAGGGCCGGAAGACAGCGTGGCGGCTTTCCTGATGGCATTCCTGGAGCAAGGCAAGCTGCAAATGATTGGCGAGGCCACCCCTCAGGAGCTGGAAAGCATGCGGCGGTTCCTGCCGGGTTTTGCCGAAGCCTTTCAGGTCGTCAATCTTCCAGAACTTAGCGAACAGCGCATTCAGCGCATTCAGGCAGAGCTTAGCCAGTTTGCTGCCCAACAATTGAAAATCAACATTACCGCTGATGCCCAACAACTGGCTTACCGCCTTCTGGTGCGCTATTACCCTTATGAAAGCTTCCCGGGCAAGCTGATCCGCTTTGTTTCGCAATGTATACAAGAAGCACGCGCCAAAGCGCAGCAGGAAATCCGGACCTCCCTGGTCACAGATGTTTTTGTGAGGCAGACCGGGCTGCCTGAACTGTTCCTAAGAGATGAGCTGCCCCTGGATACTGCAGCCCTGTCGGCTTACTTCGGGGAGCGCATTATCGGGCAGCCTGCAGCAGTGGAAGCCCTGTCTAATATCGTAAAAATTTACAAAGCGGGGCTCAACAACCCCCACCGCCCTATTGCCTCCTTCCTCTTTGCAGGCCCCACCGGCGTGGGCAAGACCGCCAGCGCAAAAGCGCTGGCAGAATACTTCTTTGGCAAAGGGCAAAGACAATCCCCGCTTATCCGGATCGATATGAGCGAGTTCCAGTATCCCGAACAGATTGTCCGCCTGATTGGAGCCGGGCGGGAGGTCGGGCAGCTGGTCAAGGAGGTCAGGGAGCGCCCGTTTTCTGTCTTGTTGCTGGATGAAGTGGAAAAGGCTGACCCCTCCATATTCGATGCCCTTATGGGGCTATTGGACGAAGGGTTCATGGTAGACGCCTATGGCCGGCTGACCAGTTTCCGCAACACCATCATCATCATGACTTCTAACCTAGGGGCCAATAACCGTACTGCGCCAGGGTTTGGCGGGGGCATGCCCGAGCCTGCTACCTACCGGTCTGCTATTGAACGGTATTTCCGCCCGGAGTTTGTCAACCGTATCGATGAGCTGGTGATATTCCGGAGCCTTGAGGAGTCCGACATTTACCAGATCACCCTCAAAGAGCTAGAAGAGCTCAGGAGCAGAGAAGGCTTCGTGAAGTCGGGGCTGGAAGTACATTTCTCCGAAGCCCTGGTGCGGCAGCTGGCCTCTGTCGGTTTTGATGCACGCTATGGCGCACGGCCGCTGCAGCGGGCCATAGAAGATTATGTGGTTATGCCAGTCGCCCGCTGGCTCCTACAAAACACCATCCCCGGGCAGGGGCAGCTGCACCTCGATGTAGATGCCAACCGGCGCCTGAGCTTAAAGTATACTGCTTCCTGATGGCTGCGGCAATCCTCCAAATCCTGCTGCTGCTCGGCATACCCTGGGCAGCTCAACGGCTTGCCCGCCGCGCGCTGCTGCCCGGCTGGCTTAGCCCTGTAGTGTTGTGCTATACCATAGGCATACTGGCCAGCAACACCAAGCTGCTGCCGCTAAACGATGCATGGTCAACACATGCCACTGAAGCTGGCATACTGATGGGCATCCCCCTCTTGCTTTACAGTACCAGGCTCAGGGCGCTCTTTGCCCATGCCCGGCCGGCCCTGCTGAGCTTTGGGCTCTGCGCCCTAAGCGGGGTCACGGCAAGCAGCCTGGCAGCCTGGCACTTTGCCAGCCAGCTGCCAGAAAGCTGGCAGCTGGCTGGTATGCTCACAGGGATTTACACCGGGGGCACCCCAAATATGCAGGCGATTGGGCTTGCGCTACAAGCTCCACGGGAAACCATCATCCTGGTCAACGCGGCTGATGTGCTGTTGGGCGGCATATACCTACTGCTGCTGTCGTCCTTCCTGCCTGTTCTGCTTGGCAAAATCCTGCCAGCGTTTGCTTACCAAAGCGATGGGGCTGAGGGGCAGACCGACCCTGTCCCCCCAGCCATGGACTACCGAGATGCAGGCATTGCTGTAGCCTTCACCCTACTCATTATCGGAGCTGCCGCAGGGCTTACTTTCCTACTTTTTGGCCACCTCCAAGAAATTGCATTCCTGATGCTGGCCTTAACGTCCCTAAGCTTGTTGGCCACCGCCTGGGGCCGGGTGCGCAGCTGGAAGAGCACTTTTGAGACTGGAGAATACTTCCTGCTTGTTTTCTGTGTAGGGCTCGGCATGCTTGCCGACTTTAGGGATATCATGGCAAATGGCGGCCCGATTATTGCCTTTAGCGCATTCGCTATGTTTGGCACCATCCTCCTCCACCTTTTGCTGAGCCGCTTATTCCGGATTGACCGCGATACCTTCCTCTTCACTTCCGTTGCTGCCCTTTATGGCCCCCCCTTCATCGGCCAACTGGCCAGCATTACCGGAAACCGCCAACTGATGCTGACTGGCATTGCCTTGGGCCTTCTGGGCTATGCCATAGGCAACTATCTTGGCATCAGCCTGGCTTATCTTCTACAAGCCCTGCTCGTTGGCTAGCGCTGTGACTAGGGCAAATGGCTTTAGGGGCTGTGCGTTCGGCCCCTATCGTATAGAGGCCTTACAGCTGTGGCCAAAGTTGGCTTGTTACCTTCCCAGATAGCCCTGCTTTCCCACCTTCACAACACATTCAGGCCAAGACTGTAAAAAAACTTTTATCCCAACTGATCCGCAAAGTGCCTTGCCTACGTAACTGCACACAAGGAGTTTGTAATTCAGTACTATATCATCATTCAGATTTAGGAACAACAAGTGCAATTTTTGGATTGTGAGATAAGCGCACTGCCTAGCGGCAGTGTGCTTTTTTAATGCCTGGCTCAAGTAGCGTCAACCAAAATATCGCAGGCACCTATGCTTTTCAGGCTTTAGCCTGGCATTGGCCTAGCGCTGCGAAGGGGTGGCCGAAGGCCAGCCCCGACGCCTGTAGGGCGAGGGGCCGAGCGGACAGCGAGCCCCGCAGCATAGCGGCACCTGCCTTTTGGCAGGGGCAGGCCCCTATCCTTGCGGAGGGGGCAAACCCAAATAACGACAATCTGGTTTGCGCCTGGCTCAAGTGGCTAACCAAGCAAGCTGGCCATTTCAGCCTGTAAAGCTTGAGCCGAAGCCCGGGCTTTCTCCGCAAAATCTGCCCCAGAACCTGCATACAGGATGCCGCGGGAAGAATTGACCAATAGCCCTACATCCTCATTCGCGCCAAATCGGGTGAGCTGCTCCAGGTCTCCGCCCTGTGCGCCTACACCAGGCACCAGCAAAAAGTGATCGGGGGCAATCCGCCGGATCTCCTCGAATTTTTCCGGATGGGTCGCCCCTACCACAAACATCAGGTTGGCGGGGCTGCCCCAAGCCTGGGCCCGGCGCATGACTTTTTCAAATAGCGGCTCTCCCCCATCCTGTTGCGTGAGCTGGAAATCTTGGCTGCCTGCATTGGAGGTCAGTGCCAACAAAATGACCCACTTCCCCTCAAACTCCAGAAAAGGCTGTACCGAGTCGATCCCCATATACGGCGCAACAGTGACCGCATCAAAACCAAGCTCCCCAAAAAAGGCCTGCGCGTACAGGCGAGAGGTGTTACCAATATCCCCGCGCTTTGCATCTGCAATCGTAAAGTGGGTATCCGGGATGTACGCCATCGTTTTTTGTAAGCTTTCCCAACCCTTAGCGCCCATCGCCTCATAAAAGGCCAGGTTGGGCTTGTAGGCCACGCACAAATCATGGGTCGCATCTATGATCTGCTGGTTGAACGCAAAAACCGGGTCGGGCTCCCTGAGCAGATGGGCGGGGAGCCGGGCCATATCAGTATCCAAGCCTACACAAAGGTAAGAGGACTTTGCACGGATTTGCGCGATGAGTTCACTACGGGTCATACGAAAGATTTTGGGCAAAAATAAGCCAATCCGCTGCAAAACAAAGCCCTGGCCTCAGCCCAACTCTAAGGCCCTTTTCGCGTTACTATCCCTATCTTTGCCGTCATTAAGCTCAATGAAGACGTATATGGACAAACAACTGCTCGACCCCTGCTCCCTTTCTGAAGCCCAAAGGCGGATGAACACCTGGGGGGCGATGGGGCAGCCCTTCGTTTTCCTCATCGACTTTGAAATGCGAAAGCCGATCGTGGCCCCTGCACACCTAATGGACGAGTCCCGTTTCCTTTGCCAAATAGGCAGGGCGGACAAGCCCGCCCCCCCGCTTATGAAAGGCTATCACTTTAGGCGGCAGCCTATCCCTATAGCGAGCTACCAGCAAGCTTTTGAAATGGCGCAGCGCGAAATCAAAGCGGGCAACTCCTACCTGCTCAACCTGACCTTCCCCACTTTGCTGCAGACTAATCTTACCCTTAGGGATATTTTCCGCCTAAGCACTGCCCGCTACAGGGTCTACCTAAAAGGGCAGTTCACCTGTTTTTCACCGGAGACTTTTGTCAAGATAGACCCCAACGGGTACATCTATTCTTACCCGATGAAAGGCACTGCTACGGATACAGGCCCGGAGGCGGAGGCCCTCCTGCTTCAAGACCCCAAAGAACAAGCTGAGCATGCCACTATCGTAGACCTGATCCGCAATGACCTGAGCATGGTGGCTAAACAGGTACGCGTAACGCGCTACCGATACGTGGAGCGGCTGTCTACCCACAAAGGGGGGCTGTTGCAGAGCAGCACCGAAATCCGCGGAAAGCTGCCATCCAACTACCGGAGTGCTCTGGGCGACCTTCTCCTTTCCCTTTTGCCAGCAGGCTCCATAAGCGGAGCGCCCAAAGCCAAAACAGTCGCTATCATACAAGAAGCTGAACAACAGGAAAGGGGGTATTACACCGGCGTTTGCGGGCTCTTCGATGGGCAGGCGCTCGATAGCGGTGTAATGATCCGTTATATCGAGGAACGGGAAGGGCAGCGCTACTTCCGATCGGGCGGAGGCATCACCGCCCGGAGCCAAATGAGGGCAGAATACGAGGAAATGATAGCTAAAGCCTACCTCCCTTTTGCGACAGTACCCCACCCCGCTTTATGAAACCGGTCTTCATAGAAAGCATCTGCTGCGAAGGCAGGCAGCTGCAGCGTACCGCCCTGCACCAGGAAAGGGCAGCACGGACGGTACAGGCCGTGTGGGGCTGCCCTCCACAGTTTGACTTCAGCCACATCAGCCTTCCTGCTGATACCGGGCCAGGGCGCTACAAATGCCGCGTGGCCTACCAAGAGGAAATCGTCAGCCTTAGTTTCACCCCCTATGCTATCCGCCCCGTAAGGTCCCTCAAGGCAGTGGAAGCCCCCCCAACGCTAGACTATACCTTCAAATCCGCTGACCGCTCGGCCCTCGAGGCGCTCTTCGGTAAACGGGGCGGTAAGGATGACATCCTCATTACCCGAAATGGCTACCTGACCGATACGTATTATGCCAATATTGCGCTCTGGGACGGGTGGGCCTGGTATACACCCGACAAACCGCTGCTGGCAGGCACCCGCAGGGCTTCGCTTTTGGCCTCAGGCCAGATTATCGCTGCCCCGCTGCACATTAAAGATTTGCAAGCGTTTACACAAGTAGCGCTGTTCAATGCTATGATGGGCCTTGGCGAAGGCCCCGTGGTCGCTACCACAGCCGTTGAGCACAGTTTCACAAAAAAATAAAGCCTGCCGGTGCACGGCTGCGGCCGAAAACGCATACCTTCCCCCGGTAGAAAGCAATGCAACCAATGAAATCCAAACTTATCCGCCCCGGACAATTTGAGCCGGCAGACCACTGGTACGCCAAAGCACTGAATGCTACCATACACCCAATGATCTCCTTTTTCCTACACTTGGACCAGGAGCGCATCATCAAACGGTATTGCCACCTCCACCCTATTGTCAAGCCTGACGTGCTCAGGCAGCTGCTGAAGTACAAGCCCAAATACTTTGTATGGGCTGGAGCCGACCTCATGCACGTGACCAACGAAAAGGGCAAGCGGCAGATGGTCATTATTGAAAACAACTCCTGCCCTTCCGGGCAAAAGTCGATGCCCCTGCTCGACGACAATCAGGAGCAGGGTGGCTACAAACTGCTCATGGAGCGCACTATACTCCCCCTTTCAAAAGCACGCCGTGGAGGGCTGAAGGGGGAGCTGGCCGTCATCTACGACAAGAACCCAATGGAGGCTTCCGGCTATGCCAAAGCCATGGCCGACGCCTTCCAAGAGCCCGTGCACTATGTGTCCTTTTACCAAGACGACCCCTCCCCTGCCGTGCGCATTAAGGACGGCATGTTGTACGTGCTTGGGGAGGACCAGGAATGGCATGCCATACGCACGGCCTTCCGCTACCTGACCCAAAGCCCTTGGACCCGGCTGCCTATCATGTCCAAAACGCAGATCTTCAACCCTATTGTGGCTTGCCTTGCGGGGGGGCGCAACAAAATGCTGGCTTCTAAAGCCTACAATTTTTTCAATGCTGAGCTGGAAGGCAGCGGGCTCGAAATCTTGACCCCGGAGACCATCTGGGACGTCAGCCTCGAAGAAGTGCCCCTTTGGGTCAACCGTATGGGCGGGCAGGCCGTAGTCAAAAACCCCTACAGCAATGCAGGCCAGGGGGTTTATACCATCGTAAATGAAGAGGAGCTCAAGGCTTTCATGACCAACGACTTCCACTACCGCCGCTTCATCGTGCAGTCGCTGATCGGCAATTACAATTGGAGCTCTACTGGCAGCAAGGGCAAATTATACCACATTGGGACCGTGCCCAGCTCCAAAGGCAATACCTATGTAGCCGATATCCGCATGATGGTCAGCTATACCGCTCAGGGCATCCGCCCGCTTTCCATCTATGCCCGCAGGGCGGCAAAGCCCCTGGCCGACCACATTGAGGACGGTACCAGCTCTTGGGACATGCTGGGCACCAACCTTTCCATCAAAGAAAGCGACAACAATTGGGGCTCGGATACCAACCGCCTTATGCTCATGGACCGGCGCGACTTCAACAAGCTCGGCATAGGGCTCGATGACCTGGTAGATGCCTACATCCAAACCGTAACTTCCATGGTTGCCATCGACAAATTGGCGATTCAGTTGTTTAACTCAAAAAACAAATTCCGCACACGCCTTTTCCGCTCGCTTGACGACGACAAGGCGCTGCTTGATGAAATTCTGCTTCAGTAAATGGAAAAATGGCTGAAAACTTTTGAGCCGGCAGGGCTATTCCTTGGCACCATTATCGGTACCATCATCATTGCGGCCACCCTCAACTGGCTGTTCCGGCGCTTCATCCAACGCTCTACCCTCATCATCAGGAACGACCCCACCAACTACGTCTTCCTGCGCCACGCCATCACGGGGCTAGTCTATTGCGTGGGCTTTGGCTGGGCCATTTACAACCTCCCGGATATGCGGGCCATCGCCAATTCCCTGCTCGCTGGCGCTGGCATACTCGCCGTAGCTGTCGGCTTCGCTTCCCAACATGCGCTGGGCAATATCATCAGCGGGGTCTTTATTGTCGTCTTCAAGCCTTTCCGCGTCAACGACCGGCTGCGTTTCCAAAGCGGGCTGGGCGGCGTAGTAGAGGACATCACCCTGCGGCATGTCGTGATCCGGGATTTCGAAAACCGCCGCATCATCATCCCCAATTCCAAGATCAGCGAGGAGGTCATCGTCAACGCTGACTTCGGGGAGGACAAAATCTGCAAATGGGTAGAAGCCGCCATCAGCTATGAATCCGACCATCAGCTGGCCAAAGCCATCATGCGGGAAGAGGCTGAGGCTCATCCGCTCTGCCTTGACAACCGGAAGCCAGAGGATATCGAACAGGGGGAGCCCATCGTACAGGTACGGCTCATTGCCCTCGAAGAGAATGGCGCACGCCTGCGGGCTTACGTATGGGCAAAGGATAGTGCGGAAGCCTTCAGCATGGGCTGCGACCTCATGGAGAAGTACAAGGAGCGGTTTACAGCTGCAGGTATAGCCTTTGCCTACCCCAAAAGGGTGATGATCTACCCCGGAGACAAAGATGATGCCACAATGCCTAAGTAGAAGTGCAAAAAAAAGCCACACAAGATTGACCTGCGCGGCTTGCAAAAGATTAGTATGAAAAAACTCTACACCTATAAACTGACTCCCCTCTGTATTGTTGCCCATTTCCGCTTGGAAAATTAGCACACTAAACATTTAAGTAGGATTGCCGACAATTCAGGGTACCATTTGGCAGCTTGCTCTTTGACAAAGGTCATCGGAAAAGCCTGGCCTGCACAGTATCATGTGCCGCGCAAACCAGATAATCGTTTTCCTGGGCCTGCCCTTGCACAATTTGATGGGGCCACCCCTGCCTAACGGACAGGGGCGCTACGCTCCGGGGCTCGCTTCCCGCTCGGCCCTATCGGGCCTGCCGCCCCTTCGCATCGCTTGTCCGGTGCCACCGCTGAAGCCGGCAAGCTCAGAAAACCTGCATCGCCCCCTGACAACTGCCCCCTTGCAGGGCCCTTGTTTTGAACCTAACCAAATTCAACTTACCAATATGAACCATGATATTCAGATTGCCCGAGCAGCTCAATTGGAAGACATCGGACAGATTGCAAGCCGCCTTGGGCTTTCGGAAGATGACCTTGAGCGCTATGGAAAGTACAAAGCCAAACTCCCGCTGAGGCTGATCCGGCGGGAAGGCCCACAAGGAAAACTAATTTTAGTGACGGCTATCTCGCCCACCCCTGCCGGAGAAGGCAAGACCACCGTATCTATTGGCCTCAGCCAAGGGCTGAACCATCTGGGAAGGAAGGTAGCCGTAGTGCTACGGGAGCCCTCCCTTGGCCCTGTATTTGGCATCAAAGGAGGTGCAGCCGGCGGGGGGCAGTCTCAAGTGTTGCCTATGGAAGACATCAACCTCCACTTCACAGGAGACTTCTCCGCTATTGAAAAAGCGCACAACCTCTTGGCTGCCCTCATCGACAACAACCTGCAGAGCAAAAGCCGCAGCCTTGGGATAGACCCCCGTACGGTGTTGTGGAAACGGGTCATGGACATGAACGACCGCGCCCTGCGCCACACGGTGATCGGCCTCGGGGGCACTGGCGGGGGCATGCCCCGGGAGTCGGGCTTCGACATCACTGCCGCCTCCGAGATCATGGCCATCCTTTGCCTGAGCGAGAGCCTGAGCGGCCTCAAAGAACGCCTGGGCAACATCTTTGTCGGGTTCACCTTTGACAAAAAGCCCGTTTACGCCCGCGACTTGCACGCACAAGGCGCAATGGCCGCACTGCTCAGAGACGCCATTAAGCCCAACCTCGTACAGGCTATAGAAGGCGTGCCTGCCATTATCCACGGCGGGCCGTTTGCCAATATTGCACAAGGCACCAATAGCGTACTCGCAACCCGTATGGGGCTCAGCCTGGCCGATTATGTAGTGACAGAAGCCGGGTTTGGGGCAGACCTCGGAGCCGAAAAGTTCTTGGACATCAAATGCCAGAGTGCAGGCCTCGCCCCAGACGCGGCCGTATTGGTCGCTACCATCCGCGCGCTCAAATACCATGGGGGCGTCGCCCTGCCCGATCTTGGGCAGCCCAACCCCGAAGCAGTCGCCAATGGGCTGCCCAACTTGGAAAAACACCTGGACAACCTCCGAGGCTTCGGGCTGAACGCCGTGGTTGCCCTCAACCGGTTTGGGGCAGATACCGAAGCAGAAATACAGGTAGTAGCAGAGGCTTGCCGAAAGTACGGTGTCCGGTTTGCGATTTCAGAAGCCTGGGGCAAGGGCGGAAATGGCGCGGCCGGCTTAGCAGAGCAGGTGCTCGCTGCTGCAAACGAGGGCAGCCACTTCAAACCGCTATACGAATGGGAAACGCCACTGAAAAGCAAGATCGAGCGGATTGCACAAAGGATTTATGGGGCAGAGGGGGTCGTATACAGTAAGCGGGCCGAGCGCGACCTGAAACGGGCCGAGCGCCTAGGCCTATCGGACCTCCCCATTTGCATGGCAAAAACCCAAAAGTCTTTGTCCGACGACCCCTCTCTCATCGGCCGGCCAACTGGGTTTGACATCCACATCCGAGAAGTAGAAATCGCTGCAGGCGCAGGCTTCATCATCCCCATTAGCGGGGACATCATGCGCATGCCGGGGCTGCCAGCCACCCCTTCTGCAGAGCAGATCGACATCAATGAAGAGGGGGAAATTACGGGCCTGTTCTAATCCGCCCTGCTGTCCTCGTCTAGCAGGTGGTCCTCTATCCGGCTGCCTGCCCTCAAACGGTGGAGCTTTTCCTGACAGGCTTCACAATTGCCAAGGTGGGTAATCAACTGCCGGTGCTCCGGGCTGCCCCCCCGGAGCTTCCCCCGCCAAAAAGCTGTGATGACTTCATCTGGCGGACAGGCATATACCTTCATGACCTGGCGTACGCCCTGCCATACAATGAATACGCTGATCAACAGAAAAATACTTAACACAGCAAATGGTTTTGTAATTGTACCTATACTCCCTTGCCGCTATCGCCTCCCGGCTTGCAGCCCCCTTAGCAGCACAGGCTGGGGCACCAAAAACCTCAGTGATAGGATGTTATCGTGTAAAAAAATGGCACAACTGAACCATTCATTCACAAAAGCGGTTTATATAAATGTAGCGAGTCCAATTAAAGTTTGTTTCAGTGCATTAAATTTATAGCCGATGCCAAGAATTCCGCTTTTAGAGCGGATACAGCCCAAAAGAATAAATCTCCACATCGGCTTGATGCTTTGCTTAGCTTCTTTTTTTCCGCCAACGCACAAAAGGCGCTCTGCACTTGCCCCAAGCACAACTACAGATGCCAATCCTGCCTGACAGGCAGGGCAGCACGCTCCAGAAACTGACAAATCTTCTCGCCCTACAGAATACTGGAATTACTCAAACAACTGCACAAAGCCGGATGGCCAGAATCAAGACCCGAAAAGTACGTATCATCGACACCTCAGCCAAATTTGTCACTTTGCTGTTTTTAGGACAAAACTGCCAAGTGCAAATCTCGAAAAGCGTGTTCGATTTTCAACGAGAGCTTGGGCTATACGAAATCCTAAACCCGGCTGTATAACCTTGCAGTTAAAACCCGAATACAACATGTGGTTAAAAAAAGTACTGAGCATTTTTTCAGGACAGGAAGCACCCCTAGAAAAACAAGGCAAAGTCAAATTCTTCAACCGTAAGAAAGGTTACGGTTTCATTGAGTCAGAACACGTTGACCGCGATGTCTTCGTTCACGTGACCAACCTCAAAGACCAAATCAATAAGGGGGATGAAGTGGCTTTCGAAGTGGAAGCCAGCGACAAAGGGCTTGAGGCCCGCAAAGTGCGCCTGCTGCAGCAGGCTGCGCAGTGAGCCTGAACCCAAACCCTTATCTTATTCGTTCATTAATTTTCTATCATGAAGCTACGCAAGAACTTCCCTATGGGCAAAGACAAGTACTACTTTACCATTAAGTCGGTACCGAACAACATCACGATCTTCCGGAAAACCAAAGAGGCAGCTATGACCGCTTTCCGGAAATACGAGAGGGCTGGGAAGGAAATTGAGTGGCTTGGAAAATGGGACGGCAAAAAATTTGTTGAAAATGCAATGCCTGCTACCGCAGGATCATAAGGCTTTTGGGGTTGGGAATTGGGCTTCATGCTAAGCCGCTTTTCCCCCAAGGCTATAGTCTGCCAACTCCCGTCAGAATAGCTGGCCTAGCAGGGCTCGCCTTTTCCACACAGCTCTGTCTTATTCTCTAACACGCAGTAAGCGCAAGGGAAAACCTGAGCTGCTTGTTGGGCTGTGCTGTAGCACGGCAGGCTTTGCTTATAGCTCACTTACAGTGGTTTAGCCGTAAAATCAAGGATTTATGCCCGCCCGCTGTACCAACATGGCCAGCAGCGTTCTGGCGAAGTCATTAAATCTGAGCTTATTTAGAGAGGTGGCCAGGTTCATAAAGCGTCGATTTGCAATAGGACCGAGCCCCGAACATACCTTACTGCTGACGGCCCCGCCGCCTTGTTCAGTGGTGAGATGTTATCCCCTAAAGCTTGTGCCGCCCGGTACCATTTTGTTAACGTAACCCGAATCAGCATGAATATCGCAATGAAAGAAACCCAATTTTACCAAAGTGCCTTAGAGTGGGTGCGCAAGCGCGGCTACAACAAAGTGAAGGCAAATGTAGACCTGGAAGGAGTAGAGCCTCCTACCTCTTTCAAACAGCAAGCTGAGGGGGAAGAAAGCTTGATTACTCCGGATATTACCGCTACGATGCGGGGAAATAAGTGTTACTTTGAGATTGCCGTAAAAACAGATGAGAAAACGGATTTGATCACCAAATGGAAGCTGCTCGACCGGCTGGCCTCCATTCGGGAAGGCAAGTTTTTCTTATTTACGCCTCATGGGCACCGGGCATTTGCGGACCGCATCATCCGCAATCATGAAATCAACGCCACGCTGGTCAATATTTAGACCTAGCCCAGGCGCAACCATTTGATCAAAACTTCATTTTAAACAGGATATCATGGATAGGAGCATCAAAGTCAAAATTCTTAAGGAGACCTCAAAGACGGTTACCGTTCAGCTTACTTCCCTCAACCGGAAAATGCCCGTGCCCCGTGCAGATTTCGAGAAAAGGGTCAAAAGCGGATTGTATACCGTTATTGGCGATTATGAGCCGGAAACCAGCGAGGAGAATTAAATCCGCCCTTTGTTGGCATTGAGCCACCACGAGCTGATTTGAGCCGAGCGAGCCAATTCAATTTTGGCTTATCCAGAGCATACGTTGTGAGCATCCCCATTGCTCACTTTCCAAAACAATCCAATAAATGCCTGGCATCAGCCCATCCAAACGGGCTTGCTGGGCATTTATCGTTTGGGAAGCCACCCTCCTGTCCTGCTGATCCCAAACTGTAATGTCTGCTACCCCTTGCAAGCCCGAAACGGTGAACCCTCCCTGTCCGGGGTTGGGGAACACCTTCAGGCCCACGCTTTCGCCCCAATCGGGTACGGCCACAGGCGCTGCGGAGAACAGCCAAAGATAGGCTTCAGGGAAAGCCCCACGCCAAAGGGCTTCATTGTGCCCTCCTTCTGGCACCGTGCGCATTTCTATTTCCTCTGCTCCAAAACCGGCTTCCATTAGCGTATTGTACATGGCCTCCATATCCCCTACCTGATTGCCGCCTTCCATACCGCCAGCCAGCAGGTAAAACTTCATGTCTGCTGTTTTCCCAGAAGCCAGTACATGAGCGTAACATTCGCTGGAAAACCAATAGGAAGCAGAAAAAATGCCCGCCTTGCTGAAGACCTCTTGGTACTCGGCTGCCGCAAACAAGCTGATGAGGCCGCCCATTGAAGAGCCCATAATGCCTGTATGCTCCCGGCCCGAGAGCGTACGGTAGTTCGCATCTATATAAGGTTTCAGCGTTTCCACGATAAAGGCGGCATAAGCAGCACCTTCCCCTCCCCCATATTGGGGGTTGGCCCACGGAGAGTACTCATCGAGCCGCTGACTTCCGCCATGGTCTATGCCCACCACGATTATGCCCCCGTCGCCCTCGCCGAATAAATGATCAAGCGCTTCATCCACTTCCCATTCGCCAAAAGCGGCAGTGGCTGCATCAAACAGGTTCTGCCCATCTTGCATGTACAAGACGGGGTAGTCTTTATCTGAAGTTTCGTAATCCGGTGGCAGATAGACCCAAATGCGGCGGGCACGCCCCAACTGAGGCATCCAAAAGGCTTCGTCCAAAAGTGCCACATTGGGGCTGGCTGTAGAGCTGCCGGCCTGCCCTTCCCAGCTCAAGATATCAAGGTAAAGGGTATCCGTCCCTCCAGTGTAACCATAAGTACGGTTGGGCAAGAAGCCGCCCTGCGCGTTCCCCTCCACAGTGTCCCAGCTCCCACGGGTCAGCTTAAATGCAATAGGGCCTGGAGATAGGGAGAGGTCAAGCCACAGCTTGCCCTCTTCGCCCGCTGCAAAGGCGGAGCCGGGGTCAGCGGGGTCCCAGCCATTAAAACTGCCGGCAGCATAAATGGTTGCCCCTGTGGGGGTGGCAGCGGGCAGCCCATTGAGCACGAGGGTAAGCTGGGCGCTGAGCGGGAAAGCGCCCGCTAGCAAGAGCAGGGAAAAAAGAAGGCGGTAATTCATCTTTTTGCCCAAAGATAAGCCTTTCACCCAACCTTAGCCCATAACTTCCCCGTCTTGAAAAGTGTAAGCAGCTGCAAAAGACTGCTCCTGCCGGCCGCTTGCCGGAATGGGGCTATTCCTTTAACTTACAGCTAAAATCAACTAAAAGGATGATCAACCCGACCTTATCCCGCTTTTCTCTCTTGGCCCTGCTCTTTGGCATGGGCCTCAGCCTTTCTTCCTGCCTGAAAGATACCTGTGAAGCGACCACCACTTATGCCGCTTTCGAGCCGGTGTATGTCTCCGCTGACGATTTCCGGCAGCCGATCCAAGCTGCAGCGCCGCGCAGCCTGGAAGAGCCCGGGAAAATTTATGTCTTCCAAGACTACCTCTTCATCAACGAGCGCCATAAGGGCATTCATGTCATCGACAACAGCAACCCGGCTTCGCCTCAGCCCGTTAGCTTCATTGAAATCCCGGGCAATGTGGATATGGCAGTGCGCGGCAACCTCCTTTACGCAGACAACTACGTAGATGTTGTTTCCATTGACATCTCCAACCCGGCCGCTCCTGTTTTCGCAGGCCGCTCTGAGGCCGTTATCCCTCACTTCGGCATCGACCCCGAGCTGGGCTTCCTAGTAGAGTATAAGGAAACAGAAATCACCCAGGAAGTGGAGTGCAGTGCCTACCCCGGATCTTCCTTCCGGGATGGGACGCTTATTTTCATCGACATGGCCTCCAACGAGTTCGACATCGCCACCACCTCTGCAGCGAATGATTTCAGCAACGGCGCATCACAGACCGGGCAGGGCGGCTCTATGGCCCGCTTCACTTTGGCCATGGACCATCTTTATATCGTAGACGACAATAGCCTCAGGGTACTCGCACTCAGCACGCCGGAACGCCCCGAACTGATCAATACGACAGGCTTGGGGTGGGGCATTGAAACCATTTTCCCCCTTGGCGATAAGCTTTTCATCGGGTCTCAGACTGGCATGTACATCGTAGATATCAGTACCCCTTCACAGCCGGAGTACCTCTCGGTCTTTACCCATGCCAATGCCTGTGACCCCGTCTACGTAGATGGCGATATCGCTTATGTAACCCTTAGGGACGGCACGGAGTGTCAGACTTTCACCAATCAGCTGGACGTAGTGGATGTATCCGACCTCTTGTCACCAAGGCTGATCCGCAGTTTTGATATGCACAACCCCCACGGGCTGTCCAAATCGGGCGATGCGCTGTTCATCTGTGAGAACGAGCAAGGGGTCAAGGTATTTGATGCGGCAGTAGCGGAAGAAGTCGGCAATCGTCAGATTGCCCACCTGAAAGGCTTTCAGGCTTACGATATCATCACGATCAGCAGTCAGAAGCTGGCTATCGTTGTTGGGGATGATGGGCTTTTCCAGTATGACATTTCCAACCCGGAAGCGCCTGAACGGCTGAGCAACTTAATGTCATTATAAGCATGTATACCGACCGGATTAATATAAGAAGGGCGCTGTCCTTGACCCTGCTAGCAGTGTGGTTCGCCCCACTGTGGGCAGGTGCTCAGGCGGTTGCTGATGTTACGGAGATCAGCTATCTCGATGGCGTGGGCGGCTTTTACCAGGAAGCTGCGGTCGGTTTTGCGGCGGGCAGCTTTGCAGGCACCCCATCTGTAGGGGTGGAACTGGCTTATGCGGCGGGCTATCAATGGAAGACCGCTTTTGGAGGGGGCCTCTCTGCAGGCGTAGCCGCCTACCGGCATCAGCCGGGCTACACCTACTACCCTGTCATGGCCGAAGCCAGAGGGTATATCTGGGATAATTCCTCGGCCCCTTACTACAAGCTAGGCATCGGCTATGGCTTTTCCTTTCAGGAGAGCCATGAGGAAGTGGTTGCCGCCAAAGGCGGCCTCTGCAATCAGTTGGCGCTGGGCTTGCGTTTTATCAGTGACAGGCGTATCCATGCTTTTGTTGAAGCTGGCTACCGGCAGCAAAGGGGCGAGACCGTTATCCGTGGCTTCGACGGCTGGTGGGGGAACGAGAGCGAGGAGAAGCAGCGCTTTACCCTCAACCGCCTGATGCTGCGCACAGGAATCCTATTTTAACCCCAAAAGAGGCTGTAGCTCATTGGCAAAGCGCACCCTAAACTAAATATGGCAAAAGACGCATCCCAATATTCTGATGAAGACCTGGTCACAGGCTGCCTGGACAACCAAAGGTTTGCTCAGGAGATGCTGTACCGGAAGTACTTCGGCAGCATGATGCGGATGTGCATGCGGTATACACAGGACAAGGACATCGCCCTTGAAATTCTGAACGCGGGCTTCCTCCGGGTTTTCACCAAGTTGCACACCTTTGCCTTCAGCGGCTCTCTCGAGGGGTGGATCAGGAGGCTGGTGTTCCACAGCCTGTCCGATTATTTTAAGAAGCATACAAAGCCCGTACGCTTCCTTGACCTTGAAGACCGTGACAGCCCTGCCCCGAGCGAGGCCCTGAGCAACCTCTACCTGGAAGATATCCTGAAACTGGCAGATCAGCTTCCGGATGCAACCCGGCGGGTATTTCAGCTCTATGCCGTAGAAGGGTATACCCATGTTGAAATCGCCCAACAGATCAATATAAGCGTTGGCACTTCGAAGTGGCACCTTTCCAATGCCAGACAAAAACTACAGCAATTAATCAGAACGCATTATAATCATGCAGGATAACTACGAACCCAAACCAGCTCCAGAATGGGCTGACGAAGGCTGGGCACAAATGCAAGCGCTGCTGGATCAGCACCTGCCCGTTCCCCCACCCCGCCGCCAACGCTTTGGGCTGTGGTGGATGCTGGCTGCTTTCCTTTCCGGGTGTTTGCTCACGGCCGCATGGTATTATGCCAAGCCTGTCCAATCCGGCCCTGCCTTGGGGCAAATGCCCATCCTAACCGCACAGGCTGCTAATGGGCAAAGCACTGCCGAACAGACGGGCATTGAGCGCTCTGCCCTACCTACAGAGGGGCCGTCTGGCTTGACAGCGCAAGCGGGCAGGCGAAAACAATCGCCATCCGCTGCTACCGCTTCAGGCGGTACACCTAAAACCTTTCCACGGCTGGCACCAGTAGCTGCCGAAGTGCCCGCCCTGTCCACTGCTGCTTCACCGACTGCTGCAGGGCCGGCCACGCCCAAATCCGCAACCCCTTCTGCGAACGCTGAATTGAAGGAAGGCCCGCTGAAAAGCGAGCCACAAGCGCTATTGCCCTTTCTCCCTGGCCGGGGGCAAGGGGTTCTGCCCGGCACCGAAAGTGAAGCTGTCCTTCTCGAAGCCGTCGTGCCGGCGGCAGCCCGCCAGAAAAAGCTGCAGTGGGGGGTTGAAGGGTTGGGCTTCTGGCCAGCCTCTGCCTTGCCCAGGGGCTTCCAAGCAGGGCTCTACGCCGATTGGCAGCCTGGAGATAGCCGCCGGTTCACAATAGGGCTGAGCGCTCAGTTTCAGCAGTTCCATGATCAGCAGGAGGAAAGAGAGCGGATTTTGGTGTTCAACAACTCCTTTCAGTCCAGCTCATCCCAAAGCTCCAACACCCTGCTATCCGCAACGACAGCTGTCGAGAAAATGTCCTATGCTGCACTGCAAGCCAACTTTTCTTACCGCTTCCACCCCCAATGGAGCGCTACAGCCAGCCTGCAGGGCGCACAACTGCTCAGTAGCCTGCGCCGTGAGGACTGGTCTTTGGTCGGCAGCGAGGAGTCTAGCGTACAAGCCGATGGAGGCAACCGTACGGGCGGCACTTATGCCTCCCGCGTGATTGAGGGCAATGACAACCTCAGAGGGCAGCACTTTGCTGCCGGGCTAGGCCTCAATTATCACTTGACTAACCGCTGGCAGTTGAAAACGACGGCTTATTATGGGCTTACGCCGCTCTTTGAGCAATCCGAAAAGCCGGTATTCCGCCGAGGGGTATCTATTGGGCTGGCTTACCGGCTGCGGTAGTGGCTATAGCCTGACCAAATCGTTTTGGTAAATGCTTGAACGGCCTAGCCTCTTGAGGCCGGCCAGAGCTGGAAAGGGCCTGCCTTTCAGTATTTGCGCTGCACTATACTGTCCAACAGGCCCTGAAAAGCTGGCTCTACATGCGGACTAGCGCTGCGGAGGGGTGGCAAGCCCGACAGGGCCGAGCGGACAGCGAGCCCCGCAGCATAGCGACCCGCGCCTTCAGGCGGGGGTAGGCCCCAACTCAACGGTTGTGAATGAAACCTCGCTTTTGCTCAGGTTGACAGCCGTTGTATGATCTTGTACAGCGTAGCTCGGAACTGCTCGGCCTCTTCTCCAGCTTCCTCCCCGGCAGATAATGCCCCGATGATCTGTTCGGGTATGCACACGGCTTTTGCCTTCAGCGCCCTGCCTTTTTCAGTAAGGGCTACTGCCACGACCCGCTCATCTTCTTCAGACCGCTTGCGTACGACCATCCCTTTTTCTTCCAGCCGCTTCAACAGGGGCGTAAGGGTGTTGGACTCCAAGTAGAGGCGGCGGCCAATCGCACTCACCGGCTGCCCGTCTTTTTCCCACAAGACCAGCAGGGCGAGATACTGTGGGTAGGTAATGCCCAATTCCTTCAAGAGGGGGTTGTAAAGCTGTGTCACCAAGCGGGAGGCGGCATAGAGCGGGAAGCACAACTGACGGTCCAACATAAGCGCTTCTCCCTTATCCATCGGATAGCAATTTTTTGATGACCGGCTCTATTTTTTCGGGGGCAGCGGTAGGAGCAAACCGTTTGACCGGCTTTCCACTCCGGTCCAACACAAATTTTGTGAAATTCCATTTGATCCGGCTGCCGAGCAGGCCGCCGAGCTCAGACTTGAGGTATTTAAATACCGGATGGGCATGTTGCCCGTTGACGTCCACTTTATCAAACATGGGGAAGCTGACGCCATAGTTGAGCTCACAAAAAGAAGCGATATCTTCTGCCCCGCCCGGCTCCTGCCCGGCAAACTGATTGCAGGGGAAGCCCAAAATGACCAGGCCGTCGTCTTTGTATTTGCGGTATAGCCCCTCTAGCCCTTCGTACTGAGGGGTGAGCCCGCATTTGCTAGCTGTATTGACCACGACGACAACTTTGTCCTTGAACGATGCCATGGGGACAGCATCCCCCTTGATGTCTGTAGCTTCCAATTCGTAAAAAGGTGATTGGCTCATGATTATTGGTTTTGGTTGGATGAACGAATGAGCCTGTGCGGCGCTCCTGTAGGCCACAACGCCCAAAGGATGAGTACAGGCTGGAAAAATGAGCACAAAAAAACCGCAAGCGCAAGCCCCACCTCTGCCCGCCTGCGTTGCCAGAAGATCAGGGCTAAGCCCAGGCCCGCTTCAATGGCCCCTGAGGCGATCACAACAAAGTCCTTGCTGAAAGGCAGCCAGCCTGGCACCTGTGCCTGAAATTCTTCCCGCTGAAACGTGAAATGCCCAATAGCAGCCATCACCATGAACAAGCCCAGCAGGATGCGCAGCCCACTGCAAATTACACTTTCTATCTTTTACGATTAAATCGTGCTCGATGAAAATGTAACACCTAGCGCATCGATTTGTTACAAGCCTGGAAAAAAATCTGTATCCAACACAACGGCCCTTGCAGCGTTACCTCTGCAAGGGCCGTAGCAGTGTGCCATAACTGCCCTGCGTTTTACCGGCTGGCCAACTGCTGTTTCAGCTCATCAAGCTCAGGGTATTTGGCATTGGTCGCTTGGGCCTTTTGGAGGTGGGCAGTAGCCTCGTCTACTTTGCCCATGCGCGAATAAATTTTAGCCAGTACACGGTTGACATCGATATTGGCCGGGCGTTTCTCATATTCGCCCAATGCGTATTCCAGGGCTTTCTCCTGTTCCCCGCTGAGGTCAGAGTACAAATTGGCATACTCCAGGCTCATATCATGCCCGCTGTCTGTATCGTCCTTCAGCATGACCCAAAGCTCATCCATAGTGGCTTCGAATTCAGCTGTACGGCCGGTCGTTTTGTATATTTCAGCCAGCTGCTCATAAAACCCGAACTCAGGGATGATCTCGCAAGCATCTTTGAGCATTTGCTCTGCTTTCTCATAATTGCCCCGCCCCATCTCTAGGTTGGCCAGAGAAGCGATGGCGAAAGGGTAGTCTTCCCGCTCTGCCAAGATGATGTTGTATTGTGCTTCGGCTTCTTTGAGCATACCGTAGCGCTCGTACATTTCGCCCAGGGTAAGCCGGGCCCAGGCTGTAGCTTCGTAGCCCGGGTAGCCTGCATCTACAGCCAGTTGCATGGCTTCAAGTGCGCCCTCTACCTGCCCATGTATCTCGCGCAGGTAAGAGACTCTTGCGTAGGAGCGCATATCTGGCCGGATAGAGACCATTTTGTCTGCCATTTTCACAGCCTCTTCATAATGGCCAAGCTCTACGTTAGCATCTACGAGTGCCCCGTAGATTTGAGCGTTGTATGGGTTGATGGCTACTGCTGCTTCGGCAGTTTTCAGTGCCTTTTGGAAATCGTGGAGGGAAAGCTCTACGCTAGCTTGAGTGGACAGCTTGCGGAATCGGATGTCCTTGTCGGGATGGCTTTCTGGAATACCTGCCAGTACCTCAAGTGCAGCGGGATAGTAATGCCCGTGCTCGCCTGTAATGCGCGCTTCATTGATGAACAGGTCAGCCATTGCGAGGCGGTCTTTAGCGTCATCCTCTTCTTTTTGGATAGCTTCCCGAAATTTGACGTAATAATTCTGCACCTGATCCCATTCCTTGTCGTAGCGGATGCGCTCGTTGCGGTCCAGCAGTTTAGCGACTGCCGCTTCATCAGCGGTGTTAGCAGAGGCTGCCTCTTGGCTTTCATTCTGGCAAGCGGAAAATGCAATGCCAATAGCCAGGGCGGCGATCAGGGGTATTTTAATTTTCTTCATCGATTTGTAAGTTTTTTTTCTGCTCAATATCGGGGTGTCAGCCCCTTCAGGACCGTTTGCGGCCAGCTCTTTTAGCGTTGCGCTCGCGGCACCTTATGTGCCCGGAGGGCGGTTTTGTTCAGGTTATTGGGTAAACCGGGGCACCCAATGGCGCCCCGGTACTACCGCTATAGTTTCAGTATGCAAAAGTAGGTGCTAGGGGTTAACGGTTAGTCTTAACCAGTTTCAACACCTGCATCACCTCGCCTTTGCCGTTTGTGGCGCGCGCGAAGTAGATGCCTTCAGGCAGCGTAGAAGCATTCCAAACCGCGTCGTGCTGGCCTGCCCCCTGTACATCATCGACCAACGTAGCCAACAGCTTGCCATTGATGTCGAATACGCTAAGGTTGACTTTAGTATCCTCCTCCAGTTCGTAGCGGATGGTGGTCTCGCTTTTGAACGGGTTGGGGAAATTAGCCATCATGCGGACGGTGCCGACGGCATCTGGGCTCATGTTCAGCGCAGCTACGTCTGTGCCTGCAAAATTGCTGGCAATAGTGCCTGCACAGTCTGCATCACCTGCAAATGGCATGGCCACAAATGGGAACCGGTCGCCAAATGGCTTATCGTTGGCCTCTACTCCGGTAGAGTAGGTCAGCACGTTGAGCAGGTCCTCTGTGACTGGGCTGGGAGAAGTAGCCGGGTCGTAATCATCGTACCACAGGCCAACTGCAGCGAGGGCAACACCAGCTACGGCTTGCAGCTCGATGCGGGTCACATCGTCCTCAAGGCGGCGCCCATTAGGGAAGCCGTCCATATTGGGGATGAACTCGAGGTCAGCATCTCCATTGAAGCGGGGGTCTGTCAGGCCCAATACAGCAGCCTGAATGATGCCCAATGAACTGAAATCTTCAGAATCCCTTGGCGTTGGAGGTACGGCCATGTTCAGGCGCAACATATCGCCCCCATTGGGCAGGAAGTTGTTGATGAACGGCTTGCCCACAGCGAGCGGGTTGCCCCCTTTGCCCGTTGCCAGCTGATATGGCGGGAAGTTGGGCACGCCTGTGTGGAAGATCGGCCATAGGTCTACAGAACGTGGCAGCCCAGGGCCAGGCAGCAGCAGCTCGCCAAAGATGGCATCATCCAAGGCCGTGCCAGCTACCGCATCAGAGCCTTTCAGCGGGAACAGGCCGTCTTGGCCGTTGCCAAAATCAAAAGCACCGAGGGAGTTGCGCTGAATGCGCAGCGGTGCCAAAGCAGGGACTGCACCACCGAAGAGGTCGTCGTCCATGTAAAGGCCCAGCTCAGGGTTGTAGAAGTATTCGTCCAGCAGCGTGTCTTCAAACTCATCGTGCGGCGTGATGGCGTTCCAGTAGTCCTTCATGCCTACTGGGATGACCGCCTCGTTGGTCAGCGGCATGCCCAGACGGGATACCTGTACCCAATCGCCGCTGAAGCTCTGGCCAGCAGGCTCCAGGGTGCGGATGCGAGGGCGGCTTGCAGATGCCCATACGCCAATGACATAGTCAGGGTCGAGGATATTCTGCGCACGGCGGACACCGTCCTTCAACAGGTAAGCGATAGGGACGTCGATAGCGATTGCACTGGTGTTCAGGCAAGCAAGGCCGTCACGTGGCGCGCCCATTTGGCGTGGGGCATCGCCCAAGTCAAAAATACCGCCAAGGTCTACAAAGAAGGGGTCATCGATAGGGCCTGCAAATACTTGCTCTCCAGTGTGCGCACGGCGTATGGCACCACGGAACAAGTCTTCGTAAGTGGTATTCAACCCTACAGGGCTTTCGATGGAGCGCTCCCCAATGTTGGGCGGCGGCACATCACCATTGACCAGCAACGGGATGAAAGACTGCCCTCCGTTTGTGCTCTTCTCCAAGGTATACTTGGTGCGCAGGTTGCGCTGCCCCAAGCGGATATTGAAGAAGGTGGTTGGGTCTTCATTTTCGATAGTGAAGGTGAAGCGGTAGATGATCTCATCTCCCGGGCTGCTCGCATCATTATCGATATGGATCTCATAGCGGATGTTCTCTCCAAACTGATAGTAGTTGGGACCGCCCTCGGGCAGCTGCAGAGGCACAAAAGTAGCTATGATGGTGACGTTCCGCGGGTTTTGCGGATTGCGGAATGCGTAAAGGTCTACGTTGTCCGCGAGTGGGTCATCGGCAATCAGCGGGGCCTCCCGGTGGCTTGAAGCCATCAGGGTACTTCCCGACAGCATGAATACCGCCAGAATGACCGTGGTGATTAACTTAAGTTTATGGTTAAACATGGAAATTCATTTGTGGGTAAAAAAATGACTATTGCTCATCGGTCTCCGTTCCACGCCAAGGCGCTGCCACGTAGGGGAAGGAGTTGCTGAAAGGCTTGTCATTAGCCTCTACGCCAGTGCTGTAAGTCAGTACGTCAATCAGGTCCTGAGTCACAGGGTTGCCTGTGTCCGGGTCAAAATCATCGTACCACAGGCCGATAGCAGCCAGTGCCACACCAGCTACCGCCTGCAGCTCAATGCGCGTCACGTCGTCCTCAAGGCGGCGGCCATTGGGGAAGCCATCCATATTGGGGATGAACTCGAGGTCAGCTGTACCATTGAAGCGTGGGTCGGTCAGGCCGAGCACCGCCGCCTGTACAATGCCCAGTGGGCTGAAGTCTGCATCATCGCGTGGGGTGATAGGGGTCGCCATATTCAGGCGCAGCATATCGCCTCCATTAGGCAGGAAGTTGTTGATGAACGGCTTGCCCTCTGCCAGTGGGTTTCCGCCCTTGCCTGTAGCCAGCTGGTAAGGTGGGAAGTTGGGCACGCCTGTGTGGAAGATGGGCCAAAGGTCTGCAGAACGGGCTTTGCCCGGGCCAGGCAGCAACAGTGTGCCAAACACTGCATCATCAAGGGCGGTACCGGCTACCGCATCAGAGCCTTTCAGCGGGAACAAACCGTCTTGGCCAAAGCCAAAGTCGAAAGCGCCCAGTGAATTGCGCTGAATGCGCAGCTGAGCAAATGCAGGGACTGCACCGCCGAAGAGGTCGTCGTCCATATAAAGTGCCAGCTCAGGGTTGTAGAAAAACTCGTCCAGCAGGGTGTCCTCCAGCTCTTCGTAGGGGGTCAGTGCGTTCCAGTAGTCTTTCATGCCAATTGGGATGACCGCTTCGTTGGTCAGCGGCATGCCCAGACGGGATACCTGAATCCACTCGCCGCTATCTTCCGGTGCCTCACCGGGCGCGCCCAGTGTGCGTACCGCAGGGCGGCTTGCCGATGCCCAAACGCCAATCACATAGTCGGCATCCAAAATGCTGGAAGGGCTTGCCGGAGCACCGTCCTTCAGCAGCAGGCTGATGGGTACCTGAATGGCAATAGTGTGGGTGTTGAATTCCGCTAGGGCATCCTTGTTGGGGCCATTCTGGCGCGGTGAGTTGCCCAGGTCAAAAATCCCCCCCAAGTCTACGTAGAAGGGGTCGTCCACCGGGCCACAGAACACTTTCTCTCCGTCGCCTGTCATGGAAATAGCGCCGCTCATGAGGTCGGCATAAGTCGTGCCCAGCCCTACTCCGCTTTCGATGGAGCGCGCGCCAATGTCATTGGGCGGCACAATGCCGTCGGAGATGATGACCTGAAAGCTCGCACCGCCATCGGTGCTGCGCTCCATGGTGTAGGTCGTCTTGAGGTTCTGAGCGCCCAAACGGATGTTGAAGAAGGTGGTTGGGTCTTCATTCTCCCGCTGGAAAGTGAAGCGGTACACAATCTCATCGCCCGGCACAGATGCGTCATTGTCGATGTGGATTTCGTACCGGATGTTTTCCCCGAAAGTGTAGTAGTTGGGGCCACCGTGGGGGAATTCTGCCGGAATGTAGTTGGCAATAATGGTGACCGTGTTAGGGTCGTCAGGGCTCCTGAATGCGTAAACGTCCGTGTTGTCAGCCAACGGGTCGTTTGCAATCAAAGGCGCTTCCCGGTGGCTCGATGCCATCAGACTGCTCCCGAAGAGGAGCAGGCCTGCAAGCGAGCACACCGCCTTTTTAAAACTATTCATACTGCAAATTATTAAGTGAAAAAATAACTATGCCTTATTATTGAGCGATGAACTTGGGCAAAAAAGGGGGGGGGCAAAGCATTGGCCATTTGCCAAGCTTTGCGCTATGGACTTAGGCCCAGAGACTTCGCTTTACTTTTCAGTTGTAGTTACGGAATAACCCTTCCCGGTGGATTACTGCGGGTGCATACGATTTGGAGTTTTTCTGCTTTTCTTTAGGATCATTAGGGCACGAATGCCCAAATGGCGACACAACAGTTGTTTTCCCAGAAAAAAGGACATACAAGAACAAGGGCTGCGGGCGCAAAGCAGATGGTGGTTTTTTTGTCCTGCCCCTGCATCATGTGAGGGGGCCTGCCCCTGCCAAAAGGCAGGTGCCGCTATGCTCCGGGGCTCGCTATCCGCTCGGCCCTGTCGGGCTTAGAGCTAGTTAGGATTTTACTTTTGGAGCGAACGCAGCCAAATTTTGCCCTGATCGAGGCGTTCTGAGGGAACATAGCCTTAGCTACGTGACCGAAGAACAACGAAGAGCAGGACAAAATTCGGCAAGAGCAGCCCGAAGTGTAAAACCCTAACTAGCTCTTACACCCCTGCGCAGCGCTAGGCCGATGCCAGGCTAGTGCCTTAAGCCATAAATCTCTGATACTTAAGTTGAAGTTATTTTCCGGCTAATCAAGGCGAAGGTTCGCGACTTTAGCCCGAGCTAAAGGAGCGGTTCTTTAACGAAGAGTAGGCGGAAAAGAACGAAACTTGGGGTGGCAAGGATTTATGGCTTGAGGCACTAGAGCCCGAAAAGCCTAAACGCCTGCGGTATTTGGGCTTACGCCCAGGGCTGCCTTGGTTATGCGCTGATGATATCCATTGCCATATCCCACAGGTGCTCGTAGGGCATCACTTCAATCTCATGAGGTGCCTGTACAAGCTGAAGTGGGCTTTCAGACATTTGGGCGAGCAGTTCTGCCGCAGCGGATTGCGCGGCCTCCTTTTTGTAGCCAGCATAATGTATGCAGAGCAAGGCTTTGATAAAACAAAATGAGCGGAAGGTGTCATCTCCCGATTGGAGGTGCCGCCCAGCGTATTTGTCCAGGGCTTGCATACGGGCGTAGGCCTCATCATAGCGCCCGAGCTGCAGCAGCATAATGATATGCACAATCAAGACCGGGATATTCAGCCCGCGCTTGTCTTTGGAAAAGATAGGGACTTCATTCAGCAACTTTGCAGGCATGAGCCGGGGGCAATCCCCGTTCCCCACAGGTGCGGTTATTTTGCCGGCAGCCCGCAGGAGGCCAATGTAGGCCTCCAATATCCGCCAGGCCTCTGCAGTGGCAGGCGGCAGATGGCAGAACCGTTGGTGCTGCCTGGCAGCAGCATACAACTCGTAAGCCTTTTGGTATTGCTTTTGGTGAAGGTGCAGATAAATGCCCTGCTCCAGCCCTTTGTACCAATTGAGCGTACCCGGGAGCGTGAGCCCCCTGCTCTCTTCAGCTGCTTTTTCGGCTTCCCCATACCAGCGCAGCATAGTCGCAGCCGCAACAATAGTCTGTAGGAATGCGGCCTTCATCGGTGGGGTGGTCGCCTTGCGCGTTTCCAAAAAAGCTAAGGCCCTGCGGCAGACCGCTATAGCCGACCGATAATCGTGACGGGTCATGCACTCTAATTCAGCTATAGAATAATACAGCACCTGAAAGTAGTGCGCCTTGCACTCCGCTCGCCCCCCCTCTAGTTCCAATAAAAACTGCCTGGCTTTCTTATTCATCCAAGGCTTATGCCCTTTTGATTTGATGTAGGGCGCGATGAGCTTGTAGTACATTTGTTCAGCCTTGGCAATATGGGCCAAATCTGACAGGCTGCACTCGATCAGCCGCTCATACTTAGCCCTTTTCCCCTCATTGGGCACCATGAAAGTATACTTGTGCCGAAGGAGACGGGCCAAATCGAGCACTTCGTAGGTCAATTCATAAGCCACTGCTGGCTTTATCGTTTTTTCGGCTATCTCCATTGCACTTCTTACCGCCCCCCTCGAACCTACAATGCGCGCAGCAGCAGCCTGCTTTCTAACATGATGTACAGCGGCTTGGGCATCGTTGAACATCGGCTTCTTAAGGTCGATGAAAAAAGCTGTATTGACCAGCCGACGGAAGAAGTTGTTGCGCAAGTTCCGGTATTGGACATAAGAGCCGTCCTTGTCTTCCCCAAAAAAGAAACGGGCGGCCTCATCATCGGTTGTCACCTCACCAGATGCGACTATCTCATAGAAGGTGTCGTAGCGGCTGCCAGTGCCCTTCTTTTCCCCGAGCACCTCAATCTGTTTCTTCTTGTACCTAGTCAGCAGCCCGACTAGTTCGATCAGCGACTTCATCCCTATCTTGATTTGGGCCTTGCCTTGGCCTGGAGCTTGTCGGGGCTTTAGCAATCGGGCTGCCCCGCTAAAACAGCGGGACATTTTTTTGCTTCTAATTTGTTCGAGAAAGCGAGGCCCGGTCCCCGTACCCCATCCTACCCAAAAACTGCAAGTTCTCGACTAGGACATCAACAAGCCCTTAAAGGCAAGTAGGTGTTAGACATTGTCAATCCACCCAAGTACAACCTTGCTGGGCCTGCTTTTGTTTGTGCTTTACTTCCAATTTGAGGTGTTAGAAATCCGCAAAAATGTACTTGACTACTTTTGGGTTTACCCCTAATTTTACAATGTCCAATATTTTTATTATCCCTCAAGACTTAATGCATAAAGCAGGTGCATTGGTGAGAATGGGCTGATCCTAAGCTAGTAGTGTACCCCTTATGCACTTCGTCTGCTCATAAAATCTATTGCCATGTCGACTGCTACCACCACACCGTTCCATTTTAGGGGCTTTCTACTCCTGCTTTCTGCACAGAGGCTGCCATCTTCTCAGGGGCAAGAGCTCTTTTCTACCCCCATAGTAGAGAATGACCTCATTGAATTTTGAAAACCGCGGGTTTGCCCCGCGCAGGACAGCCCTTGTGAACAGCCGGCAAGACCTCCACTTTTGGCGAAAGCCAGATTAGCAAAACGAGCAAGCACACCTGCAGGCTGCTTTAAGGCGGATGCCGAAAAGCCTAATATTGAACAGAGTAGGCAACTTTATAAACCTCTATTGCCATGAAACAACTAGCGGCTACCACCCTATTTTTTTTCATGCTGGCAGTATTCAATCCTTTGGCCAGCGTCAGGGCTAAAAGCCCAACGCCTCCTATATCAGTTGAGACAGCTGAAGAGGATGCAATACACTGCAAAGTTGAAGACTCCAACGGTAATGAAGTCAGTTGCTGGTTCTGCAATTGCCGGAAATTGGCAGAAGAGATACTAGACTAGCCCGTTACTAAATCGCAAAAGTGCCGGGGGGCACTTCTCCCCGGCACTTGAACCCAAAATCCCGCACCATGAAAATCCAAACACACGCAAACATTGCCCTGGCCATCCTAACCACATTTTGCCTAAGTACCGTTTCGGCACAGGTGGGCGGCTACGTGGTGTACAAACGCACCTTCGACTTTGGGGACAACCTTTTCTATCAGGACACCCTCCGCTTCAAGGAAGGAGAACTGCTCTACATAGAAAAGCGAGAAGGCCAAAACTGGAAGACCCGCAGTGGGTATGATTTCAAGCTGGCCGAGGCAGACCGTGCTTGGTTCTTGGATCTGGCCAAACAAGAGAGCACCGAGCAGCAATACAACCCTAAAGCTAAAGCCTATGAGCTGTCGCAAAAGGCAGCGCACCATCTCGATTGGGAAATCCATGAAGAATACCGGCAGATCGGTAAGTACACCGTGCAGAAAGCCACTGCCAAACACTACCACCCTTCCTACGGCATCACCACCGCATGGTTCGCCACGGACATCCCTGTGCCCGGTGGGCCAGACCGGCTTTGGGGGCTGCCTGGCCTCATCTTGGAATGCTCCACCAAAGGAAGCTTCAAAGGGGCTTTCACCATGGAGCAAATTGTCTTCGCCCCCCAAAGCAACCTGCGGCCCTCGGAAGGCCAATGGGTACAGAGCAAGGATAGCCCACAGGTTTACAAAAAAAGCCTCCGGGAGTTGCTAAACAAAGAGTATTAGCGCCATGCCAACTTCGGCAACCGTAAAACTGATCATGCTCTGGGCGGGCCTTTTGCCGTGCTTGGCTTGGGCTCAATCCAGTATACAGGGCACGCTGATCAACGAGGAGGACAACACGCCTGCCCCCTTCGTACAAGTATTGCTCTATCCTTATCAGTCTGCCCAAATTGCCGATTACGCTCTGAGCGATGAAAAAGGGGAATTCGAACTCAAGCTGCCTGCAGCCAACGGTATCTTTAGCTTGAAAACCCGTAGCCTGGCCTTCGAGCCTATGGACAAGGATATCGTATTGGCCAATGAGGACGCTACGGCCATCGCGCTTACCCTAAAGCTAAAGCCCAAAGCCCACGAGTTGGCTACCGCTACTGTAACGGACAAGCGGCCGCCAATGCTCGTCCGGGCAGACACCATTATCTATGATGTCAGCCATTGGAGCGATGCCTTCGATGAATCGCTGGAAGCAGTGCTCAAAAAAATGCCTGGAATGGAGGTGCTCCCCGATGGCGAGCTGAAAATCAAGGGCAAAAGGGTTGCCAAAGTGCTCATCGACGGTGAAGAAATAGGCGATGGCGGTGCAGCACTTCTCACCCGGTCCCTTAGCCCCGGCCGCGTAGCGGCCATCGAGGTCCGCCTCAATGAGCAAAATGAAAAACTCCGGGAGTCCTTGTTGTCCCAAAACGATTTTGTCACCCTTGACATCAAACTCAGGGACGACTTCGACCAAAGGCTGTTCGGCCAGCTCTCTGCCACCGCAGGCGCACAAGAGAAGCTCCGTTTAGGAGGGCTGGCTAAGCTGTTCTCGCTGAACCAAAACCTCAAGTTTCAGTTGCTCGGAGAACGAGATGCCTTCGGCGACCAAGCTATTTCACTTTCTAATATCAAAAACCTGGGGGCGGAGGCCTACGCAAAAATCTTTGAGCTGCCAGCTGATTTCGAACAACTGCGGTCCAACCCCGTATTCAATGAAGAGCTGTACGGGCTGCGGGAATATACCGCGATGGACTTGGCATCCGCCGGATTGACGGGCAAAGCGACGCTATCGCCAGATTTAGACCTCTACCTCGGCTCCTACAATGCTTTTGCCATGCAGCAACAGCAAAACCGCTTTGCCCAGTCAACACTGGATAACAGTCAAGCAACAGTGGCAGCGGATCAGTTGCGCTACAGCAAAGTGGCTTCCTCTAAAAACAAGGTGGAGCTGACTTTCGACCGGGAAGGCTGGAAAGCCCGCTACAATTTCAATTTTGTTTGGAATGAACAACTGCTCCGGCAGCAACAGCGATTTCTTGATCTGGAACAATTCAATTTTGCAGATGCCACGGAAAGCAGGGAAGTTTACCACAACTTTTTTGTAGAGCACCGCCTGTCGGAGGCGGCCGGCTTGCAGGCCAATGTGCTGTACAGCGCAGTGCGGGGCAATGTGCTTCGTAGCCTACAGTACAGCAGTCAGCGGTATGAGGAATTTTTCCAACCTCAAGGGTTGAATGCGGCAGACCTTGAGCAGTTGCTCCCTCAGCGGGAGGCCAAAACGGTGGGCAGGCTCTACTTGCAGACGACACACAAGTTCGGCATCACCCAAACCGGGTTCAGAGCCATGAGGGAAAGCCTAAGGGGGCAAAAGCTCCTACAGCGCGGGGGCGAAGCGGTCCCGATGGGGCCTGCCGGTTGGCAAAACAGGCAGTTCCGGCAGTGGCTGCCTTTCCTAGGGCATCAGTTCGCTGTAGGCGCTTTCCGGTCCGATGCCCAGATCGCTTACGCTTTTAATCAGTTCAACTCCTTTTCCCCCGAAGAGGGGCTCAAGCTCCGACCTCTGCTTGAGTATAAGGCCAAGTTAAGCTTTGACCTAGACGAGGACAACAACATTACCTTCAACCTAGACCGCTCTACTGCCTATTTCCCGCTTTGGCAGCTCCTGCCCGGCTGGGAGCTCCAAGGTTTCCAATCCATCGCCATACCCGGGCAATACGGGCTGGAGCCCCAGCCACAGCGCAATATGGAGCTATCTGCTACATCTTTCAGCCTTGGCCAATATGGTATTGCCATTGAACTGGCCGGTATCATGGGCAAAGCTTTCAATAGCCCGGCGCTCCGCCTTAGCCCACAAGGCATCATTGAGGTGGCCTTTCACCAATTGCCCTCGGATTACCGTGTGGGGGTGGCCAAAGTCGCAAAAGTCTTTCAAAACCTCCCTTTGCAGGCCAAACTCGAGGGCAGTATCATCCACAACCGGGCTGCCAATTTAAGCCCAACCGGAGGGGCAGTAACCGTCGGCACCCTCATCCGTGCCCTGGATCTGCGTGCTTTTACTACTTTCCAGGACCAAAACTTCAACTTCGAAAGCCGCATCAAACGGACTGATTTCCGGTTCGTCAACCCCGATGGCAGCCGTCAAAACGGGCAGCAGATATGGAACGCATATCTGACTTATAGGCACAAACTATGCTCAGATCAACTGCAACTGAGCACAACGGTGCGTGCCAACCTATTCACTGGCACCCAAAGCGCAGCTCTGTACTTGATCGACACGGAACTGCAGTACCGCTTCAAAAGCGGCCGCTTTGTGCTCAGTGCCTACAATTTATTGGACAGCAGTGAATTCCTCCTGCAAGAGATCAACCCTGTATTTTTCACAGACATACAGCGATCTGTATTTGGACGGTTCTTAAAAATCGGCTGTACTTGGGACATCAACTAAACGGGCTTAAGCCCAAATGCCGCAAGCGTTTAGGCTTTTCGGGCTCTAGTGCCTCAAGCCATAAATCCTTGCCACCCCAAGTTTCGTTATTTTCCGCCTACTCTTCGTTAAAGAACCGCTCCTTTAGCTCGGGCTAAAGTCGCGAACCTTCGCCTTGATTAGCCGGAAAATAACTTCAACTTAAGTATCAGAGATTTATGGCTTAAGGCACTAGCCTGGCATTGGCCTAGCGCTGCGCAGGGGTGGCCGAAGGCCAGACCCGACGCCTGTAGGGCGAGGGGCCGAGCGGACAGCGAGCCCCGGAGCATAGCGGCACCTGCCCGCAGGCAGGGGCAGGCCCCCATCCTTGCGGCAGGGGCAGGCCCAAAAACGACCATCTGGTTTGCGCCTAACCAAGCTGGGATACAAGCATCCGGGGCCTTATAACTCGCAAAGACAGGACAAACCGATAAGCCCTAGTGCCTCAAGCCACAACTCAGACTGCCGGATCACTGCTGAGCCATGCGCTCCATACCCGTTGGCCAGGCTGGAGCGCACCGCAAATTGGCTGTTCTACCTATCCAACTTCAAAATGGCTAATCTGCTGAGCACTTGGCCCCTGGCCAACTAAGCCCAAATGAAAGAACCATGGCAAATCAACAAGAAAATACTGACTGAGTAAAATAAAAAAACAAAAAATCATCTTGCCCAATAAGCCATTAGTAGGATAGCCCCAGCCGTACCATCCATTGTAGGCTCGTTGGTTGCATAATCGCCGATATCATCATGGTAGACGACAAATGGGTTTTGGAGGTGGGCCATCTCATCGGGCTCGTTGAGCTTAATGCCGATCAGGCTGCGGTAGATGGCCCCGTAGACCGGCCCGTCAACCAGCCCTCCGGGCGCTTCCCGCTTAGTCAAAGCCCAGATACTGGTATGCACATCTTCGGGGTACTCCCCATGAGCCGGCAGGCCAGTGAACATGCTTGTCCCCCAGGGGTTGCGGCCCAGCAGCCAATCACGCTGCAGCTGCAGGTAGCCCTCGAAGCGGCGGTCGCCGGTCATTTCCTGATACAGGATGATTTGAGTGATCAGGGCTGTGGCCAGGTTGTTAGAGCACCAGATAAATGGCACCCCGATTTGGAAGGGGTTGCGGGCTGCGCGCTCCAAGGTGGCTTCTATGCCTGCCCGGTAGTAGCCGGCCAGGGTGTCTTGAAAGGCAGGCGTTACGAGGTCATAAAGCGCATAGTGCCCCATATTGACAAAGGGATAGTACCGGTAATGCTCGGCGGTGTCCAATGGCATCCAGGATACCGTGCCCGCTTTACGGGCGTATTCCATAGCCTGCTCGAGGTAAGCTTGCTCTCCGGTCAGGCGGTACAATTCCGCAGCGCCCCATTCCATATCGTCTGCCCAGGTATCTTCGCTGTAGCGGTAAGGCGCGCCATAAGAATTGCCCTGCTGAAAGCCTTCCTTTTCCCTCCCAAGGGCATAAAGGGAGAGGGCAGCCTGTCGGCATTTTTGGGCGAAAGCCTCATCCCCCATTTCTTTCCCCTGCCAAATACGGGCCGCCATGGCCATAGCTGCAGCGCTGCGCCCAGCCAGGTTGGCCACCCCGGTAGCCTCGCTTTTGAACTCCCGGAGCCCCTGCGGCTGTCCGGTTGCAAAGTAAGCGACCCGGTAGCTGTTCTTGCCCCACCCGTAATCTGAGTTGTCCTCGTCTGGCATTTTCCATCCCCGGTGGTCCCGGTCGTCGGCTATCTGATGAATGAGCTGTTCAGGGGAAGGGTGCAGCTTGTGCAGCCAGCGGAGCCCCCAACGGGCTTCATCCAGCACATCCGGCAGGCCGTTTGCGCCGGGCTGCCCCAAGGCATTTGCCTCATCTCCAAAGGCTTGTGGGTAGAGCTCCCATGCCTTGAGCATATGCGCCGTGGCATAGCTCCCTGTGATGAGGTATTTGAGCTGATCGCCTGCATCGTGCCAGCCTCCGGAAGCATCGACGTAAGTAGAATCGGCCATAGGCCCGTACATCGAGCGGCCGTCCCGTTGATGGCAGACCACATCCAGGAAAGGGTTGTAGCCACAACGCTGCTGACGCATAAAGGACAGCAGTACAGCCGGATAACGGGCATACACCTCCTCTCCTATTTCGAAAACCGTGGAGCGTGCCCCGCCCTTGCCCAGTTGAAGGTAATACCTGCCAGGTGACTGCCAGCGGCTAAAATCTACGGTGTAATAATGAGAAAACCGGCCCCAGCCCGCTGCAACGGCAGGCTGCAGCCGCCCTTCCCAGGCCACTTCCCCACCGTCTGCTGCTACAAGCTGTACAGGCTGCTGCAGTGGGCTTTCGCCAAATACCACGGCCGACTTCGGCTCTCCCGGAAGGTAGCCAGCCTGATTGATGCGGATGAAGTGCTGCTGTGCTAGTGTGGTGAATGAAGCGAGCAGCAAGGCAAAGCAGAGCATTTTCTTTTCCATGAGCGAAGTGGTTTTATTCGTTTTGCAATAGTTCATCTACACGGGCCAGCCGGTAGCCGCCCGCCCTCAGCCACCGGATCAGCCGGGGCAGCAGGGCATAAAACTTATCGGGGCGGCGAGGGCCTACCCCGATATGGGACAACAATAAGAAGCCGTTGAGGTGGGGCGGGCGGGAAAGGCTTTCCCAAATAGCTGCTGAGCTCCGGTAATTGTGCGCTTCCGGAACGGTGTAATCGGCGTGAGTGAGTGTGCCCGGGGTCATATTGATGAGCTGTAGCCCTTCCTGAGCCGTCCAATGAGCAATGCTATCGTTGTACCACTCGTAAGGCGGGAGGAAAAAAGGGGCTGAGCCAGAAGGGATGCCCAAAGCTGCCAGCTTTTGATAATTCCGGCGCAGGTCATTCTGGAAGCTGTCGCGGGTCACAAGCAGCTGCTGCCGGTCCTCCCAAGGGCAGTACAACAGGTGGCCGTCTGAATGAGGGCCAACGTAGTGCCCCGCCTCAAAAGCCCGTTTGGCAAGCTCGGGGTAGGCCTCCAAAAAAGCACCGGTAAAAAAGAAGCTGGCCGGGGCCCCTTCTCTCTCCAACACCCGCAGGATCTCCTCACCGCCCTCGGCATATTCATGCCCGGTGAAGACCAGGGCGACCTCCGGACGGGCGGTATCGCCCCGGATGATAGCGCCCAGGTGGATGACTTGTGCGCAGCAAGGAGCTGCTGTCAGGAGGGCGGTGCCTGCACAAAACAGCCATCGCCTTGTGGCTATGAGAATTGTTCGTATTTTCAACGCGTCAGCTTTTTCAAATCCGGCCAGCCCGGCCATTCCTAAAAATACCACAATCTTTGGTTTTTCCCATCCTCACTGCAGCCCTCGTTAGCCTGGCCGCGATAGCTGCCTACCTGCGCTACCACCCCCAATTTGGCGGGCGCCTTTCGCGAGCGCTCAAACAGCGGTATGCCCGTTCCCCTCAGTGGCAGGGCGGGCAGTTTGCCAATCAGCTGGAAACTTCGGTTGACATCAGCCCTCTGACTTTCCCCGGCTTTGTGCGCGACAACCTGAGATCGGCTAAAGGGGGGCGGCCCGCACGCCCTATCCCCTTGCCGCCTTTTGATGCCAATGCATGGGCCGCTTCTGATGCGCCCTTCCAGTTCGTGTGGTTCGGGCATGCAGCCTGTCTGATGCGGATTGGCGGGCAAAATGTGCTCATCGACCCCATGCTCGGCCCCGATGCTTCCCCTGTGGGGCCTATACGCACCCGCAGGTTCAGCGAGGGCGCGCTGGAGCTCCTGCCGCATTTGCCAGAAATCGATGCGGTCCTGCTCAGCCACGACCACTACGACCACTTGGATTACGATAGCATAATGGGGCTGGCTGGCAAAGTCAGGCGCTACTATGTAGCCCTGGGGCTTGGGCGGCATTTGGACCGTTGGGGCATCCCCCCTTCCCAAGTTACGGAGCTCGATTGGTGGGATAGCGCCCGATTGGGCTCCCTGAGCGTGACCTTCACCCCTTCCCGACACTTCTCGGGGCGAGGGCTGCGCGACCGCAATGCCTGCTTATGGGGCGGCTTTGCCCTCCTGTCCCCCGCCTACCGGGTATATTGGACAGGCGACGGGGGCTACGGGCCACATTTTAAAGAAGTGGGCGAACAGCTAGGCCCTTTCGATTGGGCCTTTACCGAGTGTGGGCAGTACTACCGGCTATGGGAGCAAATCCACCAACTGCCGGAAGAAGCTGCGCAGTCTGTGCTCGATAGCGGAGCGCGCATAGGCACGCCGGTGCATTGGGGCGCCTTCAAACTGGCCCCGCACAGCTGGCAGGAGCCGGCAGAGCGCTTCCTTTCCGCTGCTGCAGCTATGCCCTTTTCCGTGGCACTGCCTGAGCCGGGCAGGATATACCAAGCGGGGCAGCCTTTGCCCGCAGCGCGCTGGTGGGGGCCGTACAGCGCGTGAGCAGGGGTGCAGACGTTACCGGGCAGGAGGTGCGCTGGCCTGATGAGCGGATGATATCTGTTGCCCTACCCCACAGCTGCTCGTAGAGCGCCACTCCAAGCTTATGGGTGCAGAGGAAGCATCCCCGGTAAAGCCGCAGGCTTTCCAATGCGGGGAAGTGAGAAAAGATTTTCAGCATACTTGCCATTGTTGCTCATCACCCGCTGACTGCGTTTGGCGCCCGCTCAGTTTTATGTATCTTTGCTAACGAACATTCATTCGTATATGACCGATAAGACCAAATTAGGAGCAGTAAGCCTTGAGGTAAGCCCTCAGGGCGTAGGGGTTATCACCTTTAGCCACCCCGCCCACAACTCCCTGCCCGGGCGCCTCCTGGCCCGCTTGGTAGAAGTGATTGAAGGCGCGGGGGAAGACCCGGCTGTAAAAGTGATTGTCCTCAAAAGCGCAGGGGAAAGGACCTTCTGCGCCGGTGCCAGCTTTGACGAGCTGATGAGCATTGGGGATTTTGAAACCGGCAAGCGGTTTTTCATGGGCTTCGCCAACGTCATTAATGCCATGCGCAAATGCCCCAAATTCATCATCGGGCGCATACAGGGCAAAACGGTAGGAGGAGGCGTTGGCCTGTGTGCCGCCACAGACTATTGCATGGCCACACAGTGGGCTTCTGTCAAGCTCAGCGAGCTGGCGATAGGCATTGGCCCCTTCGTAGTCGGCCCCGCTGTAGAACGTAAAATAGGCAAGTCTGCCATGACGCAGCTCGCCATCAATGCTACCGAATGGAAAACAGCAAAGTGGGCCCTGGAAAAAGGGCTGTTCACCGAAGTGTTTGATACGGCAGAACAAATGGACGCCTACGTTGCCCACCTTGCCCAAAAGCTGGCCGACAGCAGCCCCGAAGCGATGCAGCAGCTGAAGCAAGTAGCTTGGGAGGAAGCCGGGCATTGGGATCAGCTCTTGGAAGAGCGGGCTGCAATGAGCGGGCAGCTCGTCCTTTCCGATTTCACCCGCAACGCCATTCAGGCTTTCAAAAACAAAGATTGATGGATATCAACAAAATCCTCAAAGCCCAATACCTCGAGGTGGTTGATAAGCAGCTAAAAACAGGGGAGCCGCCCGAAACACGCACGACCCTTGAGCGCCTGTTGGAAGCTGGCGCGAGCAAAGAGAAGGCACGCCTGCTGATTGCTCAGTGCGTAGCGGTAGAGCTCAACCGCGTCATGAAGGAGAATACGTCATTCAACACAGCCCTTTTTGTCCAAAACCTCAACCGTTTGCCCGAACCTCCCCAACTATAAGCACACAATTATGGTGAACCTGGAGATCTACCTGCAGCCCACTGCTGTATTTGACTTCGACACAGCAGGGTTTCAGCGCTTCCTCAACCGGATTGGGCAGAAAAACGCCCCTCCTGTAGCCCAGGCCGTAAAACTGTACTACGCCATACGGGACGGCTGGCGGTACCACCCCTATGACATCCGCCTGCAGGAGCAGTACATGAAAGCGTCCTATCTTTTGCAGCGCCCCCGCGGGCACTGCATCGATAAGGCCGTCCTGCTCATCGCAGCCTGCAGGGGCATGGGCATACCTGCCCGGATTGGCCTGGCCAAAGTCCGCAACCACATCGCTGCAGAGCGCATGACGGAAGCGTTTGGCACAGACGAGCTAGTGCCGCATGGCTACGCTGAGCTTTGGCTGGGCGGCAAGTGGGTCAAAGCTACCCCCGCTTTCAATCAAGAGCTCTGTCAAAAGCTCGGGGTTGCCCCGCTGGAGTTCAATGGCACAAAGGACGCCCTCTTCCAAGAGTTTGACCGCAACGGGGGCACCTTCATGGAATACCTGGAAGATTACGGCGCTTTTGAAGGGTTCCCGATGGAGCGCATACGCAGCCTCATGCAAGAACACTACCCCGAAGCATTTGAACGCTTGGAAGCAACTGGGAGCCTGCTGCCTGAAATGGGCTAAGCCCTAGCAAACCGGGGCGCCCCCACCGCTGTTGAAATGCTGTACTGCCCAAAAATTACGCCGGCTGATGCCATGGCCGCCCAAAACTGCCGGCAACAGAAACCTAACCAAGTTATGATCAAGACCACAACCAATATTGCCAAAAAGACTTTGAAAGAGGGGTTCCGGCTGATGGCAACTGCCAAAGCCATGGCCGAGCTTTACGAAGGCCACTTCAAGCTGGTGTCCAAGTATGTCCACGCTACTTCGCGCGGGCATGAAGCCATACAGTTGGCTGCCGGCATGCAACTGCTGCCTCAGGATTACGTAGCCCCTTATTACCGCGATGATGCTCTCCTCCTTGGCATCGGGATGTCCCCTTATGACCTTATGCTACAGCTGATGGCCAAACGGGACGACCCCTTCTCCGGGGGCCGTACTTACTACTCCCACCCCAGCCTCAATGACCCTGGCAAGCCTAAAATACCTCACCAATCTTCTGCCACCGGCATGCAAGCCATCCCAACTACAGGCGTTGCCATGGGCATTCAGTACAAAGAACTGCATGGGCTGGCCAATTATAAAAAAGGGGAAAAAAAGCCGGTCGTCATTTGTTCCCTCGGCGATGCCTCAGTCACAGAAGGCGAAGTGGCCGAAGCCCTGCAGATGGCCGCGCTCAAGCAGTTCCCCATCATCTTCTTGGTCCAGGACAATGGCTGGGACATTTCTGCCAATGCAGCAGAAACAAGGGCGCAGCATGCCGCTGATTACGCTAAAGGTTTCCACGGGCTGGAAAGCCTCAGCATAGATGGCTCTGATTTTGTAGGCTGCTATGCTACACTGCAAAAAGTCATTGAAACCGTCCGCAAAGAACGCCGCCCCTTCTTGGTCCGTGCTGAAGTGCCCCTGCTCAACCACCACACCTCAGGCGTGCGCAAGGAATGGTACCGCGATGATCTGGAAGAAGCTGCCCGCCAAGACCCCTACCCCATCCTTCGAGATCTGCTCATCAATAGGGAAATCCTGTCCGAAAAACAGGCCGAGAACCTCGAGGAAAAAGCCCGCCAAGCGGTGGCAGAGGACTTCGAGCGCGCCAGGAATATGGAAGACCCTCGCCCGGAAGACCTCTACACGCATGATTTTGCCCCTACCCCCGTCACAGCAGAACAAGGAGAACGGGCGCCGGCTGGCAACGCTCCTACGGTCATGGTCGATAGTGCACTTTTCGCTGTAGAAGAGCTCATGCGGGAACACCCCGAATGCCTGCTCTACGGGCAAGATGTAGGCGGCCGCCTCGGCGGCGTCTTCCGCGAAGCTGCGACCCTGGCAAAAAAATTTGGCGACAGCCGCGTTTTCAATACCCCTATACAAGAAGCGTTCATCATCGGCAGCACAGTCGGCATGTCCGCAGTAGGGCTTAAGCCTATCGTCGAAGTACAATTCGCAGATTATATCTGGCCAGGCCTCAATCAGCTGTTCACAGAAGTAAGCCGCTCCTGCTACCTGTCCAATGGCAAGTGGCCCGTGAGCGCCATCATCCGCGTGCCCATCGGGGCTTATGGCAGCGGCGGCCCCTACCACTCTTCTAGTGTAGAATCCGTGCTTGCGAATATCCGTGGCATCAAAATCGCCTATCCCAGCACCGGGGCGGATCTCAAAGGCCTTATGAAGGCAGCTTTTCATGACCCCAACCCTGTGGTCATGCTAGAGCACAAAGGCCTGTACTGGTCCAAAATAAAAGGCACAGAAGCGGCCAAAACCGTTATGCCCAGCGAAGACTATATCATCCCCTTCGGCCAGGCCCGGACGGCCTTGCAAGCAGCAGACGGACAGGTCGAAGCCGGCACCTCTATGGCAGTCATCACCTATGGTATGGGCGTACATTGGGCACTGAACGCCGCTCAGGCTTATCCTGGGCAGGTGGAGGTCATCGACTTGCGCACCCTCCATCCTCTAGATGAAGAAGCCATGTACACTGCTGCCCGCCGCCACGGCCGCGTGCTCGTTGTGACAGAGGAACCGGTCAACAACACCTTTGCCCAAAGCCTCGCAGCGCGCATTCAGGAGGCGTGCTTCCAATATCTTGATGCCCCCGTGCGCACTATTGGCTCCAAAAACATGCCGGCCATCCCCCTCAACGAAGTCTTGGAACGGGAAATGGTCCTTAGTATGGGGCAAGTCCGGGAAGCAATGGGGGAATTGCTAGCCTACTGAACAGCCTATGGGCCTCATACAGGAGCTATACAAAGTCATCGAAAAGGAAGGGGGCTGGAGCCCACCGCGGCTTATCCCACGGGGCAGCTTTCTCGTACAAGAAGGCGCCCCCCACCCTCACCTGTACTACCTGCTCAGCGGCAGTGTCCGTGTATTCCTGCAGCAAGGGGAAGAAGAGCACACCATACGCTTCGGTTACGAAGGGGACTTTATCGCTGCCTTAGACAGTTTTATCTCCGGAAAACCCACCATTTACAGCCTACAAGCCTTGCGCCAATGTGAAGTGCTCAGCATTCCCCGCCAAGCCTACGAAGAGCTGTTAGGGCGGGAGCCGGGTTACCGCCGGCTCTATCAACAGCTGCTCGAGCAATTGGCCCTCCAGCAAATGGAGCGCGAACAAGACCTGCTCATCAATGCCCCGGCAGCACGGTACCATAGGGTACTGAGCCGTAGCCCGCAGCTCTTTCAGGAAGTCCCGCATAAATACATCGCTTCCTACCTCCGCATGACGCCAGAAACCCTTTCCAGGCTGAAAAAGTAGGCCCGCGCAGCTGTAATCTTGATTTCAATCAAGGCGCTTCCGCCCGTAAGCCCCCATCTTTGTGGAAAATGCTAGAAACATGGAAGCCCAAGTTTTGATCGACGACCTCCAAGCCCGAACCCACGATCACATACAACGCACACAAGCCCTGCTCCAACACACGAGCGGAGCCCTCAACGCCCGTTCTGCCCCCAGGAAGTGGAGCGCGCTAGAGTGTATCGAACACCTCAACCGCTACGGCGATTTCTACCTCCCAGAAGTAAACGGCCAACTGGCCAAAGCAGCCCGGTCAGCACAAAAACACTACCGGCCCGGCTGGCTTGGCGATTATTTTGCCCAATCCATGCTGCCCCGCGAGCCCCTAAACCGGATGAGCACTTTCCGCTCCATGAACCCCTCCGGCAGCCAATTAGACAAGGATACCCTACACCAGTTCATCCGCCAACAAGAACAGTGGCTACAGCTGCTTGAGCAGTCCCGTGAGGTGGACCTGCAGCGCACCAAAACCGCCATTTCCATTTCCCGTTGGATCAAGCTCCGCCTTGGCGACACCCTGCGTATAGTCATCTACCACAACTTCCGGCACCTGCTTCAGGCCGAACAAGCCGTAAAGGGTTAGGGCGTACCCCGCCCCTGTGGTTGCCAGGCGGGCGGGGCGCTACGTTTCGGGGCTTGGCTGCCACTCGCCGTGGCATCTGCTCCAAAGGAGCACCCCTCCACATCGCTTACGCAAAGCCCAGGAGCACCCCTCTCAGAGAACTACTCTGACACCGTGACTACGCTGCGTACCGGATCCGGCCACGCCCCTTCGTTATCTTTCACCCGCACACTGATGGCATATTGGCCTGGCTCAGGATAGATATAGTTGAGTACCGGATCAGGCGTTTCTACCTAGTAAAAGCCTTCCAGGGTAAACTCATAAGCCACAAGGCTACCGCCCCAGGCGCTTATGCTTTTCGGGCTTCAGCCTGGCATTGGCCTAGCGCTGCGCAGGGGTGGCCGAAGGCCAGACCCGACCCCTGTAGGGCGAGGGGCCGAGCGGATAGCGAGCCCCGGAGCATAGCGGCACCTGCCAGATGGCAGGGGCAGGCCCCACCCCGCAAAGCAGGCTGGGCAGAAAAAAACGGCAATTGGATTTGCCCCCCAACCATTCCAACGAGCACTGCACGAGAAGAATTGATGAAAAAAATGCTCAATATGCGTTCACCATTGTGCCAAATAGATAATTCCCTTAACTTGCTGAGGAACCCATAAAAGAAAGTATGAAAAAACGACAACACCTAACCCTGGTTTTCGCCTGCCTTGCCACTTTTGCTTTCTCCCAAGATACCATCATCTTAAAAAGCGGGAAACAGTTTTTGGCTTACGCCGAATACTATGCCACCAATTATTTACAGTATTCAAAGCCCGGCTCCCCCAATGCCAAGCAAGGCTTCCCCCTCGACAGCATTGCCGAAGTACGATACAGGGCAATGACTATTGCCCGCCCCAATTACTATCAGGGCGAGCTGATCAATGACGAAGCCTGCCAGGACAAGCAGCAATCCTGGATTTTTTACCAGGGCATACATGAGTATATTGCACAGGTAGACAGCTGCGACCTCAACTACCTCTACCTGAAAACCGCTTCGGGCGATGCCGCCGCACTGCTCCGCCACAAGGTACGTTTCGCATCAAAGCCTGCCCTGAGGGAAACCTGGCAGACGTGGCACGACCCTACGCGCACGAGGGGGGCGCTGCAGCCTACTGCATTCGGGCTGAATGCAGGAGAAATACTCTACAGCAACACAGGCCTCCTCGCCAATCAGCTGCATATCGGTTTGACCAACTTCCTCACAGTAAGCGGCGGGGTGGCTGTACTGCCCGGTGTAATGCCCGACGACCGTACACGATTCCCCGTTTGGGCCAGGGCGCACCTCTCCCTCCCATTGATAAAAAACAAACTGACGCTTGGGGCAGGGGGCATCACCGGTGCCGCTAATGACGGCCTCGCCAATTTTAACATGTTGTATACCAACCTCTCTTTAGGCACTCCCCTTAGCCACTTGACGCTGAGCGCAGGGTTCCCAAGGGTTAGGTACATTTTTGAAAGCAGCAGGTTTATCAACTATATAGAAGGGGATGTCCGGCTACTGACCCTTGGGCTGAGCGCAGCCTCTACGGTCAACCCGCAGCTCTCCATCCTTACGGATAATTCCATCCTGAAATCGCCCGGAGGGCGCCCTATATTCCGCTTTTCCGCAGGAGCGCGCTACCGATTGAAATGGTTCAGCATTCTGACTGTACCGGGGCTGCGGTACCATCAGAGCCAAGGTACTTGGTGGCCCTCGTTGCTACTCGGGGCAGACGTCCCCCTGAGGCGGGTGGCGGATTAAAGGCGTGTTGGGACTTTAAGTTTGAGGCGAACGCAGCCAAATTTCATGCTAATCAAGGCGAAAAACGGAGTCGATGCCGGCAGCATCGGCGAGTATTTTTAACGCTGAGTAGCACAAAATTCGGCAAGTGCAGACCAAATTTTAAACTCCCAACACGCTCTCTAAACAAAAACAGGCTGTCGGGCGCCCCTGCTACACACAAATCAGGGGGCCGACAGCCTGTACAAGCCAGTTATACAGCTTCCGGCTCAAAAATGTCCACTAAACCGGCCGGAAGCGGTTTAACTTTATGATCCTTCAATATTGGGCTTCCCCCCTATTTGGCGTTGCTGCAATCCATGTACTTCCCGTAGCGGGCATCCGCCATAATCAGGCCATCAAAACGCACCTCATTGCTGAAATTGTTGCCATTATGGTTCTGACGGACCTTGAAACCGTGCAGCATACAACGCCCATCGGGGTTTTTCTGGGAGAACGCACCATAAGCCCAGCGGTAGAGGGTTTCCCCGGTCACTTTGTGGCGCACCACTTCCCAATCATTCGATTGTACCACCACGGATTTCAGTTGCTGCCCGTCCTTTTTGCAAAGCGCGTTGAGGAATTGCTTAGAAGCATTGAGCACATTGGCGTCTTGGTGCAAGCGGCCAGGGCCCGGCATAGATACAGCAGCTTCCCCTGCGCGCAATGCAGCAAGATATTTCTGCTCCAGCTTTCCTTCGTAGCTTTTAGCCATTTCGAGGCCCTTGCCATTGTCCCACTCCGCAACGCCTTCCTCTGTAGGGGCGACTACAGCTACAACCACAACATCCACAAAATAGGCGGGCACACCATGTGCCATCGCAGCATTCTCAAGCGTGCCCCCATAAATAACGTAGGTGTCTTCTCCTACTTCAAGCACTCGCGCACCTTCCCCATTAAAAGCAATATCCTGGCTGGGGTTGAGCGGGCTGGGCAATATCATAGAGCCCGTCACGATAGCATGAACGGTCACGCCTTGGGGAGCATCTTCTTGTAGGAAATCTGGGGGAGAGATGGCCGCAAATTTATCTTCAGGCCCCTCGTCTGCCGGATAGAAGGCAATATAATCTACCATATCGCTGCCCCGGTGGGTCAGAACGCCTGCGACCGGCTCAGGAGGCCCGTACGGGCTCTCCATCTGCTTGAACGTGGCAGAAGTCTTCAAAGCGTTCAGTGCTGCCATAGCCGCGCCCCCTTCGTCCGATTGGGCGAGTGCAGATTTCGCCTGTTCTTTCAGGCGTTTCATAAGCTGTGCATTAGCGGTTTGGGCAGAAAAAGAGAGCGCAAGGATAAGGGCTGCAGCCCCAAGTTGTTTGAACAGTGTTTCCAAAGCGGTTTGTTTGAGTGAGTAATTGATAAGGACAAAATTAAGCCCCTGCCTTTCCCTACCAGCCGCCCATGTATGACTGTGGAGCATGGCTGCACAAACGTACCGCCTTCCTGCATAAACGCAAACGGCCATGGCCAGCCTCAAGTGTGGGGCTGGCCATGGCCGAGGTCTGCTCAGGCGCTTTTCCCGCTATTCCACCACCACCTGTACGGCCTCACCGCCAATGTGGAGGAAGTATATGCCCGGAGCATGGGCGCTCAGGTCCAACCCAATATGGCTAATGCCTGGCGGGATGGGCTGCTGCTGCACCATTTGCCCCTGTGCGTTGTACACCCTCACTTCAGGTGCCGCCCCTTCCGGGGACAGCCCCTGAAGCGTCGCCTGGCCTGATGTCGGATTGGGGAAAACCGATAGGGCCGAGGGCAAAGCCTCTCCCTGAGGGGCAACTGTGCTGCCCTGCAGCTGCAGCCCGCCACCTCCTAAGCTGCTGCCGCCACCGGATAGGCTGACCCCGCTAAAGGAAGCTTCCACCGCAAGGCCCGGGCGGATAGAGAACACGGCAAGGCCTACCTCCGTACAACTCCCCATCGGCACCACAAGCTGTGCCAGCAGCTGAAACTGTACCCCGTTCAGGCTGCGGTACAGCCTGAACAGGTTGCCCTGACGCTGCAAACGCATCCATCCGCCTGGGCTGCCCATGTGAAGGGCCGCTTGCTTCGCACCCCCCGTGACCGTGCGCGACTCACGCCGGTAGATGCTGCCACCGGCTGTGTACAGCCCTACATAACGGCTGCCTGCGCTTGACCCTTCCCTCGCCACAAGCCCTGCATATCCGTTGGACACCGACGAAACACGGGCGGTAAGGGTGAAATCGCCACATACCGACTGCCAGGCGCCGCCCAAATGGTCCTCAGGGCCATTGATGGGGTTGAGCGCTCCGCTCGTGACCGATACCTCCTGTGACGCTGTGCAGGGGCTATAACCGGCCAGGGTGCCCGGTGCGCTGCCCACCTCTGCCCCATACCACGGGGCAGGCAAGCCCATGCCCTCTACTATCGTGACCTGAGCCGTACAGCTCGCGCTGCCGCCATTGCCATCGGTTGCCGTCAGCGTCACCGGCTGAATGCCGAGGTCGCCACAGGTAAAGTGCTCCTGATCCAGGCTGAGCGTGCCGGTGCCACAAGCCTCCGAGGCGCCATCGTCTATCATGCCGGGCGTAAGGAAGAGGTGCCCATCGGGGCCCAGCTCAACGGTGATGTTGCTGCAGCCAACGGTAGGGATGCAGTCCGGGCAGTCGGTATTTACCGGCTCAAAGCTGCCGGTCACCGTAGGGGAAAATTCGGTCCAAATGCCATTGGCCCGCGCGCGCACCTTTACCTCAACTGCCTGAGAATTGGTGAAACAGCCCGTGCAACTGTAGACATAGGTAGTCGCTGATGTATTCGCATTGACCAGCGGAATGGCCGCTCCGGCATTGGCCAGAACTATATTATACAAATCCGCCCCCTCAACAGCAGTCCACGCCAGCGGGATGGTGATGCCTTCTTCAGGGCGCCCCTCATTGGAGCAGCCGTTGTCCAGGATAGCCCCCTCTGTAAATGCGGTGATGGAAGGCGGGCCAATGGGGCATGGCCCGCACAGCAAGCCGCCGCAGTCCACGCCGGTCTCATCGCCATTCTGAATGCCATCGCTGCAGGTCTCGCAGGAGCCATCGTCCTGATTGGCTGCCGGGTTGTAGTTGTGGGCGGTGGGGTCGGTGCAGCCGGGGGTGGGCGGGCAATCTTTGCTGTCGCCGGTGATATTCCATCCGTAGGTATTGATTAGTGTGTTCCGAGCGGTTTCTCCGGCGCAGTAGGTCAGGCCATCAGCCCCCAGGCTTACGTTGCTTTGTACATTTTGTGCGGCCCAGCCGATAAGGGTGTTGTCGTAGTTGGTTTGGGAAAGGCCGGCTTCAGCGAACATCCATCTCATATCGGAAGCGGAAGCAATATCCCATGCACTTAGGTCTTGATCAAAGCTTTCTGCAAATTCAAACATGCTAATCATGCTTTCCACACTGGAAACCTCCCAAGAAGATATATCCTGATTGAAGCTAGTAGCACCAGAAAACATGTAATCCATATTTGTCACCCCCGAAGTATTCCAACTACTAATATCCTGATTGAAGCTGGAAGCCTCTTCAAAAAGGAGCTGCATAGAGGTTAAATTGCTAACGTCCCAGTTGCCTATATTTTGATTAAAGCTGGCCGCGCCATCAAACATTCGGCTCATGTTGGTCACTGTTGAGACATCCCAGTTACCAATATCCTGATTAAAGGAGGAAGCGTCGGCAAACATATTCCACATCCTTTCCGCCTGGCTTACATCCCAAGTTGTTATATCACCGTTGAAGGAGGCTGCCCCTTCAAAAGTCGAGTTAAAGTATTTCCCATTAGATACATCCCATGTATCCAAATCCTGATCAAAAGCAGCTGCACCCTTGAATAGTGCTCCAAAGTGATTGCTTCCCGAAACATCCCAATTATCTAAAGGCTGATTGAAAGAAGCAGCTCCCAGAAATACCGCTTCCAGCGAAAAACAACTGGAGACATCCCAATTATTTAGCGGTTGGTTAAAGGCAAGAGCGCCATCAAACATGTATCTAATATCTGTCACACTTCCGGTATTCCATTGGTTCAAAGGTTGATTGAAAGCAACAGCCCCGGAAAACATTCGAAGCATTGATCTGACATTTGAAACATCCCAATCGCTAATGTCTCCGTTAAAACTGGAAGCGTTGGCAAACATAAAGATGAGGAAGCGGACATTTGAGACATCCCAATTATTGAGATTGCCATTAAACGACGTTGCGCCAAAAAACATTGACGACATGCTAAATACATTTGATAGATCAGGTGCATCTACTGCATTATAGACCAAGTTCTCGGCTCCATAAAATGCGCGCTCCATACTCGCCCACGCAATATCTCCCCACTGATCTACTGAAAGTATTTTCTCTCTGTCGCCAACATTGTTAAAATAGATACGTGGAAAATCCCCCCGTATAGCCACCTGATAGGTACCCGCCGTACCATAATCATGCGTTATACTTCCAGTAACCCCGAAATCATCGTAGATACCGTCATTTTCCCAGTCTACATCATAGCTGTAACCGGTGCCGGTAGTGGGAATGGTGATCGAGGTGGAATTGGAAGTGCCGGGGCTGTCGGTCTTCCAGGTGGTAAGAAAAGGGGCCATACCCTCAAAAGGAGAACAAGCAGTACGTACATCATTGAGCGAGTTACAGCCCGGGGCGTTATTTGAAATATTAACTGTATTTCCCGGGACACTTGCGTAGTCACAAATATTGGACACTCCACAGATAGCAAGGTTAGGAGAGTTCGCAATCGATAAACTGCTCATATTTGAGATATCGATGTTTTCTATGGAGGAAAGTGAAGTCAGGCCTGCACACTGATTAACATAAAACCTATCTTCAATTGTACTTACCTGACTTACACCTCCTATATCATTCAGGTTAGGATTCGAAACCAATGAAAAATCATAGATATAATCTAGGCTGGATAATCCCGAAAGGTTAGACAAACTCTGATTGCTAAATATATTAAATACGCCATGTACGGACACCAGCCCATCCAATCCATTTAAACTTAACAAGTTTGAGTTATTACCAATCCCGAGGTTCCCGGTTATGTTTGTCAGGCCTTCCAAGCCTTGCAAACTAGTCAGCGCTTGGTTCGAGATAATACCTAAGTTTCCATTAATAACCGTCAACTGACTAAGCGGGCTAAGATCCGTAATATCACCAGGGGTAGCTTCTATGATTGTCAGTGTGCCGGGCATTATAGCACATCCCGGATAATCCGTCGGGAAGGCATCAATCTGAGCCTGTGATGACAGGGTGAGGCTGCCGGTAGGGCAGCTTTGGGCCAACATCGTGGCCGATGAACTCAGCAAGAGCGAACAGAGCAATAGAGCCCATCGCCCTATTGCTTTCGTGGGTAAAGAACATTTCATAGTGTACAGGATTTAATGTGCAGAGGTATACCCTGCCAAAGGCAGCTCCTATCAAAACAAGGGTGCCTTTTCAGGTTTTTGTAGCTGTAGCAATCGCGTTAGAATAGAATTTGCTAATGTGGCAGCTTTTGTAGTAGCCATCCACAGCAAGGTTAAAGTGTGCCCCAAGGGCCCTAAGGTGCTGTTTACGTTAACCAATCAGGAGGGCGCGGGCAATCCCCCGCATCAGCCTGTATGTGCCGCCCTTTCGCAGGGCACGGCCAGCCTTCAGCACGATTGCGCCCAAGGCCGGCCACAACAAGCCCGGCTTTCCCATTTACAGATAAACCGAAATTTTGCCCGGAGCCTTGCCCTTAGTCTGATGATCTGACCAATTGCCGTCCACATACACTTTTACCGTGCCTTCGCTCGCATGCTCAACGTAGGCAATGCCGTCTGAATTCGTGTAAAAATTCTTGGTGAAGCCGCTCACCGACAGCCCACCTACAAACTCCAGAGATACCTTGTAGCCGCTCCCAACACGCTTGCCATCCTTGTAGACGATCACAGTGGTGGTATGATCTCCAGCGGCCGGGCATTCATCCACGATTGCTTTTGCCGGGGCCTCCCCAAGGAAAGTAAAGGCAGGGGCAAAAAAGCAACAGGCTGCCAAAAACAAAATTGAAGCAAGGTTTTTCATACTTAGTGGTTTTTAAGTGGCAAAATGGGGCAACTTGCCTTGCCAAAGTCAAGCCAGCCCTTGATAATTGTTTTATGATCAACAATTTACGGGCTCCCAAAGCCGTAGCCAACCCATCCCTATGAACAGCACAGAAATCCTTACCAATAGCCCCAAAATGCCATAAGCAGGGATACCTTTTGGGGCCTCCCGCGCCTTAGCGCACTAAGGCGCGGGCCGCTATGCTCCGGGGCTCGCTCCTCGCTCGGCCCTACCGGGCTTCCCACCCCTCCGCAGCGCTAGTCCGTTGCCACGCTATAGCCGATCAAGCCTGATGGCCCACAAACATCAGGGCCAGCCATCAGCCTGCCTTGTCCTCTTTCCTGCCCTGCCCGAACAAATCCCCTCGGGAATTTGTACCCCTCCCGGAACCAATACGCAAATTCATGCCCGCATTGCGCCTCGCCCTAGACTGGACCCCCAACACCAACCACACCGGATTTTTCACCGCACAAGCTTTAGGCTACTATGCAGAGGCCGGCATGGCCCTGGAAATCCTCCACCCCGGACAGGACAATTACCAGACTACCCCCGCCAGAAAATTGCTGCGGGGGCAGGCCGATATCGCCGTTGCGCCCAGCGAAAGCGCCATCAGCCTGCATACCAAAGAAAAGCCCGCCGAAGCGGTCGCTATTGCCGCCATCTTGCAGCAAGACCTCAGCGGCATTGCCGTGCTGAAAGAGAGCGGCATACAACGCCCTGCTGAGCTTGCTGGGCGGAAATATGCTTCCTACGGTGCCCGTTACGAAGATCAGATTGTAAAAACAATGGTAGCCAATGATCTCGGGAGTGCCAAAGGCCAAGCCGAAGCCCCCCTGCTCTCCTACCCTTCCAAACTCGGCATTTGGGATACCCTGCTCAAGGGCCAGGCCGATGCCACCTGGATATTCACCAACTGGGAAGGGGTTGCCGCCGAACAGCAGGGCATACAGCTGCGAACATTCCGGATGGAGGACTATGGCATCCCTTATGGCTACTCCCCCGTGCTGCTCGCGCTCGGGCCTACGCTGCGGGCTGCCCCCAACCTCTTCCGGCGCTTTCTAAAAGCGTCTGCCAAAGGTTTCCAGTACGCTGCAGCGCATCCGCAGGAGGCTGTTTCCCACCTTGCCCCACATGTGCCCAGCCAAGATAGCGCACAGATCGACCTTTTAAAAGCCCAGCAGCTCACCGGTAGCGCCTACCTATATGACGGCCAATGGGGCTATATGGCCCCCAAGCGGGTAGAGGCTTTTGGGCAATGGCTAAAAACCCACCACATAGAACCCGCAGACCTCGACCTACACCGCATCTTCTCCAATGAATGGCTGAACGGATAACCTGCCCCCTGCCCCATCATTCCGGCTAACCCCAAAGGTCAACCACCACTCGGCCTTTCAGCTGGCCTTTCAGGATCAGGCCGATCTTTTCTTGCAAGCCTTCTAGCCCGACTACCTCTGCCATGCTCATCAGCTGCCCCGGTTTCCAATCTGTAGCCAGGTGCTGCCATACCGCCCGGCGGGCTGGCATAGGGAAGTTTTGGCTGTCTATGCCTACCAAGGAGACGCCACGCAGGATAAAAGGGAAGACGGTCAGGTTGAGCTGAGGCGACGCCGCGTTCCCACAGCTCGCCACTACCGCCATCGGCTGAGCTGATTTGATGATGTTCTCCAGTATTGGGCCGCCAACCGTATCCACTGCGCCCGCAAACCTGCTTTTGAGCAGGGGGCGCTTCTCAGGCTCCCCAATCTCATCGCGGGCTATGATTTCCGATGCGCCCAGGCTTTCCAGAAAAGGGGCAGCCTCCGGCTTGCCCGTCACGGCTGCCACCTGATACCCTAGCTTAGAAAGTATGGCTACGCTTATGGAGCCTACCCCGCCCGTAGCCCCGGAAACGACAATGGGGCCGGCACCCGGCACCACAGCCTCGGCAATGCGCTGCACGCACATCCCGGCAGTGAGCCCGGCTGTGCCCAGCATCATGGCCTCTTTCAAAGAAAGCCCCTCCGGCAATGGGGCCACCCACGCCGCTGGCACGCGGATGTACTGCCCAAAGCCCCCACTAGTGTTCATCCCCAGGTCGTAGCTCGTCACAATGACCTCTGCACCGGGCGCGAAAGCGCCCGACGTATCCTCCACCACTTCACCTGCAGCATCAATGCCAGGCGTGTGCGGGTATTCGCGCGTCACCCCCTTATTGCCAGCTGCTGACAAAGCGTCTTTGTAATTGAGGGAAGAGTAGCGGACTTTCACCAGCACTTCACCCTCTGGGAGGCTGTCAGTGGTGCGGTCTACAATAGCCGTTTCGAACCCCCCGCCCGCTATCTCCCGGGCTTGCAACGCTTTAAATGTAAGATTTGCCATAAAATTCTGATCTTGGAATGGTGAGCAGCCTAAGGTAAACAGAAAAAAATACTATATTTACAACAATGCGCTACAATTCACCACTTTGGGCGCTCATACGTTCTATACCCTAGTGTGGCTAGACCGAATTATTTGATAGTATTTCCACGCTCTAAGCCTTTTCAGGTGCTTGGCCTTTATTTGTCAAAAAATTACGGCTCAACCCACTAGTTTGATCACCTAACCCTAAAGTATTCTGCCATGAGACTTCTACTCATCCTCTTTGCTTTGCTTTTTTCCACCCTCCCCCTACAGCCAGCACAGGCAGCAGTAACCACCCCAAATGAGGCCGCCCTGGCAGAGCGCCAGCCAGCAAAACGCTCCTTCAAAGAAAAGCTGGCCATGAAATGGCTGGCCAAAAAGGCTAAAAAAGCTCAGAAGAAAACCAAGGACACACGCCCCGTAAATAAGCTGGCATTAGCCGGCTTCATCTGCGCGCTGCTCATCCCGCTAATGCCTTTTCTGTTTTTTGTATCCGCCATCACCCTATGCATACTCGCTCTAAAGGAGCTGAAAGACAATCCCGGCAAAGAGCGTGGCAGGGGCTTGGCCATCGCAGGCCTGACCATTAGCGGCCTGCTACTGGTCGCTTTTATCGTGATCTCCATTATTGCCTTGTTCGCTATATTCACGGCCACATTCACCTCTGCCGCTTTTGCTTCTTTCCTTGCACTATCTTTGATCATATGAAACAGCACCTCGGGCGCATTGCCCTGCTTGTCGACGACTACGACCATGCCATTGCCTATTTCACTCAAAAATTGGGGTTTGACCTGCTGGAGGATACCCCACTTTCCCCGGAAAAGAGATGGGTCGTCGTACGGCCTGCCGGAGCAGGGCCCGGCTGTGAACTGCTTTTGGCGAAAGCCAAAAATGAAGCCCAGCGGAGCTATATCGGCCAACAGGGCGGAGGGCGGGTCTTCCTATTCCTCTACACCGATAATTTCGACCGCGACTACCAACGCTACCTTGCTGCAGGCGTAGACTTTGAAGAAGCGCCCCGCACAGAGCCTTATGGGAAAGTAGCGGTTTTCCGCGACCTCTACGGCAACCGCTGGGACTTTATCGAACTTCAGCAGCAGCCTGCCGGTAACCCTGATTGACCCAATACACGCCTAGAAGGGTGATGCAAAAGCTCAGCAGCAGCTCTAGGCTCAGGGCCTCGCCAAGGACCAGCCACCCCAAGAACAGCGCGACAAAAGGGTTGATGTAGGCATACAAAGTGGCCCTTGCCACCGGCAGGTGCCGTATGGCAAAAGCATAGGACCCAAAGCCCGCTATAGAACCAAAAAGGACCAAGTAGAGCAGGGCGCCAACCGCCTCCCAAGAGAGCGCTTCCCAGGCCAGCTGCTCGCCTCTTAGCGTGCTGATGAGCAGCAGCCCCATTGCCCCAACGATCAGCTGTGATGCCGAACGCAATAGGAGCGGCAAGGGCTCCGGCTTGCCGTAAAGCAGTACGCTCGTGCCCGCCCAGCTGAGGGCTGCCAGAAAGGCGATGCCAATCCCGATAAGCTGCCCACTGTCTTCCATGCCAAACAGGCTCTCCCGGAACACCAGCACCATGCCAATAGCCCCAAGGGCCAGGCCGGCCAAAATTCGCCGGTTGAAACGGAACTGCCCCGTGAAGGCATTAAGGAAAAACACATAGACCGGAATCAGAGAAAAAACAAGCGCGACCAAGCCAGAAGAAGCATATTCCAGCGCCAGCGCCATCAGGCCGCGCGCACCGGTAAAAAAGCCCAGCCCATACAAGCCCTGTATGAGAAGGTCCCGCCAAGCTACTTTTTGGGGTTTCTCCCATATCCAAGAGCCCAGTAAAAAGATGAGCCCGGCCAAAAGCTCCCGGATGCCCGCCAACATAAACACAGGGATGGCGCGCATGGCCAGCTTGACGCCCAGATAGGTCGCGCCCCAAATAATGCCCAGGAATGCAACTGCCAATAAAGCCCGGTTATGCAAGGCCTCCGGGCTGAGGCGCTCTTTGGATTGGCCCATGAAAAGGGATTGGAAGGCGGAGCTGACCCCACCTGTTGATCAATGGCTCAAAGGTGCCTATTTCCGCGCAATTCAACGCCAAAGGAGGGTAAAAACACATCGCCCCGCTAATGGGAAAAGCCCCGGCGCGTTCAGCACCGGGGCTTCCTTTCCCAAAGGGGGGGGGCACCTTAGCGGCTTAGCCCAATACCTCCGCCTCGCTCATGAATGGCTGACTGTAAAGGCGCTTGCCTGTTGCCTGGTACAGGGCATTGGCCAAGGCCGACTGTATAGGCGGAAGGGAAGGCTCGCCCAGCCCAGTAGGGTCTATGCCGTTGTCGACGAAGAATGTCTCTATCTCTTCGGGGGCTTCGGCATGCCTGATGAGCCGGTAACGGTCAAAGTTCTGCTGTTCGGGCCGCCCATCTGCGAAAGTCAGGGCGCTGTACATGGCATGGCCGATGCCGTCTACAATCCCTCCTTCGATTTGGTTGCGCGCAGCATCCGGGTTGACGACGATGCCACAATCTACCGCACACCAGACCTTTTTCACCTTGGGCTGCCCGCCTTTTATTTCAACATCGACCACCTGCGCTACATAACTATTGTGGCAGTAATAAGCAGAAACCCCGCGGTGCAAACCAGGCGCAGGTTTGCCCCAGCCCGACTTTTCCTTCACCAGTTTCAGGACACCGGCGTAGCGCTCCGCATCATAATCATTGTTTTCCCCAACGGGGTCTGTGGCCGCCCGTTCAAATAGGGAGAGGCGGAAATCGATTGGGTCTTTGCCCGCTGCCTCTGCCACCTCATCGAGGAAAGACTGCTCCGCGTAAGCCATGAAATTGGAACGGGGGGCACGCCAGGCCCCAGTCGAAATATTGGAATCCAGGCTATAATCCTCTGCTTTGTAGTGGTCTACCGCCCCAGCTGGAAAACGGTTGGCGAAAACCGGGCTGCCGTGGATGCCCGCCCCTTTCACCTGTACCGCAATCAGGTTGCCTGATTCATCCAAGGCTGCCCGGTAAGTCACCAGATAGCCCGGCCGGTAGGTGCCCTGCGTCATATCGTCTTCTCGGGTATACACCAGTTTTACCGGCACCCCGGCCTGTTGGGAAATCAAAGCGGCCTGCGTGGCAAATTGCCCGTAGAGGCGGCGCCCAAAGCCCCCGCCCATTCGGGTCATCATGATGGAAACCTGTGCCGGCTCCATGCCCAATACCGCCGCCACCGTTGTGCGCAGGAACTCCGGGGTCTGAATAGGCCCTTCCAGCTCCGCTTTGTCCTGCTGAACATGGGCAAAGAAATTCATAGGCTCCATGGTGTTGTGCGCCAAGAACGGGGCACGGTAGGATCGCTCTACTATTTTGGCGGCCCCTTCAAAGGCTTTGTCCGGATCTCCATCTTTGCGCTGCGGCAGCGCTGTCGGCTTTTCCATCAACTTGGCCAGGGCCGCTGTATGCTGTCCGGTAGACTCAGCCTGCCCGGTAGGCTTCCAAGTAACTTTCAATGCTTTGCGGGCCTGCATGACCTCCCAGGTAGAGCGCCCTACAATAGCTACTGCCTTAGGGAAGGCATTGACATCAGACCACTGCTGCTCTACCCCTTCCGGGGCCGTATCTATGGCAAAAACCTGTTCGATGCCAGGCATAGCCAGCGCATCGGCAGCATCGAAAGACTCCAGTTCCAAATTAAAAGCCGGCGGGTGGGCAACCATAGCAATCCGCATGCCTTCCCGTTGTACGTCCAGCCCAAAAAGCGGCTGCCCGGTAACGATCTTTTGGGCATCCACATTCTTGCGGCTGCTGCCGATGATCTTGAACGCTGAGGGGTCTTTCAAAGGCACTTCCGAAGGCACTTCCATGCCGGCAGCTGCCGAAGCTACTTCTCCATAGCCTATAGACTGCCCGCTCTTTTCATGGTGGATTACGCCTGCCTCAGTGGCCAGCTCTTCAACGGGCACCCCCCATTGTTGGGCAGCTGCGGCCAAGAGCAGATAGCGGGCCGTTGCACCAGCCGTGCGCAGGCTGTTCCAGCCCTGCCGGATGGATTGGCTGCCGCCGGCCAGCTGCCGCGTGAAGTTTTCGGTATCTAGCCCGGCCTGTTCTACCACAACATGCTCCCAGTCTACATCGAGCTCTTCTGCTACGATCATAGGCATAGATGTTTTCACGTTCTGCCCAATTTCAGGGTTGGGCGACATGATGGTCACCACGCCGTTCTCCCCGATTTTGAGGAAGCCATTGATGTCGTACCAGTTCTCTGGCATAGTGAGGCCCGGCGCTTGGGCCGGCTCAGAGGTACAGGAGGAAAGCCAGCTGAAGCCCAGCAGTATGCCTCCGCCGGCAGCTGTAGACACTTTCAGGAAAGACCTCCGGTTGTATGATGTTTTTACAAAAGTCATAATCGTTCAATTCTGGTTGGGAAATGTTGGGGCTAGCCCAAAGAGGAGGCCGTCTTCACTGCAGCATGTATGCGGGTATAGGTGCCGCAGCGGCAAAGGTTGCCGTTCATAGCGGTGTTGATCTCCTCATCAGAAGGGGTAGGGTTTTGTGCAAGGAGGGCAGCTGCCGTCATGATCTGCCCCGCCTGGCAATAGCCACACTGAGGCACATCGTGCTGTAGCCAAGCTTGCTGCACCGGGTGATCCCCTTTTTCTGATAAGCCCTCAATGGTCGTCACTGCTTTTGTGCCCACTGCTGAAACCGGCAGCGAACAGGACCTCATGGCCGTGCCGTTGAGATGCACGGTACAGACCCCACATTGCCCTATGCCGCAGCCAAACTTGGTGCCCGTAAGGCCGGCGTGCTCGCGAAGCACCCACAGGAGGGGGGTTTCCGGCGCCACATCCACCTGATAGGACTGGTTATTGATCTTTAAATCAAACTTTGCCATAACTATAAATGTATTGGGTGAAGGATAAGCCTAAGCACTATGCCCGGCTCTCGGAATATCGGGTTTTTGGGGCACTTTTCCTAAACAGCCGCTATTTACGCAATATTTGCCCGCTGCTGCCTTAACAGTACCCTAACGCTTGGTGTTGTGCCATTTCTCTTTTAAAATTGTAATTTTGTTTATGCCTCGTTGCTAAGAATGGGGTGTCAAAATATTCATCGGGCGGGGCGCAAACATGATAGGCTTGGTCCGCCGGGTTAGTGCAGTGGGGAAATGGGCTATTTTCTTCCCCCCACCGGCTTTTTTAGGAGCTCAGCCTAAGCGAAGTGACTAAAGGAAAGCGTAGCGTGGGAAGGAAAGCGCCTTTTTGACCTAGCAATGATCCCCAACGCATCAAGTCTAATACCGACAATTAACTGGGTAAAATTGCTCAAGAACCTAGCAGCCCAAAGCCCCCCGTTTCCTTCTGGGCCTCGAACAGCCCTTGCTTTTAGATTTAAAACGCTGAAATACATCTTATGAAAAAGTTTAGTATCCTTTTTGCCCTACTCTTTGCAGGCGGGATGGCATTCGCTCAGGACGCTTATGAAGCCACTAAGCCAGGATGGCTGGTCGACATAGACGAAGCTTACGCAATTTCCCAAAAGACCGGGAAGCCCATTCTTGCCAACTTCACAGGCAGTGACTGGTGCGGGTGGTGCAAGCGCTTGGATGCCGCAGTTTTCTCTAAGCCGGAATTCAAGTCATGGGCAGATGACAACGTCGTGCTCCTAGAGCTCGACTTCCCGCGCCGCAAGCAGCTGCCCGACGAAATCCGCCAACAGAACTACTCCTTGCAGCAAAGCTTTGGCGTACGCGGCTACCCTACCGTATGGGTTTTCCATATGGACAAAAACGATCAGACCGGGAATATGGAAATCCAAGCCCTCGGCAAAACGGGCTACACGCCTTCCGTTGATGAATTCACCAATGGCGTAGACCAGATGATCGCCAAAGGGAAATAGCATTAGCTTCTGCACAAAAGCCCTGCCCGAAACCTTCCGGCAGGGCTTTTTGTGCTCCGCCCTAATCGTAAATACCGAAGACGGTCCTGAGCGAACGCGCCCTGCCCTCTGACGGCTTAAAAGAAAGCCGGAACCTGAACGCTTCCGGTTCTTTCACCCGCCAGGATGAGAAAACGAGGGAGGCCGTCAACGCTTCTCCGGGCATGAGGCGCTTCTGGCCTAAATCCAAGCTCTCTCGGGTCTCTTGGTTATCGGTGAGCAAAAGTTGGGCAGCCCCAAGCGTGAGCACGCTAGAAGACCGGTTTTGCAACTGAATGTCCATTTCCACCGCCTGCGGATAGATCCGAAGCTCGCTGATCTCAAATGGCAGTTGGGCATCCCCGACCCGCTTCCTGATCCTATGGGCAGTATACGCCCCCTGTGGCGCGGCAAGCTCCGCAGGCGCTGCAGCTTTTCCAGGCGGAGGTGCGCTGTCTCGTTGCTTGGCCTGAGGGGCTGCCTGTGCAGGGACAGGCTCCTGCACCCGGGCAAAATACCATGCCCCCAAAGCCAAAGCGGCTAGAGCTGCCGCTATGCTCAGGAGTACAGGCAGCTTGCGCTTTTTAGGCACCGCCACCACCGCTACCTCCCCGGTTTCTTCCAACAAGCCCAAGAAAGCAGCCTGAATACGGTTGCGCGCCACCCTGCTCTCCTCCTGTGTGAGCAGCCCTTTAATCTCCTCTTCTTCCAAACGCTGATAACGGATGTGCACGGCCATCCACTCATCCTCCAGTTGTGTCCCTTTCAGCGGCTGCTGAAGCGCGCCTATCGCTTCCTCTATCCTGCCATCCATCAACAACTTCTTCGCGCGGGCCAGAACGCCTTTGGATACCTTTACTTTATTCATTGCCCCATGTTTTGCCGCGGCTCAGGGATCACAAACAACGACTGCTGCCGCCCGTCCAGATAATAAAAGCGGTCTCCTGTGAACACGCCATCTTCCTCCAGCATAATGCGCACCAGCTTGCCCCCCCACTCCGGCACTTCAGTAGCCGCGAAGAGCTCAATGGAATAAGCCGTGTTGGGGAAAAGCGGATAATCGCCTGTACCTTTTACGCCGCCCTGCTTGTCCCACATCCCGATGGCCGGGCCAGCGGCGTGGCCGTGCAGCCCGATGGGATGGGTATAGATGGCAGCATTGAGCCCCTCCGCCTTGGCCTGTTCCAATGCCAGCTTAAGGATTTCATTCCCCGTGCGCCCAGCCTTGAAGTGGCTGGTCAGTATATCCTGTACCCGGTTGCCATTTTCGAAGGCCTTTTGCAGCCCTTCCGGCGGCTCGCTCTCCCCTGGCTTCAGTACATAGAAATGCTGCTGCTGATCGGTATTCAGCCGTAGGTAGGTGATGCCAAAATCTACGTGCACCAAGTCTCCGTAACGGATAAGGTCTTGCTCAGGCCGGCGGGAAAAACTGCGCAAGAACTCATTATTGCCCATGTCTGCCCGCTGTACCGACACAGAAGGGTGGAACCAGGTGTCAAGCCCGAGGTCCGCTACTTTTTGGCGCAAAGCCCAGCAGACATCATCAGTGGTGGTGATACCGGGGTGGATGGCCTGCTCTGACAGGCTCTCCCGGAGGATGATGTGCCCAAGGCGGGCAATATGCCCGTACAGCTGCAGCTCCCGCTGTGTCCGGGTTTCCAGCCAGCCGATTGCGAGGCGGTCGGCAGAAGTGACCCGCTCGCGATACTGCTCAGGCAAGTTGCGCATGAAGGCCTCGTATTCCGTCTTGGCCAGCCCGTCGGCCAGCCCGTAATCAATGGAATAGTTCAGCGCAATCTTGCGGGGGCGCCTCTCTTCTATGATGCTCATCAAGGCTTCCCATTGATCGGGGTATACATCCAAGTCCCATGCCCCTTTCAGCAGTTTTCCAACATCATAGCGGGCAATAGCGATTTTCTCCACTTCCTGCCCATTGTCAAAAAACACCATAATGGTGCGGCGGCGGGCAGCCAGCCAAGTGCTAGGCAGCATGGTCTTCAGCACAGGGTCTTCGTTATACTCCCTTGCAATAAGGACCCACATATCGATATGCTCCCGCCTCATCAGCTGTGGCAGAAGGTTCTCCAGGCGGTCTTCCAATAGCTCATCTATTACCCGGGCTTGCTCCCGGACAGAAAGAATGCCCGGCAGGCGGTCTTGGGCTGGGAGTTGCCCCAAAAATATGCCCCCCATCAGGAGGAGCAGCAAGTATCGTCTTTTCATGCTTTCTCTTGTTTTTCCTAGCTGCCAGGGCAGTTGGCCGTAATCCAAAATACCGCAGGCGTTGATCCTTTTCGGGCTCTAGTGCCTCAAGCCATAAATCCTTGCCACCCCAAGTTTCGTTCTTTTCCGCCTGCTCTTCGTTAAAGAACCCCTCCTTTAGCTCGGGCTAAAGCCGCGAACCTTCGCCTTGATTAGCCGGAAAATAACTTCAACTTAAGTATCAGAGATTTATGGCTTAAGGCACTAGTAGGCTTCGCCAGAAGAAAATAGATATGTAAATTTACCATAAAAAATTTAGGCGAATGGGTAGGAAACTGATTCCAGTTGAATTGAAGCCCTCCGAGGAGTCGCTCCTCCGG
>NZ_VOOR01000010.1 GCF_007993045.1 Phaeodactylibacter luteus
TTGAGCAGACTGGGCGAAGGTGAAACAAGCGCATAGCATTGCCACCCAAGCCATGTACAACTTTTTCATGGATTGTTTTTTAGGAGAAGGAGTTAATTGTTTTGTAATTCGAGAGGGATAACATAGGACACTATGCGTTGTTGCCGGAAAAAGCCCCAATGAAGCTATTCTGCCAAGTATCTGTCATTTTAACAAAAACGTTTATCTTTCTGCCCGCACCCAATTCCTGGTACCTTCCCAATGAACCATGCCCCTAGTAAAGCTTAACATACCCACATTAGTCAGCGATCAGGTGATAGACGAGCAGAAACAGTTTGTGCTGCGCCCGCTTTTCCTTGAGTACCCGGTCGTTTTGCGCAGGCGTTACGACAACGCCATCCTCCAATACCAGAAAGAGGTAAAAAAAATTTTCCGGGGTTACCGCCTCAGCCGCCCGAAAGCCGATCAACTGTTGTGGTACTTATTCAACCCAGAGCTGCACTACCAGCAATTCGAGCTCGAGTTCAACCTCAACCGGCAGCTGGTCAAAGGGGCATTTGCGGCAGTGAGCTTCGGGCTGCAGGGCCATACCTTTGTTTGCCTTCCAGGACTGAACAATTTCATGTTCCTTTCCAGTGCGGCTACAAGCAGTGACCTTCGGTCGGAGTGCCGCAAGCACATCCGCAAGCTCATGTCCGATTTCCAGGCAGACGATCCTGACAATTTTAACACCCAAGACTACCTGGCCCGCCCGCAAGAGTTCATCCATGAAGTGGAAGTCACGGTCAACATAGCCTACCAGCCTTTTGAGTTTGAGGAAAAAAGCCCGATGGCCTTCCTGAGCAGCCTCTTAGAGGGCACAGAGTTTGACGGGGTACAAGAAATGGAGAAGGTAGGGCAAGACTGGAACGGCTTGTACCCTACCGAGCTCAGCCGGGCATATCAGCAAGACGAGCTTGTAGAACAGCTCTACCAGCTCATTTACCACTCCCAAGAAACACCTATTGCATTGGTAGGGCCCGAAGGGGTGGGCAAGCATACGATGGTACAGGAAGCCATATGGAGATACCGTTCTGAAACCTATGGCAAGGCCAAAGGCCGCCAACAGCGCATTTGGCGTGTAGACCCTACCCGGATCATTGCTGGCATGAGTGTGGTGGGCATGTGGCAAAAAAGGACAGAAGCCATCATCCGATTTGCCATCAACCCCACTGAGAACAGCAGGGGCTGCGATAAAATCCTCATCGACAACCCAATTGCCCTGCTTAGGATTGGCAAGTCTGCTCAAAATGACATGAACCTAAGCGATGTGCTGCAGCCTTACCTCGAACAACGGCAGTTCCAGCTCATCCTGATCGCGACCCCGGAAGAGTGGAAAGCGCTGCAAGAACAGGGCCGGCGCTTCAGCAGTTTGTTCCGGTTGCTGCGCATTCAAGAGCCGCCTTTGTCCAAGGTCATCGATATCATCCTGGAAAAACGCCGGCAGCTGGAGCGCGAACAAGATACCAGTATCAGTATTAAGGCGATTGAAGAGCTCTTGAGCATACAGCGGAATTTCTTGAGGCGCAAACCACTGCCAGGCAGTGTCATCCGGCTCATGCAGCAGCTGGCCGTGAAGCACCGGCTAGGCTATGTCGATAGCCCCGAAGTCCGGGCAGAGTTCCAGGCGATCTCAGGGATGAAAGAACAGGCTTTCGCCAACACTTCCCCCGCCGGGGCAGAAGAGACGGCCAGGCAGATTGGCCAGAAGCTGGTAGGGCAGCCGCAGGCTGTCCAAGCACTAGCCGACGTGGCCCACCTTGTACAGGCCAAGCTGACCAACCCCAACAAGCCCATCTCTTCCTTCTTGTTCGTCGGGCCTACGGGAGTCGGCAAAACACAGGCGGCTAAAGTCCTTTGCGAACACCTCACAGGAGACGCACAGCAGCTGGTCCGTTTTGATATGAACGAATACATCGACAGCTCAGGCGTCCAACGGCTGATCGGGGACTATTACAACCCGGAAGGGCAACTGACCGGGGCGGTGAGGTACCGCCCCTTTAGCATCTTGCTGCTGGATGAAATCGAAAAAGCGCACCCGCTTGTCCATGACCTGCTGCTGCAGGTGCTCGACGACGGCAGGCTCACCGACAGCCTCGGCCGCACAGTGGACTTCTCAAATACCATCATCATTTTGACCTCGAATGCCGGGGCGCGGGAAGCAGGCTCCCAACTGGGCTTTCAGACCGATGAGCAAGCCCAGGCCCATGCCTACCGCAGGGCCATGGAGCAGACCTTCCGCCCTGAGTTCATCAACCGCATTGACCACACGGTCGTGTTCAACCCTTTGCAGCCGGAGCATATCCTCGGCATTGCGCGCCTACAGATTCAAGAGCTGCTAAGCCGGGACGGGTTCGTCCGCAGAGCTACCATCCTGAATATCTCGCAAGAAGCCCTGCAATGGGTATCTCACCGTGGCTTTGACCCCAGAATGGGGGGGCGGGCACTGAAGCGTCAGATTGAGCGGGACCTCACCGTCCTCTCTGCAGAACAGTTGCTGGTCAACCCACAATCAGAAGCGCCAATTATTTTTGAAATCGGGCTGCAGGGGCAGCGGCTTTCCCCTAAGGTCACCCCCTTGTCTTTTGTGGAAGAGCTCAGCGAGGGGTGGCTGCCCCACCTTCCGGAAGAGACGCGGGGCAAAGCTTTCTACAATCAGCTGCTCCGGTCTTTGGAAAAACTGCGGGAAAACCTCTCCCGGTATGAAGAGAACAAAGAGCAGCATACTCCGCTCGTATTTGAAGATGGCCAGCCTGCAGGCGGGCTGAACTGGCAGTACTATCACTTTAAGGCTAAAGTAGAGGAAGCTCGGGAAGCCATCAGGAATATCAGCCTGGGGTTCCGCGATAAGTACTATAAAATCGGGCCGGCCATCCCCTTGCGCCTTAAAGCAGTCAATATCGTGCCCAAAAGCGATTGGTCGACCAAAGGGCTGCGGGAAAACGTAAAAGACCGGTTGTTCCAAAAGGAAGGCATACAGGAAATCAGCGACGCTTATCAGTATGCCAAAGTGCAGTTTGATAGCCTGAAATCTGAATTCCTTAACAATTACCTGAAGGTCGCCCTGTTCAACCTTCAACAACAGGCACTGCTCGGACAGCGCCCCGCCAAAACAACGCTCCGCGTACGCTCCCTCATCAATGACAGAGGGCAAGAGCAAGCCCTATACCTCTTGCGCCGGTACGAAGCCTTTTTCCAGATGCTGGACCTGTCCCACCAATGGCCGGAAGACAGCCCATACTTTACCCTCGAAGCTTATGGCATAAAGGAACTGCTAGCCGGGGAGACAGGCGTCCACCTGTTTTACTATGCGCATCAGAGCCCCATCCCCATTCAGGTCGCTTTTGGGGATAAACCTACAGCAGACGGGCCCCTTGATGTGGTCAGGGTCTATCATGGCAATCATACCGTGACCGATATCCGCAGCGGTTTTTCCAATGACTTCAATTTCACCTCAGCCGAGCTCTTCCTGATGGTCTATGCAGGCATCCCCCAAAAAGTGCGGCAGGCCATCGCCCCTGTTTAGTGCCTGTTTGGAGCGCTTATGCGGATAATGTCTGCTGAAGCTTGGCGCAAAGCAATACAACGTTGCTGAAAGTGCCTACTACCTGCTGCCCTTCCAACAATTGGAAAGCGCCCTCGGGGGTGATACTGATGGTGTAACGGGAATGGACCTGAAATTGATCAGGCGCACGCTGCTCTGCTTGGAGGTTGAAATGGCGCAATGCACAAAGCAGCAGCTCTCGTGGGTTGGAAGCTTGCATAAGTGTAGGAGCTTTTACGAACAGGCAATAGTTTATTTCAGCTTTGATTACCGGGACGGCATTGTGCTTTAAAAGGGCTATCTCGCCCACGCTTGGCGCTTTTCCGCCGCCTCAGCAATGAAAAAGGTTTTGCGCAAAAAAGAGAAAGGCAACCTAGAGCGTATTTGAAGCTCTAAAACGATGCCGGCGCATCAAGGCTATCGGACAGCCCACTTAGGCCATGTTCTGCAGAACGGCTGTAGATGGGCTGAATGCATCGTAAGATACTCTATTAGTACAAAAAACTCAAGTGGGGCCAAACAGATTATCGCCTCATTTAGGCTCGCCCCTGCCGTAAGGATAGGGGCCTGCCCCTGCCGCTTAGGAGGGAGCCTGACAGCAGGTGCCGCTATGCTCCGGGGCTCGCTGCCCGCTCGGCCCTGACGGGCTTGCCACCCCTGCGCAGCGCTAGGCCGGCCCCGTCATGGGCCTTGATGTGCCGGGCATCAAGGCAGAAAAGCCAAGGCCAGCCACATGTTGGCTTGGCGCTGGTTTAGCGCGCTATGCCCAATTCAATAAGGGTTAAAACTTCGAAGCCGCTTCTTTTTTGATCGCAAGCAGAGCCTTATCCACAGCAAGCGATTCCTGCTGTTCCAAGACTTTGAAAATCATCGCTGCCAGCTGTTGCCCTGTAGCTTCCGGGCCTGCTTTTTCTGCTACCAACGAAATGATGTTCACCGATTCGTCCCTTGCAATTTTGATGATTTCCCAAAGCTGAGCCGAGACATATACTTGTTGGGTAATGTTGTGCTCATACTCCTGCTGAACGGAAAGCATCAAGGCAGCGCGCAGGGCTTTGGCAGACATCCCCTCGCGGCGGGTGCGCAGCAATAGCCCGGGGAGGGCAATGCGCTCACAGAACAGAGAAAGGCGCTCGTAAGCCTGCATCTTCATTGGCAAGCTGGCCTGCTGCAGGTCTCGGCTTATTTTCAGCTGCTCGAGCTGCTGCTGATTCTCCATATAGGTTTTTAAGACCAGCCATGCCGCCACAAAGGTCAACAGCCCAGGAATGGTCAGCTTCAAAATTTCCAGCAGGATCTCCATGTTTATATATTTTGTGCTGCAAATAGACGAGAAAAAAGCAAAGGTAAAAACTCTAGGGCCCGGAAATCCAAATCACGCGCTAAAATGCACTGCCCCGAGAGCATGCCTCGCCCGGTACGTACAACCCCGCCATAGTTTTCCGGCTATGGTTCAAACCAAAGCAGGGCATGTGCTGTTTTGCCATGTGAAGCGCAGGTATTGGCCTGCCACTCTTTGACCAGAAACTTCTATCGACTGATGAGTACAGCAAATAAATCCGCCATTCAGGCGCCTGTATCCCTTACCGCAGGTGCCATACAAGCACTGAATGAAATCAAATCCAGCCAGAATATCAGTGATGAGCATGGGCTCCGCATTGGGGTAAAAGGTGGCGGCTGTTCCGGCTTTTCCTATATGCTGGGCTTCGACCTGCCCAAAGCGGATGACCAAGTGTTCGAGATTGAAGGCATCAAAGTCTTTATGCAAAAATCGCACGGCATTTACCTGCTGGGCATGGAAATTGACTGGGAAGAAGGGCTCAACAACCGGGGGTTCACCTTCAACAACCCCAATGCGACCGACACCTGCGGCTGTGGCACTTCCTTTTCCGCCTGACCTTCCCGGCTTGCCTGCAAAGAAAGAGATGCCCCACCCCTACGGAGGGGCATGTTTTTTTGCGCCAATTGTCAGCTGATAACAATAAGGTTTGAAATTCCTGCCGACAACTGTCCGCTTTTGTAGATATCCTCTATTTTGCGTTTTCTTCGCAATTATCCCCAGCCCCGTCAAAGCCAAGAGCCGTCAGCTTTTGAGCTCATCTGAACAACACCTTACGGACCTATGCACTTTCCCGCCTTAGCGGCAAGTAGTGCTCAATGCCCTTTTGGATTCAACATTCGACTATCTATAATTATTCACTAACCAACCATTCATGAAGAAATTAATCTTTACACTTCTTCCTGCTGCGCTGCTCAGCTTTTCAGCTCAAGCCCAGCAAATCGACACTGTATTTTACGAAGGCTTTGATGGTGGCATCCCTTCTACTTGGACCATCGGGCCGGGCACTCCCGAAGGTGCGGTATGGCAGTGGGCTGATGATGCACAAGCCAATGATGCGCTTGTAGACGGAGAAGTCGTCAACGCGCTGTTTTGGGGCCAAAACCCAGCCATCGGCAGCGCTAGTGCGGCCAACGGTGCAGCCATGTACAACTCTGATGTATATGACGGAGGCGGCGTAGGTGTAGGCCAGGGGCCTTTCCCCGGTACGCATTCCGGCACGCTCACTTCGCCTTCTATTGACTGTAGCGGCTTCGAAACCCTTTACCTTACTTTCCATCAGTATGCGCGGGCCAACGCCAACGCTGTTTCCACTATCTTGGAAGTGTCTGTCGACAGTGGCATGACTTGGACCGGTTTCCCGATCAACCCCGAAGTGGTTGGCAACGGCTCCACCCCTAGCACAGACCTGGAGATTGTAGACATCTCTGATGTGGCTGGCGGAGAGCCCAACGTACAAATCCGCTTTACTTGGAACGGCCGCTACTATTTCTGGCTGATTGATGACGTGCAGATCATCACCCCTCCTGCACAGGAGCTCGCGCTTGGCGACTTTTTCTACTCTCCGGCCAGCTACGCTACGCCTGAGTCGCAGATCGCAACCGACACCTTCGGTTTCGAAGCGGACATCAGCAACATCGGTTCTGCTGTGGCCACCAATGTGGTCCTCAAAGCCTCCATCCTTGAGCTGCTGGGCAACAATCAGACCAACCTGATCTACAGCGACAGCCTTGTGATCGCTGAGTTCCCTCCATTCACCCGCGACTCCACGGTACAATTGGAGAACACTTTCGCGCCTGAGCTGCCACAAGGGCAGTACCGCCTGCTGTATGAACTGTACTCACAGGACGGCACAGACTTCAACCCTGGCGACAATTCCGGGCAAGAGACCTTCGAAGTATCAGAATTCCTCTTCAGCAAAGAAAACGGCCCTGAAAGCGGTACCCGTACCGGCGACGGCTCAGACTACCAGTTTGGCAACTACTATCAGATGAGCCCGCTCTCTGGCGACAACTTCGTCGTGAGCACTGCTTCTTTCAGTGGTGTCAAAAACGCCTCCGACGGCCCGATCGCAGGGGAGCAGGTTACGCTCATCCTCTACCGCGTTGCGGATGACGTTGCCCCAGATTTCAACAACTTCGACACCGACCTCGAGAGCACTTCCCTGGAAGCCATCGGGTTTGCCATTTACACCTTCGAAGATGGCGACGGCGGTGAGCTGATCACTATCGAACTGACCGACCTGGACGGCAACAAGATCAACCTGGAGCCAGGTGTACGTTACTTCCTTGTTGGCGAATGGGCGGGCGATTCTGCAGATGTATTTGCCGGCACCAACGACAACATCAACTACTTCCAGATTTCTACTGTAGTGCGCACCTCACAGTGGTTCCTTGGCGGCTTTGGCCCTGAAACGACCTCTGTCATGCGCTTAGGTATTGAACTGGCGAATACAGCAGACGAAGTGGCGCTCCCTGAAGCTGCTATGAGCATCTTCCCTAACCCTGTGGCTGCGGGCAATGAGCTGAACGTACAAGTCGACCTCGAAGAGGCTTCACCGGCTATGCTCATCGTTGCAGGCATCGACGGCAAGGTCCTCAAAGTACAAGAGTACCCTAACGGTGTACAGCAGGAAACGCTGAAAGTGAGCACTGCTGGCCTTGCTGCTGGCATGTACCTTGTGCGCCTGAGCACGGACAACGGCACCAAGACCATGAAATTCACAGTAGCGAAGTAATTCGTAGCGCCGCTTTTAGTGGTATAGAAATGGCTGGCCCACCTAGTGTGAGCCAGCCATTCCACTTTCCGGCTATACGGGGAGCCGCTCCGAAATCAAAGGGCGTGAACCCAAATGTCGCAGGCGTTTTGGTTTTCCGGGCTTTAGCCTGGCATTGGCCTAGCGCTGCGAAGGGGTGCAAGCCCGATAGGGCCGAGCGGATAGCGAGCCCCGTAGCATAGCGGCACCTGCCCTTGCGGCAGGGGCAGGCCCCACTCTCTAAGCATTGGCAGACAACGAGCTGGTTTGCGCCCAAATCAAATACCCTAAATGGCCATAGCGCGAGATCAGGCATACATTAATACCGATCCCCGCTGCTCTAGGTAACGCTCGAATTCTGGGGCTTGCGCTATGCTCAAAAGCGTATCGGCTGCTTCATCCTCCTCCACCCAGCGGCGGACTGCATCGTCGCCATTCAGGATGTCGATGGGCAACAGCTTTTCTTCGTACTCGAAAGGGGGCTGCCTCCACTCTAGGCACCCAGACTCTTGATAAACCCCTTGCAGGGCCAGCAGTGATGTCAGCCAGGGGTTGAAGCGCGGGCCTGTAATGTGCAGCTGATAGCCCCCACAGGACTGCCCCTGCCATTTTTCGAAAGTCGGCTCAAAAAACACTGGGCGCAGCCTGCAATCTTCAGCCCCACCTGCCTTCAGGCGCTCTTGCAAACTATCCAAGTGCCTGAACGGATCAAAACCCGGGTGGCCAAAGAGCTCGAAAGGCCGGGTAGTGCCCCGCCCTTCAGAAAAATTGGTCCCTTCCCAGAGCACCTGCCCTGGAAAAACATGGGCTGTCTCTAGCGAAGGTATATTGGGAGAGGGGTTGACCCATGGCAGCCGGCAATCGCGCCAAGCCATATTCCTCCCCCAGCCCTCCATAGCGACTACTTCCAGATCACATTGGACACCCAAGTGCCGTACGCCCAGGAGGGCCAGTTCGCCCATGGTAAGGCCGTGCTGCATAGGCAAAGGGTACAAGCCGATAAAAGACCTGAACCTGGGCAACAGCACATTCCCCCTTACTCTAGTGCCGCCAAGCGGGTTCGGCCGGTCGAGCACCCAAACCGGGATGCCGGCCTGGCCGCAAGCTTCCATGGCCAGCAGCATAGTGACTGAAAAGGTATAAGGCCTTGCGCCAATATCCTGCAGGTCGACGACGAGCAGGTCTATATCCTGTAGCATCTGAGGCGAAGGCGTGCGGGCCTCAGCATAGAGGCTGTAGACGGGCAGCCCCAAATGTGGGTGCCTACTATGAGGCGTTTCTATCATATTGTCTTGTGCATCGGCAAAGAGGCCATGCTGAGGGGAGAAAATAGCCGCTAGCCGAGCGCCAAAAACCTGATGCATGGCCAGCACCCCATCCTTGCAGCCTGCGGTGACAGAAGCACTATGGCAAAGGTACCCAATACGGCCGCCGGCTTTACCCTGCAAGGCAGGGCTTTGCAGCAGCCGGCCGAGCCCGGTCTGAACGCTCATCAGGAGGGGTGTTTCTCACCTGTGCCCGAACGCTGCGCCGCAGCGATGGCTTTGCGCACGCTGCCGTGGTTTTCAAGCAGAGAGCGGGCCTCCTCGTAGGTCCCTCCTACTGCATTCTTAATGATTTTGGTGCCCCGGTCGACCAGCTTTTTATTACTGAGCTGCATATCTACCATTTTGTTGTCCAATACACGGCCGAGCCCGATCATGACACTCGTTGAGATCATGTTGAGGACCAGCTTTTGAGCAGTGCCTGCCTTCATCCGGGTAGAGCCTGTAACGAACTCAGGCCCAACAACCACTTCAATGGGGTGGTCTGCGTATTCGCTCACAGGGGCGCCCGGGTTGCAAGTAATACCGCCGGTAAGTATCCCCTTCTCCTGGCAGCACTTCAAGCCATGCACTACGTAAGGGGTGGTACCTGAAGCTGCGATGCCAATGACCACATCCTGTGTGTTGACGAAATACTTGTTGAGGTCTTCCCAGGCCTGAGTGGTGCTGTCCTCCGCAAACTCGACTGCTTTCCGGATGGCAGTATCCCCGCCTGCAATAATGCCGATGACCCAGTCGGCAGGCACCCCATAAGTGGGCGGGCACTCAGAAGCATCGAGTATGCCGAGGCGGCCGCTCGTGCCAGCTCCTATATAGAACAGGCGCCCCCCTTCCTTCATCCTCACAATAATCTTCTCAACGAGGGCCGTGATTTCCGGTATCGCCTGGGCTACAGCCTGAGCAACTTTAGCATCTTCTCGGTTGATATTCTGCAGCATCTCCCCTACCGACATTTTCTCCAGATGGCGGTAGAGCGAAGGCTCTTCTGTTATCTTTTGCATTCCCTTTGTATTGTTATAGTTTGATGAACGGGAGCAGTAGCGCGCCCGGTAAATAGGCTCCTAAATCACAACAACCTCAGCGTGCCGGAGGAGTAAGCATGCAGGTAGGGATCGTCTGGCGGAAGCTCCGTGATCAGGTACTGTAGGTCTGACAATGGGCAGACCCTCATCTTTTGGGCGGTATTCAGCTTTTCCGAAATGGCCAAAGCCGCCACCTTTACAGATACCTCCACCATTGACTGCTTCACCTCTACCACATCCCAATCGCTATCGGTAAGGCCCGCCACAGGGTCGATACTGTTGGCCCCCATCAGGCAGAGGTCTGGGCGCAGCCCTTGCAGTTTGCGTACCACCTCCCCACCTGTACTGATCTGCGCCTGCCCTGAAATACGCCCCCCCAAGAAGATGGTCTCGCTCGAAGGGTGGCGTGCCAGCTGCATGGCAGTCGGGAGACTCACCGTGAAAAAGGTAGCCCTCAAGTCGGGCGGAAGGATGCGGGCGACCTCAAGGTTGGTGGTGCCCCCGCTGATCAGCACATGCATGCCTTCGCGGATAAGCCCCACTGCCTTCCGCGCAATTTCCGTTTTTTCCCGGTAGGCATAAATCTGATGCTCTTCGTAAGAGTACGCTTGGAAAGACTTCGATACCGCTCCCCCTCTGACTTTCACCAGCTTCCCAGCTTCTGCCAGCTCCTGTAGGTCGCGCCTTACCGTATCTTCCGAGACCTCGAGCATATCGCTCAGGTCGGCCTGCAGCACCTTATTATGAACATTGACCTCCCGGAGGATCAATGCTTGTCGCTCTGTTTTTAACATATTTTCGAGTTGGATTCTTCGCTTTGCAAACGGACAATTCCCCCTTCAATATAGCAAATTCTTGCAATACTAAGAACAAAGGCAAAATACCGCAATTTCTTGCAAAAGCCTGGTTTCAAAGGGGAGCGCCTATAGCCTCCCCCTGAAAACCAGGAAGAAATCCGTATTTTCAACTGACAGCAAGCGGGACACTTTTGTCCGGATACTGCCTCATTGCTGAAACAAAATTGCAAAATTTTGCACACATTATTGCATTAAATTGTAAAAATCACCTTATCATGCAGTTATAATTGGCAAAGGTTTCACACCTGGCCACGCCCCAAAGCCAAAAATACAGCCGCAAAGCTTGTGCCAGCAAGAACAAAACCACTGGCCTTTGCACATAGTCCATCATCTCTATAAACACCAGATTATGAAGTCAATCTCTCCAACAAGCTCTAAACGTTTTGCTATGTTGCTGGCTCTGGCACTGCCCCTAGCCGGCTTAGCGCAAAAAGCGCAGTACAGCATCAGCGGGGCTGTCACCGACTACTCCGGCCTGCCGCTTATCGGCGCTTCCGTTGTATTGACAGGCCCCAACTCAGGCACCGTTACCGATGTAGACGGGCAATACCTTCTCAGCGGAGAAGCCGATGCGGGAGCCTATACCCTGCAGGTGACTTATGTAGGCTACAGCCCTACGGAAAAGGAGATCACCTTGTCAGCAGGGCAGAATACGCTCAGCATAGACTTCAACCTGGCAGAAGATGTGCTGGATATGGAGGAAGTCGTAGTAGTGGGCTCTTCCGTCACGACCAAGCGCAAGCAGCTTGGCAACTCCATTAATGTCCTCAAATCGGACAAACTGACGGTGGCCAACCCACAGGGGGTGACCGGTGCACTGCAAGGCAAGCTGCCAGGCGCACGGATCACCCAAAACTCAGGGGACCCGGCCGGAGGTTTCAGCGTACAGCTCAGGGGGGCGAGCACGCTTTTGGGCTCCTCCGAGCCGCTCTATGTCATTGATGGGGTCATCATCAGCAACAGCACCACCAATGTGACCAACATCAATGCGGAAGGCGGGGCCTCCGTGCCCGGTACCAACCGGCTTTCGGACATCAACCCCAACGACATCTCCGACATCACGGTCATCAACGGTGCAGCGGCAGCAGCTCAGTACGGCTCGCGGGCATCCAACGGGGTTGTCCTCATCACTACCAAAAGGGGCAAATCTGGCAAGCCCTCCTTTAGCTACTCCTCGGGCTTTAATGTGAACGAGCTGCGCAAAAAAGTCTATGTCAACCTCCTGGGGCAGCAGTTCGGAAGCGCCGACCAACGGCTCTACCCGATAGCAGGGACAGACCCTGCGACCGGCAACCTCACCGTTGGGGCCAACTTTTCTTCCGAAACGGTGCCTGTAACCCGTTATGACTACCAAGATGAAATTTTCCAGACGGGCTATGGGACCGATCAGCACCTTTCTGTAAGGGGCGGCAACGAGCAGTCCAACTATTATGCTTCCCTTTCTTACACCTACAACGAAGGGATTGTCACCAATACGGACTTCCAACGCTATGGCGCCCGGTTCCGGTTCAACCAATCGGTCAACGATTGGGCGAGCTTCTCTATCGGTCTGAACTACAACAACTCTTTCTCCAATGAGAAGCCCGATGGCAACGTTTTCTGGAGCCCCGTCAATGCTTTCAATATCACCAACAATATCTGGGACATCACGCAGCGCGATGAGCTGGGCAACTTGCAAGCCGTTGAGCCTACCCGCGTGAACCCGCTGAGCGTTATCGAAGATTTTGATATCAACCAAGAGGTCAACCGTGCTATATCCGATTTTCAGCTCAAGCTGTTCCCCTTCAAAGGGTTCACCATCGACTACATCCTAGGCTTGGACACCTATGGGCAGGAGGGCAATATTTTCATCCCCCCTTACCCCTACAGCCCGGTCAACCCGACCTACTTCAACGACGGCTATGCTTCCACCGCGAACAACAACGTCTTCCTCATCAATAACGATATCAACGTGGCCTACGAGACAGAATTCGGGGGCATCACTTCCATCACCAAGGCAGGCTATAGCGATCAGTTCTCGCGCAACACCTATACCGTTGCCCAAGGCCGGGGGCTGGCCCCTTTTGTGGAGACGGTCAATGGCGCTAGTATCATCCTGAACCCCTCCTCCAATACCAATCAGCTGAGGATTTGGGGCTATTACCTGCAGCAGACCTTTGGGTTCAAAGACCGCCTCTTCCTGACGGCAGCCGCGCGCATTGACGCAGCCAGCTCGTTCAATGAAGACAACCGCAACATCCTTTACCCTAAAGTGAGCGCCAGCTATGTGGTCTCCAGTGAGCCCTTCTGGAAAAACAGCGCCCTTGGGCAGGCCGTCAGCCTCTTCAAGCTGCGCGCATCCTGGGGGCAGGCCGGCAACCTGACTGCTATTGGGCCATACGCCCGCTTTTCTACCTACAATACCGGGAACCTCGGCGGCAGTGTTGCCATCAACCAAAGCAACACCCTGGCTGACCCCAACGTACGCCCGGAAGTCAATACCGAAACCGAGCTGGGGGCAGACCTTTCCTTCTTGAAAGACCGGCTCGGCATGTCCTTCACTTGGTACAACCAAGATATAGACGACCTGCTGGTCAGCCGCTCCCTTGCTGCATCACAGGGCGGGCGGGCCATCACGACCAATGTAGGCTCCCTGGAGAACAAAGGTGTGGAAGTGCTCATCTATGGCACACCCGTACGCCGGCGCGACTTCAGCTGGGACCTTTCCCTCAACTTCTCCCGCAACCGCAATAAAGTGACCAACCTCGGGCAAGCCCGCACCGCAGTGGGCAACGTGACCGGCGCCCCTATTTTCCTGGTCGACGGCCAGCCGCTGGGCGTTTTCTTCGGCACCTACATTGCACGGGATGAAAACGGGCAGCCGCTGCTCACCCCTGAAGGCTTTTTGCAGCAGGAGCGCGGTGATGCCACGGCCAACCTGCCGCAGCGCGATGCCAATGGCCAGCCCACTGGCACACCCCTGCAGCGCGTAATTGGCGACCCCAACCCTGACTATATCTTGGGCGGCAGCACCACTTTCCGCTACAAGCGTTTTGGCGTGACAGCCGTAATCGAAAGCGTACAAGGCCAAGACGTATTCGACGCTGACCACCGCACCCGTCAGGGCGTCGGCATTGGAGAATTCGCAGAGCAAGAACTGACCGGCGAGCTGCCCCGCGGATGGATATGGGCCATGTACCCCATCTTGGAATGGCGGGTACAGGATGGCTCTTTCACCAAACTGCGGGAGCTGTCGGTGAGCTATACCATCCCTAAAATTGGCGGAGTATTAGAAAATACGACGATTTCAGTGGGCGGGCGCAACCTGTTCTCTATTGACAACTTCCCAAGCTACGACCCAGAGACCAACGCCGGAGGGCAGAGCAACCTGATGCGCAATGTGAACTTCGGCAACGTGCCCATCCCACGGGTTTATACCCTCAACATCCGTACTAATTTCTAAACCTTACCCCGACAAAAGCAAACAACCATGTTACACCATATAAAATCAATACGGAAGTACAGTTTCGTGCTCATTGCAGGCGCTTTAGCGCTCACATCCTGCGAAAAAGACTTCACCAACCCCGGAGCAGCAACCGAGGCTCAGGTGCTCAACAGCCCCGATGGGCTCATAGGCCTTACCGTAGGCATTCAAAAACGCTGGAGCGTAGGGCGGCAGAGCCCGGTCTACACTACCGTAACAGCAGCCGGGTTTTCTACTTTTGAGCTTAGGCTCATCAACCCCGGCAACAGCGAAGAGAATGAACTATCCTTGGGCAAAGCCGAGCTGACAGGCACGAATGGCGTAGTATCTCGCCTGTGGGAAGAATCCCTTCTCGTGAGGCAGGAAGCGGGCCAAGTCCTAGCCAACGCGGAGAAAGTGCCCGATGCCGGTATCCGCGCCGGCCTCATTGCCTATGCCAGTATTTTCAAAGCCCTCGCCAACGGGACCATCGCGCAGTTTTTTGAACAAGCGCCTCTGGAAAATGGGGAGAACGCCACTTTCAGCTCTAGGGCAGCTGTGCTAGAAGAAGCCATCGCCACGCTGGAATCTGCACGCGCCACCATCAACAGTACGCCGGTATCTGCTGCTTTTCTGGACAAAACACCAGCCAGTATAGATGCTGCCAATACGATTGATGCCCTCCTTGCCCGTTACCATAACATGCTCGGGAACCACGAAGAGGCCATCACTGCCGCCAACCGGGTAGACCCTTCGTCTGCTTCGACCTTTGCCTACGACGCCGTCAATACCAACCCGATCGCTTTTGTGTCTATCCTGACCAACAACGTATACCAGCCGGTAGACCTGGGCCTGGGGCTGCCTTCCGGGCTTGCGCCAGATGCTTCCGACCAGCGGCTGCCGTTTTACTTCCAAGACCTGATGCCAGAGGCCAATGACTTCCGCGCTGCAGCCTTTTGGGACGGCGCAACGAAAGCCATCCCGGTTTACTTGCCTGGAGAAATGGACCTGATCAGGGCGGAGGCCCATGCCCGGTCCAACCGCATTGACGAAGCTGTAGCCGCCCTGAATGCTGTTCTGACCAAACTGCCATCTGAAGATGCCTTTGGGGTGGGCGCTGGGCTTGCGCCTTACAGTGGCCCAATGACACAAGAGGCTGTACTGGAAGCCATCTACGCAAACCGCTGCATAGAGCTGATGATGTCTGGCCTCCGCCTTGAGGACAGCCGCCGGTTCGGCCGGCCAGCGCCCGATGCAGATGGGGAAGAGCGCAACCGCAACTTTTACCCTTATCCGGACAGCGAGCGGGCAAACAACCCAAACACACCTCCAGACCCTGCCATTTGAGGCAAATGATAAAGGCTTGACCTGACCTGAATCTGTACTAGTGAGTGTTACTGGGCCTGCCTGCCCCGCTTGGGAAAAGCCGGCAGGCCCGTTTTTCATCCCCGCCTACCCTCAACCTGAACTATGCCTGTATCAATCATCGTTGCCGTAATTTTTGGGTACTTCCTCATGCTGATCGGCATCTCCTGGCTGACATCAAGGCAAGCCGACGCAGCAAGCTTTTACACTGCCAACCGGCAATCGCCCTGGTACTTGGTCGCTTTTGGGATGATAGGGGCAACCTTATCGGGCGTCACATTTATCTCCCTCCCGGGCGAAGTGGGCAACAGCCAATTCTCTTATTTCCAGCTGGTGCTGGGGTATATCCCAGGCTACCTTACCGTCATCTTTATACTGCTCCCGCTTTACTACAAACTACAGTTGATCACCATATATACCTATCTGGAAGAACGCTTCGGATACTGGGCGTACAAAATGGGGTCCTTTTATTTTATCCTTTCCCGCACCATAGGTGCTGCCTTCCGCTTATTTCTGGTAGCTGGCGTCTTGCAGATTGCCGTCTTTGATGCCCTTGGCATCCCCTTCGCACTGACGGTGGTCGTAGCCATTGGGCTGATCTGGCTGTACACCTTCCGGGGCGGCATAAAAACCATTGTCATTACCGATACCTTACAGACCTTTTTCATTTTGGCTGCGGTCGGCACCTCGGTCATGGCTGCCGCTCAGGCATTAGAGCTGTCTTGGTGGGAAATACCAGGTGCAGTGCGGGAAAGCGCTTATTCGCAAACTTGGTTTTGGGACGACACCGGCAACCACTTCTTCAAGCAGTTCTTTGCAGGCATGTTCATTGCCATCGTCATGACAGGGCTGGACCAGGATATGATGCAAAAAAACCTGACCTGCCGCAACCTCGCAGAAGCTCAAAAAAACATGCTCTGGTTCACCGGGGCCCTCGTCCTCGTAAACCTCCTGTTCCTTGGCCTTGGCGCCCTGCTCTACCTGTACGCTGAGGCCGAAGGCATCCCTATGCCAGAAAGGACAGACGACCTGTTCCCTATCCTCGCATTGGAACACTTCCCTATGGCGGCAGCCATTTTCTTCCTGCTGGGCATTACCGCCGCCGCGTATTCCAGCGCAGACTCCGCCCTTACTTCCCTAACGACTACCTTCTGCGTAGACTTCCTGGGCATAAAGCCTGGGGAAAAAGAAAATGAAAAAGCCATCCGGCTTAAAGTACACGCAGGCTTTTCTGTAGCCTTGTTCCTCATCATCCTGCTTTTTCATTTCATCAACGATGACAGTGTGATCAGCGGGGTATTTACCGCTGCCGGCTATACTTACGGCCCCCTGCTAGGGCTTTTCGCCTGTGGCCTGTTTACCCAATGGAAGCCCAAAGACAAATGGATCCCCCTTGTATGCCTGGCTTCGCCCCTAATGGCCTACTCCATCAGTTGGCTGGCCGGGGCATGGCTGGGCTATAATTTTGGTTTTGAAATTTTGATTTTAAACGGCTCACTAACATTAGCCGGGCTGGGGCTCATCAGCCTCAGCCCCTCTCCTAACCCAAGCGCCCCCCATGTATGACCCTATCTTGAACACTTGGAAAAAGAATGCCCTGCCTTGGGCCAAGACGGTAGAAAATGGCGACCTGCCTTCCCGGCAACTAGGGACCGATCAGGCCATCTGTTCGGCCATTGAAAATGCTGCGCCCAAGGCTGTGCTCGATATGGGATGTGGGGAGGGTTGGCTTTGCAGGGCATTGGCAGCCAAAGGCTATCAGGTACTCGGGGTGGATGGAGCGCCCGGGCTCATTGAACGCGCTAAGGCAAAAGGCGGAGCCCGGTACGTATGTACCTCTTTTGATGCCTTCCCCCAATACCTCAAACTAGACGTGGGTGTACAGGCCGATGTAGCCGTGTTCAACTTTTCCTTGTTCGACGGGGACAACCCTACCCTGCAGTTGTTGCAAGCCGTCCGAACCGTACTGCCCCCAGGCGGGCAGCTGTTTATACAGACTATCCACCCCGGGTACCCTGTCGACGGGGAGAGCGGGGCTGACCGATGGATCACCGAAAATTGGTCGGGCATGAAGGAAACCTTTGAAGGGAGCTACCGATGGTATTTCCGGAGCTTAGAGAGCTGGCAGGCCCTGATCCTGAAAGCTGGCTTCCACCGCTTCAATGCCCAGCCGGTAGCGCTGCCAGGGCAGGCCCAGCCAATTTCTGCTATCCTTTCAGCTTACGTTGGCGAGCGCCCATAATGTCAATCCTCTTTCGGCAAAAAGCCATCCACCTGCTGATAAGCGGCAATTACGGCCCGCTCACCTTCTTCCCCTTCCCCAGAGCTGCCGTGCTCCATGCCGATAATACCGCCGTAGCCTTTTTCATGCAGATATTTGAAGACATTCAGGAAGTTGACTTCCCCAGTCGTCGGCTCTTTCCTGCCAGGGTTATCGCCCACCTGTATGTACGCGACCTCCCCCCAACAGGCTTCCAGGTTCGGCAAAATATTGCCCTCCTGTATCTGTTGGTGATAGACATCAAAAAGGATTTTGCAGGCAGGGCTGCCCACGGCCTGGCAAATCTGGAAAGCTTGGGCGGCCTTGGTGAGGAATTGCCCCGGGTGGTCCCTAAAATTTAAAGGCTCCAGTACCATCACCAGCCCATGCGGCGCTAAGATATCAGCGGCCCGCTTCAGGGTTTCAACCACTCTAGAAGTCTGATAGCCCATGTCCTGCCGAAGATCAAGGTGGCCAGGCACTACGGTCATCCAAGTTGCATTGACCCGTTTAGCGACCTCCACGCTTTCTTTGACCTCAGCGAGGAACTGCTCGTGCCTGGCGCTGTCAGCGCTGGCCAGGCAAGGCTCATCCCAAAATATCGTATGAGCTACAAAAACCCCCATCTGCATGCCCCGGTCAAGCAGCGCTTTGGCTATGGCCTCCTGCAGGGCAAGCGGGCGTTTTTTCATTTCATTGTCTTCAAACCCACGGAAGCCCTGATCGGCCATAAAGTGGATCTGAGCGATAGGGTCCCCACCGGCCAGAGACTCGAACATCCCGAGGTGGGGGGCATAATTCAAGTTGAAAGCGGCATTGGGAGATAGCGGGCGCTCAGCAAATGGGGCTGCCAGGAAAGCACTCGTGCCCAAACCAGCACTGTAGAGGAAGTTTCGCCTGTCCATGTTCTCGATTTTCGCCGAAAAGATAAGAATTCCCCCGAGTTTTAACAGACCTTGTTTATCTTTCCCGGCAATACAGCAGCAATGATATCTCAACCAATATTCCTCATAGGGTTTATGGGCACGGGCAAATCGTATACCGGCCGGCAATTGTCTGAGCTGACCGGGCTCCCCTTTACCGATTTGGACGATTATGTGGAAGCACAGGAACAACAGCCCATAGCTGAAATATTCCGCTTGGCTGGGGAAAGCCGCTTCCGCGAAATAGAAGCTGCCGCGTTGCGCACGCTCGGCCATCGCCCGCAGGTTGTCGCCTGTGGCGGCGGCACCCCCTGTTATCATGGCAATATGGACTGGATGAACGAACACGGGCTAACGGTCTACCTGAAAGCCAGCCCGGAGCTCCTGACCAGCCGCCTCAAATCAGAGGCCGCCCACCGGCCTTTGCTCAGCGGGCTCAGCGAAGGGGAGCTTGAGCCATTTATCGCTCAGAAGCTGGCCGAGCGTTCGGCAGACTATGAAAAGGCCAGCTTGGTCATAGCCCAGGAAGGCTTGCCTGATCCTGCGGCTTTTCTGGCAGCCCATCTTCAGAACATCATTGGGCATTAAATTGAACGTTATGCATGCAGGGATCGATTACGGTAGCAAACTTGCCGGCACTACAGCCATTTGCTGGGCGGAAAACCACAAGATCCGTTTCGGGCAGAGCCAGAAGAAGAAAGATGCAGACCAGTTCATTCAAGACTGGGCAGCCGGCCACAGCCCTAAGCACATTTATATCGATGCGCCATTGAGCCTTCCCGGGGTCTACACCTCCATAGCCGGATGTAGCGATTATTTTTACCGCGCAGCCGATAAAGCCCTGAATGCCATGTCGCCCATGTTCTTGGGCGGGCTTACCGCAAGGGCGATGCGGATGAAACAGCAGCTGCAGGACAACGGTATTGAGGTATGGGAAGCTTATCCTGGCGGGCTCGCCCGGCAGCTGCCCCTCGACGCCGGGCGCTATAAAAAAGACAACGCCTACCTGCCCGCCGCAAGCCTTGTGCTTGCTGAGCTCACAGGCCTTGAAATGCCGGAGCCCCCGAAAAACTGGCATCAGTTCGACGCCGGCCTGGCTTTTCTCATTGGGCAACGCCGATTAAACGGCACAGCTGAGCCATTTGGACAGGAAGCAGAAGGGTTCATTTGGGTTTGACCGCTGCTGGCCGGGCGTGAACCAAATTGTCGCAGGCGTTTATGCTTTCCGAGCTTTAGGCTGGCATTGGCCTAGCGCTGCGAAGGGGTGCGAAGCCCGATAGGGCCGAGCGGACAGCGAGCCCCGTAGCATAGCGGCACCTGCCCGCTGGCAGGGGCAGGCCCCCATCCTTTCGGAAGGGGCAGGCCCTATCCCAAAAAAAAAACGACAATCTGGTTTGCGCCCTGCAGGCCTGGCCCTCCTGAGCAAGCGGCCGCCGTTTTGCAGTCCTGCGCAAATCCGTTAGCTTTGACAGCAGGCAACTGCTTCAACCATACCGAATGGCAATAGACATCACCATCCCGTTTTACACCTTCCGGCTGCGGCTCGCCACCGGAGGGGCGCTCATGACCCCCCTACAAGACCATCGCATAGCGCGCATCCAACAGCAGGCCGCAGCGATCGCCGAGGAGTATGCGGAGGCTTTCCAAAAGCAAGTCCTCAACAAAGGGCAATTGCAGGATCTGCTGAGCGCATTGCCCAAAGGGGATTTCCTTAAAGCACAGATCAGCGTTGCTTTCCCACAAGCAGCTGACCAAATGAGCTTCCCGGCTTTCAGCCTCGACTTCGACTACTACTACAACCTCAACGAGGAGGGCGCTGCCGTTTGGGCTATTGTCCCAACAATAGGCCTACAGGTGTACATCCAGAAAACAGAACTGCTGGAACAACAGCTCAGAGAAGCCATCACACTGGACTTTGCCAGAAAAAGGCGCCTGCAATCCGTACAAGAAATAGTCAGTGCCATCTGGTACGACTCCGCTGAGCTACAACGGCAGGAAGTATCCCTAAAAGCCCCTGCCCCCAAAGACCTTGAAAAACTCAGCAAAGAGCAGGAAGATCAGCTGCTGCCAAAGGCCGCCCGCCTCCTGTCCGAAAACCTGCCCGCTTGCTATGAGCGGGAGAAAGAGCTGGGCGAACTGGCACGTGCCTTAAAAAGCAGTTTCCAGCGCAATGCGATTGTCGTAGGCCCTTCTGGCACTGGCAAAACGGCCTTGGTTTGGGAGCTCGCCCGGCGCAAAGCTGCCCTCAAACTGAAGATTGAAATCTGGGAGGCCACTGCCTCTGGCCTGATCAAAGAGCTCATGCGCGATACCGGCTGGCAGGACAACCTCTCCCTCTTGTGCCAGGAGCTGAAAGGGACACATCACGTACTGTTTGTCCGCAACCTGCTAGATCTATTCGAGGTCGGCAAATACGAAGGGAACAGCATCAGTATTGGAGATTACCTGACGCCCTATCTGAGCGCAGGCGAAATCACCATTATAGGCGAATGCACCACAGAGGAGCTCGCCCGCATAGAAATGCGCAGCCCGGGCTACCTGTCTCATTTTCAGCAGATACAACTACAGGAACCATCCGGCAATGCGCTCAACCGCATCATCAGCCAAAGGGCAGAGGAGATGGTCAGGGGCAAGCCTATACAGATTGCGCCCGATGCCATACAGGAATCTATACGCCTCAACCAACGGTTCAGCCCCTACGATGGGCTCCCGGGCCGCCCTATCCGCTTCTTGGAAAACCTGCTTTTGCTACATCAGCCACAGCATACAGAGCGGAAGGCCGCAGCCGGGGCATCGGCCATAGACCGAACCGCTGTCATCCGTCAGTTTGTAGAAGAAACGGGCATGCCGCAATTTATGGTAGACCCTGCTTTGCCGATGGCCCCCAAAGAGGTCATGCAGCGCTTCAACAATCAGGTGTTCGGGCAGGAGGAAGCCGTAAACCGGATAACGGGCGTGCTGGCCACCGTCAAGACCGCGCTCTCCCGGACAGGGAAGCCGATTGCCTCTCTCCTATTTGTGGGGCCTACAGGAGTAGGCAAAACCGAACTCGCCAAACAGCTGGCCTCCTTCATGTTCGGGGATACCGAGCGGATGACCCGCTTCGACATGAGCGAATTTTCGACCCCCTATGCCGTACAACGGCTTACAGGCATCAGCGCTGCACAGGAGGGGCTGCTGACCTCTGCCGTCCGCAAAAACCCGTTTGGCCTATTGCTGTTTGACGAAATCGAAAAAGCAGATGCCTCCTTCTTTGACCTGCTGCTGCAAGTCTTGAGCGAAGGCCGGCTAACGGACAGTCAGAGCAAGCTCGTCAACTTCTGTAGCACCATCATCATCATGACTTCCAATGTTGGGGCCAGTAACCTCAACCTCAACCCCATCGGCTGGCAACAACAACTAGACGACAACAGTGTGAAGGCGCATTTTATCAACGAGGTGCAAAAATATTTCCGGCCAGAATTGTTCAACCGCATAGACCAGGTCGTCCCCTTTGCCCCCCTCGACCCCCTCACCATACGCTATGTCGTAGAACGAGAGATCGAAGCCTTGCGGAAAAGAGAAGGCATCCGGTACCGGCGCATGAACCTCCTGATCAGCCCGGAAGTCTATGAACACCTTGCGGTAAAAGGCTATCACCGGCAATACGGGGCAAGGCACCTGCAGCGAACGCTCCGTCAAGAGCTGCTTATCCCCTTGGCCCGGGCGCTCAATGCAGAAGACCCCGACGACCAGCTCGAAGTCTGTGCCTCACTCGAAGAGGGCCAAGTAAAAGTCACCGCCAAAGCAGACCCGCTCGGGCTCGACCTCTTGCTGGAAGAGTATACCAAAATTGCATGTACCGACCATGCTGGCAGCCTTCGGCGGCAGGTTGACCAATTGCGGGAGGGCAATGCTTTTGTCCGGCTCCTCAGCGAAATAGACCTGATGAAACAGGGCCGCAAGCGCAAAGGGAAAGCCTTTTGGAAGGATACGGAAAAAGCCAACCGCTATGGGCAGCTTACCGATATGCAAGCTCAGGTGCAAGTACTCTGGGAAGCGCTAGAACAGGTGGAGCTGAAGTTTGCACGCTCTTGCCTGGGGATTTTACCGTACGACCCCACTTGGAACGACCACCTTGACGAATTGGAGCAAGAGCTCTACCAGCAAAAAATCAGGCTTTTCGCTACCCTCAAGCCAGAGCAAAACCAATGCCTGATGTCCATCTATGGGCAAGCCCCCAGCCAGGCACTTGAATTTTACCGCGCGTTGTTCCAGTACAAAGGGTACTCGTTCACGCTTTCGGCCCTATGGGCAAGGTGGGAAGCCCGGCAGCTCGACATCATCGCTACGCCTCTCCCCAGTGACATCTCTTTTGCCCATATCCTGCCTGAAGAAAAAGGGGACAGCCTCCTCGGCCTTAGGGCTCACATTACAGGGCATGGCGTGCTCTCTTACTTCAGCCATGAAAGCGGCAAACAGCGTTGGAGCCTCAACCCGGATGCCCCTGAAGACTGTATCATAACAGCAGATTCCGTTTTTGCAGAGCTGCCCGAAGGGCTCGGGCGCCGCAATTTATTTACCGCTTTCCACCCACAGCGCATAACCACCTCAAATCAATTCAAAGATAACTACCTTGGCATCAACCGGGAATATCAAGACCTGCAGCAGCTCCTAGCGCTTGTCGCAGATGAGCTCGACTCCCGTTTCGCCTCGGAAATACAAGCCTTTTTATTATGACAAAGTTGATGACTAAACTTTTGCTGGCCAGCACCCTGGCCCTCTTCTGCTCTGCCTATGCTCAGGCACAGGGGCCCAATGCCTCATCGTCCCTGAACTATTACTGGGTCTCTTTTACAGACAAAACCGGCACCCCCTACTCCATTGATGCCCCTGAAGCGTTTTTGTCCCCCCGGGCCATCCAAAAACGCGAGCGGCTTAATATTGAGGTGACCGCTGCCGACTTCCCCCCAAACCCCGCTTACCTGGAAGGGCTGAAAGCTCAGGGAGCCCGGGTACACCACCGCTCCCGCTGGCTGAATGCTGCCACCGTGGCCTGCGACTCTGCCACTGCTGCGGCGCTATTGGCCCTAGACTATGTACAAACCGTAAACTACGTCGGGAAATACAGCGGCCAAAAAGGCCCCGGCGTCAAGCCGCTGAAAGGGATGGCCAAGCTGGGCAGCGAAATCAAACCCGACGAATACTACGGCTACGGTGCCCAGCAAATTAAGCTGATCAATGGCGACAGCCTGCACCAAATGGGCTTTGACGGCAGCGGGGTGCTCGTGGCGGTCCTCGATGGCGGTTTTACGGGAGTAGACCAAAGCCCGTTCTTCGATTCCCTCAGGGCCAACGAGCAGCTCTTGCCCGCAGTAGATATTGTAGACATGGACGATGTGGCCTGGGAATCGAGCAGCCACGGCACCAAAGTCCTCTCTTGCATGGGCGCTAACCGTCCGGGGCTGCTTGTAGGCACTGCGCCCGGGGCTACTTATATCTGCATCAAGACCGAAGAGACCCGCAGCGAAACGCTTACAGAAGAATGCCATTGGGTGGCCGGGATAGAATATGCTGACAGCCTGGGCGCTGATGTGGTCAACTCTTCCCTTGGTTATACCCAGTTTGATGAAAATGAAATGAACTATACCCTTACTGACCTGAACGGCCGGAAGTCGGTTGCGAGCCAAGCGGCTGATATAGCGGCCAGCAAAGGGATGCTGGTCGTAACTAGTGCCGGCAACGAAGGCAGCAGCGCCTGGCGTGGGCTCGGCGTCCCTGCAGATGCTGCCGGCGCACTGTCTATTGGGGCAACCACCCTTGATGGGCGCAGGGCTTCCTTCAGCTCTTACGGGCCCACCGCCGACCGCCGCATCAAGCCTGATGTCTCCGCACCTGGCGCTTGGGTGACCCTAGCAGACGCTAGGAATTACCAGGTGACCATGGGCTCTGGCACCTCTTTCGCATCGCCAATTACGGCCGGCATGGTGGCCTGCCTGCGGCAGGCATTCCCTACGGCCTCTGTGGAGGAGATCTACGATGCCGTCCGGAACAGCAGCAGCCAAGCGGATGTGCCAGACGCTTCTATCGGATATGGCATACCTGACTTCGTAAAGGCCTACCACCTCCTAAAGGAAGCTGATAAGCCACGCCCCTGATGCGACTTGACCCAAAACCTGCTGCCTTAGCAGGCAGCAGGTTTTGGGTTTTTAGCGCAGCCTGCCTGCCCTATGCCTGCAAAATACCCTGAGGGATGGCATTGATCAACATCCGCGTATAATCGGCTTTCGGAGCATTGTACAGCTCATCGCTCAGCCCTTCCTCTACAATCTTCCCCTGGTTCATGACAATCATGCGGTCGCTCATGAACTTTACAACGGAAAGGTCGTGCGAGATAAAAATATAGGTGAACTTGTAACGCTCCCTCAGGTCCATCAGCAAATTGAGCACCTGTGCCTGTACAGAGACATCCAAAGCTGAAACTGATTCATCACAAATGATGAACCGGGGGCTCAAAGCAAGGGCCCGTGCTATGGCTATCCGCTGCCGCTGCCCTCCAGAAAACTCATGCGGGTAACGCTGAAAATGGGATGGCTCCAGGCTGACGGTCTCCAAAAGGTGCAGGGCCCGGTCTCGGCGCTCCACGTTGTTGCCGTAAAGCCCATGCACCTCCATGGGCTCCATTATAGCCCGCCCTATGGTCATTCTCGGGTTTAAGGAAGCATAGGGGTCCTGAAAGATAATCTGCATTTCCTGCCGCAGTGCTTTCCAGTCGTCGGGGTGGCGGCCCACCAGCTCCTGTCCTTTGTACCTGATGCTCCCTTCCCTGACCGGCGCCAGCCCTAGCAAGCTGCGGCCAAGCGTGGTCTTCCCACAGCCCGATTCCCCCACCAAGCCTAAGGTTTCTCCTGGGCGCACTTGAAAGGAAACCCCATCCACAGCTTTGATGTATGATTTGGGCTGCCCCCAAAAGGTACGGCCCGCCGGGAACCAAGTCTTCAGCCCTTCCACTTCCAAAATAGGAGGGCGGGAAGACAGCCCCTTCTCCCGCCGGCGCTGTTCCGCTGCCGTGATGCGGGCCCCCTTGAGCAACTGCCCCATATCAGTATCCTTTGCGACTACCGCTACCGTCCCGTCTGCTGTGGTTTGTGCCCCAATGAAATCGGCAACCACTGGCAAGCGGCGCACCCGGTAATTCAGAGGGGGGCGGCAAGCCAGCAAACTCTTGGTATATGGGTGCTTAGGGGCACGGAACAGCTCGTCAACAGGCCCCTGCTCCACAATCTCCCCTTTGTACATGACCATGACACGGTCTGCGATTTCAGCGACAACCCCCAGATCGTGAGAAATAAAAATCACAGAAGCCTTTTTCGCTACTTTCAGGCGCTGCATCAACTCCAAGATGGCTTTTTGCACCGTCACGTCAAGTGCCGTGGTGGGCTCATCGGCAATAAGGACACCGGGGCCGCAGCTCATCGCCATCGCAATCATCACGCGCTGCTTCTGCCCGCCCGACAGCTGGTGCGGATAAGCTTTGAAAATACGTTTGGGGTCAGGCAGCTGCACTTCCTCCAACAGCTCCATCGCCCTCGTTTTCGCTTCTGCTTTGCTGAGCCCCAAGTGGTGCACCATCCCCTCTATCACCTGATCGCCACAACGATATACCGGGTTGAGGGAAGACATTGGCTCCTGAAAGATCATAGCCAGCTCCTTGCCCCGGTATGACCTCATCTCCTTACGGGGCAGCTGCAGCAAGTCCACAGGATGCTCCTGGCCTGCCTTATGGTAAAGGACCTCCCCTCCCGTGATCTGCCCAGGCTGAGGGATCAGGCGCATGAGCGAAAGGGCAGTAACGGACTTGCCAGAACCTGACTCCCCAACAATGCCGAGTGTCTCTCCCCTGTTCAGGAAAAAACTCACTCCTCTTACAGCATTCACCGCAGCCTGTTCAGACAGAAATGTAGTTTCCAGTTGGTTTACGGTAAGTAATCGTTCCTCCATTGTACGGGTGCTGTTGATTTTCCTGTTTCGGTATACCGGCTAAGATACACCATAATCCCCGGAAAGCCTTGCGGCAAGGGCAGCAGCTCCCTGCCCTTTTTTTGGGGCTTCCCCCTGCCGCACGGCAGGGGGCGCTACGCTTTGGGGCTCGCTATCCGCTCGGCCCTATCGGGCTTGCCACCCCGCCGCATCGCTAAGCCGGGCAACAGCAAAAAAGCAGGAAAAACCTTCTAGCCGGTTGCCGAAAGGCTTGTGCTTCCTTCGCCTCCTTTTGCCCCCCCGGCAGGCGATGCCTCCCTGCCATTTTCACCTCCTCCAACCCTGATCCCGCCCGGATGAGCAGAGCCATCAAAGCCCTGCACCATGCTGCCCTGATTTCCCCTATCAAGCTGCAAGACATCTCAAGGAATTGCAGGCTGTAGAGCACATCGCTACCATTCCCTGCATTGAATTTGTACTTTTGCACTAGCCTTGATGCATCGGGCCAATATAGTGGAAAAAATAAGCTGTTTTCAACCACGCGCCGGCATCTTTCAGGAGCTTTGCCCAAGCTGAGTGCCTGGAAGAAAGTGTAGCGGAGCAAGCAAAGAGCCATTTCAACCCTGCAATGCCCCCGGCACATCAAGGCTAGTGTACCATCCCCTAAAAATAAAACAGATATGCGCCTTTTCCTCCTTCTATTGATGATAGGCTACTTGTTGCCAGCCGCCTCCGCTCAGGACAGCCTAAACTTAAGCGCTACCGGCCGTTGGGAAGACCCCACCCTGCCTGCTGCAAGCGGCATCCGCTACAATGACGTATGGGGCTATACCGATAGCTTAGGCCAGGAATATGGCATCGTCGGCTCTGCCGGGTTCACCTTGTTCCTTCAGCTCGACGGGCCCACAGGCATAAGGGAAGTCGCCCGCTTTGATGAAGGCTTCAACAGTATCTGGAGAGACTACAAGACTTTCGGGCATTATGCTTACGGCACAGCCGATCAGGGCAACGCCGGGCTGATCATTTACGACCTTTCCGCCCTCCCAGACACCGTAACCCAAGTCTATTCCTCCAATGAGGTGTTCAGCAGAGCCCACAACCTTTTTGTGGATGAGGCCCAGGGCAGGCTCTATGTCGCCGGCTCCAACACCCGGGCCAACGGCGTCATTATTTACGACTTGAACGCAGACCCCGCCAACCCGGTGCTCCTCGGTGACCCTGTATTGCCAGCAGGTGGCTACATACACGACATCTTCGTCAAAAACCATACCGCCTACTGTTCCCATGGCACTTCCGGGCTAGCCGTATACGACTTGTCCGATGCCGCCCAGCCGGTTACCCTTGGCACCCTGACCAGCTATCCCGAACAAGGCTACAACCACTCCAGCTGGCTTTCGGAAGATGATCAACTGCTGGTATTTGCCGATGAGACCTTTGGCCGCAGCCTGAAAGCTGTGGATATGGCCAATGTGCAAGAGATGGAAGTGACCGATCTGTTCAAGTCCGAGATGCTGGCCCCGGAGCACACCAATTCTATTGCTCACAACCCTTTTATCCGGGGGCAGTATGCGGTGGTATCTTATTACCACGAAGGCGTACAAGTCTTTGACTTGTCTGACCCCAATGACGTGCAGCGGTTTGCATGGTACGACACCTACCCGCAAAATACCGATTACCAGGGGTTCCGCGGCTGCTGGGGCGTTTACCCCTTTCTGCCCTCAGGCCGGATTATCGCGACCGACATCTCTAATGGTTTTTTCATTCTGGAGCCGCAGGGCTGGAGCTTTGACCCTCCTGCCCCCGTTGTGCAGGCCACGCTTTCGGTTGCTGGCGACACCCTGCTCTGCCCTGGCGACAGCCTTCAGCTTTTTGCGGCCTCCACTGGAGAAGGCTGGGCCTGGGAAAAAGATGGGCAAGAGGTCGAAGGCGCCGGAGATACGCTTTGGATATCGACTGCCGGCAGCTACCGCTACGCCAATAATTCAGGGACATTCCCCGTGTATTCTGACACCCTCAACGTAAGCCTGGCAGCGGCCCCTACAGCAGTAGTGCCCACAGCACCCGCTTTTTGCCCTGGCGACACCCTCACGGCACCCGCTTCCGGCAACTACGACTTGCTGCTGCTCTCCCATGGGGCCACTGGCTTTACAGACAGCCTGCTACAAGGGAGCCCGTTGCTTTTCCCTGCCCCAGGCGTTTATTTCCCAACCGCCTTCCTTGGCGCTTGCCGCCAAAACCTGGACAGCATCGTTGTCACCGTAGCAGCAGAGGCAGTAGCCCCAGAAGCCCAGCCGTTTACCCCTCCCCTGTGCGAAGGGGATGACCTCCTTATCCATATCCCGGGCAGCGGGAGCTACAGCTATTTCCTTGGGCAAGACACGGTTGCCCTGGACACCGGCCTGTTAGCCCTGCCCGCTGATGAGTATTGGATAAGCGCTTCCAACGGACAGTGCGAAACCGAGTTCATGCTGGGCGAAACGCCTGCCCCTCTTCCCGTTCCAGAGCTGCTGCTGCAGGATGGCGTACTGGCCTGCACCTTCGTGAGCTCGGTCAACTACATTTGGGTCTTCAATGGCGAACGGGTGGATACAACAGCAGAGGCTACCTATCCTGTTGTCGAAAATGGGGTTTACCAGGTAGGGGTATTTAACGAGTTCTCCTGCCTCGGCTTTTCTGCCCCGTTGGAAGTAATGGTCAACGCTGCCTCTAGCGAATCGCCCAATACGGAAGCCCTCATGCTTTACCCCAACCCTTCAAATGGGCTGCTGTATGTGCAGCCAGAGAGCCATGTCGGCCAGATATCGCTTTACAGCCTTTCCGGCCAGCTGCTCAGGCAGTATGACCGCCCTGCACTGCCCCTGCAGCTTGCCCAGCTTGCCCAAGGGGCTTACATCGTCCGGGTGAAGCTGCAGTCAGGAGAGGAGGTCAGGAAACTGTGGCATAAACATTAGGGAGTATCGATTGGGGACAGCGCAACGCAGCAAGTACAAACCAGGCTACCGCATTTTTAAAAAAATGAAATACATCCGTTTTGACGATCCGCACCGGCAGAAGCATTTCGACTTTTTCAACCGCATGTCCTCCCCCCACTTCAGCCTGACCGCACCCTTAGATATTACAAAATGGCTGCACAGCCTGAAGGCCCAAGGGCTGCCGTTTACCCCGGCAATGGCCTATCTCTTGGCTAGCGCTGCCAACGAGATCCCCGCCTTCAGGTGGCGGATCCGCGGGCAGTCGGTCGTTGAACATGAGCAGGTCAGCCCATCCTTTACGGTGCAGACAGCAGCCTCCTCTGTATTCAGCTTTTGCACAGTCGAGTACCACCCTTCCCCACGGGCTTTCCTGCGCAGGGCACAACAACAAATGGCAGCTGTGCAGGAAAACCCCTCCTTTGAAGACGAGCCCGGCAGGGATGACTTCCTGTTCCTCTCTTCTATACCCTGGGTGGCTTTCACTCAAATACAGCATGCAATGCAAAGCCCTGCCGATTCTGTGCCCCGCATCGCCTGGGGGAAATACTTGGCACAGGATAGCGGGAAAGTCATCATGCCGGTATCCGTACAAGCTCATCATGCGGTGGTAGATGGGCAGGATATGGGGCAGTTTTTTGAAATTTTAGCCGCCAGCTTTGCACAAGAAGCTAGTTTTTAACACCTTTTGAAAAAAAATGTACACAATGCGGAGCCGTCAAAAATTCGGGATCCCCTCCCCACGCCGTTAAGTCTACCGGAAATTGTGCTCAAGGTGCTAATTTGTTCTAAATCAAAGTCAAATCCCCATTCTTGCCTTCCTGCCCGCCTTACAATCTGATGTTCTTTCCTTTGATAATCAATTGACTATGTTTTTTCTTTGTTGTAGCTTTGCACCTTAGTGTGAGGAAAACACTAACAAAGTGCAACTGTACCGCTAAAACAAAAGGTACACTAGCCCATTAAAAACTAATCAACCATGCTTAAGAAACAGTACCTGAAAAGCAAACCAGCTTGTAAAGTGACCTTCACCCTGCCTGTAGAAGCTGCCGAAGGCGCAAAAGAAGTAAAAGTCCTTGGAGATTTCAACAATTGGAGCTGGGAGGAAGGCCTGACGATGAAGGCGTCCAAAGCTGAGTACAAAGCCGTTGCCGAGCTCGAAGCCGGGCAGCAGTACCAATTCCGCTACATGATTGACAAGGCGTACTGGAAAAACGATTACCAAGCTGACGCCTACGTCCCATCTCCTTACGGTGGCACCGATAATTCTCTTCTTGTGCTCGACCCCATCGAAGTAGCGGCTCCTGCAACCGAGCAAAAAGCGGCTCCTGCAAAAAAAGCAGCCCCTAAAAAAGCAGCAGCAAAAAGCACCACGGCTGCCACAGCTAAGGCACAGCCTAAAGCTGCCAAAGACGACTTGAAAAAGCTGGAAGGCATTGGCCCTAAAATTGCCGGGCTGCTCACCGATGCAGGTTTTGCGACTTTCACCGACCTCGCCAAAGCTAAGCCGGCAGCCTTGAAAGCCGTGCTTGAAGCTGCAGGCCCTCGCTATAAAATGCATGATTCCGCCACCTGGACAGAGCAGGCCAAACTGGCTGCCAAAGGGGCTTGGGATGAGCTGTCCGCTCTCCAGAAAGAGCTTAAAGGCGGTAAGCGCAAGAAGTAAACAGCGCACAACGGATGCGCATATCATAAAGAAGCCCCCCTGCCGGCTCTAGCTTGGGAGGGGGGCTTCTTTGTCTTGAGCGATAAAAAAGGGCGCTTATCAGTCAAACAACGACAAAGGCAGCTTCGCAACTCGTTCCTGATAGGCTTTGTAGGGCCCCTGCAGGAAGGCGTCCACCTGTTCCAGCACTTTATCCGTCTGAGCACGGGCCTGATTGAGCATCAGTTGCCCCATACTGCTGAGCTGGCCATCCTCTGCGTACAAATACCCCCGTACTCCGTAGAGCGCATTGTTCAGCTGATCGGTAGAACGGCGAATGCCCTTGAAATCGTCCGGCAGCATATAAAGCTCTTCGAGCTGGTCCAAGGATTTCATCAGCTCCTTGCCCATCTTTTTGACCTCCTTCTGCGTACTGTCCGGAGCGGTTTCCAGCAGGGTGTTTACCCGGCCGATCCCTTTCCGGGCTTCCCGCAGCTTTCCAAACCCGGCTGCAGCCTCTTCTACGATGCGGTAATAAGCCTCGTAGGCCGCGGCCTCTGCTTGCAGGTCTTGCACTGCGGTCTCCACCCGTGGGTCTGCTCTGACCGCAACTTCCGCCTGGCCTGAATAATCCCCACAAGTTATGTAAAGGGTATAAATGCCCGGTGGGACCCGCGCGCCACGGGGCGGGTCATCATCTGCTTTAGCATCCCTCCTGCTCGGATAAGCCACACCATTAGCGCGCAGATCCCAAGAGATGCGCTGCAGCCCGCGCTCTGCTTTTTCTGTAAAGGCCCTTATACTATCCCCCTGCTCATTGCGCACCACCACCTTTATTTTATCGGACAGGGCAGGCTGCTGCTGCTCATCTGCATTGGCTTCCGTCTCCTCTTCCCCCTCTGCAGGCTTCAGCCAAAGCGAGACCATGGCTTCTGGGCTTCGGTTTTGGCCAATGAACTCTGCATCAGCGGGGAAATGGGAGCCCTGATAAGACTTGAAATTCGCCAGATAAGCATCCGGTGCAGGAAATACATGCAGGGTGTCCTCCAATACCTTGCCCGCTGAACGGGCTATAGCCTGTAAAGGGCGGGTATCATCGAGGATATAGGCTGAACGCCCAAAAGTCCCAATGATGAGGTCTTTCTCCCGAGGGTGGATTTTCAAGTCTGCCACAGGAGTGCTCGGGAAGCCCTCCTCCCATTTTTGCCATTGCTGCCCCTTATCTAAGCTAAAATACAAACCGTAATCCGTGCCCAGCCAAAGCAGCGATGGGGCATCGGGGTCTTGTACAATTGACCACACATGCCCGTTTACCTGCTCCTCGCTCACGATGCGGGTAAAGGATGCCCCAAAATCCTCCGTATGGAAAACCATGGGCCGCCAATCGTTGCGGCGGTAATCATTGACGACCACGAAGGCTTCCCCCGCGTTTGCGGCAGATACTTCAATCTGTGGTATCCAACTGCCTGGCCTGGCCCCTTTGAGCTTGCCAGCCAAGTTGGACCAAGTTTTGCCCCCATCCCTTGTCAACTGCAGGTTGCCATCATCTGTACCTACCCAGATGACTTGTTCATCTACCGGGCTAGGGGCAATAGCGAGGATGGTGGTATAATTCTCCGCCCGGGTATCATCTATGGTCAGCCCACCGCTCTCAAACTGCCGCTGTTTAGTGGTGTCATTGGTAGTCAGGTCAGGGGAGATGATTTCCCAGGACAAGCCGCAGTCGTTGCTCTTATGTACAAACTGGCTGCCGAAATAGACGCCACAACTGCTGAAGGGGTCCTGTGCAATGGCAGCGTTCCAATTGAAACGCAATTGCAGCCCATCTGGGTGGACCGGCTTCACAAAACGGCTTTTGCCCGTTTCCCTATCGATAAATGAAACGTTGCCGCCTTGCGACATGGCATAAACGTAGCGGTTGTCGTCTGGCTTGAACACCACGTCAAACCCATCGCCAAAGTAAACCTCCTGCCAGTCTGTGTTCTGAATGCCGCCACGTTCCCATACGGAGCTTGGCCCTACCCAAGACCCATTGTCCTGCATGCCGCCGGCTACGTTATAAGGGTAATCCATATCGTAGCTGATGTGATAAAACTGGGCCAGCGGGAGGTTTTGCACAAACCGCCAGCTCTCGCCCCCATCGTGGCTGATGTTGAGCCCGCCGTCATTGCCTTCGATCATATAGTCTGGATTGGCAGGGTGTACCCAGAAAGCATGGTGGTCGGGGTGGGTGCCGCGCCCGAACGGCTCGAAGGTTTTTCCGCCATCTTCGCTTTTGGACATATAGGACCAAAGGTTGAACACGCGGTTTTCGTTCAGGGGGTCCACGAAGATGTCAGCATAGTAAAAAGGGCGGTTCCCAATGTTTTTATCGGCAGCCAGTTTCCAGGTGAAACCCCCATCTGTAGATTTATATAGCCCGTTCTCTTTGGCCTCTACGAGGGCATAAACGATATTAGTCTTGGAAGGGGCAATGGCCAGGCCAATACGCCCCAAGTCGCCCTTGGGCAGCCCATCTTCCGCTGTACGTGCTTCCCAATTATCGCCGCCATCGTAGGATACATAGATGCCGGAGCTACTGCCCCCAGAGTTGAAAAACCAAGGTTGGCGGCCGTACTCCCACATCGCAGCTATCAGTTTATTCGGGTTGGAAGGGTCAACCACCAGGTCAGCGCAGCCTGTTCCCGGCCCAACATACAGGACTTTCTCCCAGGTTGCTCCTCCATCCTGCGTACGGAATACGCCGCGCTCCTCGTTTTCGCCCCATGCAGAGCCCAATGCCGCTACATAAACGGTGTTGGGGTCGTCTTTATGGATGATGATCCGGTGGATGGTACGGGTCGCTTCAAGGCCCATACGGGACCAGGTTTTGCCACCGTCAATTGATTTGAATATCCCCTCCCCGCTATTGTGCGAATTTCGAGGGTTGCCTTCGCCCGTGCCCACCCAGATTTCGTCAGGGTTGTTTTGGTTGATGGCTAGTGCGCCAATCGACTGTACAGGTTGGGTATCGAATATGGGCTCCCAAGATATACCGCCGCTTTTGGACCGCCATACCCCGCCGGAAGCGGTCCCGATATAAATCACATTAGGCTGGCTGTTGATGACATCTATTGTAGTCACCCTCCCGCTCATCCCAGCTGGCCCAATGCTACGGGGCGACATGCCCTTGAAGTGTTCTAAATCGATTTGCTGTGCATTGGCGGAACACAGCGACAGGACAAAAGCGGCTACCGCCCACCCAATTTTCTTAAGCATAGTTTACAATTTTGTTTTTCCAATACTAACGGCCGTGAACCAAAAGGTCGCGGGCACTTGTACTTTTCAGGCTTTAGGCTGGCATTGGCCTAGCGCTGCGCAGGGGTGGCCGAAGGCCAGACCCGAGGCCTGTAGGGCGAGGGGCCGAGCGGACAGCGAGCCCCGTAGCATAGCGGCACCTGCCGGCTGGCAGGGGCAGGCCCCATCAAAAAAAAACGACAATCTGGCTTGCGCCTAATGTTAACTATGCCCTAAAATAAACCATATAACCTGCCTGTGCTGTATGCGAAGCCTTTGAATTTGGGGCAGCCCTGTAAAAAAAAGTGATTTAGCATTTTCAGCCCCCTCTAGCAGGCACATCAAGTGCTGTAACGGGCGTAAACGTGTACATCAAGCAGCTGCCCATTTTTCCGGGCTGCCCGCCGGCTCACCCCCTCTTTTTCAAAACCGGCTTTTTCCAATACCCTGCGGGAGGCTGGGTTGTACTCGAATACGTTGGCAAAAACACGGGAGACCTCTGCTTTTTCGAGTGCATAGGCCGTCACCAATTTGACAGCCTCTGTACTGATGCCTTGCCCCCAAAAGGGCTCGCCCAGCCAGTAGCCCAATTCTACGCTAGCCCGGTACACATCTTCTTTAAACAATAAGCTGATTACCCCACTGACCTGCCCTTCTACTTCTATCCCGAACACGGCTTCCTCCCCCGACTGCCTGGCAAATGTGATAAAACGGGCTGCATCTGCCCGAGTATAAGGCTGGGGAAAGCGGTCCATCAGGTTGCGGGCGATCTTAGGGTTGTTCGCCAACCGGCTAAGGCTTTCTTCATCCCCTGGCCGGAGCGGGCGCAGCCTAAACCTTGAGCCATATAAGATAGTGGCCCCTGCCGCATAGGCGGGGCGCTCGGTGGGGTTCAATAACCGGGGCAGCCGCCTGATGTCCTCTAAAACAGGAAAAGCATACTCCATGAGGATGTCCGTGTTGACCTCTTCGTGCTGCCAGGTGGTGTGGAACGGGATGTGCACCGCTTGCCCGCCGGCATCTATGACTGGCAGGACATCTGATTTGACGGAGTTGCCGATCATCAGCACTTCAGCAGGAGCAATCCCCAAGCGTTGAAACACCTCCTTATAAGCCGTACGGTTTTTCTCCGAAACCACTTCAACATGGGTGAAGTACCCCGCTAGCCCAGAACGGGCTACTTTAGACTCCTGATCGAACAGATCGCCCTTGGTAATGATGATGAGATTATAGTGCGGCTGCAGCGCTTTCAGCACCTCCTCCACACCATCCAAAACTTCAATGGGGTAGCTGATCATATCCTTGCCCATCTGTAAGATAGATGCTACCGCAGCGGCAGGCAGCGCTTTCCCGGCCAGCTCCAGGGCCGTCTCCATCATCGATAGCGTAAACCCCTTTACACCATACCCAAATAGAGATAGATTCCTGCGCTCGACTTCATAAATGCGCTGATCGAAATCGATATCGCCTACATAGTCCAGGAGCAGGTCTTTCAGGCGCTGCTCGGTGTGCCGGAAAATAGGCTCGTTGACCCAGAGGGTGTCATCCGCATCAAAAGCCAGAGTGCGGATCTGTTCATTTGCTATCATATTTTATTTTTACCCCTCTTATAGCGCTTGCAGAGCCCCGATGCTGAGTGGGCAGAAGTGCCGTCCTCCGCTCCGCCTCATTGGCCATTATCGCCTACCCGGCCTATCAGCCGGATCTCCGTCCTGCGGTTTTGTTGGTGCATCCACTCTGGGCAGTCTACCCCATCCTCGCAGTCGTTGGTGAGCTGAGACTCTCCGTAACCGGTGGCCACGAGGCGCCCCCGGTCTATGCCTTCACCTGCCAAATACCTTACAATGGCATCTGCCCTGCGCTGACTGAGCCGGCGGTTGTCCTCAGCCTCTCCATTAGCGTCGGTATGGGAGCTGATCTCAATGATGATATCGGGGTTGCGGAGCATCAGGTCTCTCAGTTTAAACAGCTCTGGCACAGAGGCTTTTTGGACGCTGGAGCGGCCAACATCGTAGTAAACATTCAGCCTGTAAGCATTAGCCCCTCCGGGAGTTGATTTGCCGGGCTTGCTCCGCTCGAAACCTGCGAAGACATCTTCTTCTGCAGGTGCTTGAGGCTCGTAAACAGGTGGTGCAGGCTGATCAGCACGGGCAGGCGGTGCTTTCTTATCCGGTATAGATACCGCCGTGCCCGCTTCGGGCTGTAAGAAAAGGTTCAGAAAATGGTCATTGGGGTTCTGCCCTGTACAGACCGGCTCTTCTGCCCGGTTTTCATAAAACCCTTCCAGAGAGGCCATAATATCATAACAGCAATTAGAGGACAGGTCAATGCTGAACAGCCCTCGGCGGTCGGTATGTGCTATAGCAGGCGTACGGCACTCTGCACTGCTGGCCCTCACCATAACAGATTCAAGAGGGCGGCCGGTTGAGCGGTCAAAGACAACGCCTTTCAAGCGGTGAGGGATATCAGGCTTAAGGGCCATAGCCAGAAACAAAGTATCTGCGCTTACCTCAATCTCTTCGGGGCAAAGCTCTAGGGCTTTATCAAAAAAGCCAGGGTGTACCCCTCTAAGGGTAAGGCACTCCTGCAGCCGGACCGTCACTTTGCCCGCAGCGTTAGTGAACAGGGAGTCTTGGCTAGACTCATTGACGACCACTGCGTCCTGAAGGGGCAAGCCAGTGCTCAGGTCCAGGACATCGATAACCGCCAACTTCCCGCTCATCCGGAAATGATAGATATCATCGCCTCCTGCCCCGCCGTCCCGGTTGGAAGAAAAATAGCCTTCTTGTGCAGATGGCATCCAAGTGAGGCCAAAATCATCCGCAGATGAATTGAAAGGCGCCCCCAAATTTGCAGGGCGTTCCCAAAGCCCATTATCCCCTTCGTTCACCTCAAACAGATCGAGGCCGCCAAGGCCGATGTGCCCGTCTGAAGCAAAAAACAGCGCCCCGTCTTCAGCCAAGCAAGGGTAAAGCTCATCGCCTGCCGTATTGACCTGTGGCCCAAGGTTGACAGGCTCGGCCCACTTTGCGCCAGCCCTTACGCTCAAGTAAATGTCTTTGCCGCCAAAACCGCCGGGCCTGTCTGAGGAAAAATACAGCCGGCTGCCGTCGGCAGAAACAGCCGGGTGCGCGACGGAGTACTCATCGCTGCTGAACGGCAGCGTCTCCACAGAGCTCCAATCCCCTTGGGGCAACAGCCTTCCGCTTGCGATTTCCAGCCCCCGGGCAGCCTCCTGCCCCCTTTTGGCTTTCACAAAACGGGTACGGGTATAAAAAACTTCATCCCCTGCTGCGTTGAACGCAGCCGTGCCCTCATCGCCTGGGCTACCGGGCACTATCGAAAAAAGAGCGGCCTCCTTCAGCCCCCCTTCCTGCCCACTCCGGGACAGGTACAGCTTAACTGCAGGCCGGCCCTCTTCTGTAGGCTGGCGGTCGCTAGAAAAGACCAAGCCTTCCGGATGGCAAACTGGCGCAAAATCATTGTAAGCCGTATTCAGCGGCAGCATGGTAATGGACACTTCCCCTTTCCGGCCACGCTCCAAGCGTTCTTGTGTCGCACAAGCATCAGCCAGATCTATCTTTCGGGGATCGTATGGGCGCAGCTTAAGGAACTCATCGAACCAATGCTGGGCCGCAGCACAGCGCTCCGTGCGCAGCAAGGACAGCCCAAGCTGTAGGCGATGCTCAGGCGTACTTTCCTCCAGCCCTACTACGAGGGCAAACCAATTGGCCGCTTTGGCGTAATCCCCTTGATAGAAATAGGCTTCCGCCAATCTTATCTTGGCTGCGGGCACGTCTTCCCGTTTGAGGATATCATGGTATAGCGGGATGCTAGCCGGGTAGTTACCCGCCGAAAAGTATTCGTTTGCTTTATCCAGCTTCGTAGCCTGACCGAAAGACTGCGAGCAGCAGCTGTAAAGCAATAGCAAGATTACGGTCAAATTTCTCATAGTTCCAGGGTTAAATCGGTTTGGGCGGCCGGCTTGCCATAAAGGTAGCTGTGCACATTTGTTTTTCCAAAACCAGCGGTTGCGGCTAGCCCCAATGATCTAGCACACCTTAAGCTTAGGCGGCCTAGTTTTCTATGGGTTTATCCGGTTGGGCGCTTCGGTAGCATGAGCAGCTGTTTCTGGTTTATTTTTACGCTAAAAAGAAAAATCAGTTTCGTATGTTGTCCACCTAAAAGGGCCTTGAAAGCTGCTAAGGCGGCCCCGAACTGCCCGTAAAATACCTTAACTTTCTGGCATGAAAACCATCTCAGCGCTTTATTCCTATCCCATCAAGGGCCTTGCCGGCATTTCTTTGGAGGAAGCCCCCCTGGGCCCACGCGGGCTACTGCATGACCGCAGGTGGATGCTTACCGATATGAAAGGCAATTTCCTTTCCCAACGTAAACTGCCCGGAATGGCGCTGATACAAGTGGCTTTTTCGAAGGATGGGCTAATGGTCTCGCACCGGAAATTTCAGGGCGAACCGCTTACCGTACCCCTGCCGGCAATGGAGGAAAAAGGGCTCGCCCCGGTTAAGATATGGGAAGATGTATGTGGTGCACTGACCTACCCAGATCACATCAACAGTTGGTTCAGTGATATGCTGGGCACATTCTGCCGCCTCGCCTACCTCCCCGATTTCAGCGTACGGCCTTTGCCGGACCGTTATGGGAAAGCCGGCGAACAAGTCGGATTTGCCGACAGCTGCCCGCTCCTAATCGCTGGCGAAGCATCCCTGCTCGACCTGAACAGCCACCTTCCTGAGCCTGTCCCCATGAGCCGCTTCCGCCCAAATATTGTGTTTACCGGGGGTACAGCTTTTGAAGAGGACCATTGGGGGGAGTTCCATATCCGCAATGCCAGCTTACGGGGCATCCGCAAATGTGCCCGCTGCCAAGTCGTCAATATCGATCAGGATACGGCTTACAAATACAAGGAGCCCCTGGCAACCCTGAGCCAATACCGGCAAGAAGGGAACGCTGTCTATTTTGGGCTGCACGCTACCCTGCTTCCCGGGCAGCAGGGCGATTTCACCCTACGGGTGGGAGATGAAATCAGCCTTCTTTAGTGGCGATAGCAGACAGGGAGGCCACTGAGACAAGACTCTCTGTGTACCTCCGTGTGCTCCCTGTCTCCTTGGCGATAGCAGTCAGCCCATCACTTAATTCGGCGCACTGAAAGACAACTTCCCGTTGCTGCAATTGACCTCTAGGAATGCCTGGTTGACACTGAAGGATTCGGCATTTTTCAACAACTCTTGGAAGCGCATTTCGAACGTCATTCGGCGCTGGCACAACTTTTTGGTAGAAGCCAGGCCAGAAACGCTGAATGTCCCATCCTCTTTCAGTGCAATGCTGCCGGAATAATCATTACAGCCGCTGTTCCCGCTAACCTGATTTTTACGGATGACCATTGTCAGCCGCTGATCGTTTTCTGGCTCGTAGGTGCGGCCATCATACTCTAGGTCGGAAAGGACCCAGGTTTTTAGCTCCAGAGCAGGGAAAGCAGGCTTGTAAACCTCCTGTTTTTCTTCAGGCTTGCTGGCCGGTCCACTGGCCGGTTGCTGCTTGCCGTTTGCTACAGCACTAGCCTCTGTTGCAGCTGTGCCCTCTTGGGCAGCGCCATCGGCATTCGTTTCCGGTGTGCAGCTCAGCAATCCAGCAATGAGTAAACAGCTTAGTAAAATCCTCATGGTCATTCCGTTTGTGGGGCTTGATGCCCAATGAATTAAATTTGACTATGGTTTGGGACGGACAACCGCCTTCCCGTTGGTTATTGTTTTGCCCTTTTCTTGAGCAGCCCAGACAATTGGGCGAAAGGGATGGTATAGGCTGTGGGGCCGGCAGCATAGGGTGCCGCCTCGTAAGCATTGTAGTGCAGGTGGACCCCCTCTTCTACCAGTACAATATTTTCGGGCAAGAAATAGCCTTCCCCCCAAAAGAAGCCTTCCGCATTCAAGTCGGCCCCTGCGGGCAGCTCTCTGGCTTCCCTAAACCCAGATTCAGCAATATCTGTAAATGCGATAAGGTCTTTGACAAAATCCTCCAGCCTCAGCCGCTCCCCTGTCAATTTATCGAAAGAAGCGAGTGTGGCGAAACTGTTGGGGTGAGCTCCTCCTGTAAACATATACGTCTGCAGTGCAAAAGTAATGACTGCACTGTCTTCCAGCATCACCTCATAGCTCAGCTCAGCTGCCCACTGCTGCGGGAAATCTGTCATATCAGCCATTGCTGTATCGTACTCTGCCAGGAAGGCCTTCCCCATTTCCTCCAAGCTTTGCTGCGATGGGGCAGCACTTGGTGAAATACCAGACAGGGCATTTCGGACGTAAAGGCTGAGCGTATCATTGATCTGCCGGTGGGCAGAGACGGAATCCGGCTCCACAACGGGGTAGACTGCCGAAAAAAGGGCACACCGGTTGCCACCTTCACTACAGGAAGGAGACGACATAGACACGGAATCGGCAACGACGCGGAAAGCGGCGCCCTGGCCAACGGGGAGTGCGCCCTGCTGCACATCGCCCGCAGGCTCATTGCTGCAAGCCCAAATTAAGGGCAACAGCAGCCCGGAAACGTATATCGTACGAGCAAATATTTTAATCATGCTGATTATATTTTTGGGTTCATAGGGCGCTCAATTGACGGTCTGCCCATTGGGGCGCGAAATTACAAAAAAGGAATATGCTATTCCTCTCAAGTTGCACTGCCGTTATAATTTCCGTGGCTTTTTTAGTAGGTCGCCCAAGGTTTTCACACCCCGCTGCTCGAGCCGGAAAAGCAGCTTAAACAACAAAAGGGCGGTCATATAGGCATCACCTGCGGCAGTGTGCCGGTCGCTGGGGGTAATCCCATAAACCTTAAGCAGTTCGTCCAGGCCATAAGGCTTATGGCCCGGGCTGACCCTTTGGGCTAACACTCCGGTATCCAGGACATGATTTTGCAGCTTGCCACCGCCCATTTTTTTCAGCCCAGCCTCGAGCATGGCCAAGTCGAACGCTGCATGATGGGCTACTAAGACCCGGCCTTCACAGTATGCTAAGAACTCCTGTAGTGCTGCTTCTTCCGGCAAATTGCCTATTTTCCTCCCTGGCAAAATCCCATGGACGGCCACGGTGCCGGGCACAGGGGTATACTCTTGTTGCAGCGCATACTCAAACCGGTCTGATACCTCGATCTGCCACTGGCAGGCCCGCACAGCGCCTATGGACAAGATCTGGTCCTTTTGGGGGTCCAGCCCAGTCGTTTCGGTATCAAACACCACGAACTCCACCTCAGATAAAGGCTGCCGCTTAGCGGCCGGGCGCGCTGTTAAAGACCTCAAATAAGCTTCCCAGAAAGGCGGGCCTTCTGGCACGGGAGCTCTCCATTTGTTCAACCAATCCCACATAAGCAAAAGTTTTCATTACCCCATGAGGTTGAGCTGGAACCGAGTCGTCAGCAATGACTGAAGCTCCTTGATCGGGCGGAAGGCATTGCGCAAGTTGATCCGCTCCATCTTGGATAAGTCGGCGGGGTTAAAAAAGCGGCCTGAGCTGCGCTGCCTGAGCCCCTGTAAAGCCCGGTATCGCATTAGGATCTCGTAGGCATCGGCGGCCTGCTCGTAAAGCTCCCGGTTGTTCTGCTCCAAGCTGGCGATATGGTCAAACCGCCGGAAAGTATTATTGATATGGGGCACACGGGCGTGCAAAGCCAACACCCTTGCGGCATCAGCTAAGGGCATCATAGCCCGGGCTTTGATATCGAATTCATTCTTGTGCTCCCCACTGCCCTCTACGACAAAATTCCTGAAAAAGGTCAGGGGCGGCGGGTTCTGCAAGGCATTTTTGGCTAGGAAAGCCATAAAAATCTCCTGATTGTCCAGGGCCTCGAAGATATGGGCGGTCAGGGCTTCCCCCAAATGGCGCATGCCGTACACCGGCCTGAAATCAAAAAAGATAGTACAATACATTACCGCTTTAGGCTCCGGCTTAAAAATCCAATGTGAGAACTGCTGTTCCCACTCTGCAAGGGACAAACACCACTTGGGATTGCTGGCCATCATCTCGCCCGGGCAATAATCGAAGCCCACCTCGTTCAGAGCCGTTGTCGTAAGCCGGGCCAGCTCCAGATAGTACGCCTTCACTTTTTCGTGATCCTCTTCCGGCACATTTTCGAATACCAGGGCATTGTCCTGATCTGTCCGCAACAATTGCTCCCCCCTGCCCTCGCTGCCCAGGGCGAGCCAGCAGTAGCCGGCAGCTGGCGCTTCTTGCCCGCCTTCCTCAAGGGCTGCTTCGGCTAGCTCAAGGCAACGGGCAATGATGGCATCGTTGATTTCCGTCATCACCGTTGAGATAAAAGAGATCGCTACTTCCTGATAAATATACTTCTCCAGCAATTGCTCTGCCCGCTCCCTGATCTCCCTCAATTCGCCGCTCGTCTTGCAGCGCCGCGTCTCCCGGATGAGTATGGCCGGGTTATTGCCCTGCATCACCATTAAATCATGCTCCGACAAAACCCCCACGACGGGGCTACCCGTAGTGCCGTCTTCCGTCAGGCAAAGGTGGTGTATCCGGTGCCTGACCATAGCAATTTGCGCATCTGCCATAGTTACCTCAGCAGGTACCGTCACGACCGGCGAGGACATGATCTCCTCAACCGGCCGTGCCAGGGGCACCTGGCCAGTTGCTATCTTTTTGCGCAGGTCTTTGTCTGTAACGATACCAAGCGGGTGGCGCTCCGGGCTAACGACAATGATAGACCCGACCTCTTCTGCCGACATCACCTCAGCGGCCTGCTGTATGGTAGTCCCAGGCGCACAAGTCACCGGGGCTTTGCTTTTCTCGAGCGGCTGCACCTCGAGCAGGGCATCTGCTGTGCCCCATGCCGGCTGCCCTCCCAAAAAAAGCTGAGGCTTGAGGTCTACGCTATACCTTCGCCCTACACCTGCAGCATAAGTCTGAGCCAGATATAAAGCGACCCCCGGATGGGCATCCAAGATTTGGCGCACCCCATCTACTTTGACTGCATAAACCAGAGACTCCTCCCCTGCCCTTGCGGTGAGCGCGTACGGCTCTGATGCCAGGAGGGGCCTGATGCCGAAGACATCGCCTTCGTCGCATTGTTCTACAAGCAAAGGGCCAGAAGGGGATTCCCGAAAGAGCTGTATAGCACCTTCCCTGACGATAAAAACCGATTGGCCGGGCTGCTCGCCCTGCCGGAACAGCTCTTCTCCAGGACGGACATAGCGCACGGCTGCCTGTTCGGCAATCGGGAGCAAGACATCTTCTGAAAGCAGGCTGAAAGGCGGGTACTGCTTTAAAAAGTCATAAACCCGCCGGGGGATAAGGTTATCCATATGTTATTGGGGCCTAGTTTAAAGAGCAGGCGTTTGGCCATGGCCTGGACCTTCCCGCCCAAGAGCGTGCTTTGAGCAGTTGCATTTTGATAATCAACAACTTATACCCATCTGCTATTCCAGCAGGGGCGGCAGGGCTCTGGCGAAGCCGCTAAATGAAAATCCAGTTAGGAAGCCAGGCTTATAAAGCGTTGATCGGCAATAGGCACGAGCTCCAAACAAGCGCTCTAATGGTTTTGAACCTTTGTAAGATCACCAAATTAAAAGATATTACCAAACGGGGCGGCAAGTGGCATGGGGGGACTAATGCATTAAAAATATAGGATACAATGAATTTGGACGAACTGAAAGCATTGGAAAAGGCTGCCAGGCAGCTCGAGCCCTCCCCTAATCAGCGGGAAGGCTGGAACCGGGCTGTGCATGCCTATTCCCACGCCTTCCTCGACAGCTTGCAGGAAAGAAATGCCTATGACGCCCCTGCTGTGGAAGACGGGCTTTTTGCGGTATACCCGGAAGAAGGGCGCCCCATGGAAGAGCTGTTGGCACAGCTTGAGCAATGGGTGGACCGGCAAGGTATCAACCCGGCTTCGGGCAGGCATTTGGGCTACGTGCCCGGGGGCGGGGTATACGCTACTGCCCTAGGGGATTACCTAGCTGCGGCCACAAACCGCTATGCCGGCATCAACTTTGCCAGCCCCGGGGCGGTGAAAATGGAAAATGAGCTCATCCGCTGGATGTGCAGGCTTGCCGGGTTCCCGCCCAACAGCTTGGGCAACCTGACTTCCGGAGGCTCAATTGCCAACCTGATCGCCATAACGACCGCACGCGACGCCCTTGGGGTAAGGGCTGAACGAGTAAGCAAAAGTGTGATCTACCTGACCCGCCAAGTGCACCATTGTGTACAAAAAGCGCTGCGCATAGCAGGCCTGGCTGAAGCACCGATACGGTACATAGACATGGACAGGCAGTTCAGGATACGGCCGGATGCCCTTGAGCAGCAGATCCGTACAGACCGAGCGGCCGGGCTCACCCCCTTCTTGCTCGTTGCCTCGGCAGGCACAACCGATACTGGAGCAATCGACCCCCTTCAGGATTTAGCCGCTATAGCTCGGGCTGAGGGGATGTGGTACCATGTGGATGCAGCCTACGGGGGCTTTTTCCTGCTTTCCGAAAAACTGCGCCCGCTGCTGCAAGGCATAGCACAAGCCGACAGCATCGTCATGGACCCCCACAAAGGGCTGTTCCTCAGCTACGGCATCGGCGCAGTCCTGATCAAAGACATCAAGGCACAATACCGCAGTTACCACTACCAGGCCAATTATATGCAAGACGCCGCCCTGGAGAGCGGGGAGCCGTCCCCTGCCGACCTTTCCCCGGAGCTCACCAAGCACTTCCGCGGGCTGCGCATGTGGCTGCCCCTGCAACTGCTTGGGGCCCGCCCTTTTAAGGCCGCCATAGAGGAGAAAGCCCTGCTTTGCCGATATTTCTTCCACCGGGCACAAGAGATGGGCTTTGAGACCGGGCCGGAACCCGCACTTTCCATTATGATTTTCAGGCACCCCGGCAGCGAGCAACTGCCTGCTGAGCAAGCCAACCCCGCGCTAATCCGCAAAATTTGGGAAGACGGCCAATTTTTCCTTTCCTCCACCCAAATCGGTGGGGAGTATTGGATACGCCTGGCGGTGCTGAGCTTCAGGACCCACCTGCAAGAGATTGAAGCGCTCCTGCTCAAGCTGCAGCAACTGTGCAAGGAGCTAGGCTTGCCCATTGCCCAAGAAAAAAGATAATCCCAGGGTAAATAGGGGAAGAAAGGCAAATCCTATTATCTTTCAGGGAGCGGAATGAAGGCCTGCGCCTCCGCCTTTTGTGACAAGAAGCGTTGAATAAAGTCTAAGCATAATAAAATGCCATCAGAGGGGCCAGCCCCAAAGGTGCAAGCCCTTGTTAGCCAAGGATCTGCCCGTGATCAGCCTGCGGCCGCAGGCTGATCACGGGCAGACCAGCACTTAGGGCACTGGCATTGTTCTTAGGCCTGGCACTTACAAAGCCAGCTCCGGGAGAAACTAAATTGACATGAAAAACGCACTACTGCTCATCCTTAGCCTAGCGGCCCTGCCCTGCATTGCCCAACAGCAAGAAGGCCGGCCTGCTTATTGCGACGACATACCCGTCATGTATGACAAATCAGCCGCCCGGCCAGCGCTGCCGAAGTTTGCTACGGCCCCGGTGGCCGAATACAAAGTGCAGGTAGCCATCCTCAAGTTCAGCCACCCCAAAGATTACCCTTTCCACCGCAGCCTTGTCGCCCGCTACCGGCCTTGTGAGCAGGTGTGGGTAGTAGAGTCTCGCGAGAGCTTCCGCAAAAGATCTGAGGCAGAAAAGCTGCAGCAAGAGCTCATCGAAATGGGCTACTCTGGGGCTTACCTGATCGAGATTTTGGGCTATGAGTAGCCTAGGGGGTGAACCAAAGTGCCGCAGGCGTTGACGCTGCTTTCCGGGCTTTAGCCTGGCACTAGCCTGGCATTGGCCTAGCGCTGCGAAGGGGTTTAAGAGCTGTTCGGATTTTACCCTTCGGGCTGCGTTCGCTCCAAAAGCAAAATCTGAACAGCTCTAAGCCCGACAGGGCCGAGCGGACAGCGAGCCCCGGAGCATAGCGGCACCTGCCCAATGGCAGGGGCAGGCCCCTATCCTTGCGGAGGGGGCAGGCCCATCACGCGAAGCAAGCTGGGCAGGAAAAAAACGGCAATCTGGTTTGCGCCCCTAGCCCATTAGGTACGCTCTTCCACAGGAGGCTTCCTGCCAAAAGGGTTGCCCTTGCTCCGGTTGAGGTTGAAAGATAGCGAGAAGTAGAACAGACGGGTATCTAAGCCTTCGTAGGGCTTGAAATCGACACCGCTGACTCGTTCTGTATAGGTTTGCTGAAGGAAGTTGTTGAAATAATATTTGAACTGAAGATTGACCCCGGCAGGCAACTGCACCCCGCCAAACACTGAGGGGTTAAGCAGGGCCGTGCGGTCGCTAAACCATTCATTGAATTTGTCCTCTTTTTCACCGTTGATGAAGAGCTTCTCCTTGTAGTTGAAGAAGAGCTCAAGCTCCATCCCCGCATAGACAAAGGCATTGCGGTTGAAGTTTCCGACTTTGAAGCCTGCAGGCACCCCTAGCGCATAGGTCCGCCGCTTGATCTTCACATCATCTCCTAAGCTAATGAGCCCTTCGTGAGCAGCGATCCGGATGCCGTCGTCTTCTGTGATAAAACCAATATTGCGCAGCCCGTAGCCGGTCATTAAGCCGAAGTGGTTGCTAAAATCGAAATGCCACTTTTGGCCGGCGTGGAAAAACGCGCTAAAGCGCATGACATTATTGACGCTTTCCCCGTCAGCATCAATATTGGCAAAGGAGAAAATGAACTCTCCCCCGGAGGTATTGTAAATGTTGGGGTAAGTGATAGAGTCCGATACCTGTGCCCTGACCGTGTGTGCAGCAGTAAGGGAAAAGGACAAAAAGAGGATAGCGAGGTAGGTTTTACGCATGGGTTTTATTTTTCCTGGTTTAACAGAAGGGTTGATCTACTCCGCCTGCAAGCACAGACAGGTGCAGCAAGGGGTGCCGCTTTGCAGCCCACCTTCAACTTAGCACCCTACAATATTACGGATTTTGACGGCTTCTACAGCCTCGACCGCTAAAATTCAGCCCTGGACTGATCAGGAGAGCAACTGATATGCCCCGAGGGCGCTCAGGTAAGCCAAGGCTGTCATAAAGGTAAACTGAATGAGCGGCCATTTCCAACTTTTCGTCTCCCGCTTTACAACCGCGACGGTGCTCATGCACTGCATAGCAAAAACGTAAAACAGCAGCAGCGCCAATGAAGTGGGCAAATCATAGACGGGCCTGCCCGTTACCGGGTCGCGTTCCTGTGCCATACGCTCACGTACAGAGAACTCATCATCGGCAGAGCCTATACTGTAGATGGTAGCCATGGTGCCGACAAAGACTTCGCGGGCTGCGAAAGAAGTAATGATGGCAATGCCCATTTTCCAGTCAAACCCTAAAGGGGCGATCACAGGCTCGATAGACTTGCCCAGCTGGCCTGCGAAAGAAGCTTCTATGCGGCGGGCGGCGATCAGATCATTGGCATCTTTTTCGCTCAGCCCTGATGTTTCTGCCTCTACAACCGCTGCCACTTCTGCCTGCTGCATCTTCCCGGGCATGCCATAGCTCGCTAATAGCCACAAGACAATAGAAATAGCCAAGATGATCCGGCCGGCTTCCCAAACAAAAGCCCTCACCTTTTCCCAAACGGTAATGCCTACATTGCGCATGACCGGAGCGCGGTACTCTGGCAGCTCTAGCATAAGAAAGCTGTGCTCCCGAGTCTGCAGTATCTGCTTAAAAACCCAGGCTGCGCCCAGGGCGGCAATAATGCCCAGCAGATAAAGGCCCATAAAGGCCAGCCCCTGCAGATTGAAAATGCCCAAAACCTGCTGTGGGGGCACTACAAACCCGATAAGGACCGTGTAGACCGGTATCCGTGCTGAGCAACTGATGAACGGCGTGACCAAAATGGTAATGAGCCGCTCCTTCCAATTGCCTATCGTGCGGGTGCTCATGACCGCAGGGATTGCACATGCCCCCCCGGAAACGAGCGCAACAATAGACCGCCCGTTCAGCCCAAAAGACTGCATGAGCTGATCGAACATATAAGCGGCCCTCGCCATATAGCCGACCTCCTCCAACAAAGCAATGAGAAAGAACAGGATGGCGATCTGAGGGATAAAAATGAGGATGCCCCCAAGGCCCGCCAACAGCCCGTCGGTAATGAGGTCAGCCACCCAGCCAGAGGGCAGAGTAGCCCTGACCCACTCCCCTGCCATGCCAAAGCCGGCATCGATGAGGTCCATAGGGTAGCTAGCCCAGGCAAAAATGGCCTGGAAAACCAAAAGCATGAGGCCAAAGAAAACAACAGGCCCCCAGAAACGGTGGGTAAGCACTTGGTCTAGCCTTGAAGTCAGCGCACTATCCGCTGCCTTGGGCTCGGAAATATGCTTCTTGACCAGCGGCACGAAACGGTCGAAGCGCTGCATCGTCTCCTCCACCTGTGCACGGAGCGGCACAAAGCCTGCTTCTTCTGCCAGGCTGCCCAGCAATTGCTGCTGTGCCCCAGACAGGAAAGGCAGCCATTCGCGGTGGTGGGCAATCAGCAGCCCCTGGTAAGTATTGGCTCCCGGTACGATCTCTGCCGCAGCACGGGCCAGGTTTAGGTGCGGCTCAGGCATACGGTAAAAAGGTGAGGCGGCAGCCTGCCCTGCTTCCCCATTAGCCATAGCCCTTATGGCCGCTTTGAGGTGCTCAAGCCCAGCCCCGGTGCGGCCGCTGACCGGGGCAACCGGCACGCCTAGCGCCCCGCTAAGGCCTGCAACATCCACTTGGAGGCCCTGCTCCTCGGCTACGTCCATCATATTGAGGGCCAAAACAACGGGGAGCCCCAAATCCCGGATCTGGGTGAGCAGGAGCAAATGCTTATCTATTTTGGTGACGTCCGCTACGTAGATGATCGCGTCCGGGTAGTTATCATCCTGCGGGTTGGCCAGGGCCTGTACGACAATGCGCTCATCAATAGAGGTTGGGTAAAAACTGTAGGTGCCTGGAAAATCAATGACCTTTATTGGCGGCCCCTCTCCTCTTGGCAGGCTGCCCACTTTTTTGTCAACAGTAACGCCGGGGAAATTGCCGACTTTTTGGCGCAAGCCGGTCAACTGATTGAAAAGGGAGGATTTGCCACAATTGGGGTTGCCAAGGAGAGCTACAGTATAGGTATGCGCCATCGAAATGATTTCCTGCTGTTTAAGTGTAGAAGAGAGCTGGAGCGAAAGGCGCTCCCCGCTGCAAAATTAAGCTAATTTGATTGGCCCTAAAGCATAAAAGCCGCGCCTTAAAAAGCGGGGGCGGCTGCCGTCAGGAAAGAAGGACTCCGGCTGCCTCGCTCTTTCTCAGTGCCACACGAAAGTTGCCAGACGCTACGTAATACGCACCACCAAACGGGGCTTTGCGGACCAACCGAAGGCGGGCACCGGGCAGAATGCCCATAGCAATCAATTTGCTGCCGAGCTGATCGTTCGAAAAACCTGCGATGATGCCCGCCTCTCCTTCCTTAAATGCAGCAAGAGGCTTGGTTTGATTTGTCGTGGCTACCACTATATCCTGATTTTAACTTCTAATGTTTACCTAAAGTTAACTTGTGCAATGGGCTGATTTTTGTAACCCAACTCACTTTCCCTACTTTTTACCTAATCTTAGGTATTGAGACGCTCAGTTGTCCGAAAAATTGAAATCCTCCATTCCTGTTGTCAAGGGGACGCAAAAATCGCAGGCACACAGCCTGCACTTGTAGGAGGCAATGATCTCGGCCGTACGCTGATCTTGGCAAACCCGTGCAGGCAGGCGTACAAACTGGGCGGGGTCTTCTACATCAATATGCATGAGATATACCACATAGTTGCCGTCTTTTTGCACCACATCTGTCTGTACGATGGTATGCGGAGGCAACAGCCCTTCATCACCTTGAGAGCACAAAGCCCCGTCCAATCGTTCTTCGTGGTAGTGCCCCTTTAAAAAGGCTTCCAGCAATCGGCTGTAACCTGCCCCTTTCTCCATAGTTCTTTTCTCCGCTTAGATTATGCTGTTGTGCCCGTCTGCTTGGCAGGCAGCGAAAAGGAAGACAAAAGTAAAGTTAAAAAGTTTTATTTAGACTTCGTCCAGATAAAAATCAGAAGGCTAGCCCGCTAATTTTTACCGGGCCGTGACTTTCGGCAGGCTGTAAATGAAACAGGGGGAGCACAATCGAGCGCCCCCCCTGTTGTTGGGTGGTTTATCGTTCTCCATGGCGAAATTCATGCATTTTGACTTGCTCTCTTTTCCGCTCGCTGCGCCTGCTTGCGCACTGCAGGCAAGTTGAAAAGCTTAGCCGACTCCACCGTGGGGGCTCTTTCCCCCACGCTTTGTGTAGGCTATACTGCGCTTTTTGCCTTGCGAGCGAAAAATCACCTGTGCCAACTTTGCACACCACGTAATAGACGAGGAGCAGAATCCTGCCTTGGAAAACTATATGTTGTGCCCCACAGCTAGAGGCAGGGCGGTGCTGGGTTACTTCGCTGTCACGAGGGTCACCTGCAGGTCAAACTCATCGTAGATGGTCTTGTCGCCGAGGTTGTCGAAAAAGCTGCCAGAGCCGTAGCGGACATTGTACTCAGAGCGGTCAACCACAACCTCCGCTGTCGCTACGTTATTGTTGCCGTCTTCTTTCACGTTGGCCATGAACTTGATCTCTTTCTTGATCCCCTTGATGGTGAGGTCCCCTACGATTTTGTAATCGCCCGGTGTGCCACGGTGTACTACCTGTGTGATCTCAAAAGTAGCTGTCGGGTGGTTGGCAACGCCGAAGAAATCGTCTGACTTCAGGTGGCCTACCAATTTTTGGTTGTACTCGCCCTGCAAGTCGTTGCAAGTGATGGTGGTCATGTCGATTTCAAAAGAGCCGCCAGTCAGCATGCCTTTGCCATCGTATTCCAGCTCGCCTGATTTCAGCTGAATGTTGCCGGTATGAGAGCCAGTCACCTTGTACCCGTTCCACACGATGGTACTTTCCGAAACAGAAACGCTGCGGCGCTCGGGCTGCCCGTTGTTTGATGGGTTGGTAAAGCTCATGCTCAGCGTGGCCATAGCAGCCAGCATCATGGTGAAGATTGATACCTTTTTCATAAGTTGAATTTGATTTTTTGTGAATTCCGGATAATAACGCCAAAAGCGCCAATAATGTTTAAACAACGATGCAAAGGTAATGGGCTTAATTCAAAGTTGCAACATCGAATTTATTTTTTTTCTCTCCTCCCTTTCGTAGATTTACCCCCCCTGCCAATAAAACCCTGCGTGCTGCGGGCCCGTTCTGCCCCCTAAGCGCGGTTAACCACTAAACCGTATCCATGAAAATCCTCATCATCGGCGGCGGCAATATGGGCCTGACCTACGCCCAAAGTTTCCTCCGCTCCCATATCGCCACCAAAGAGGATATGATGATCCTCGAAAAATCTCCGGAAAAAGCGGCAGAGCTGGCCAAACGGGATATTGGCACCGTTTATGGCAGAGCAGAAGACTGCATGCTCGACTCAGACTTGGTCATTTTGGCCGTAAAGCCGCAGGATTGCGGCGCGCTGTTTGCCAGCCTGCAGCCCCTGATCGACCCACAGCAGGTGTTCCTGTCCATAATGGCCGGCGTAAAAATACAGACCATCCAATCAGCGCTTGGAGCGGGCAAGGTCATTAGGGCTATGCCCAACCTGCCGGCACAAATCGGCATGGGCATGACCGCGTTCACCTCTTCCGATGCCGTAACCCGTATCGAGCTCGTCATGGTGCAAAACCTGCTGAATACTACAGGAAAGACCGTATACGTGGAGGAAGAATCTGCAATAGACGCTGCCACGGCCATCAGCGGGAGCGGCCCTGCCTATGTATGGTATTTCATGAAGTCGATGATGGATGCGGCAAGAGGCATGGGCTTCAGCCACTCGGAGGCCGAGCTGCTCGTCAGTCAGACCTTCAGAGGGGCTATAGAGCTGTTCAACAAAACGGATTTCACCTGCGAGGAGTGGATCGAAAAGGTCTGTTCTAAAGGCGGGACTACGGAAGCTGCGCTCGCTTCTTACCGCAAAGACAAAGTAGGGGACGATATCGTTTCGGGCGCCCAAGCTGCTTTTGACCGGGCAGTGGAACTCGGCAAAGGGCAAGGCTGATAGGCACAAACCCAATTGTCGTTTTTCTGAGGCGCCTGCCCTGCACAATGTGGGGGGCCTGCCCCTGCCATCGGGCAGGTGCCGCTATGCTACGGGGCTCGCTGTCCGCTCGGCCCTGTCGGGCTTGCCACCCCTTCGCAGCGCTAGGCCAATGCCAGGCTAGTGCCTTAAGCCATAAATCTCTGATACTTAAGTTGAAGTTATTTGCCGGCTAATCAAGGCGAAGGTTCGCGACTTTAGCCCGAGCTAAAGGAGCGGTTCTTTAACGAAGAGTAGGCGGAAAAGAACGAAACTTGGGGTGGCAAGGATTTATGGCTTGAGGCACTAGAGCCCGGAAAGCATCAATGCAAGCGACATTTTAGTTTACGCCCAGGCTGATTTAGCTTCAAAACATTACCAAAAAAGTGTAACTTTATCAGCTATCCAATAATACGAATGCGTTTATGATGGCCGAAGAGACACTGCTCCCCTTCCTTACCCTACTGACTGGGCTGCTGACAGGAGGGCTTATCGGTTGGTTGATTGGCAAAGCACGGCGCGCGCGCGCCCTCAGCCCCGAAGAGATCGCCCAGCAGTACGTCCCTAAGCCTGTTTATGACCAATTGGAGCGGCAAGCTGACCTGGCGAAGGAGGACAACCATGAAAAAGAGGCCGAAATCCGCTTGATGGAAAGCCGGATCGCCAAGCAGGAGCAGGTGATCCTCAATATGTCCGGGCAGATGGAACAACAAATGCAGGAGGCCCGGCAACAGGGGGAGCGCTTGCAGCTGCAGTTCGAAAAACTGGCCAACGATATACTGGAAGAAAAGGCTTCCCGGTTCACCCAACAGAACCAACAGCAGCTCCAACAACTGCTGAGCCCCTTGCAAGAGCATATACAGCGCTTTGAGGAAGGCGTAGCCCGGCGCTTTATTGAAGAGACCCGTGACCGTGCAGGGCTCCGCAAAGAAATCGAACAGCTCCAAAAGCTGAATCAGCAGCTGAGCGCAGATGCCAACAGCCTCGTGGCAGCCCTGAAAGGCGACAACAAAATCCAAGGCAACTGGGGAGAGATGCAGCTGCAGCGCCTGCTCGAAGCTGCAGGGCTCCAAAAGAATTACCACTTTTCTGCTCAGCCTTCTTTCCGTGATGAGGATGGGCGGCTCAAACAACCCGACTTCATCATCCACCTGCCAGAAAAAAAGACGCTCATCGTCGATTCAAAAGTCTCTCTGGTAGCCTATGAAAAGTACCACAATACCGATGATGGCCATAAACGGGATCAGGCCCTGAAAGCCCACATCGAAAGCCTGCGGCAGCACATCCGTGGGCTGAGCGGGAAAAACTATACAGGCTTATACCAAATCCACACCCCTGACTATCTGCTGCTCTATGTCCCGATTGAGCCAGCGCTTTCCCTAGCGCTTCAGGAAGCCCCACAGCTGTTCACCGAAGCATTGGAAGCTAATGTCGTGCTCGTCAGCAATTCTACCCTGCTCGCTACTATGCGCACGGTGAGCTACATCTGGCAGCAGGAAAAACAGAAGCGCAACGTGCTAGAGATTGCCCGGCAGAGCGGGCTGCTGTACGATAAGTTTTGTGCCTTTGCCGAAGACCTTAAAGAAATCGGGCAGCGGTTGGATCAAGCACAGGGCGCTTACCACGGTGCCCTCAACAAGCTTTCGGACAGCAAAAAGTTTGGCGACACCTTGGTCGGCCGGGCAGAGCGCATCCGCATATTGGGGGCGAAAGCCAGCAAACAGCTCCCGGAAGAGCTCTTGCAGGAGCGGCTGCCTGAAGAAGATGACGCCCCCTAACCTTTGCCTAAGCTGGGAAAAGCGAGCAAACTGAACGCCCGCTGCACTCCTCCTATATCCGCCTGTAATTCGCTTCTGCGGCATGCGGCCAAAGGTAAATCCGTTTAGTCTTGTAGTTGATAGAAAAACGGTACTTACCCAGGAAAGGGAGCCCCAGCAAACCTTGTATGCCAAATGAGTCTGCACGGCCAAGGTCGCCAAAGACAAAGGTTACCCTTTCAAAGGCAGATCTGTCCAACTGCAGCCCGCAGACCGGCGCGATAGTCATATAGGCTTCTTCCTGATTCAGCCCCCGCATCCATTTCCTTGACCGCTCCCCAAGATGGGCAGCTGAAAATACAGTGAGCATCTCCTCCGACATCAAGTTGCGGCTGCCCCCAACATCTACACCGATCGAAAGGCGTTTTTTGCCCACCTTGGCCTTGATGACCGGCAGCCCGGCTTTCAGCCGGAACCGGAACTCGTGAACCGGTGTGCGCTGCAAGTGTAGCCAATCCTCATCCGCATCGTAGAGCATCAGTACTTGGTTGGCCATATCGAAAAGCACTTCGTGCTGCTCAAGCACATCCAAGCCAATGACGCCCATCAGCTCCGTAGCGGAAGTGCGCTCCAGCGTACGCACATCCATGGCCACGGCGGTCAGGTTCCGCCGTTCTATGCCCGCCCAGGTAAAATGCCCAACCTCCACGGGAAGGCCTTTCAGGGCAGCCCCCATAGCCACATGAGGGAGGCGCTTCAGGTTTTCCACTTTCTTGGGGTTGACAACGGTATGCGGGAAGCCCGTGTCAAAAACAAAACTTCCGGAATCCCCATTGATCGCTGCCTGCACGATCACCAGCCCGCTCCTTAGCTCAAAAGGGACCTTGCGGACCTCATCCGCTCCAAAAACCACACTACACCCGAATGCCCAAAGCAGGGCAACTGAAATCAAATTCTTCATCTTCCTCTTATATTGGGGCACAGCAACTTACGTGCTGTTAAAGTGATGCAATTAGCCCGGGGGTGCCGCGGGGCGTTGCATACACTGCTTTACCCCAATACCGCATCCCCGGGCCTTACCGTGCCTACCGGCTCCGTTTCGCCCGGCATTAAACTTTGCGTTTCCATCGCTTCATTTTAATCGCCCAATCCGCAGGCGGTTAATTTTGAATTAATACAAAGTTAACATTCAATTAACATAAACCTAATAAGAGGCGGAAAAGTTTACTGGCCTCAAGGGCAAAAGTGGCGCATGCCAAAAGGCAGTACGGTGCAGCCCTCTCAGCACAGTAGCCTGAAAAAAACAAAAGCCTTGCCCCGGTAGCGGATACCGTTGGCAAGGCTTCTTGTGCGAGCGTGGGCAGGATCTTACCCCTTCAGCTCAGCGTAGAAATCATGGAAATAAGGGATGGTCTCTATCCCTTTGTAATAATTGAACAGCCCATAGTGCTCGTTGGGCGAATGTATCGCATCGCTGTTCAGCCCGAAGCCCATCAGCACGCTCTTGGCATTCAGCACCTCCTCGAAAAGGGCAACGATGGGGATGCTGCCCCCTTCCCGGGTAGGGATGGGCGTTTTGCCGAAGCTCTTTTCCATGGCCTTGGAGGCGGCCATGTACTCGGGGGTATCTGTAGGGGTGACCGCCGGCTCGCCGCCGTGGTGGGGCTTCACCTTCACCTTAACGGAAGCCGGGGCAATGCGCTCAAAATGTTCCTGGAAAAGCCGGGTAATGACTTCTGGCCGCTGATTGGGCACCAGGCGCATACTGATTTTGGCACTGGCTTTGCTCGGCAGTACCGTCTTTGCGCCTTCCCCTATATAACCGCCCCATATCCCATTGACATCAAGGGTGGGGCGGATAGAGACCCGCTCAAGCGTGCTGTAGCCTTTTTCCCCCTGCACATCGCCGATATCGAGGTCTTCCTTGTACTGGTCAAGGCTGAACGGCGCTTCATTGAGCTTCTCGCGCTCTGCCGCCGTCAGCTCTACCACCTCATCGTAGAAGCCTGGGATGGTGATGTGCTTGTCTGCATCCATCAGGCTGCTGATCATATCGCAAAGGACATTGATAGGGTTGGCTACGCCACCGCCGTATACCCCGGAGTGGAGGTCGCGGTTGGGGCCTACGACTTCTACCTCCAGGTAGCTCATCCCCCTGAGGCCTACCGTGATGGAAGGCACTTCATTGTCGATGATAGAGGTATCTGAGATCAGGATGGTATCACAAGACAGTTTTTCCTGGTTCTCCCGGCAGAAGATGCCCAGGTTGGCCGAGCCGACCTCTTCCTCCCCTTCTATCATAAACTTCACGTTGCAGGGCAGGCTGCCGGTAGCGGCCATGGCCTCGAAAGCCTTGACATGCATGTAAAACTGCCCTTTGTCGTCGCACGCCCCCCGAGCAAAAATAGCGCCATCAGGGTGTTTGGCCGTTGGCTTCACTACAGGCTCAAACGGTGGGGACTCCCACAGCTCTAGCGGGTCGGGCGGCTGCACATCATAGTGCCCATAGACGAGCACTGTTGGCTTGGCCGGGTCCACGATTTTCTCCGCATAGACGATAGGGTAACCCGCAGTCGGGCAGATTTCCACATGATCTGCACCGGCATCCCTAAGGCGCTCGGCCACAAAATCTGCCGTGCGCAGGACATCGGCCTTGTAGGCAGGGTCAGCGCTCACGGAAGGGATACGAAGTAGCTCGAGCAGCTCTTCCAAGAACCGATCCTTGTGGGCTTCAATATATTGCTGTACGCTTTGCATGGTACTTATTTGGTTTTGAAAGCGCCTAAAGTACGGAAAAGCTGTCTTTTTGCCGCATCGTTGCAGACAAAGTAGGCTGCCCCCATACTGCCCGGAGCACCGGCAAGAGGCTAGCCCAGCAGCTGTTTGGGCAGGGCAGCGGGCTAGCGCTGCGGAGGGGTTTAAGAGCTGTTCGGATTTTACCCTTCGGGCTGCTCTTGCCAAATTTTGTCCTGCTCTTCGTTGTTTTTCGGTCACGTAGCTAGGCTATTGGATTCAAGAATGGGGCCCTTTTATCCCATTCTTGAATATAAAACGCCTCGATCAGGGCAAAATTTGGCTGCGTTCGCTCCAAAAGCAAAATCTGAACAGCTCTAAGCCCGTCAGGGCCGAGCGGACAGCGAGCCCCGCAGCATAGCGACGCCTGCCGCTAGGCAGGGGGAGGCCCCAAATACAGGTATCTGAAAGGGCTTTGGAAGATGGCTGCACCCAAGCCGGCCAGTGCATCAACCTTTTTCCGGGCGTTTTTTGGGCAGGGTAGCAGAAAGCAGGAAGTAACCGCAAGTACCGGCTACAGCAGACCCAATCAGGATGCCCAGCTTGGCTTGTGCCAGCAAGGCTGCATCCTGCAGCGCCAGGTTGGCAATGAACAAAGCCATGGTGAACCCAATGCCGCCCAGCAGCCCCAGCCCGATCAGGTGCGCCCAGCGGAATGCAGGGGGCAAGGTGGCTATGCCCAGCTTCACGCCTGCCCAAGAAAACAAGAAGATACCGGATACCTTGCCGGCTACCAGAGCTAGGGCGATGTGCGCCAACAAGGGCTCGCCCAGCAACGCTGGCCCGCCTCTGAGGACTATGCCCGCATTGGCCAGGGCGAAGAGGGGCATCACAAAAAAGGCCACAAAGTCGCTGAGCTGATACTCCAGCCGCTGAAGGGGAGGCTGTACAGACCGGACCGTGCGGCGGATATGCCGGATCCGGTGCAGCTCTTCCTCAGGGATAAACGGGCCGCCCTCTTCTGCTGCTTCCATCCGGAAGTTGTCAAGGAACTCTTCTATCGTGCCAGCGAAACGGCGGGCACGCATACGGTTGTGGGCTGGCACCGACATCGCAACGAGCACGCCTGCAATAGTGGGGTGAATGCCCGACTTGAACATATAGTACCAGACGAAGAGCCCCCCTACCAGATAGACCCAGTTGCGCTTTACACTGAGCACATAATTGCAGAGGAAGAGGAAGCCCAGCACGCCCACGGAGGTGAGCAGCGGCTGCAAGTGTACCTCATGGGAGTAGAAAAGTGTGATGACCAGTATGGCGCCGAGGTCGTCTACTATCGCAAAAGCCGTCAGGAAGATCTTCATGCTCAGTGGCACGCGGCTGCCCAGCAGCGCGAGTATCCCGATGGAGAAGGCGATATCGGTGGCCATCGGGATGCCCCACCCCTCTGCGCCCACCCCGTTGCCATTGAGCAGGAAGAACAGGCCCACCGGTGCAAGCATACCGCCGACTGCAGCAAGGAGGGGGAGCGCAGCCTGTGCGGGGCTCGACAGTTCACCATCCAGCACTTCCTTTTTGATCTCAAGCCCGATAGCGAAGAAGAAAATAGCCATTAGGCCGTCGTTGACCCAAAGCAGCAGGGGCTTGGTGAATGCTTCTGTGCCTATGGCTATGGATACCGGCGTTTCCCAGAGCCCGAAGTAGGATGGCGCCAAGGGAGAGTTGGCCCAAGCTAAAGCGATCAGGGTGCTGATGATGAGCAAAACGCCGCTGGAAGACTCTTGGCGGATAATCTGGCGGAAAGGGCGGGTGATTTTGTGGATCAGTGGTGCAGGTTCGTTCATATAAATTGGGCGTAAAACATTGATTTTTAGGCTGAAAGAATTTTCTCCCACCATAAAACAAGCCCCTGCCCGCTCATGTTCTCCCTGGTGTGCACAGGTTCCCCCTGCCGGCAACCCTCACCACACCCCAAGCCTGAGTATCGTTCTGCCCTACAGCAGTGCCCTACCCTGCTGCGCCGGAAGGCGCAGCAGCCTCTTCCATACTTTTGTAATACACCCTTGAGCCCGGAGCAACGCTCTTGGTGATCCAAACATTGCCGCCAATGATGCTGCCCGAGCCGATGACCGTTTCCCCGCCCAGGATAGTCGCGCCAGAGTAAATGACCACATTGTCCTCTATCGTCGGGTGCCGCTTGGTCTTGGCGTATTCTTTCCGGACACTGAGCGCACCGAGGGTCACCCCTTGATAAATTTTCACATCATTGCCGATCTCTACCGTTTCGCCTATCACTATGCCAGTGCCATGATCAATGCAGAAGCGGTCTCCGATGGTCGCACCGGGATGGATATCCACGCCGGTAAGCCCGTGCACATGCTCTGTCAGGACACGGGGGATGAGGGGCACGCCGAGCCGGTGGAAGGTGTTCGCCAGGCGGAACACCGCTATGGCCCGGAACCCTGGGTAGGTACGGATCACCTCCGTTTGGCTCACTGCAGCGGGGTCGCCTTTCAATATCGCCTCTGCATCCATGCGCAGGCGCTCATAGTTGAGCGGCAGCTCTTCCAGAAAGGCTTCTTCCAGCTCACGGGCGCTGCCAGGCAGCATATCCTCTATGGTCTCCAGCAGCGTGTACAGCTCTAGCTTGAGCTGCTGATAATACTGCGCCAGCTCCCGTTCGTTCCGGTACCGGTGGTTAGAGAGCTCCGGGAACATGACAGACAACAGGCCGTTCAGCCAGTTGCACACCTCGCTGGGAGATGGGATTTTACGCGAATCCTTATGCGATTTGAACAAACGTTCGATAAATTGCTGCTCATCCATAATTGTGGTAGTCTGTGTTCGGTTCGTGGCAAGGCCCGCAAGGCGGGTGCCCTGTTATCAATTGCATTTACTGCCCAAAAGTTTGGAAGCAGCTCCATATTTGAGCGAAAAGGCCGGAGGCTATGCTTTGGGGCCTCCCCCTGCCTAGCGGCAGGCGTCGCTATGCTGCGGGGCTCGCTGTCCGCTCGGCCCTGACGGGCTTGCCACCCCTCCGCAGCGCTAGCCCGCTGCCCTGCCCAAAACCAATAAGGCCCAATTGGGCATTGCCGCCAGAGCCTGACACCTATCAGAGGCGCAGCTGACAAAAGTCACCGCCGGGGGGAGCTCAGCTCTATAGCTTTGTGCCCGTAGTACTGGCTTATTTATCCGACATCGCAAACTGACCAAACCTATGCCTGCTGCCACAACAAAATTAGAGGCTGAGCCAAGAAGCGCAGACACGCCAACGGCCTGCACCCACTGCGGGGAGCCCTGCGGCCACACCGACATCCAATTCGAGGGCCATCACTTCTGCTGTGAAGGCTGTAAGACCGTTTATACCATACTCAATGAGAATGGCATGTGCCGGTATTACGACATCGATGAAAAAGCCGGCTTCAACCTCAAAGGGAAAAAGTCGGCCACTTGGGCTTTCCTCGATGACGAAGCGGTCAGGGAGAAGCTGATCGACTTCAGGGACGGGGAGCAGGCCCGGGCCACTTTTTACATCCCCGCCATTCACTGCGCCTCCTGCCTTTGGCTGCTGGAGAACCTCTACAAGTTCAACCCTGCCATACTTGCGAGCAAGGTCAACTTTGTCAGCAAGGAAGTCTTCATTCATTTCCGCGAAAGCGAGATGAGCCTGAGGCAGGTGGTAGAGCTGCTCGACAGCATCGCTTACACCCCTGCCATCAACCTCAGCAACCTCGATGGGGGCGAAAAGCCTGTGGTAGACCGTAGCTTTTACTACAAGTTTGGGGTGGCCGGCTTTGCCTTTGGCAACATCATGCTGCTCAGTTTTCCGGAATACCTGGGGCTGGACAAAGCCTTAGAAGGCGACTTTTTCCAACTGTTCGGCTACCTGAACCTGCTACTGGCCCTCCCCTTGGTCTTTTACTCGGGCAAAGACTACCTGCTCTCTGCCTGGTCTGGGCTGAGGAAGGGCAACCTCAATATTGACGTCCCTATCGCCCTTGGCGTACTGACCCTCTTTGGGCGCTCGGCTTTTGAGATCCTTACCCACAGCGGCCCAGGGTACCTGGACAGCCTAGCCGGGCTGGTCTTTTTCCTGCTTGCAGGCAAATGGTTTCAGCAGCGCACCTACCACAACATCTCTTTTGAGCGGGACTACAAATCTTATTTCCCGATTGCCGCCCACCGCCTTGACGGGGAAGGGGCGACAGAAAACGTAACACTAGACAAACTAGAGCCCGGAGACCACATCCGCGTTGGGCATGGGGAGCTCATCCCGGCAGACGGCATCCTCATCAGTGGAGAGAGCGCCATCGACTACAGCTTTGTCACGGGCGAGTCCGACCCCGTCTCCCCTGCTTCTGGGGACAAAGTCTACGCCGGCGGCCGGCAAACCGGGCCTGTGCTAGAGATTGCCCTTACCCGGCGGGTATCGCAAAGCTACCTCACCCAGCTCTGGAACGACGAGGCCTTTACCAAGAGCCAGGACTCCCCCACTACCGAACTCGCCAACCGGGTAGGCAAATACTTCACCATTGCGATATTGCTGATCGGGGCGGGCACTTTATTTTACTGGCTGCCAAAAGACACCGGCATGGCGGTCAATGCTTTCACAGCCGTGCTCATCATTGCGTGCCCTTGCGCTGTGGCCCTCGCAGTGCCCTTTATCTTTGGCAATGCGCTGCGCGTACTCGCCCGCCACCGCTTTTTCCTCAAGAATGCAGCAGTCATCGAGCGCATGGCACAGGCCACAGCAGTGGTCTTTGACAAAACCGGCACCCTTACGGAAAGGGGGAACGGGCACATCACCTTCCACGGAGCGCCGCTTACCCCCACAGAAGCTGGCTGGGCAGCAGCAGCAGCGGCCCCTTCCAGCCACCCCGTAAGCCAGCAGATACAGCAGCTGTGGGGAGCCAAGCAGCCGGCTGGGCTGTCAGGCTGGGAAGAAGTGACCGGGCAGGGGGTGAAAGGCTGGGCAGACGGCCACGAGATACGGATCGGGAAACCTGCCTTTGCCGTGCGCGGCACATCGGCAGGCACCGGCACCTGGCTTTCCATTGATGGCGAATACCGCGGCCACTTCATCTCCCACAACCGTTTCCGGCAAGGGCTGAGCCAGGTCATCGAGTTCTTCAAGCAAAAAGCGGAAATCTACCTGCTTTCAGGCGACAACGACCGAGAAAGGGCGCACCTTGCGCCCCTCTTCCCAGAAGCTGCGCTCCACTTCCATCAAGCCCCCAAAGATAAGCTCTCCTTTGTCAAGCAGCTGCAGGACGAAGGGCAGCAGGTGCTGATGCTGGGCGACGGGCTCAACGACGCCGGAGCACTGAAACAGAGCGAAGCGGGCATTGTCCTCACAGAGGATACCAACAATTTCACCCCGGCCTGCGATGGCATACTAGACGCCAAAGCATTCCAGCAACTGCCTGTTTTTACCACATTTGCACGGAAAAGCATCCGCCTAGTGTACTATGCCTATGCGTTCGCGCTAGTCTACAATACCATAGGGCTGAGCTTTGCAGTACAGGGCGCCCTCTCCCCTATCGTTGCGGCCATACTGATGCCGCTCAGCTCCATCAGCATAGTGCTCTTCGGCACCCTGTCCAGCAATTGGACCGCACACCGGATGGGGCTCTAAGGGTATTGTTAACATTTTTTTAATGCAGGTATCCGGACCCCGGTAGACAGAAGGGTTAACTTTGAGCGCGCCTTGCAGATTATCGGGCCATATTTCCCCCGATTATTGCTTATGTTATAGGCACAGCGGCTTTAATGACTAACCTACACAACCTCATGGAGAGCGCTAAAATCCTCATCGTTGACGATGAACCGGATATCCTCGATTTTTTAAAGTACAACCTGCTCAAAGAGGGTTTTGAAGTCTACACCGCACCCAATGGTGAAGAAGGCATAAAAACTGCAGAACAGGAGCGCCCGGACCTGATCATTTTGGACATCATGATGCCCAAAATGGATGGCGTGGAAGTTTGCCGGCAGCTGCGCAGCCGCCCGGGCTTCGAACGCACCCTTATCACCTTCCTTACGGCACGGGAAGAGGATTACTCCCAAATCGCAGCTCTTGAAGTGGGCGGTGATGACTACATCACCAAGCCTATCCGCCCCCGGGTGTTCATCAGCCGGATCAAAGCCCTCCTCCGGCGGTCAGAACGCACCGTAGAAGAAGAATCGCCCAATACCGTTCAAGTGGGGGACTTGCTCATTGACCGGGACCGGGTATCAGTGACCAAAGGGGATGTGGTGATCGAGCTGGCCAAAAAAGAGTTTGAGCTGCTTTACCTTCTGGTGTCCAAGCCGGGCAAGGTCTTCTCCAGAGAAGAAATATTCAATAAGGTTTGGGGCACCGATGTCATCGTAGGCAACCGGACTATAGACGTGCATATCCGCAAGCTGCGCGAAAAGATCGGCGACCACTACATCAAGACGATTAAAGGTATAGGCTACAAATTTGAGTTTTGATGCTCCGCCTGCTTGTGCCTACCTCTCCTATGCGGTCTGCACGCCAAGGTTCCAATTGTTGGCATGGCCTGCTGACGGGCTTGCACTGATTCTTATACCTGACAAATAGCGCTGATGGGGCAGGCTTTTCCATAAATGCGCTTTCCTATTCTGATCATATGTTAAAGAACCCGACACCCCAGCATATCGCCCAAGTCGTTGCCCTCTACATCACAGGCAGCGCTGTAATCGTATGGCTCGGCATTGAATGGCTGCGCACTATGGTCCTTTTCCCTTGGGGCGTGGCCACCATCGTGATGTGCATAGCCATCTTCACTGCGGCCTATTTCACTACCATTTATTACCTGCGGAAGTATATTTACCGCAAAATCAAGCTCATTTACAAAACCATCCACAAGCACAAACTGACCTCCCAGGAAAAGACCAAGCAGATCGATGTGACGGTGAACATCATCGATGAAATGGAGAAGCAGGTCGCAGAATGGGCTGAAAAGCAGCAGGAAGAGCTCGATAAATATAAAGCGTGGGCTGAGTACCGCCGCAATTTTGTAGGCGATATCTCTCATGAGCTCAAGACGCCTATCTTCAATATACAGGGCTACCTTCACACCCTCCTCGACGGCGCCCTGGAAGATGAGCAAGTCAATCGGACATTCCTGACCAAGGCAGCTAAGAACCTTGAACGGCTGCACACAATCGTGGAAGACTTAGAGGCCATTTCACGCCTGGAGTCGGGGGCGCTCATGCTGGAGATCCAAACCTTTGATATCCGGGAACTGACAGAAGAGGTGTTTGAAGACTTGGAGTTCAAGGCGGAACAACGGAATATCCGGCTAGAGCTTAAAGATGGAGCTGCACAGGGCTTCAAAGTCCAAGCCGACCGGGAGAGCATACGGCAGGTGCTCACCAACCTCGTCCACAATTCCATAAAATACGGGAAGGAGAATGGCCGTACCCGGGTGGGCTTTTATGATATGGACAGCAACATCTTGATCGAAATTGCGGACAATGGGCTGGGCATACCCAAAAAACACATCAACCACGTTTTCGACCGCTTTTACCGCGTGGATAAAAGCCGCTCAAGGGAGCGGGGCGGGTCGGGCCTTGGCCTGTCTATCGTCAAGCACATCATCGAAGCGCACAAGCAAACCATCAATGTGCGCAGCGCCCCTCAGCTGGGGTCAACTTTTGGGTTTACCCTGAAAAAATCAAAGGGGGACTAGGCACTGGGCTGAATGCTGTGGCATAGGCCCTTGGACCCTGGATTTTCAGGATATCGCATTTCGAGGGCATTGGGGTTGGTGCCCAAACCAGATGGCCGCTTTTTGGGGCTTGCCCCTGCACCCTCCACAAGGATAGGGGCCTGCCCCTGCCGTGAAGGCAGGTGCCGCTATGCTACGGAGCTCGCTATCCGCTCGGCCCCTCGCCCTACAGGCGTCGGGTCTGGCCTTCGGCCACCCCTTCGCAGCGCTAGGCCAATGCCAGCGTAAAGTCCCGACAGGCTCTCTAAACGACTGCGGTATTGAGGGTTCATGCCCTTGAGATTTTAGCCTCTAGCCCCTCCTATTCATGCCCAAGCCGGGCCCGTTTGTTTAACGGTAATGCCCCTCTGCAACTGATCCACAATCAGCCCCAAAGGGGCATTACCGTTGTAAAATTTAGCTGTTGGCTTTTTTGTGGTCCGCCAAGAACTGCTCCAGCCCTATGTCTGTGAGCGGGTGCTTGAGCAAGCCCAATGCTGCGCTCAGCGGGCAAGTGAACACATCAGCACCGGCACGGGCTGCATCCACAATGTGCTTGGCATTACGGATAGAAGCTGCTAGGATTTCTGTTTCAAAACCTTGAATGGCATAAATTTCTGCAATTTGCTCTATCAGCGCCATGCCATCCCAAGAAATATCGTCGATGCGGCCAATAAAAGGGGAAACATAGGTAGCCCCTGCTTTGGCAGCCAGGATTGCCTGCCCTGCCGAGAACACAAGGGTACAATTCGTACGGATGCCATTGTCTCGGAAATAACTGAGCGCCTTAACCCCATCCTTTATCATCGGGACTTTAACCACAATATTGGGAGCAATGCCAGCGAGCCGGCGCCCCTCTTCCACCATGCCCTCGTACTCAGTGGAGATGACTTCCGCGCTGACGTCCCCGTCAACGATTTCACAGATCGCCTTATAATGGTTGATGACATTCTCATCCCCGCGGATGCCTTCCTTGGCCATAAGGGACGGATTGGTGGTCACGCCATCCAAGATGCCTAATTCATTAGCCTCCTTGATTTGATCAAGGCTCGCCGTATCAACGAAGAACTTCATGGTATTTAATTTTTGTTGTGCCCGGGAGCCCGGGCCAAGAGCATATTTGGAGCTCGTTCCAATTGCAAACCGTTCCAAACAGGCTACATTTGTGGTTGAATAGCTGTAAAACAGCTCAAAGATAAGACCTTGTTAGGCATTACGCCTATCTGTAGCGCTGCATTTATCTTGGAGGACAACAAAAATGTGGGGATGTTGGAAAGGAGAAGTTCGCCTTAAAAAATAAGGCGAGCAACACATCGACCGCTCAACCTGCCTACCCTTGCTTCGTTTCCGACCTGGGGGGATTCAGCGGGAGCTAGTCATGTGCGCTCGCCGGACGGCAAAGGTATATTTCCATTTAGAAATTTCCAAACCCTTCCCCGGCAGTTTTTTTTTATTTTTTCGGGATGATCTCTGTCTGCTCGCCGAAGTATTGCACAAAACGCTGCATATCAGAAGCCAGGGCCGCATTTTGCGTTGCTTTGTAATAGGTATCCGCTAAGGCCCGCAGGGTTTGGAACATGAACCGGTCCATCTCAATGACCTGCATATCCCGCGTCCATAGATCTATGCGCAGGGTGTCCTTAGAATCTTTATCAAAGATAGACAGCAGGAACGCTTTTGCATCTTGGGGCGCAGGCCCGGCAGGCGCGTCAGCTGATGCCCATTCGATTTCGACAGGCATATTTTCCTCATCTAGCCCGACGCTGATGTGGATATCAGATTTTCTTTTGACTTCGTGTGCCATATTGATTTGGTCTTCAGTTTTAATTCAGTCTTTCCCAGCACTTATCAGACGAGATGCGCCGGGGATCATTGCAGGGCAAGAATGGCTTATTCTCCCGCTACACTAGCCCAACACATCAAGTGTATTTTTCAGGCATGAGCCAGGTTGTAAATAGTGCCAGAGTCATATACAAATGCACCAGGCTCGAGGCGCTGCGCAGTGCGCACCATAGCCTGGGCAACATCTTGAGCCTCAATAGGGCTGTAAGGCGATAAGGCTGTGCGCTGCATCAGTGGGGCTATGCCCCGGCTCAGGCGCACGGCCAGCTGTTCGGCCAACCGTTTTTCCTTACGCTCCCCCAATAAAAGGGAGGGGCGGAAAATATGCAGCCCCCAGTAACCGAGCTCCTTCACTGCAGTTTCCAGCTCCCCCTTTACCCTCGAATAATAAAAGAGGGAGTCTGCATCTGCGCCAACAGAAGAGACCAGCAGCAGCTGATTAGCCCCCGCTTCCCGCGCAAGGCGGGCAGTCTCATAAGCATAAGTGAAGTCTACCTCATAAAAAGCAGCCTTGCTCCCCGCTTTGGCCATGGTGGTCCCCAAGCAAGAGAAGACATCCTGCCCCTCGAACAGCGGTGCAAAATCATCCAGCCGCGCAAAGTCGACGATTTCCTGTGAAAGTTTGGGGTGGGCAAAGCCCAGCTTGCGGCGCCCAAGGCTTACCACTTTCCCGTAAGCGCTGTGCCCGAGCAGTTGCTGCAGGCAGTGCCCGCCGACAAGGCCCGAAGCGCCAAGCACCACGGCCGTTTTTTGATGTTGGGTAATTTCCATGTTACGGGTATCCCCTGTTATTTTGTTGTTGCCCTGCCCTTTTACAGCAGCAGGGCGGCAAAGATAAAGACTTCCTGCTGCCGATTGCAGGGATTGACGGCTTACTTCTTTACTTCCAGTGTGTAGTAAGAAGCGGAGAGGCCGCCCCAAATGCCAAAACCGCCTTCCACATTGGACTCAATGAGGGTGTAGCTCGAAAAAGGCCCCTGATTGGCGGTGTTGAACTCTACCGTATTCCAAAAGTTGTAGTGGGCCTCGTCAAGGGTGATCCATTTCACCGTGACCGTATCGCCGGTTTCGTAAAGCCCAAAGGTTGAAAAATCGAACTCGGTCTCCCCCCGTGGCTGTGGCCGCAGCAGAGGGAACTCCACCAAATCCCCATCGAACAGCCGGTCATCTACGACCGATGCAGCCGGGCTGGCTATTGCCCCTCCATTGATACCGACCTGATAACGGTAAAAATTGGCTACTGAAGGGGGATCCTGAATATAGCCGACCAGCTGTGCAAGCGTATCCACTGGCTCGCCAGGGTTTTCGCGGAAGCGCAAAGAATCTATAGGGACATGCAAAGGGATGGTGGTCACGGCCTGAGCACGGAAAGGGGGCGCTTCGACCCACAGCGTATAAGTCTTGCCAGCCTGGCCAGGCAATTGCAGCCCCAAGTCAAGGTAGGCACAAAAGTTGAACCCAATGCTGTCCAAGTTAAGCCCAAGGAGCTCGCCCGCCGCAGATTTCTGCACCGGTGTAAGGTCTTCGAGGCAGACTTCCGTAAGGGTCACCGTATCCTGCCCATCAGAAACCCTGACCTCTGCCCCCCGGATGAAATTGCCGCTGAAGTCGTCTGCATTAAATTCGCTGAAAAACGGCAGGGCTTTGGACAAGACCACAAATGCAGGACGGGGCTCGCTCCCAGCCTCGATATACCCCTCGACGACAAGGGCAGGCTCGACATTGGCCACATCTGGCAGGAATTCTTTTTCGCAACCCCAAAACAATAAGAGCAGCAAGGCGAAACCAAAGTTTTTCATATGGTATTTGCGTTATTCAAGCCGTTCCGGCATGGATAGGAACCTTGCCGCTGCCCGAATTGTTTTGCCGCCCCCTACTTTGCCCCGCCGATACGCTTGTACTTCAGCCGTATTGAGTTGCCGATGACAATCACATCTGAAAACGCCATGAACAGGGCCCCCCACATAGGGTTGAGATAGCCCATTGCGGCAATGGGGATGGCCACCACGTTGTAGGCAAATGCCCAGAACAAATTTTCCCTTATGGTTTTCACAGTCTGCCGAGAGATACGGAAAGCCCGCTCCAAGTAAGGCAGCTGCCCATTCAGCAATATGACCTGGGCGGAATGTATGGCCGCTTGGGAAGCATTGCTGAGGGAAATCCCTACCGTGGCCTTTGCCAAAGCGGGTGCATCATTGATCCCATCCCCGACCATAGCAGTGGGCTTAGCAGCAGCCAAGGCCCCTACCCGTTCTAGTTTCTGGGCCGGAAGCTGAGCGCCATAGTATGTTGAAATGCCCAGTTCGCCAGCTACCTCTGCTACTTTAGCTTCTTGGTCACCACTCAGTACTACAGGCTCCTTGCCCTGAGCTTTAAGGTAGTCAACAAGGCCTTTGGCCCCAGGCCGTATATCATCTGCCAAAGTGATGACAGCAAGCAGCACCTGCCCCTCCAGAAGAAATAGGTTCCCCGGCACGGGGCTCAGCCCTGCCTGTTCTAGCAAACGGGCAGAGCCCAATTGGTACACTTTCCCTTCGGGGCTTTCCGCCCACATCCCCAAGCCTTTTTGCTCCCTGACGTTGTGCAGCTCCGCCTTCACGCCATTGAGCCTCGGCCCAATTTCTGCCACTAGAGATTGGGCCACAGGATGGGAGGAATGCCGCTCCATCTGATAGATCAGCGCATTGGCTTTAGCAGATTCGCCGGTAGGGTAGGTGATCTCCTTGATTTTGAACTGCCCGGTCGTAAGGGTGCCTGTTTTATCGAAGACGATAGCTTCTACCCGGTCAAAAAGCTCGAGCGTAGCACCACCCTTCACCAGAATCCCATTGCGCGCCAAGCGGCCAACCCCGACCATAACGGCTGTAGGCGTAGCCAGCCCCATGGCACAGGGGCAAGAGATCACCAGCACAGCAATGGCATTCATCAGGGCTTTGCCAAAAGCCAGCCCAAATGCGAAATGCCCAAGCAGCAGGGTCAACAACGCAATGCCCAAAACGACAGGCACAAAGACCGCACTGATGCGGTCGGCCAGCCGTTGAAGGTCTGGCTTATCCTGCTGTGCAGTTTTGACCAGCTCTATCATCTGCTCGAGCACCGTATCCCGGCCTGTAGCCGACACTTCTACTTTCAGGTTGCCCGAGGCGACCAAGGAAGCCCCTATGACGCGGTCGCCAGCAGCTTTTTCGACCGGAAGGCTTTCCCCGGTAAGCATAGATTCGTCAATAGCGGCTTGGCCCTCCAAAATGACCCCATCCAAAGGCACTTTATCGCCTTCGTTCACCAAGAGGATGTCCCCTACCCTGACCTCGTCTCTTTTGAGGGTCACCACCGTACCGGAGGGCATCAGCTTACGGGCTGTTTCTACCTGCAGCTTGGCCAGCTCCCCGATCGCCGTGGTCGTCTGTTGCACCGCCCGCTTTTCCAACCAATTGCCTACCAGCACCAAGGTGATAATGGTAGCGCTGGTCTCGTAAAAAATGTAGTTGGCTTCGCCCAATATAGTCCCAGTCAAGCTGTAGCCAAATGCAGCGGTGCTGCCTACGAAGATGAGCACATCCATATTGGGCACGCCTCCTTTCAGGGAGCTAAGGGCAGAGCGCCCAAAGTGGAAAAAACCGATGAGGTATACCGGCAGCGCCACCCCCATCTGCACCCAATAATCCTCTAGGAATGGGACCTCCACTCCTGCCATCATGAGCAGGTGCTGCAGCAACAAAGGCACAGTGAACACAGCGCTGATGAAAAGCTTGCGCTCCAACGTCCACCAAGGGCCTTGCTGGCCAGGCGCGTCCTCTTCAACGGTAAACCCAAGCTTGTGGATCCCTTTCTTGACCTCTTCCAGCCCTATGCTAGCCTGCCCTTGATGATAACGGACCTCCTCGGTCTGGAAATTGACATAAACGCCTTCCAGCCCTTTGCGCTCAAGGTAACGGTTTAAGCTTGCTGCACAATTGTTGCAGGTCATGCCCGATACCCTGAGCTCTACCAAGTCATCCTTAATATTTTCATCCATGATTTATCCTTTATATTGAACCCCAAACCTGTTCAATCCTTTTTATAGGCAGGTCAAGGCAATTTTGCCACAATCAGCTACCTTATAACAAGTAGAAACCTAAATCAGATTAATGATGAGAACACTGAGCCTTATTTTCATGCTCGCTGTACTAATGGCAGCTTGCCAGAACAACGCAGGAGGGGAGCAGCAGGCTTCGAACGAAACCAACGAAATGGAGGAAACTGCAGCTCCTGAACTGAAGTACACCCTCACCCCTTTCACTGCATCTACAGCTTACCCCGATGCCAAAATTGCCTCAGTAAACTACGCTGCCGGGCAATTTGACTTTGGTATAGAAGGAGAAACCTACGAGCTCGGCGTGCAGACTCCGGACGCAGGCGCGAAAATGTGCGCCAACAGTGCAAAAGGGCAGCATATACACCTGATTATTGACGATCAGCCGTATGCCGCAAAGTACGAATCAAGTTTTGCATACGAAATCCCAGACGGGGAGCACTATATGCTCGCTTTCCTATCGCGCTCCTACCACGAGAGCATCAAAACAGATGCTGCCCATGTCGCCAAAGCGGTTACGGTAAAAGACAACGGCTTTGAGGCTACCTCGGACATTGAGGCGCCTATGCTCTTCTACAGCCGCCCTAAAGGCACCTACACCGGAGCTGCAGAAACCGAAAAAGTCATGCTCGACTTTTACCTCGCTAATGTGCCCGGCTTCGGCACAGAGCACTTCGTAATGGCAGAGATCAACGGGGAAGTCCATAAGATAGATACTTGGCAGCCCTATTATATCGAAGGAATGCCTATGGGCGAAAACACCATCAAGCTGACGCTTGTGGACAAAGCGGGCAATGCAATTGACACCCCGCTCAATCCGGTCTCCCGGACTTTCACCCTTCAGGAAGAGCAGCCGGCCGGATAAACTGCCCTTGTATCTTTATATACCTGAGAAAATGCAGGCTGCGAAAGTGCGCAGCCTGCATTTTTTATATGCGATAAAAATAAAAAAGTGCTGCTCGCGAACTTGCACGGCAGCACCCAAAAGCCAGTAAACCAGTAGCCCTTTGGCTACTAACAAACAAACTAAATTTTCAGGGCCGGCTTGCCGCCCCGGTTATTTTGTGAAGGGCTCCGCTTGAGCGGAAAAAGTGCAGCCTGCAAAGCAGTTAGTTTTATTACCCCTACCTGCCCCCTCCCCTTTTGAAGTTCAGGATGCAGGCTGCACAGTTAAAATTCCCTTTCGAAGTTGGCGAAATCAGTCCGGCACAATGGCTGCCCATAGGTACCGGAGATTTTGTATTTTGACAGCCTTGGTGCGGGGCGTTGCCCCGCCAAAACCATCTTTTGATTTTGATGTAGTTCCTTTTTCAGGACACTTACCTATATCCAACAACCGTGCCAAAAATGAAACCAACGAACCTCCTTCTTCAGGATAAACTGGCCCTATTCATACTTATTACTTTGATAATCAATGCTTTAAGCTGTAAAAACAAGATAGGCGCACCTACTTATACGGCACAAAAAACCGCAATAGGTGAGCAAGCAGCCCTCGTTTCGCCTCATCCGCTTGCAACTGAGGCCGGGCTAAAAGTCCTCCGGCAAGGAGGGAACGCCGTCGATGCAGCGATCGCCGTTCAATTTGCTATGGCTGTAGTCTACCCGCGAGCTGGCAACCTGGGCGGCGGAGGCTTTATGGTCATCAGGCAGCCCGAAGGAGAAGTGCATGCCCTGGATTACAGGGAGAAAGCGCCTTCACAGGCCCATAAAAACATGTACCTGGACAGCACCGGGCAGGTCATTGACGGGCTGAGCCGATCGGGCGCCCTAGCTGTTGGCGTACCGGGCACAGTAGCTGGAATGGAAGCTGCTTTCGAAAAATACAGTGCGCTCAAAGATTGGTCTGCCCTGCTACAGCCTGCTATCGATTATGCAGCACAGGGCTTTCAGCTTTCCCAAGCAGAGGCCGAACGGCTCAATCGTTTCCAAGAGGAATTCCTTGCTCACAACGAGCCAGGTATACCATTCATAAAAAACCATTTTGAACGTGGAGATTGGTTCCGGCAGCCTGAGCTGGCATCGACCCTAAGGGCTATCCGGGATCAAGGTGCAATAGGCTTTTACAAGGGCAAAGTGGCCCAGGCTATCGCTGCAACCATGGATGAGAAAGACGGGCTGATCACTACAGCCGACCTCGCGGCTTATGAAGCAGTATGGCGGGTGCCCACAGCTTCCCGCTACAAAGGCTACACGGTATGGTCTATGCCGCCCCCTTCGAGCGGAGGGGTAGCGCTTTCGCAAATGTTGGAGATGGTGGAGCCCTACGCGATTGGGGAAATGGGTTTTCACCACACGGCAGCCGTACACCTCATGGTGGAAGCGGAGCGGCGGGCGTTCGCCGACCGGGCGCAGCACCTTGGAGACCTTGACTTCTATGATGTGCCGATGGAAAAGCTGATGGACTCCCTTTACCTGGCTAGCCGTATGGCCGATTTCACGCCGGATACTGCCACCGCCTCGGGCCAGTTGGCTGCCGGCAACTTTACCCTGGTCAAAGAGAGCTTTGAGACCACCCACACCTCAGTGGTATCGCCCGAGGGCCAGGCGGTCTCCGTCACCACCACCCTCAACAGCAACTACGGCAGCAAAGTCTTTGTGCGCGAAGGGGGTTTTTTTTTGAACAACGAAATGGACGACTTCAGCGCCAAGCCAGGCGTCCCCAACCAATTTGGCCTGGTAGGGGCTGAGGCCAACGCCATCGCGCCAGGCAAGCGCATGCTCAGCTCCATGACCCCCACTATTGTGGAAAAAGACGGGGAGCTGTTTTTGGTCCTTGGGGCCCCGGGCGGGAGCACCATCATCACTGCAGTTTTCCAGGTCTTCCTAAACGTTGCTGAGTTTGGGATGCCACTGCCCGAGGCGATCAATGCCGGGCGCTTCCACCATCAGTGGCTGCCCGACCAGATTTTGCTGGAAAAAGGCGGGCTGCCAGACAGCGTACAGCAAGCCCTCAAAGCTATGGGGCATGAAATCCGGGAGATTGACCGTATGGCCGTTATCAAAGCCGTGCTGAAGGATGAGGAGGGGCGCCTTCATGCTGCGGGAGACCCCCGAAATCCAGACGATGATGCCCGGGCTTATTGATGCAGCAGGAGCGCATGTTTAGCTTCTTGCCGTTGCCGTGCTCCGGAAAGCGACAACGCCTGCCGCCACAGCTAGGCAAAGGACAATCAGCAGGCCGGACCGGAGGCCAAAGTGCTCGCTGACCATCCCGATCAAAGGCGGGGCGATCAGGAAGCCGATGACGCCCGATGTCGCGACTGTCGCAATATTGCCGCCCACAGAACCAGTAGGCACACGGGAAGCTGCGCCAAAAAGCAAAGGGACCACACTCGAAAAGCCGATGCCTACTACCGTAAACCCGACAATAGCCAGAATGGGCATATCGGCCAGTATAGCCAGCAGCACGCCCAGCGCACCAATCAAACTACCGCCGATAATGACCCTCCGGTTGCCCAGTGCCAAACTGAGGGAGTCCCCTGCAAAGCGGCCCATAGCCATGGAAAGTGAAAAACCGGCATACCCCATACTCGCAAGGAAGGGGTCTGCGCCCAAGTCCTGCCGCAGATAAATCGCGCCCCAATCGGCTACCGCGCCCTCTCCTATCATGATGCAAAAACCGATGAAAGCTAAACCCAGCAACGCCCCCGAAGGCCACTCGAAAGCCTGCTTTTTCAACGGGCCAGAGGGCTGCGCAGGCAGGTGGCGTATGGCCGCGCGGAAATAAAAATGCAGCCCCACCATCAATATCGACACCCCGATCAAATGCGCCTGAAGGGGCACGCCCATAGAGGCGATCAGGCCCGAGGACCCCGCGCCCAACATGGCCCCTAGGCTGAACATGCCATGGCAGGCCGACATAATGGCCACGCTGTACTCCCGCTCCACTGCAGCGGCAGCGGCGTTCATCGAAATGTTCATGAAGCTATTGCTAAGGCCCACTAGGGACAAAAGGAAAAACAAGCCCCATGCTCCCTGCGCGAATGCAGGCAGCGGGAACAAACTGCAGAACAGTAGGGTAGAAAACGTCATGGCCTGCCCTGTGCTGAGCCTGCGGCCCAGCCAGCCTGAAAGCGGCATCATGATCAGGGCACCTACCGGCAGCCCGAGCAGGGCAAAGCCCAGCTGCCCCTCCGAAAGCGAGAGGGCCAGCTGTACTTCCGGCAAACGCCCCAGCCAGCTGCCGAATAAAAGGCTCAACGTAAAAAAGGTCATCCCAACCGATAAGCTTGGCGTGTGGAACGCCAGGGTACGGATAGTCCGAATCATATGCTTTTTCAATTCAGGCCGGCTCATGGTGCAAAGCTAAACGGCCTGCACGATAATCCGGCCTTGTTTTTTTTAATCCCCCGGCCTCATGCCGGAGCTGCCATAAAAAAAGGCAGCCGCCCCTTACCAGGACAGCTACCACATCTCAATAGTAGTGTATGAAACTCAATATATTCTTTTACGACACCGCAAAGGTAGGCCTGCTCGCGGCAACAGTCCTCCTTTATTTTGACCCTTTGTCATACCATATTAACCCTTCCTGAGCAGGTGAACTTTTCTGGCTTAACTATTGTATTCTCAAGCAGATAGGGCATGGAAAACCTTGCCAAAAGTTATTTACCCAACCCTTAGACAGGGGCACAAACCACCCCCTGAGCCTGCCAAATACCAAATTATATACGGCACAAGTTTCACCTCCTGATCAAGGAGGGCGGGCACAGCTTGCCCCGCTGCATGGAGGTGGATGTTTTTTTAAAAAAAATAGGCCCGGGCAACATCCGGCAGCTATATCGATAATCCCTATGAAAGCAATCCTTGAAAAAATCGAGCCCGTATTCGGCAGCTCATTTACCCTCCGGAGGTTTGACGACAAGCAAGCCTGCAACCGGCCTAGCTGGCACTTCCACCCAGAATACGAAATCGTATACATCTCCAATGGCCGGGGCAAACGCCATATCGGGGACCACATTTCCTACTTTGAAGATGGCGACCTGATATTCCTCGGCCCCAACCTCCCCCACTTCGGCTTTACAGAGGAAGTATTCGAGGCACACGTGGAGATCGTTGTCCAGATGAAAGAAGACTTCCTTGGCCCTGATTTCCTGAACAAGCCAGAGATGGCCCGCATCAGGCAGCTGTTCGAACGCTCCCGGCAGGGCCTTTCCTTCCATGGCAATACCAAAAAAGAAGTAGGGGAACGCCTGAAGGGCATGGGGCCTCAAAACAGTTTTGACCGCCTGATGACCCTCCTTTCCATTTTGCAGGGCCTGGCAGGCTCGGAGGAGTATCAGCTGCTGAATGCCAGTGGCTTTGCGCTGGAGGTCAATGCACAGGACCAAGACCGCATGGAAGCGATCTACCAATATGTACAGGACAACTTCCAGGAAGAGGCCAACCTGGATGAAGCTTCAAAGCTGGTCAGCATGACGGTGCCCGCATTTTGCCGGTACTTCAAGAAACTGACGCGAAAAACCTTCAGCCAATTTGTCAATGAATTCCGTATTGCACATGCCTGCCGCCTGCTGGGCGACGATCAGCTGACCATCGCGGCCGTCAGTTTTGAAAGTGGGTTCAACAACTTATCTCACTTCAACCGGCAGTTCAAGGGGATCACTGGGCAAAGCCCCAGGGAATACCGAAAAGGCATCAAAAAGGTCGTATCCTGAGAAAAAGCAACGGCCTTGTTTTCCAAGGTGCGAACCAAAACATCGCAGGCGTTTATCTAGCCTGGCACTGGCCTAGCGCTGCGCAGGGGTGGCCGAAGGCCAGACCCGACGCCTGTAGGGCGAGGGGCCGAGCGGATAGCGAGCCCCGGAGCATAGCGGCACCTGCCTGCTGGCAGGGGCAGGCCCCTCCAAAAACGACAATCTGGTCCGCGCCCTTTTCCAACGCACCTGGCACTTGCGAAAAATATAGCGCAAAAACAGTAGGATTTGCTGTTCAAATCCTACTTTTGCCCTGTTTGAATTCAGAGCTGGCTGGCATTTTGTCACCTAGCAGAAAATCTCAACGAGCTCTAAATGCTCCCCATTCAAAACCGGGAGCAGAAACGTGGACCAAAAGAACTGTATATCCCATGAAGAAATTACTCTTTCTTGCGCTGGTAGCCTTGGTTTCTTGCACCAGCAATGAAGCGGCCAAACAGCAACTGATCGGCAACTGGCAGTACAACAAAGATGCTATGGTACAGGCCGTAAAAGAGCGCGAAGCTGTCTCAGACCAGGAAATCCTGAATGTGCAACAGTTTGCCGATATGTATTCCCGAGACGTCTTTGTGTTCCAGGAAGATGGGCAGCTTTTGCTCAACGCTGCTGCCGGCTCTCCACTGAGCGGCACTTGGGAGCTCAACGCAGATGGCAGTGAACTGACCATCAACCTCGGCGCCAAAGGGAAGCCCAGCAAGATTTTGTCGATCAGCGGCAACAAGCTGGTGCTCGAGCCTATCGCCAAAGAGGGCCGCCTCAACTTCCCCCGTATCTTTAAGCGCGTGGAATAGTGTGGCAAAGCCCACAAATTGCCCTGTGCCCAATGGCGCTTAGATAAGCGCTTGTGCGCAAAAAGCCCGGCTGGAATGCCCCCAGCCGGGCTTTTTGATACCCCCCTCCAAAGGTTAAACCAATCGTAATTCCCGTTTTACATACACTTTACAAAAAGTATTGATTTTGTGCTCATTATAAAAATCCGGCATCGCCGTTGAAGAGCGCTTATGAAACGGGAACTTGACATCGTTATCATTTCTGATGTACACTTGGGCACTTATGGCTGCCATGCCAAAGAGCTCCTCAATTACCTCAAGAGCATCAAGCCAGAAACCCTTATCCTCAATGGGGATTTCGTGGACATGTGGCAGTTCCGGAAGCGGTACTTTCCCAAAGAGCACATACAGGTCATTCAGCGCATCCTGAAAATGGCTGCTAAGGGCACTAAGGTGTACTACATCACGGGCAACCATGACGATGCGCTGCGGCGGTACTCTGATTTCTCTTCGGGCAACATACATCTTCGGGACAAGCTGCTGCTGCAGCTTAAAGACAAGACCTACTGGATTTTCCATGGCGACATATTCGACCTGTTCATTCAGTACTCCCCTTTCATCTCTAAGCTGGGCGGCAAAGGCTATGACTGGCTAATTGTGCTCAACCGCTTTATCAACAAAGCACGTATGGCAATGGGCAAGCCCCGGATGTCTTTTGCCAAGCGGATCAAAGCTTCTGTCAAAGAAGCCATTAAATTCATAGGGGACTTTGAGGACACCGCTATACAGCTCGCAGCAGAAAAAGAGTACGACTATGTCATTTGCGGGCACATCCACCGTGCACAAATGCGGACGGAGACCGTCAACGGCAGGCAGGTCTCTTACCTGAACTCTGGCGATTGGGTAGAAAGCCTGACCGCCCTTGAGTACAATTGGGGCCGTTGGTCCATTTACGAGTATGATGAAGCAGACTACGAAGTGGTCAGCCCTAAGCTACAGGTGAAAGGGCAGCATACCGAAAACGCGGAACTCCTTGATGAAGACCTGGCTGGCCATATCAGTACAGAAGACATCTTCCAGCAGATCACTCAACAGGGCGGCAGATAGGGCGGCAGCACCTTTGCGGTATGCCCACCGCTGCCGATACTATCTTGCAGAAAACCAAAAGCCGCTTTGGAGAAGGCCTCCAAAGCGGCTTTTGGCTGGGGGTCAACGCTCCTGCTGCCCCAAGGAGACCAAATTAGCAAAGAGGCGGAACGCGCCCGGCACCCCTGCCGGCAACTCACGGAACCAGCTATAGCCACTATAAACATAGTAGCCCTCCCCATACTGGGCAACGAGCAGGCCGCCTTTTTTGGGGTCTTCGCCCGGATCATGGGAAGAAAGGACCGCGGTGTACTCTTCTGACCATTCATTTGGGAAGTACAGCCCACGTTCCTGCACCCAGCCTTCAAAATCCTGCTCCGTTATTTTATTGGGCCAGTTCAAAACCGGGTGGCCGGGGGCTAAAACCTCAACCGGCGCTTCTTCCACCGTGACCCGGTCTCGGGACAGCTTAAAGGGGTAAGGGCCAATGTCTTCGGATTTCACCTTGAGCCCACGGGAGGTATTGTACTGTGCGACCACGGTACCGCCCTGCTTCACGTACCCCATCAGCGCATCCTGATGAAAAGCCATCCGTTCATTGGTATTGTATACCCGGACGCCCAGCACCACAGCATCAAACTTTTTGAGGTACTCAACAGAGAGGTCGTCATCTTCCAGCAGTTCTACCTCATAGCCCATCTGCTCAAGGCTGTTGGGCACTACATCCCCAGCCCCCATAAGATAGCCGATGCGGCGGCCCGCAGTTTTCAAGTCTACACGAGCTACCCGGGCACGGCTTTCCAGCATGACCGTCTGAGCAGGGATGTGGTCATAACTGATGAGGTCTAGCCCGCGGCTGTAAGCCTTGCCGTTTTCCAACTCTACCTCTGGGGAGATATACCCCTCCGACTGTTCTTTGGGCGGGAACAAGGTGAAACTAAAAACCTGATCTGCTGATTTTGCCGCAAGGGAAACTTCTTGTGCAGCAGGCTCGGCCCTCCAACCTTCAGGCACCCTCAACCTTACCTTGCCAGATATGCTATCCGCTCCTGCCCTGACGCGGACACTGACCGGCTGCGCTGCTTCGCTGGCAAACACATAAACGCTCTCGCTGAGGTTTGCAAAAACTGGGGGGGTAATTTCAAAAGGCCGGTACACTTCCCCCTTGGCAGGGTCCGTTTCCTTGAACACAACTGGCCTTTGTACTGCCAGGGCAACCCCATCTACATTCAACCTGAACACAACATGCAGGGGCCGTGGCGTTTCTGGCAAACCCCGCATTTCCTGCGCTTCTACCTTGTACATGCCCAAGCTGCCGGGCTCGTTCAGCCAGTAGGGGTTGGTATACGCCATATCTTCTGGTATCGTGACCGTTTTGTACCATTTGTACTCTTGGTTGTTTTCCAAAACAAGAGCCAAGGCAGTGTCGCGGTCAAAGGGCAGGTAGGCTACACTTGAAAGCGCAACCGCTACCTCAGACCGGTTGACCACTTCGAGGCTCAGCTCCACTGCTTCGCCCGGGGTTGCAGAATATTCTTCAGCGGTAGCCTCCAGATAGAGCCCCATGCAGGCGAGGATAATCTCCTGCAGCTCCTTTTCTTTTTTCCGCGGCCAAAAACCATCGAGCGAGGCCATTGCTTTGTAAGCCTGCAACAGCTTGGGCACAGAGGCATGCGGCTTTGTGAAGTCATAAGCCCGGATGGCCTCCTCTAAGATTTCGCCTACTTTCTCGCCACCTTCCACCCGGGACCAAGTGGTGTTGATCCCTTCAAACAGCCGTTCTTTGCGAGCCGGCATATCCCCTTTCAACAGTTCCAGGTATTCCTGTTGAGCACCTCGGCTCAGGGTGGCCCCAAAGCCTTGGCACTTGTGCATGCTGCGGGCTTCAGCCGCGATTTCATTATTGGACTTTCCCCTCATGGGGTAATACACCCCTATGTCTACGCTCATCATGCTAGACTTGTCTGCCTCGTCAAATGCTTCCTGGCTCCCATAAAACCACCACGACGTATTGAAGAACAGCCGGCGGGGCTGCCAAGGCGCTACATACTTGAGCTGCTCGGGAAAGACGGAAGGGTCCGCTGCCAGGTCAAAAGCTTCGTAGGACAACATGGCCGAGGAAGTATGATGCCCGTGTGTACGGCCCGGGCTGCGATGATCAAACCGGTTGACGATCACGTCTGGCCGCCATTTCCGGATGGCCCAGACCACATCGGCCAGCACCTCATCTTCTTCCCAGATTTTCAGGGTCTCATCGGGGTGCTTGGAGTAGCCAAAATCATTGGCGCGGGAAAACAACTGCTCCCCCCCGTCCGTACGGCGGGCACCGAGCAGCTCCTGCGTACGGATGACACCAAGCAACTCCCGGATCTCAGGCCCGATCAGGTTCTGCCCTCCATCGCCCCGGGTCAGGGAAAGGTAGGCGGTCTCTGCTTTCTCCTCGTTGGCCAGGTAAGCGATCAGCCGTTGGTTCTCATCATCGGGGTGGGCAGCCACGTACAAAGCCGAGCCCAGGAAGTTCAATTGTTGTATTCCTTGGTAAATGTCGCCTGTAGTCCACCGCTTTGGGGCTTGGGCTTGCAGCCCATGCCACGACAGGCACACAATGGCAAATAGCACAGCCAAGTGCGGTAAGCGTAGATTTTGCATAAAATTCAACTTTTCGTTTTGGTTAATGAACGGGCCAGCCCTCGAGTATATCTTGCTGCCCCTGCTCCTCGCGGGGGCCTGCGCCTGCCCTGATTTGCTTCACCAGTTTCCGGGCTGCTTGTCGTTCCCCGACCATAGCAGTCAAAGTATAATAACCATATGGGAAGCTGGATGTTTCCCAGGTCACTTTAGCATAGGGCTGAAGGATAGCCTCCCGGAGCACCTTGCCCCGGCTGTCTATCAAAACCAGCTCAAGCGGCTCTGTCTCGTGGCTGATGATCGCTACAGAATCTTGGAACGGGTTAGGCACCGGCTCTACTTTTAACCGGTAGTCATTTTGGGCTGACAGCAGCCGGCCTTCGCCAAACCCTCTTGCAGCAGCCGCCGGCACGATGGGGCGGCGGGCAGCGGCCTGGCCAGGGCTTTCAACAGCTGCCCCTTCAGACAGCGCCTTAGGCTGCGGAGGGCGGTCTGCTGCCAGGGCCGGGCCTCCCTTCAGTTCATAATGCACAGCCCTCAAAAGAGAATATTCATTGAAGGCATCCCGGCCCAGTTCCCATAACATGACACCGCCAGCCTCTTCCAAGGCGAGCCTAGTTTTAGCTTTAATGGTGGCCAGCCCATTGAAATACAACTGCCCCACTTGGTCTAGATAAGCATGGGCTGGGTTTTGGCTCACAATAGCCCCATAATTGACCGAGCGGATGCGGCTGCGGTCGGTAAAATCCCAGCCGTAAAAAGGCAGGCCCAGTACGATTTTGCCGCGGGGCACGCCCTGTGCTTCCCAATAACTCAGGGAAGCCCTGGCCAAGCTTATAGGTGCGTGCTGCCCCGCCCGGTCTGGAGTCCAAGGCCCGGTGAGGTCGTAAGCCATGATATTGATAAAATCAAAAGCAAGGAGCGCTTCATCACTCACATGCCGGTACCGCGTCTTGGCAGGGAATGCAGCAGTCAGGAGCTTCTGCTCTCTGTCCAGGGCTGCCTTGAGCGCCAAGACAAACCCGCTATAGTTGGCATCGACCATTTTCCATTCTAGGTCTACATCTACCCCATCCAGGCTGTGGATGCGGACGTAATCCATGATGCGGGCAACAAAGGCGGCCCGCTGCTGCGGCTGAAGGTAATGCGACCAAGCTTGCTGCCAGTCTTCCTGTAAAGCACCGCCGGCCAGGGAGATCAAGACTTTGACCCCATGGCGCTGGGCTTCCCTTACGATGGGCGAAATATCCACATTGCTGGTCTGAAGGTTGCCATGGGCATCCGGGTTGGCAAAGGCTATGCAGAGGTGGGTGAGCTTGTCCATCTCTACCTGATGGAGAATGGGCTCCCGCTGAAACTGTAGATAACCGACCACCCGCTGCGCCAGAGCAAGCTTGGCGGTAAATAGGCAGAAGATAAGAGCAGGCAGCAGATAGCCGATCCGATTCATGGGGGAGTGATTTGACTTGGCTCGAATATAATAATTATCTGCATACATATAGCCCCTAACCTTTACAGCGGCCCCTATCCTTCGCCCAGTGCCTGCAACAAGTCGGCGATGACATCTTCGGGGTGCTCCAGGCCTACCGATACGCGCACCATGCCCGGGGTTATGCCAACCGCAAGGCGCTCTTCTTCTTTCAGCTTGCTGTGGGTCGTAGAAGCCGGGTGGGTAACAATAGTGCGGGTATCGCCGAGGTTGGAGGACAGGGAGCAGAGCTTGAGCCGGCTAAGGAAACGCCGCCCCGCAGGCAGCCCGCCCTTCAGCTCAAAAGCTACGATACCGCCGCCCATAGACATCTGCCTTTTCGCCAGCTCGTACTGTGGGTGGGAAGGCAGATGGGGGTAGAACACGCGCTCTACCAGTGCACTGTTCTCTAATGCGCCTGCCAGCTGCAGCGCGTTGGCACAGTGGCGCTCCATACGCACCGCCAGCGTCTCCAAGCTTTTAGAAAACACCCATGCATGGAAGGGCGACATGGCAGGGCCGGTATGCCGGCAGAAAAACCGCACTTGCTCAATCAGCTCTGCTTTGCCCACGATCAGCCCGCCCAAGACCCGGCCTTGCCCGTCCATCCACTTGGTAGCGGAATGCACGACCAGGCCTGCCCCATAGGCTGCAGGGCGCTGCAGGTAAGGCGTTGCGAAGCAATTGTCTACATTTAAAATGAGCCCGTGCTTATCCGCCAAGGCTCCAGCCTTCTCCAGGTCAATCAATTGCAGGCCAGGATTGGAGGGCGTCTCCAGTACAATCATCTTGGTTTCCGGCCGGATATGGGCCTCCCAGGTGTCGATGTCCAATGGGTCTACATAAGTATACGAAATGCCCCAACGGGGGAAAAGGGAAGCTAAAATCTGATGGGTTGAGCCAAAAACTGCACGGGAGGCCAGCACATGATCGCCTGCTTCCAGGAAAGCAGCCATACTGGCAAAGACAGCGGCCATGCCCGAAGCTGTAGCGAACCCATCCTCAGCGCCTTCCAGGCTGCACACCTTTCGGATAAGCTCGTCGTTGTTGGGGTTGTTGTAGCGGGTATAGATGATGTCGTCATTGCCCCCGGTAAAAGCTTCTTCCATGCGCTCTGGCCCGGGGAAAACAAAACTGGAGGTCAGGAACATCGGCATGCTGTGCTCCCGGTAGCCGGTGCGCTCCATTTGCTCGCGTACAGCACGGGTCTCGAAATGCAGTGGGCCGGTTGGTTCGCTCATTTTTTTCGCTTTTGCGGTGTGATCGATATAATGGCAGGCCGTGCAATAGGGGCTCCCCCCCGCTGCCCTGTTATCGCCTCTTTCTACTGTAGGGCGCAAGGCGCTTGCCCAGCCTGTCCGCTTTCGCTAAAGGTAAAACTTTGAGGCATTCTCCCACACCAGATAGCCCGCCAATTTAATTAAAACTATTTTCCTATAGATTTAGTATAATTATTTCATGGCTTTATCTTTGCCCTGTTGCTTGGGCGCATCTGCCGGAGATTTTATGGCCTAGCGCTGCGAAGGGGTACAAGCCCGATAGGGCCGAGCGGATAGCGAGCCCCGGAGCATAGCGGCAACCTGCCGAGAGGCAGGGGCAGGCCCCTCCCAAAAACAACAGCAACTGGGTTTGCGGCTTGCCCCTTGGGGAGTGATGCGTTAAGACAAGCCCGCTGCGCGCACTGATAATCTTCATTTCTTTGTACCTTCGTTTGCTCAACATTGGCACAGCAGAAAAAACAAAAACATTGGCTGAACATATCCACCCTATTTTTGACCGCCTGCTGCAACGGGAAGACCGGGAGCGCAGGCTGAAGCAGAAAGGCAAAGCCCTTTGGCTGACCGGGCTGTCGGGATCGGGCAAAAGCACTATTGCCCAGCACCTGGAGCGCAGGCTTTACAACGAGGGCTTCTTCCCTCAAGTGCTCGATGGGGACAATATCCGCTCCGGCATCAACAGCAACCTCAGCTTCAGCGATGCAGACCGCAAGGAGAACATCCGGCGCATAGCGGAAGTCGCCCGCCTCTATCTGCATTCCGGCATTATCACCATCAACTCCTTCATCAGCCCAACGCGGGAGATCAGGGATATGGCCAGGGCCGTTATCGGAGCAGAGGATTTCATCGAAATTTACGTCAACGCCCCAATAGAGGTGTGCGAAGAGCGGGACGTAAAGGGGCTTTACCAAAAGGCAAGAGCTGGAGAGATCAAGGGCTTCACGGGCATAGACGCGCCCTACGAAGCGCCTTTGTCGCCGGCCTTCGAAATCCGGACAGACCAGCTGAGCCTGGATGAAGCGGTAGGCCAACTGTATGCCTTCATCCATCCCATCATAAAATACTAATCCATGCCCGCCCTTGCCATCCGGGCGGGCCAAAGCTATCCATCTTTATGAGCTATAACTTGAACCACCTGAAGGAGCTGGAAGCCGAGTCCATATTCATCATCAGGGAAGTCGCTGCCCAATTTGAGCGCCCGGTACTGATGTTCTCCGGCGGAAAAGACTCCATCCTCATGGTACACTTGGCGCGCAAAGCGTTCTACCCTGCCAACATCCCCTTTCCCCTATTGCACATCGATACCGGGCACAACTTCCCGGAAACGATAGCCTACCGGGATGAACTGGTAGCAAGCGTGGGGGCCCGCCTGATTGTAGGCTCGGTACAGGAGGCCATCGATCAGGGGAAGGCGGTGGAAGAGAAAGGTTTTAACGCCAGCCGGAACTACCTGCAGACCAATGTGCTGCTGGAGGAACTGGAGAAAGGGAAATTCGACGCTGCCCTGGGCGGTGCCCGCAGAGATGAGGAAAAAGCCCGTGCCAAGGAGCGCTTCTTTTCTCATCGGGACGAATTTGGGCAGTGGGACCCCAAAAACCAGCGCCCTGAGCTTTGGAACCTGTTCAATGGCAAAAAGGTGTTCGGCGAGCACTTCCGCGTTTTCCCCATCAGCAACTGGACCGAACTGGATGTCTGGATGTACCTCGCCATGGAAAAGGTGCCCCTCCCCAGCCTCTATTTCGCGCACAAGCGCCCCGTCTTCGAAAGGGAAGGCACCCTATTGGCGGATTGCGAATACATCACCAAGCGGCCTGAAGAACAAGCCGCAGTGGAAGAGAAGATGGTCCGCTGCAGGACGATCGGTGACATGACCTGCACCGGCGTCTGGGAATCTGAGGCCGCTACGATTGAGGACATCATCAAAGAAGTTTCGATCGCCCGGAAAACAGAACGCGGCGGGCGGACCGATGACAAACGCTCTGAGACGGCTATGGAAGACCGGAAGAAACAGGGCTATTTCTAGGTTGCCCCCATCCATTTTCCTTGACCTCCTTTTCCAAACAAGACAAAACAGCAGCATGACTGACTATAAAAACATGGAGCTTTTGCGCTTTACTACCGCAGGCAGCGTAGATGATGGGAAATCGACCCTCATCGGCCGCCTGTTGTACGACAGCAAATCTATATTTGAAGACCAGTACGAAGCGGTGCGCCAGAGCACAGAGCGCAGGGGCGAAGAGGGTGTGAACCTTGCCCTGCTCACCGATGGGCTGAAAGCAGAACGCGAACAAGGCATCACCATTGATGTGGCCTACCGGTATTTTGCTACGCCCAAGCGCAAGTTTATCATAGCGGACACCCCCGGCCATATACAATATACCCGGAATATGGTGACGGGGGCTTCGACGGCTAATGTCGCTCTTATCCTTATCGATGCCCGGCATGGTGTGGTAGAACAAACCCGCCGCCACGCCTTCATCGCTTCCCTATTGCAAATCCCCCACCTTGTCGTCTGTGTAAACAAAATGGACCTCGTCGATTACAAAGAGGAGGCCTTTGAGCGGATCAAAGCTGACTTCGAAGAGTTTTCTTACAAACTCGATGTCAATGACGTGCACTTCATCCCCATTTCTGCACTAATGGGCGATAATGTGGTGGACAAATCAGCAAACATGCCTTGGTATGGCGGCTCCACCCTGCTCTACTACCTGGAGAACGTACATATCGGCAGCGACTACAACTTCATCGACTGCCGCTTCCCCGTGCAGTATGTCATCCGCCCCAATACAGATGAATACCATGACTACCGGGGCTATGCAGGCCGGGTAGCCGGCGGGGTGTTCAAGAAAGGGGACAAGGTCATGCTGCTGCCTTCTGGCTTCACGAGCAAGATTGCAAAAATTGATACTTTCGACGGAGAGGTAGAGGAGGCTTACCCGCCTATGTCTGTGACCATGCTGTTGGAAGACGACCTCGACCTGAGCAGGGGGGATATGATCGTACGAGAAAACAACACCCCGGAAATCGACCAAGATGTCGAGGTCATGGTTTGCTGGTTCAACGAGCGCCCGCTGCAGGTGCGCGGCAAGTATGCCATCCTTCATACGACTCAAGATGTGCGCTGCATCATCAAAGAGGTGCGCTACAAGCTCGATATCAACTCCCTCCACAGAAACGAGGAGGACAAGCAAATCGGCATGAACGATATTGCAAGGGTGGTCATCCGGACCACCAAGCCGCTGTTCCACGACAGCTACCGGAAAAACAGAGTGACCGGAAGCGTGATTTTTGTGGACGAGTCTACCAATGAGACGGTGGGTGCTGGAATGATCATTTAACAGGGCTCGCCCCAAGGCTAAAAGCGGCGGTGCATACGGTTGTGCCGCCGCTTTTTTCTTTCCTCCTAAAGCAGTTTGGGTGCAAACCAGAGTGTCGTTTTTTGAAGGGGCCTGCCCCTGCCAACGGGCAGGTGCCGCTATGCTACGGGGCTCGCTGCCCGCTCGGCCCTGTCGGGCTTGCCACCCCTTCGCAGCGCTAGGCCAATGCCAGGCTATACTCCCATCGGCCACCTGAATGGCGCCCCACCTTGAACCCCTGGCCAGCAAACTTTTTATCAGGCAGCTCCGTTTGCACAGTATCAAATACGGACAACTCCTGGCCATGAAAAACAAACTCACCCTAAGCATTATTGCACTATACCTTTTGACAGCTGCTCGCCTGCACGCACAAAGCACAGCTGCCCTACAAGACTTCCGCCTTGCCGGCGATGCACGCCCTTCAGGGGGCGATTGTATTCAGCTCACCCCCGACCTCGAGTGGTCTTCAGGCAGCATCTGGTACCAAAAAGCCATTAGCTTGGAGGCCAACTTTGATATGGAGCTCCGCCTCATGCTGGGCTGCAAAGATGAAAAAGGAGCGGACGGTATGGTTTTTGTTTTCCACCCCCATGCAGAACGGACTGGCTACCGGGGCGAAGGCATGGGTTTTGCGGGGCTTTACCCTTCCCTTGGGCTAGAAGTTGATACTTGGGAGAACGGGCACTTAGGAGACCCTGCCGCCGATCACGTTGCGCTGCTCAGGGATGGGAATGTACATCATGCCTACGGCCTCACCCCGCCAAAAGCTATCGCGAACCTGGAGGATTGCCGGGAGCACCCCTTGCGGATCACCTGGGACGCCGAGCAGATGCTTTTCCAAGTGAAAATTGACGGCAGGACGGTCGTATCCTACCGCGAAAACCTGATCGCAGAAGTATTCAACGGCAACCCCGATGTATACTGGGGCATCACCTCCGCCACCGGCGCTTACAACAACGCCCACAAAGTCTGTGTAGAGAAGCTGGATTTTACGCTTTCCGACGACCGGCAGGAGCTCGAGCTCAGGGGCCTCAAGCTGCAGCAGCTCAAGCAAGGGGAGTTCATCACCCTTGAGCGCATACAATTTGAAAGCGGTAGTGATATACTGACGCCCGAGGGCAGGCAGGAGCTAGACGAACTGGCGCGCATCATGAAAGGGCGCCCCAAACTCCACCTTGATATCATTGGGCATACCGATGGCATAGGAGATGCAGATGCCAATTTGGCATTGTCCAAACGTAGAGCCAACGCGGTAGCAAAGTACTTGAGAGAAAAGGGCATTCCCGGCAAGCGGCTCAAGCCGGAAGGCGCAGGTGAAGGCTACCCCACACACACCAATTCGACGCCTGAAGGGCGGAAAAAGAACAGGAGAGTAGAGTTCAGGCTCATCAAGCCTATTGTGTAAGCTCTTTTCCGTTGCAGCGCCCCCCCTTGAGGACATATTGGCCCGCCGAGCTATCGAGCTTGAACTCGAAGATGGTAGAAAGGACCAAGAATACTTCCTCGAGTGCTTCCCCCTCAAATGTGCTCGTCAGCGTACAATGGCTAAGGGCGGCGTCTGTCAGGAGGATATCTACGCCATAAAACCTTTCCAAGTCGGTCAGTACAGTGCTCAGGGGAGTCTGACGGAAAGAAAGTTTGCCGGTACGCCAAGCCAAGCCGTTCAAGTTGGGGGCTTGTTTTTTGCCGAGCACCCCTTCATTGGCGTTATAAGTGCCTTTCTCAAAAGGGGTGAGCTCTACCGCTTTGCCATTTTCCGGCTCAGACAAGCGGACTTTCCCTTCTGCTACTTCTACCTCTACGGTAGGCTCTTCTGGGTAGGCCCGCAAATTGAAAGCGGTGCCCAATACCCGCGTTTCTGTCCCTTTGGAAACGATCAGGAAGGGGCGCTCTTTGTCTTTGGCTACCTGAAAGAAAGCTTCTCCGGAAAAAAGAGCCCGGCGTGCGCCCTCCTCGGATTTAAAGGCCAGGGAGGAATTTTGATTGAGCCATGCCTGAGTGCCATCGGGCAGCTCAACAGATAGGCTTTCGCCTGGGCCTGTAGCGTATGCCATTTCGCTGGCGGTGGAGGCTTCCCACGCCCAGAATGCGCCAATACCTAGGACAATAGCTGCAGCAGCCCTGAGCCAGAAGCGGTGCAGGCTGCGTACCGGAGCAGCAGCTTCATCAGCCGCCATACGGGTGCGCATTTTTTGCCAGGCAGCCTCCGTGTTAGGCTGAAAGCCAGACTTATACCCCTCTATTGCTCTCCAAATTTCCTGATCGTGTTTATCCATGCCTGGTTAGCGGTTTTTACGGGCGCTGCCCCGGAAGTATTGCCATGCCGGTAGCCAGCGTTTTTTGTTCTAGTCCCCCTAAAGATGGGCTTGTTTTCATTCTCATTTATCAGGACACCAATTATAAGGACTCCCCCCCATGCCGGATGCCCTGTAGCCTTGCAAAATGCCGTAAATGTCAGCCAGATGGCTTTTCGGCCTTATTGCGCAGCCTTCAACAGCAGCAGGAGGGCTGGCAGGTATGCTGCCAAGGCTTCTCTGAGCAGCCGGAGCGCTTTGGCGATCTGGTTCTCGACCGTTTTCGGCGAAATGTCCAAGTGTTCGGCAATCTCCTTGTAGCTCAGCTCTTCAAAGCGGCTGAGGACAAAGATGACCCGGCAACGCGCGGGCAGCCCGTCAATAGCCTGATCGATGCGCGACTGCAGCTGTTCGGCTTCGATGAGCTGCTGTGCACCCGCCAGATAGCTTTCCTGTACCGGAGCGGCATCTTCCTCCGCAAAGCGGATTTTCTGGTCGCGCAGATGGTTGAGGGCACGGTTCACAGCAGCCCTGCGCAGGTAAGCTTTTAGGGAAGATTGTATATTCAAATCCCTCCTTTTCCGATACAGCTCGTAAAAAACATCTTGGGCAATATCTTCAGCTATGCCTTCGTCCGGAATGATCCGCAGTACAGAACGGCACACCCAGGCGTAATGCTGCCTGAAGACCGCCTCTATGGCGCTTTCCTCCCCTCGTTGTAGCTGCCTGAGTAATTCCTGATCGCCTGTTCCCTGCTGCAAGGCTTACGGTTTGTTTTAATGCCAATTTGCAAAATAAAACCCAATAAAGAGGGCGGCTGCGCCCCTTGTTCCTACCTGATCCCGGCAAGTGCTGCCCGCCGGCCTGACAATTAGGGCAGACAATATAGGATTTACCTTTTATTTCACCCCAAACATCCCAACGGGAATCATTTGCCCCTCCAAATATTGGGGCACATCCTTTGAATAAATAAAAATAAAAAAATACCTTAACGCTTCTTTTGTGCCACCCCATGTTTTGAATCCGATAACCATACAACAAACCTCAAAGTCAACATGACCGGGAAGCCTGATACCAAACCTTACCGCTCAGGCCCGGGCCCGGCCAATCACTCACCATTATGAAAAGATACTTTTTAGCTATTGCCAGTTTGATCACCCCACTATTTTTGCAGGCCCAGTCGGGCATTGATGAAGCTATCAACTCTGTTATGGAGCCCCTCACCGAGGCAGTGGAGAGCGTAGTCTTCGTCCCCATCACGGTTGCAGGGTTCACCATCCCTTTCGTCCTGGTCTGGCTCATTGCCGGGGCGCTCATCTTCACCCTCTATACTGGCTTTGTCAACTTCAGGGCTTTTGGGCATGCCATCAACGTGGTAAGGGGCAAGTATGACGACCCCAATGACGCGGGCGAGGTGTCCCATTTCCAAGCGCTCACAGCAGCCCTTTCGGGCACGGTCGGTATTGGGAATATCGCAGGGGTTGCCATTGCAGTTTCCCTGGGCGGCCCCGGAGCGACTTTCTGGATGATCATCGCGGGGCTTTTCGGCATGACCTCCAAGTTTGTGGAGTGCTCCCTGGGGGTGATGTACCGCAATTACAACGCGGATGGCTCTGTATCTGGGGGGCCGATGTACTACCTGGACAAAGGCTTCAAAGAAAAAGGGGGCGCTTGGGGGCCTATCGGCAAAGTACTGGCAGTCCTGTTCGCCATCGCTTGTATCGGCGGCTCCTTCGGCGGGGGCAATATGGTACAGGTCAATCAGGCCGCGCAGCAGTTCATTGATGTCACCGGCGGCACAGAAAGCTTCCTCTACAATAAGTCGTGGATATTCGGGGCGGTCATGGCTGTAATTGTGGCGGTCATCATCATTGGCGGGATCAAGTCTATTGCCCGGGTGACCGATAAAATCGTGCCCTTCATGGTAGGGGTTTATGTTTTGGGGGCATTGGTGGTGCTCGGGGCCAACGCTTCGGAAATCCCCGGCGCTTTTGGCCTGATCCTGGAAGGTGCCTTCTCTGCTGACGCCATGTACGGCGGCATCATCGGCGTACTGATCCAAGGCTTCCGGCGGGCAGCTTTCTCCAACGAAGCAGGTGTGGGCTCCGCTTCCATCGCCCACTCTGCAGTGCGTACCGACGAGCCGATCTCAGAAGGCATCGTTGCTTTGCTTGAGCCTTTTATTGACACCGTGGTCATTTGTACCATGACGGCTTTGGTCATTGTCATCACCAACTATGGTGGGGCAGGTGCAGAGGATGTCCTGGCCAACGCTCAGGGCGGAGACCTCGATGGCATCACCCTCACTTCTTCTGCTTTCGAAACGGTCATGGCCTGGTTCCCGCCCGTCCTTTCTATGGCGGTTATCCTTTTTGCCCTCTCTACCATGATCAGCTGGTCTTACTATGGCCTCAAAGCCTGGACCTACCTTTTTGGCGAAAGCAAAACCAATGAGCTGATTTATAAGGCGGTATTCTGTGCATTTGTCATCATCGGCTCTGCCATATCTGCAAAGAGCGTATTTGACTTCGGCGATGCTATGATTTTTGCCATGTGCTTCCCGAATGTCCTAGGGCTCTATATCCTTATCCCCAACGTTATGCGGGCTTACAAGGATTATATGCGCCGTATTAAGTCGGGCGAAATCGCTGCGACAAAATAGCGGATTGCCCGCTCCAACCTTCTTATACCCCAACCGGCCGCCCACAATCATGAGGGGCGGCCGGTTGAGGTTTACAGGGGCAGAACAGCTGGCAAGGGGGCTTTATCCGGGGCCACATACCTAGCCCGGGCGCTGAGGGAGCGCAGCACGCTCCGGCTGTAATATTGCTCGGGGTAAGCAGCCGAAGCCAATTCGCTGCCAAGGAGCTTTGGCAACAGCTCATCAAAAGCCGCTGCGGGCTCCCCGGCTATAACCGCTTGGAGGGCCAGGCACCAAAACACTGTAAGGGTCTCATGGTAGCCCCCCTTTTCATCATTCGCCCCTCCCACCCCACTGTTGAACTGAATGACGCCTGGCCGCAACCGGCAAAGGGCCCGGTCTGCCCCATAATGGTAAACGTGCCAAAGGCCCACGGTGAGATGGGCTTCGTGTGTCCAATGGCTAGCAGGCAAGGTTTGCCGCTCAAAACCACGGACCAGTTTTTCTGCCGGGCTGAGTACAGGCTCCTCTTCAAAATGCTCTGGGATAAGCGAAAAAAGGAAGGAATCTTCATTGGCCCCCGCCACCCGGTAATGCTTCCGGGCCAAGCCTTCCCTGCGGAAGCCGAAACGCCGGAGCAAGGACATCGAGGGGTAGTTGTCCGTAGCCGTCAGCGCTTCAATGCGTTGCAGCTCTAGTGTTTCTATACCGTACTTCAGTACATAAGGCAAGAGCTCCTTAAGATAGCCCTTGCCCCTATCCTTTTCCTGATAAAGGTTGTAGCCGATCTCGGCACGCCGGTGGCGCAGGAAGTGGATGTGGTAGCAGCAATCGCCAATCAGCTCGCCGGCCTGCCTTTCATAAATCAGCCAGCTGCACATACTGACCCTGCGGGTGTGGGTGGCAAAGACCGCAAAACGCTCCCGCATCATTTCGTATTCTTCCTCATTCCTGCACCCCAATAAGGCAGAGAGCTCCTCCTTTGGATAGGCGGCAAATAGCGGGATGGAAATACCAGGGTTGAACAGCTTCAGCGTAAGGCGGGAGGTCTGGTGCTCGGGCAAATTAAAAGGCATGGCATAATGGGGTGTTGCTGTAGTTCAAAACCTCAGCTTGCCCCGGGAAGTTCCCCCTTGCGCAAAGACCGCAAGGCCTGCCATAAGTTGAGGTCCAGCCACTGCTTCTTCGGGCGCTGCATGAGCAGGTAGCAGCTGGCAGAAAGGGCTACCCCTAAAAACGAGCCAAAATAGACATCTTTGAAAAAGTGCTGTGCCAAATAGACCCTGGACAAGCCCACAGCTGCCGCCAAAGCCAAACACGCCAGCCCAGCCCATTTCTTATAGGGCAGGGCGAAAGCCAAAAAAGCGAAAAGCGCGAAACCAGCCATTGTATGGCCGCTAGGGAAACTCGTAGCCCCTGAATGGACTTCTACCCCGGGCACCAATACCAGCTGAGCAGCGAGCCCTGCATCTTCAAAGTAGGCCAAAGGGCGGCTGTGGCGAAATGCTTTTTTGGCTAAAAAGGCCACCACCGTAACACAAAAGCCCAACACGGGCAAATATAGAGCTGGCCGCAGCGCTATACCCGACAGCAGCAACAGAACACCTATAAAAGCAATAGGCTCGCCAAGCTGAGTGGCGAATGTAAACAGCAAATTGGCCGGTTCACTGCGCCTCGCACTGAACCACAAGACCATATCCCCCGTCTCCATCAGCGCCAGTAGCCCACCACCAATCAGCAGGAACAACAGGTACCCCATGAAAAACCAAGCATTTTCCAAGTATAGCTTATGCAGCTGCCTCATCCGCTGTCTTTGCCTTTTTTAACCGCCCAACCCATTTCCGGATAGCGCCAAAGTAGGAGCTCAGGTCCACCAGCTTGCTGTCGTTCATGGCCGTGCGGGTCAACAGCACGCCGACAGGGAACAAAACCAGACAGGGTATCCATGCCGCCAGCGCAGCAGGGATCACAAAAGTCTCTGCTATCTTCCGGCAGAAGATGGTCAGTACAATGAAAATCATGAAGAAAATAATGGAGATCAATATCGGGTACCCAAACCCGCCCTTGCGGACGATCGCCCCCATCGGAGCACCGATAAACACAAAAATGAAGCAGACTACAGCCATACTGTACTTGGTGTGCAGCTCATAAATGTACTTCACCCGGTTCTCCTTCAGGCGGTCAATAGACCTTACCGCAGATTCAGCGTGGGCTTGTATGCTGCGGACAAACGACTTGGACTTGCTCAGCAAACGCTGCCGCTCTCCAGCAGCAAAAGTTTCCAGCAAAGTCGCGTATTCAGGCAGGGGCTTGGAAACGTCCTGCAGCAATGGCCGCCCCTCAAACCGGTTCGGCCGCGCAAGCTTATTCGGCACCGCCCCTTTCTCCGGCTCGGGTATGTCAGCCGGGCGCTCTCCTTGCCCCGCTTTCAAATTGAGCGACACGGTGTCCTGCTTGTTTTTTTCCTCCAATTCCCGTTCCACTGCCTCTTTTTCCAGGCGGATCTCCTCGTCTTCCTCCGCCAGGTAAGTGCTGTCCAAGGGCATAAAGGTGAAATAACTGCTGAACTGATTGGAGATCCCCACCGCACGACGGTCTATTTTCATCGCAAAAGAATCTATGGCTTCCCCAAGCTGCCCACTCGTCATCATGCTCCGGTTCGACTTGAACAAGTCTTCATTGGTCCGGTTAAGGCTGAACTCGCTGAGGTCGAACACTTTTGACCAGCTCTCGAAATTAGTCCGTATAAATGGATAAGAGCGGCTGTCACTGCTGCCAGATGGGTCAGCCTCCATGTATTGATGCCCATCCCTGAGGTTCATGACAAAATAGCGCCCATCTGCCGTTGCGTACATCTCCCCGCTCCCTGCCAGTATCTGAGACAAGCGCCCTTTGTTCGCTTCAGAATGGTCATAAATCAGCACATCCTCTATTGAACGGCCATCCCCTTTCTTGCTCCCGATGTGTATCGCATACCCATCAAAGTCATCATTAAAAATGCCCGCCTCGAGCCGAAGGGCAGGCTTTTGCTTTTGGATGTCGTACATCCGGCTGCCAAACTTCAGGTTGGCTACCGGGATGAGGTTGTTGGAGCAGAAGAAAGACAACAGAACGGTGAACGCTCCAAAAAATATCACCGGCCTCATCACCCGGGCCAGTGAGACCCCAGCAGATTTGAGGCTGGACAGCTCATACCGCTCGGCCATATTGCCCATCACCATGACCGAAGAGATCAGCACCGCCAAGGGCAAGGCCATAGGCACCAGAGAAAGGCTTTTGTACGTCAGCAGCTCCATGATGAGGAAAAAGCCCAGCCCTTTGCCCGCAATATCATCGATATACAGCCACAGCACCTGCATGACCAGCACGAACATGGCAATCATAAAGGTGACGATAAACGGAGGGACAAAACTGGTGACCAACAACCGGTCAATGGTCTTCATAGGCTATCATACAGGTTTTACGGCTTTCGCCTAAAAGCCAGGGCACACCCCGCTTGAGCAGCGGTTCCAGCCCCAGGCAGCTGATGGGCAAAGGTAAACGCCTTTTACTATACGCCCCAGCCCAACGGCAAGTTTAATCTGAGCGCAAAGATAAGGGCTGCGCCAAGCATCGCCCAAATAAGACCGGTGTTTAGGTTTTCCTTGACATAAAGGCATCAACCGGATTGCCCTTTGGGCCTGCCCAGCCTGCTTTGCAAGATGGGCTTGCCCCCTCCGCAAGGATAGGGGCCTGCCCCTGCCGCAAGGAGGGGTCCTGATGGCAGGTGCCGCTATGCTACGGGGCTCGCTGTCCGCTCGGCCCTACCGGGCTTAGAGCTGTTCAGATTTTGCTTTTGGAGCGAACGCAGCCAAATTTTGCCCTGATCGAGGCGTTTTGAGGGAACATAGCCTAGCTACGTGACCGAATAACAACGAAGAGCAGGACAAAAGTTGGCAAGAGCAGCCCGAAGGGTAAAATCCGAACAGCTCTTGAACCCCTCCGCAGCGCTAGGCCGATGCCAAGCTGAAGCCCGAAAAGCATCAACGCCAGCAGCATTTTGGCTTACGCCCGGGCAGACTGGGCAAAGCGGCATTGGCTGCGCTGAAGCCATAGCCCCTAAAAGGTGTGCATTAGCGCCGCAAGCCAATAGCGCGAGCCCATGAGAAAAACACTATTTTTTATTTTTTTCTTGCCGGCTGTAACTTTAGGAAAACCACATCCGTCATCCTTCCAAATGCAGCGAACAAAAAGCGAATGGACCTGAACACTTTCAAAACTGACATCCTGCCCATGAAGCACAAGCTGTACCGGGTCGCCTTGCGGATCACCAACAACCCGCAGGAAGCTGAAGATGTAGTACAGGAAGCCTTCATCAAAGTTTGGGAACAGCGCAGTTCGCTCAGCGGCATCAAAAGCATAGAAGCCTGGTGTACCCAAATGGTCAAAAACCGGGCCATCGATAAGCGGCGCCTACGGTTCAATCACGCAGAAAGCTTGGAAAGCGCTTACAGCTTGAGCACACCGCAGCACCACCCCGGGCAGCAAGCCGAGCTCGCAGACGACATGGAGCAGGTCAGCCGCCTAATGCAGGACCTGCCAGAAAACCAAAGGCAAGCCATGCAGCTCAGGGATATCGAAGGCATGACCTACCAAGAAATTGCCGATCAGCTGCAAATGCCGATGCCACAAGTGAAAACAAATATTTTTAGGGCCCGGAAGAGCCTACGACAAAAACTGACTGCCTTATGGACCATCAAATGATAGGGCCGCTGCTCGATAAGTACTTCGAGGGGCTAACTGACCTTGAAGAGGAAAACCGCCTGCGCCAGGCGGCACTCCACGGCCCTTGGCCCGAGCAGCTGCAAGCTTACCGCCCCTTGTTCCGCTATCTGGGCGAACAACAACAGGCCGAACCGGCACTCTCCAGTGATTTTGACGAGCAGCTGCTGGCCAAGCTCGGCCGCCATGCAGCAGCAGCCAAAACCCGGCAGCTGCCCTACCGCTCTTGGGCATTGCGGGCTGCTGCAGCTTTCGCCCTTGCCCTGGGCGCCTTCTGGCTTTATCAGCCTGCTGCCCCCGCTCAAGAAGTCGCGGTGGTAGATTGGTCAAAGTACGAAGTAAAAACACCTGAAGAAGCCTTCCGGGTAACCCGTTCTGCCCTGCGCACCGTCTCTTCCAAGCTCAATGAAGGCACCTCTGTGGCAGCTCAAGGCTTTGACGAGAACCTGGGGCAGATCAAAAAATTCATGCGGTATTAATTCACCCCATTCATAGGCCTGCGGGCCGCTCCATCCGATTGTTTATCACAAAACCTTCAACATGAAATCTTCAAAGTGGATATTGACTGCCTTGATGCTGGGCTTCTTCGGCATCCTTTCTGCACAAGCACAATCAACGACTAGTGCCATTGACAAATACTTCCAGCAGTACCTCGAAGACGAGCGGTTCACCGTGGTCTACGTCAGCTCCAAGCTCATGAGCATGTTCGGAAAGCTCGATATAGAATCTATGGAAATGGACGATGCCGAGACCAAGGCCATCATGGAGCTCGCCAGCGACCTGAAGGGCATCCGCATTCTCGTTACCGAGGAAACTCCAAACCAATTTTATAAGGAAGCCAAACAAAAAATCGATACCCGAGAGTACGAAATCCTGATGACTGTCCGTAATAAGGATGAAGAAAACGTGGAATTCCTTGTAAAAGACAATGGGGAAGACCTCATTGAAGAGCTCCTGCTCATGGTGGGCGGTGGCGAACAATTCGTGCTCATGAGCTTTGTCGGCAATATTGACATGAACAAAATCTCTACCCTTATCAATGAATTTGATGACGATAAGGAAGCCCCCGGCGAGCAGCAGAACAAGCAATAGCCTCTAGTGCCTTAAGGCATAAATCTCTGATACTTAAGTTGAAGTTATTTTCCGGCTAATCAAGGCGAAGGTTCGCGACTTTAGCCCGAGCTAAAGGAGCGGTTCTTTAACGAAGAGTAGGCGGAAAAGAACGAAACTTGGGGTGGCAAGGATCTATGGCTTGAGGCACTAGCCCGATCACCCGACTGTTTGCAGCCGGCACAGGGCCCGGGCTTTGCTTGGGAATACCTAAAACGCTGCCCCCTGTGCCGGCCATTATCCACATCACCCACTCGATCAGTATGCTTATGAAACCCACACTCCTGTTCTGTTCTGCCCTGTTGCTGCTCGCTTCCTGCAGCTCCCCAAAAACAACTGCCCAATTTTACCAGGCCCACAAAAAAAGGCCGGGGGTGACCAACTTCCAACTGCCGGGGTGGGCCGTATGGCTCACCGGAGGGATCGTCTACAACTCCACCAAGAACGAGGAGACCAAAGCGGCCCTCCGCATCGCACGAAAAGTCGGCAAGCTGCGGCTGATGGCTTCCGAAGGCGCCCGCCCCATCCCTACCGAACAGATCAATCAATTCATGGGCAACATCAAGCAGAACGGGTACGAAGACCTCCTGCAAGTCAAAGACGGGAGCAGCACCGTCAACATCCTGGCCCGGGACCGCCGGAACAAAATCAGGAACCTGCTGCTCTTGGTCAGCGATGAAGATGGCTTTGTTTTCATCGACCTCAAAAGCCGCATCAAATATGATGAGATCAGCGACCTGATCAACTTCTTTCTCAACAGGGACAAAGCGGAAGAGCAGGAAGAAACACCTGCCGACGAGCCTCCTGCCGATAACCGCCCCAGGGCCTGAGCCCTGCCCACCGGCAGCTGAAATGCAATTGGGCCGGTATTTCAGCTGCCGCCTTTTTTCGCTCCCGGCCCTCCTAAACCTTTTATTGCCATGCGAACCCTCATTTGGATCGCTGCCTTGTGCAGCACAGCCACTTTCCTGCCTGCTCAAGAGCAGTTCATCTCTGAATTTTACGAGCGCTACAACCAATTGGACGAAGCCACTGAAGTGGACGTGCAAGGGTGGCTCCTCAAGCTTGTTGCCGAAAAGGCAGAAAACGAGAACACTCGGAAGGTGGTTCAAAAAATCACTCACCTCCGCGTACTGGCCATGAGCGAAGGCAACCTTGTGCCTGCCGCTGAATACCGGCAGCTCGTCAGAGACCTGAAACGGACTTCTTTTGAGGAGCTCTTCAGTGCCCGGGACGAAGGGGATGACATCAGCTTCTTTATCCGGGAAGACCAAAAGCGCATTACGCACGTTATGCTCCTACTCCACGGAAAAGACAATTTCGTCATGCTCAGCTTGGAAGGCAGCCTCGATTTTTCCGACCTCAATGACCTCGATCTGGATATTGAGGGGATGGAGCATTTCCGAAAATTGCCGGAAAGCAAAAACAGTACGCCTAGAGCTTAAGCCCACCTGCGCCTGCCAAACCAAAATACAGCTTGGCAGGCGCAGGTTTATAAAGTATCCAACCACTTGGGGCTAAACCCAATTGTCGCAGGCACCTAAGCGTTTCGCGCTTTACAGCCTAGCATTGGCCTAGCGCTGCGCAGGGGTGGCCGAAGGCCAGACCCGACGCCTGTAGGGCGAGGGGCCGAGCGGACAGCGAGCCCCGTAGCATAGCGGCTCCTGCCCGCGGGCAGGAGCAGGCCCCTTCAAAAAACGACACTCTGGTTTGCGCCCAACCGCCGCCCGGTAAAAGCCCCGGGCAGCACAGCAATAATCAGTTGGGGGAGCACACCCCGGGTACCGCCAATTTTCTTACTTTTAAAAGAAAAAACTATGCGGTTACTTACCTGGCTCTTGCTGCTCCCACTGAGCACCCTGTTTGCACAAACGCCACCGGCTGCCACCAAGGCCCAAGACCGGCTGGGCAGTTTTGCACAGCGCCAAGCACTAGCTTCAGCTTCTTTTGTGAATGCCATCCCTTTCCGGAATGCCGGCCCCACCGTGATGAGCGGGAGGGTATCGGACATTGATGTCTGGGAAGAAGACCCTACTCACTTTTTTGTCGGCTATGCCTCAGGAGGCGTTTGGAAAACGGAAAACAATGGCCTGTCCTTTACTCCTATATTCGATCAGGAGGCCGTAATGACAGTAGGCGACATTGCCGTGCACTGGCCCACACAGACCATCTGGGTAGGAACAGGCGAAGTCAATTCCAGCCGTTCCTCCTACGCCGGTGCCGGGGTTTACAAAAGCACGGACGGGGGCCAAACCTGGAGCCATGCCGGCCTGCCTGAAACGCACCACATTGGCCGCATCCTGCTCCACCCCGATGACCCCAACACGGCATGGGCCGCTGCATTGGGGCACCTCTACTCTTCCAACCCTGAGCGGGGGGTATACAAAACCACCGACGGGGGCAAGAGCTGGCGAAAAACACTCTACGCCTCCCCCGAGGCCGGAGCAGTAGATCTGCTCATGGATCCCCTCGATGCCAATACCCTTTATGCCGCCACCTGGCACCGCGAGCGAAGGGCTTGGGACTTCATCGAATCTGGCGCTGCCTCTGCCATTTATAAAAGCACGGACGGGGGCGAGACCTGGAACCGCCTGACAAATGAAGGGAGCGGCTTCCCTGCCGGGGAAGGCACTGGCCGCATTGGCCTGGACGCAGTCGCCAAAGATGGGAAAACCATCCTCTTTGCTGCTTTGGACAACTACAACCGCCGCCCGAAGGAGGAGCCCGATGCAGACCAACTGGAAAAAGAGGTGCTGCGCACGATGTCGGCAGAAGACTTCGCCCAACTGCCCCTCTACCAAATCGAAGACTACCTGCGCAGCAATGGCTTCCCACGGAAGTACGATGCCAAATCGGTGCTTGAACAAGTCAAAAGTGGCAAAATCACACCAGAAGCCCTCGTCACTTATACCGAAGACGCCAATAGCCTCCTGTTCGACACCCCTGTGGTCGGGCTGGAAGTATACCGCTCTGACGACGGGGGAAGAAGTTGGTCCAAAACCCACGATGGCTACCTCGATGCCGTTTACAATTCCTACGGCTATTACTTTGGCCAGGTCCGGGCTGCGCCCGGCAACCCGGAAAAGCTTTTCGTCATGGGCGTGCCCGTCCTGAAGTCAGAAGATGGCGGCAAGACCTGGGAAAATATCATGCAGGACAACGTACATGCAGACCACCATGCCCTTTGGATCAACCCCAAACGCGACGGGCACCTTATACTTGGCAATGACGGGGGCATCAACATCAGCTATGACGATGGCAGCCACTGGGCCAAGTGCAACAGCCCTGCCCTGGGGCAGTTTTACGCTGTTGCAGTAGATATGGAGAAGCCCTACCGCATTTATGGGGGCTTGCAGGATAATGGCGTATGGATGGGCCCCTCCGATTACGAGCACAGCGATGGGTGGCACCAAAGCGGCCAATATCCCTATAAGAGCATTATGGGGGGCGATGGCATGCAGGTTGCCGTAGATACCCGCTCCAATGATATTGTGTACACCGGCTACCAGTTCGGCAACTACTTCCGCATCAATACCCAAACTGGAAAGCGGTCCTACATCACCCCAAAGCCAGAGCTGGGCGAACGCCCCTACCGCTGGAACTGGCAGACGCCTGTGCACCTTTCTTCACACAATCAGGACATCCTCTATATGGGCGCCAATAAAGTGCTGCGCTCTATGGACCAAGGCGATAACTTCGAAGAAATTTCTGGCGACCTTACCAAAGGGGGCCGCAAAGGGGATGTGCCCTACGGCACGCTCAGTACCCTGCACGAGTCCCCACTGAAATTTGGGCTGCTCTATGCTGGCTCGGACGACGGGCTCGTGCACGTCAGCAAGGACGGGGGCTATTCCTGGGCGAATATCTCAGAAGGGCTGCCACAAAACCTTTGGGCGACGCGCGTACAGGCCTCCGCACATGAAACCTCCAGGGTCTATCTCTCGCTGAACGGCTACCGCTGGGACGACTTCACGCCTTACCTCTATGTCTCGGAAGACTATGGCACGACTTGGGCACCTATCGGGCAGGGCCTGCCCCTCGAGCCCGTCAATGTCATCAAAGAAGACCCTGTCAACCCCAACTTGTTGTACGTTGGCACCGACCACGGGCTGTACGTCTCTCTCGACCGCGGCCAGAATTTCATGCTCCTCAACAACGGCATTCCTGCAGTAGCTGTACACGATGTGGTAGCCCACCCGCGCGACCACGACCTGATCGTGGGCACGCACGGCAGGTCCATCTACATCGGCAGCGTCAAGGAGCTGCAACAGCTGACGCCCGAACTGATGGAGAAGCCTTTGCACGCCTTCAGCCCCGAAAAAATCCGTTACCGCTCTTCTTGGGGCAGCACCTCAATTTGGGAACGGCCTGCACCGGAAGTGCACTTCCCTATCTACTGCAGCACCAACGGCACAGCAACCATCGCCATCTCGGCTGGCGAGGGGCTTGAGCTATCCAGGTTTGAGGTAGCTGTCGATAAAGGATTGAACTACCTTCCGTATGATTTAAAAATCAGTGAGAAAATTCTGGATGAGTACAATACTTTCCTAAATAAGGACATTAACAAAGAGGAAAAGCCCATCAAGGTAGCACTTGCTGACGACGGCGCTGCCTATCTTTACAAAGGCGATTATACCGTTACCATTGCTATAAGCGGAGAAACCGCTGAGGCCCGGCTCAGCGTAGAATAAGCCAGCCTTGCACAAACACGGCGCCCCGTCAGTTGCAGAACTGCCGGGGCGCTTGTGCATAGCCAAACCGAATACATACCTCAAAGTGGGCATCATCTTGGAGCGCAAACCCGATTGCCATTTTTGGGGCCTGCCCCTGCCAGCCGGCAGGTGCCGCTATGCTCCGGGGCTCGCTGTCCGCTCGGCCCCTCGCCCTACAGGCGTCGGGTCTGGCCTTCGCCCCCCCTGCGCAGCGCTAGGCCAATGCCAGGCTAGTGCCTTAAGGCATAAATCTCTGATACTTAAGTTGAAGTTATTTTCCGGCTAATCCAGGCGAAGGTTCGCGACTTTAGCCCGAGCTAAAGGAGCGGTTCTTTAACGAAGAGTAGGCGGAAAATAACGAAACTTGGGGTGGCAAGGATTTATGGCTTGAGGCACTAGAGCCCGAAAAGCATAAACGCAAGCGGCATTTTGGTCTACGCCCCTCTCCCATCGGAGCGCAAAGGGCCAGCCCAGCGCAAGGGCACCTGAGCGGATCGCCCTTCAAAAAAACTTGCAACAACTTAGCCGCAAATTTTGTATTGAGGGCAGGTCATCTGGCCTGTGCTGTGGCAGCCCTGCTGCCCGCCCAGCCGAAGGGGCTGGAGCCGGTAGCCCGGCCCACTCCGCCCGATGCCCGCTAGCCCTCTGATTTGGCTACTGCAAAACCCCGATCGCCCATTAAAGCGGAAAAACCATCTAGCGCCCCAGCCCGGCAAAAAGCAGGGCTACTTCAGGCACAGACTACTAGGAGCATGAACACCAGCAGCCACCAAGCAATCAACATCGTCTGGTTCAAGCGCGACCTGCGCCTACATGCCAACCCTGTGCTCCAAAGTGCAGCAACGGATGGGCGCCCTACCCTGCTGCTTTACATCTTTGAGCCCTCCCTAGTACAGCACCCGGCTTATAGCGATCGGCACTGGCGCTTTGTATGGGAATCGCTGGAAGACCTGTCTGCCCGCCTTGCCGTGCCGGTCTGCGTAGCTTACGCTGAAGCCCAGACTGTCTTTGCTCGCCTGCAGGCACACTTCCAGATCAGGAAAGTCTGGTCGCACGAAGAAGTCGGGCTCAACCTTACCTTCCAGCGCGACCTTTACCTGAAAAAGTGGTTCAAAGGGCAAGGTATAGACTGGGAAGAAGCTACCTTCTCGGGGGTTGCCCGCGGCAGGCCCAACCGCGACGGCTGGCTAGATCAATGGTACCAGAAAATGAGTGCCCCTTTGCCGGCATACGCTACCGATGCGCTCCCCCTCTTCGAGCCAGGGCAAGAGGTAAGGGCTGCGCTCCTGCAAACGCCCTTGCCAGCAAGCTGGCAAAGGCCAAGCCCAGACATGCAGCCCGGTGGGGAACGGATGGCCTGGAAATACCTGCGCAGCTTCCTGCCCGGCGGCCGGATACAAGGTTATTCCCGCCTGATCTCTAAGCCGCAGGCCAGCCGGAGGAGCTGCAGCCGGATCTCGCCCTACCTGGCATGGGGCAACATCAGCTTGCAGCAGGCTTATCAATATACCCTACAGCAAAAGGCAGCAGCCCGAGACAAAAGGGACCTCAACAATTTCCTTTCCAGGCTGAGGTGGCGCGACCATTTTATACAAAAATTTGAAAGCGAATGCCGGATCGAATTCGAAAACTTCAACCCGGCCTATGACCATCTGCGCACGAAGGTAGACGGACGCCTCGTCAAAGCTTGGCAGGACGGGCAGACCGGCATCCCACTAGCCGATGCAGCTATGCGCTGTGTGAATGCCACCGGGTACATCAATTTCCGGATGCGGGCCATGCTGGTTTCCCTGCTCACGCATACCTTCTGGCAGCCTTGGCAAGCCGGCGTTCACCACCTCGCCCGGCAATTCCTTGACTTTGAGCCGGGCATTCATTACCCACAATTCCAAATGCAGGCTAGTGTCACGGGCATACATACGGTAAGGGTTTACAACCCCGTCTTCAACTCCCGCAAACACGACCCCCACGGGGATTTCATCCGCCAATGGGTGCCCGAGCTGAAAGCGCTGCCCGACCACCACATACATGCGCCTTGGGAGATCCCGCCGCTAGAGCGGCAGTTCCTCGGCTTCGAGCTCGGTGTGGACTACCCCTATCCCATAGTTGACCTCAAAAAGCAGATGAGAGCGGCTACGGATACGCTCTGGGCTGTACGCAAAAGCCAGGAAGCCAAAGCAGAAGGGCAGAAGATCATGAGCCGGCATGTCAACCCGGGGGAAAGGCGGGAAAGATAGCGCTAATTTGAACTGGGCAAGCCCTATAAGCTCACCCCTTCATCGTCGATAAGGCGGCCATTGATACAGCGCACGATGCGGGCCGGGAAATGCTCCAGGATGCGGTAATCATGGGTTGCAAAGAGCACGGCTGTATCCTGTTCATCGGCCAGGCGGCGCAGCAGCAGCAGAATATCATCTGAAGTTTCCGGATCGAGGTTGCCTGTGGGCTCGTCAGCGATGATGATCTCCGGCCGGTTGAGCAAGGCCCGGGCAATGACCACACGCTGCTGTTCCCCTCCAGAAAGCTGATGCGGCCGCTTGCCAGCAGAGCCGCTGAGCCCGACCTCGCTGAGCACCTCGGCCATCCGCTCCTGCATTTCTTGCTCTTTTTTCCAATCTGTAGCTTCGAGCACGAAACGGAGGTTGCCCTCTACCGTGCGGTCAGAGAGGAGGTTGAAATCCTGAAAGACAACGCCCAGCCTCCGGCGCAGCCCAGGTATGGTTCTCCGGTTGAGCGCCTGCAGCTCAAAGCCCGCCACTTGCCCTTGCCCGCCGGCTGGGGGCAAAGCCCCATAGAGGGTTTTGAGCAAGCTGGACTTTCCGCTGCCAGTTTTGCCGATCAGGTACACAAACTCCCCTTTGGTAATATTCAGGTTGACTTCCGAAAGGACCCGTTGGCCGGCCTGCTCAATGTTAATCCCTTGCAAATGGACGATAGTGCGGTCATTCATATCTCGATAAGCTGTTGGCAACCGCCCAAAGATAGGGAAGCTCGGGGAGCTTTCAGCAGTAATCCCCAGGGTTTAGCCAGCCGCTGGTTTATGACGAAAATCAGCGGTACCTTGGCTATAATGGTTTACCTTTGCGGCACCTTGCAGCGGCGCGGGCCAAAATGACAGCTTTTTGACCCGCGCCCGCAAAGGCTTTGGAACAAAGGTTTTCTAAATTTGTATTCAGGTTAGAGCGCTTATCTCGAAGAAAACATCACTGTCATGAAGAAAATATATATCGTTGCCATTATCATGGTCGCTGTTTCTATTGGGCTGCTGACCACCGCAGCTGAAGACATGAGCACCTACGCTACTTTCGCAGATGCAGCCAGCTCGGGCGAACGGGTGAAAATTGCCGGGCAGCTGTCCAAGGACAAAGAGATGTACTACAACCCGGAAGAAGACCCCAATTACTTCAGCTTTTACATCAAGGATGCGGTAGGGGAAGAGCAAAAAGTCGTGCTGCTTTCTGAAAAACCTCAGGACTTTGAGCTATCAGAGCAGATTGTCCTTACCGGGCAGATGAAAGGCGAGGAGTTCGTCGCAACGGATATGCTGATGAAATGCCCCTCGAAATACAAGGACGAAGAAGTTTACATCAAGAGCGAGGCACAATAAGCTACCGTTAGCCTGCTCACCTTACGACCACCAAAACCCCGAAGGACGACTGGCCTCCGGGGTTTTTGACACCACCTCACCTCCTGAATACATGGAACAAGTTCAATACATAGGCGAGCACCTGCTTCCCGGCAAAATCGGGCAGGCTGCCATCATGTTGTCTTTCACTGCCAGCCTATTGTCTGCAGTGGCTTACTTTTTTGCTACGCAAAGGCGGGCAGCGCCCGTTGAAGCCGGGCAGTGGCTGCGCATAGGGCGGTGGTCCTTCGCAGCGCACGGGGTTAGTGTTTTTTCTATCATTGGCATCATGTTCTACGTGATGATCAACCAGTATTACGAGTACCAATATGTGCAGGCTCACGTTTCAGAAGACCTGCCCATGAAGTACATCTTCTCTGCCTTTTGGGAAGGGCAAGAAGGCAGTTTCCTGCTTTGGATGTTCTGGCACGTCGTCTTGGGCGGTGTACTGATGGCTACGGGCAGGAAATGGGAAGCCCCTACCCTTTCGGTGCTCGCCTTGATACAGCTGTTCATCGGCTCCATGATACTGGGCGTGTACGTTGGTTTTGGGGATGACCCGATGAAATTTGGCAGCAACCCCCTGATGCTCCTCCGGGAGGTAGTGGATGCGCCAATTTTTGCCTCTGCCGATTATGTAGAACGGATTGCCGGCACCGGGCTGAACCCTCTGCTGCAAAATTATTGGATGACCATCCACCCGCCCACTCTGTTCCTGGGCTTTGCGTCCACAGCCATCCCTTTTGCTTATGCTGTGGCGGGCCTTTGGGTGAACGAGCACAAATCTTGGCTGAAACCAGCCCTGAGGTGGAGCCTGTTCAGTGGCGGCATCTTGGGCATAGGCATACTGATGGGCGGCGCCTGGGCCTATGAGGCGTTGAGCTTTGGCGGTTACTGGGCGTGGGACCCCGTTGAGAATATGTCGCTTGTGCCCTGGCTCATCCTTATAGCCGGCATCCACACCAACCTGATTGCCAATGCTACTGGCCACTCTATCCGGAGCACTTATGCTTTTTACCTGATGACCTTCGTGTTTATCGTCTACTCTACTTTCCTGACCCGGAGCGGGGTACTGGGCGATACGTCTGTGCATGCCTTCACGGAAATGGGGCTGGAGACACAGCTCGTAGCTTTTCTTGGCTTTTTCGCCTTGCTGGGAGCAGTGGCCTTAGGGCTGCGCTATAGCCGCATCCCCAACCCTAAAAAAGAAGAGGCTGCAAGCTCCCGGGAGTTTTGGATGTTCATCGGCAGCCTGGTCTTGTTGTTTTCTGCGATGATCATCACTTGGTCTACTTCTCTGCCGGTCTACAACAAAATCATGTCCTACTTTGACCCGGACTACATCGGGCGGGTCATTACAGACCCCATCCCACATTACAACAAATACCAAATCTGGATTGCGGTCTTCATCGGGCTGCTGTCCGGCACTGCTCAATACCTCAGGTTCCGGGAGCAGCACTTCGCCAAGCAGCTGAAGCGCTTTAGCTTGCATAGCGGGGCAGCCCTTCTGGCAGCGGCCCTCCTGAGCTACCTCACTACCCTTTGGATAGAAGTGAACGCCTGGCAATATCAGCTGATGCTCTTTTTCAGCTGGTTCACGGTAGTCAGCAACCTCGACTACCTCTTCATCACCGCACGCGGCAACCTAAAGATGGCCGGCTCCGTAGTATCTCACCTGGGTTTTGGGGTAATGGTCATCGGCATCCTGGCCTCCGGGCTCAATCAGCAGGTGATCTCTAACAACCTTTTTGTCATGGAGGGCCTGATACAGGGGGCTACAGAGGAGCAGATGCGCAAAAATGTGATCCTGTTCAAAGGCTCCCCCCTCATCATGGGCGAATACGAAGTGACTTACCTGCGCGATACGGTCGATAAGTTCACCCGCACCTTTACCGTGAACTACAAAAAGCGGGATAGCGCCGGACAGGTGGTGGAAGAGTTTGACCTCAAGCCCAATATCCTCTACGACAAGTCTTTCACTAAGATCGCGGCATCCAACCCTTCTACCAAGCGTTATGTGGACCGGGATATTTTCACCCATATCGCCTCTCTGCCTATGGTAGAAATCGATATGGAGTACCGCAAAGAAAGAGAGGACAGCCTCAATTACAAGACCCACAGTGGGCAGCTCGGCGAACTGATTGCTTTCCGGGATACCGTGCCGCTCAGGGATCAGGACACTTTTTATGTCAAAGACTTCCGGGCCAGGATACTCGAGGTAGACCGCAGCCCTTCCCACCCGGATTACGAGGAGGAGCAGGGGGATATCCCAATTGGCCTGGATATGGAAATACAGCGGGCTGATGAAGACAGCGTTTACCGCATCAAGCCGGTGCTCGTGCTGCGCGGGCAGATGCTGTACAGCTACCCGGTACAGATCAACGACATCAGTGCCAAGGTGCGGCTGAACGAGGAGGTCTTCGATGCGGTCTTTGGGAGAGAGATGAATATGGAGTACAGCCCCTTTACCATGAAGGAAGGCGATCAGGTCAACTTCAACGGGCACACAGTGCAGTTTGCCGGCTTCAATAAAAACCCAGAGCACCCCAACTACACGGCAGAAGACGGGGATATCGCTGTCAGTGCGATGATCAGCGTGCAAGGGGCTAAGGGCGGCTCCTACATGGCGCAGCCGCTCTACCTTATCCGCGACAGCCGCCCCTTCAACCTGAAGGACGAGATAGCTCCGCTTGGGCTGCACTTCCGTTTTACTGGGATCAACCCGGAGGCGGAGACGGTGGAGCTGCAGCTGGCTCAATCCGAGGCTGGGGAAAAGCCCCTGCCGTTTCAGGTGGCGACCGATTCCCTGCGCTCAGATTATATTGTATTGGAGGCCATAGAATTCCCGGGCATCAACTTGTTCTGGATAGGGTCCACGCTGATGATGCTGGGGCTACTGCTCAGCATGTTTGTCCGGATTCAGCAACGGCAAACGGCAAGGGCTTAGCCGATTGCCGCCCGCTGAACAGGCGCCGGCTGCCCTCGATACTGGGCAGCCGGCGTTTTTTTGCCGCTTGCAGGGCCAGATCACCGAACCTGCTTAGAGCCTGTCCCGGATCTTGGCCGCCTGGGCAAGCGCTTGCAGTTTTTGGTCCGATATGGCACAAAAACCGGAGTTTAGCCAAGTACCGCTGCCTCAGCGGGACAGCCCGAATACTAAAGTGCAGACAGGCGCTTGCCCACAGTGCAAGTGGCAGCAAGGATTGGGGAAAGCCGGGCGGGACCTGGGAGCCGCAGTTGGTCTCGTCAAAACTTGCCTCATAAAGCAAGAAATTACTAACTGAGTAAAGTTATTTTACGGCGTATCGCCACATTACTATTTTGGAACAGCCCGGAGCGCGCAAGTGCTGCGCAGGGTGTCAAGCCGCCCCGATAGGGAGCGGCCGTCAGCCCGGAGCATAACGCCCCGCCTGCATGAGCCCGAACAGTGCGCGGGGTGCGCCCAAACCGCTCAGCCCACCCCTTTCGGCACATTAATCGAAATTTCATCCTGCTTAATCCATAAGAATGGTGCGGCGCCCCAGCCCTGCCCACTTTGCGCGGGTATGGAAACCTACCGGCTGAACTAAAAAAACTGATGAAACCATGGAGAATATGAATCTGAGCCAGTTCGTGAAACCTGCCCCAAAACTGTGGGGGCTGTTGCTGATCGCTATTTCGGCCCTATTGGCCAGCAGTTGTCAGGAGGAGTTAGCGCCTGTAGACCCAAGCCTGACTTACATCCCCAAGGAGACGGCTATGGTGAGCGCCATCCGGCTGCAGCAGCTGATGGACAAAGCCGGCTTTGAATCGCTGAAGGGCAAGGCGGCCTACCAGGAAATGCTGGCTGAGGCGGAGGAAGAGAGCGCGGTGCTGGCCAAAGTATTGGAGCGCCCATCAACGTCTGGGGTTGACCTCAGCGGGAATGCCTACATTTCGGCTTTGCTGAGCGATACCACCGGGATGTTTGTGGTCATGGCACTGCCGCTGGCAGACGAAAAAGCCTTTGGCGAACTGATAGAGAGCATGGACACCAAGGCGGTGCCCGCGCGCAATGGCTTCCGCATAGCGGGAGGCTTGGGCGAGGCTGCCGTAGCTTGGAACAAGGAAGTCGCCCTGGTGGGGCTGTCTCAGGGCGGGCCGGATGCGAAAGCCCGCTTGGAGCGCCTCTTGGACACCCCTCCCGCGAATTCTGTGGCAGAGAACAAGTCGCTGCGCAAAAGCTTAGCGGGCGAGTCTTATGACATCATGGCCTGGTACTCTTCCGATTTCATACTGGGCAATGAGGCGGCGCTTTTGTCTGGCAAGATGCTCAACTACAAGGAGGCAGACCTGAGGGGGCAGTACATCACACAGACGATCACCTTTGAAGAAGGCGCAATCAGCAGCAAAATAGGGCTGGAGCTGTCTGGCCCGCTGAAAAACGACCTGGATATGTTTTTCAGGGACGAAGTAGCCACGGACTTTGTCTCAATGGCGCCTGCAGGCGAGCCCGTATTTTTCATGACAGCAGCTTTTGACATGAACGGCATCAATCAGCTGTTGATCGAAAAGTACAGCAAAGGGCTGGTAGGCGAGCTGTTGGAGGGCTACGGTGTGCCTACAGCCGACGTGCTGGAGGTTTTAGATGGCGACATCATGCTGGCGGCTTATGATTTTGAGCAGATGGTTTTCGGGGCAAAGCTGGATGACGAAAGCTTGCTGATGGAGCACTTGGCGAAGGCGCAGGAAGAGCAAGGGCTGCAGGAGCTTTCTCCGGGGCGTTACCGCTTTCTGAAGGTAAAAACAGCAGCGAAAAAAGATACCCTGGGGCAGATATTGGAAAGCGGTGTCAATATTGATGCTCAGATCCTGATCAAGGACGGCCTATTATTCCTGAGCACTACCCCTGAGCTGCTCGACCGTGTGGAGCGTGGCGAGCAAGGCATACGGGGGCAGTTGGCCAACCGGGCTTCGGGCCTGGTGAACAAACACATCTTCACAGCCTTGGGGACGCCCCTCCCCTTGGCAGAATGGGATGACGACCTCAAAAAATTCCAGTCTGTGGATGCCTCTGCCGACCGTGATGGGCTGAGCTTCCGGGTGGAGCTGGACAAGACCGGGCAGAACAGCCTGAGGCAGCTGATAGAGGCTGCTGAGCGCAAAAAAACAGAGAGCGAACTGTAAGCGAATGCCTGGAGCTCGTTCCTATTGCAAATCAATGCTTTACGGAACTGGCTTTCTGTCTAAATTTTTATTTAGCCCGCTATGCTGTCGCAGCAGACCGGCAGGCAGCGGTTTTCGCTGCCTGTTTTTTTTCTCGCTGTGGTTCAACTACTTGAAGGATAGAAAGAAAAAATCACCGCAAAAGGCTTGCTTTTTTGGATAGCATTACGCTATATTTGCATCGCTCTTAGAAAAAGAGAGGAGAAGAAACGTCTTCTCAAATTGAAATGGCAACAAGCGGATGTAGCTTCCCGCAAGTCTGCGGGATAGAGCGCTGCACATTTTACAAGCGGATGTAGCTTCCCGCAAGCCTGCGGGATAGAGCGCTGCACATTTTACAAGCGGATGTAGCTTCCCGCAAGTCTGCGGGATAGAGCGCTGCACATTTTACAAGCGGATGTAGCTTCCCGCAAGTCTGCGGGATAGAGCGCTGCACATTTTACAAGCGGATGTAGCTCAGTTGGTAGAGCGCAACCTTGCCAAGGTTGAGGTCGCGGGTTCGAGTCTCGTCATCCGCTCCAATTTGGAGCAAAACGTTGTTCATTTTAAATTTTATCTGTTGCAGAGCCGCTTCTTCAAGCTGTTTTGGTTAGTTTTGGAGCTGTAGTGCTGCATATTTACAAGCGGATGTAGCTTCCCGCAAGTCTGCGGGATAGAGCGCTGCACATTTTACAAGCGGATGTAGCTCAGTTGGTAGAGCGCAACCTTGCCAAGGTTGAGGTCGCGGGTTCGAGTCTCGTCATCCGCTCAAAAGCCTTCTGTACGCAGAAGGCTTTTTTGTTTGTAGGTAGCTCCGTTTGAGCTATCTTGAAAGCGCTAAACAAAATGCCGCTCAACGGAGCAGGCCTTGACTTTAGCACGCCCCTTTTCATTTAGCACCTGTTTGGACTTTAGCAATCGGGCTGTCCCGCAAAATAGCGGGGCCGATTTTCGCCTAGAAGCCCGCCCCGACAGGCGCTAAGCTGTATCCAATGCCCGGATGGTGGAATTGGTAGACACGCAGGACTTAAAGCAATTTGAGTGCGCTGGCGGAAACGCCGGATGTAGAACTTCTCAAATTCGGGGAAGCCTTCTCCTTTATCGGAATGGTAATCCCGAGCCAAGCCCTGGCCTTAGCCGGGGAAGGTGTAGAGACTTGACGGGAAGCGCCTACCCTCTTCTTGAAGAGCAAGGCGAAGAGAAAGTCCAGACCACAAAGCCTGACCGTATCCGTCAGGGGCAGCGAAAGCTGTAGCTGGTAAGAAAATCCTGTGGCCATTGTGGCCGTGCGGGTTCAAGCCCCGCTCCGGGTACCAAAAAGCGGCCCTGCGCAAGCAGGGCCGCTTTTGTTTTCTAGCGCTGCAAAAAGTGGAGAAGCCAATCTGATGGCTCAAAAACCAAACGCGCCGCCTAATCAAATAGTGGAGATACAGCTCTTGGAGAAAATCAAAAAAGGGCGCCGGAATTATTACTTAAATCAGAGGCTACTGGATCTGCTGTCGGAGGAAGGAAGGTGATTTTAAAAGGGTGCCCATCCAATGTTAGACGAGTTATTTACATCAAATTCATGCTAAATTGGATATCTTAGGTGCTCAGCCAAGAAAAATCAATGCCAGATACCACCTCCAATATACCCGATTACCAATCCATCATGCTGCCCCTTTTGGAGCTAGCCGGTGATGGTACAACCTACCGCTTGAGAGATGCCGTTGATCTACTGGCCCAGCGGTTTGCTTTGAGCCGGGCAGAGCTGAAAGAGATGCTGCCCAGTGGTTATGCGACTTTGTTTGCTAACCGAGTAGGATGGGCCTCCACTTACCTCAAGAAAGCCGGGCTGCTTGAATCTAAAAAGCGGGGCACCTTGCAAATCACGGAGCGGGGAAGATCAACCCTAGAAACTAAACCCGATCGGATTGATGTCGCATTTCTGGACCAGTTCCCGGAGTTTGTTGCTTTCCGGAAAGGCAAGCAGAAGGCTACAAAAACAGATGGCGGCGCATCGGACAACTCCAAAGAAGTCGATGCCGGCCAAAACCCCGAAGAACAGCTGGAATTTGCTCATCAAAAATTGCAGGAAGAACTGGCTCAGGAGTTGTTGCAAGCCGTATTAGATGCCTCCCCGCAATTCTTCGAACAACTGGTAGTCGATCTTCTGCTAGCCATGGGCTACGGCGGCACCCGCGCCGATGCCGGCCGCGCCATCGGGCGCTCCAACGATGGCGGTGTGGACGGCATCATCAAAGAAGACCGCCTGGGGCTCGATATTATCTACATTCAGGCCAAACGCTGGGAGAATACCGTGCCCGTACGCGAGGTACGCGACTTCGCCGGGGCGCTGCTGGGCAAAAAAGCCCGCAAAGGCGTCTTCATCACCACCTCCAGTTACCCCAAATCTGCCTACGAGTACATTCAGTCCATCGAACCCAAGATCATACTGATCGACGGAGAGCAGCTGGGGCAGTTTATGATTGAGCATAACGTGGGCGTTTCGCCGCATAAAGTTTTTGAAGTGAAGCGGGTGGATTTGGATTATTTTGAGGGGTGAGAAAGTTGTTTTACATGAACTTACCCCAATCCTTAGGACAGCTCCTAACCAACAACCTATTACTATGTCTATCCCCTCTATGCCCGAGCCATCCGTGCAGAAGCTGAGCCAGCTGAAAAGCGAGCTGAATGACAAAATCCCCCCGAAAATATTGGGCAGGAACCTGCTCATCGCTACCTGGAACATCAGGGCCTTTGGCAGCCTGACCAGGAAGTGGCAAACCTCCTCAGAGGACAGCCCCCGACGAAACCTGTCTTCAATACAGTACATTGCTGAAATTATTTCCAGATTTGATGTGATTGCCCTGCAGGAGGTTAAATCAAACATCAGGGCATTGCGGGATACGCTGAAAATTTTAGGGGAAAACTGGAGCTTTGTGCTCACGGATGTCAACCGGGGGGCCTCTGGCAATGATGAGCGCATGGCTTACCTTTTTGATACCCGGAGGGTAAAGCTGTCCGGGCTGGCCTGCGAATTGGTCGTCCCCAACGAATGGCACGGCCAAATCGAACAAGGCCAGCTGATCAGTCAGTTTGTGAGGTCGCCTTATGCTGTGAGCTTCAAATCTGAGTCCAGTACGTTTATCCTATTGACGCTGCACATCAAGTACGGGCAATCATCTGATGACCGGATTTCCGAACTGAGGGCTATCGCCAAGTGGATCAAAGAGTGGGCGACAAACTTGAATGCGTTTGACCAGAACCTGATCGCTCTGGGCGACTTCAACATCGATGCCAGAGGTGACTTGCTGGAGCAGACCTTCCTGTCAGAGGGGCTTTACATCCCCCCAAGCCTGAGCGACAAGAAGATCACAAGGTCTATCTTTGATGAGGAGAAGTACTACGACCAGATTGCCTGGTTTAAGAAAGGGGAAAAAGACCATCTGTCCATGACCTTCTCCGATGGAGGGAATTTTGATTTCGTCCCTACCCTATGGGATGCCGATTCGGAAACCAAGCTGCAGTTCTCTTATATGCTGTCAGACCATTACCCTTTGTGGGCAGCGTTTCGATTATAGCCATTACGCTTGCTGTGTGCTGGTATCCGTTTGACCTGCGTCAAATCCCTATGTTCACATAGCGGCAGCCCTAGCCCGGTACTGAAAAGTATTGCTGTCTAAGTACGCCCCCCCTGTCCTGCACAAAGGGGCGAAGCACTCCTGCTATAAAAACACCACCACCCGCCAGCCCTCATCATCCTGGCTGACTGCTGTGCTCCCCAATGCACGGAGGCTGTCGATACTCGGGGAGACATAATCGCAACAGCTGTCCTCCCCTCCGTCGTTGTAGCTGATGAGCAGGACTTCTACCACACTGCCCCTGACCAGAACCGTCAGACGGTCTGCTAGATTTCCCCGCTCAAGGACGGAGGGGGCGTCGATATGGAAGTGGCCGCCGGCATGCCATAGGCTGTAGCCATAGGGGGCTGGAAGGTCACTGACTAGCCCGATATCGCCTGCCCGCAAGTTGAGGCTGTCAATCAGGTTGGCACCGGTCGTAGCATCGCGGATTTCCAATTCGATCAGTTCGCCGCCCCGCTCTGCGCAATAATTGCAACAGCCTGGAATCAGCAGGCACACCATCGTGCCTATCGCTATAATGAACAGCAGTTGCCTCATGGATATTTAGGGCTAGTTTGTACAATTATGAATCAAGGTGCTATGCCAGGCAGCGCTGAACGCTTGTGCCCGCCCTCTAAAGTTACAAAAAGAAAATAGCCCCGACTAGGCCTAACCTTTGCTGATGCCCATTTGCCAATGCCAGGCTAAAGCCCGAAGGGCGCAAACCAGATTGTCGTTTTTTTGAGCCTGCCCCCTCCGCAAGGATTGGGGCCTGCCCCTGCCCGACGGCAGGTGCCGCTATGCTACGGGGCTCGCTATCCGCTCGGCCCCTCGCCCTACAGGCGTCGGGTCTGGCCTTCGGCCACCCCTTCGCAGCGCTAGGCCAATGCTAGGCTAGTGCCTTAAGCCATAAATCTCTGATACTTAAGTTGAAGTTATTTTCCGGCTAATCAAGGCGAAGGTTCGCGACTTTAGCCCGAGCTAAAGGAGCGGTTCTTTAACGAAGAGTAGGCGGAAAAGAACGAAACTTGGGGTGGCAAGGGTTTATGGCTTGAGGCACTAGTGGTTTGTCAAGTGTTAATTTATGGGTTGAGTGGGAGCGGATTTTGAGGCTAAATCAAGGCGGATGTTCCCGCGCATAGCAGCGCTACGTAAGGGGTTGTCCAACGAAGAGTAGCCTCAAAAGCCGCCGCAGGCAACCCCTAGTTTTAGCCTTGACAGACCACTAGAGCCCCAAAAGCATAAACACCTGCGATATTTTGGTTCACGCCCAGCCCGAAAAACATCAACGCCTGAGATATTTTGGCACACGCCCTTCTAATCTCCCCCTCACCATACGCTCTGGGCAGGCCAGCCTCACCCTTGCCCTCCTCCACTGCCTTGGCGCAGGTACCACCACAGCCCTTTGGCATTCGACTGCATTTCGGGCATAAGGGCTTGCAGTAAAATGTGCTCCGAGAAAGCTAGTATGCCCCAGGTTACCATGAAGTAATAAAAGGCCGGGCTAAACCCTAGCGTGAACAGGGCGAAGAAAAAGCCCCCCTGTATATACCCCCCAATCTTCCATGAGTAGAGGTGAAGGCTGGGAAAGCGGCCAAACTTGAGCAGCCCGATCAACTGTGCCAGCAACCAAAGCCCGATAAACACGCCAAAAGAGCTCCAATACGGAGAAAATTCCTCAGATTTGAACACGAAAATGCCTGCTATCGCGCCCAGGTACACGCCTACATCCGCTAGGGAATCCAAGCGGGCACCAAATTCTGTCTCCAAGTGAAAAGCCCGGGCTATCCAGCCGTCCAAAATATCGGTGGCCAAGCTTATGCATATCAGCCAGGCAAAAAGGTTTTCTTCCCCTGACCACAGGGCCCATAATACAAATGGGAAGCCAAGCAGGCGGAGCAGGGACAAGATATTTGGTATATTCAACGGCATAGTTCGACAATTTTATGATGGGACAACATTTGCTGGTATTCTTTCAATTGGGCTTGATCTCGTTATCCGGGCTGCTCATCTCGCTCAGCCGGCAGGCCTCGCCCAGCAGCACCCGTAAAGTAATGGATGCTGGGACGCTGCCCCGTTTCAGGTGGCTCATTTTATCTGCTCTGGGGATCAGCTTGGCGAGCTTCATGCTAAACGCCGCCCCTCTCCCTTTGCCAGGCTGGGCAACCTGGGCCTCCCTGCTGCTCCTCATTGCCGGGCTGGCACTGAGGTGGGCGGCGGTCAGGCAATTGGGCAATGCTTTCACCACAAAAATTGCCTTCCTACAGGGGCAGCTACTCCACACCAATGGGGTGTTCGCCTACATCCGCCACCCTTCGTATGCCGGCCTGCTGCTTTACGACCTGGGGCTGGGGCTGGCTATGTCAGACCTGATCAGCATCCTAGCCCTAACCTTGCTGCCGGCCCTGGCCGTATACCAGCGCATAGCAGTAGAAGAACGCGCCCTTTCCCAGCATTTTGGCCCATCCTATGCCCGTTACAAAGCGGCCACAGGGGCGCTTTTCCCCAACCTAAAACGAGCGCTTAATGCCCAGCCTGACCAACAGGAGGGAGAGTGCAACGTGCAAGCCAACCCCTGCGATGAACACAACGGCCCACTGCCCAAAAGATAGCCCGTACAAATACCAGGCGGCCCAGCTGACCCCAAGCGCAGAGTCTGTCTTATCCACTACGATAAAGCCCCAGGTATAGCCCTGCGGGCGTTCCCCTTCGGCGGCGCCGAGCCGGCGCTTCAGCCACGAATTAGGCCATTCGGCCAGCACATAGGCCATTCCGGTCCACCAACCGCTTAAGCCGCTTTCCCAGGCCGGCTGCCCCTCTGGCAGCCCTGAAAACAGTACCGACAGCAGGGCCGTACACAAAGGCATAAAGAGCATGCCCCGCCAAGTCTTGTTGCGCCCCAAAATGCGCGGTGCTACTGGCACCGCCAGCCCTTCTGCCAATTTCTTGCGCACCACAAGCATATGCAGTATGCCGGCTAAGGTGACGGGGAGCAATATGAACAGGTACAAAGGGGTCATAGGGCCTCTTTTGAAACGCCATTCAGGACCTCGAGCAGGCGCAGTGCATTGCCAGACACCCGCTCCACAAAGGGGTAATCTGCAAGCACATTCCCGGAAAGGTAAAAACTGACCCTAGTCAGCAGGTACTCTTCCGTGGCGTAGCCCGCATCCTTCAGCCAGGCTGCCCAAGGCACAGGCTGCCCCCCCATAGCATAAGCATGCCTCAGCCATTGCAATGCCTCTCCAGGCTTGAACCCTGTAGGCAGTATAAAGCTCAGCCATTCCACGATGTCCCGCTGGGGAATGTTCCACATAGCCAGCTCCCAATCATAGATGCAAAGGCGTCCATCCCGCCGCAGTGCAACATTACGAGGGTTGAAATCATTGTGCACCAAAGCCTTAGGGGTAGCCAACTGCTGCCTGCGTACCTCCAGGGAACGCCAGTAGGCCGGCCCGCCTTCTGCAGCCCCCGCCCAAAAGGGGTGCCCGCTCTCCTGAGCGGCCACAGCTGCGAAGGCGGCATAGAGACGAGCAGCAGACCAGGGCGCAAAGTGGGGTACCTCCGGCAATGCCCCGGCCATCAGCTGATGACGAGAAAAGCGATGCACCCTCCCAATTCCGTCGAGGGCCGTTGCAATATCATCAGCCCCCCAAAGCCAAGGCTCCTGCTCCGTATTGAACAGCTTCATCTCCCCTTCTGGCAGCCATTCTATCAATATGGAGTAAAGCTCCCGCGCCTCCTCTTCCAGCCCGCCCAGCCAAAGCGGACAGGGCGGGCACTCCATTCCCTGCAAGGCCCGGTACACCGCCCCTTCTTTCAGGTGGCAGCCCTCATACTCTGTAAGGTGGCCGCCCCGCTCTAGCTCATCGGCCAGCTGAGGCTCGATCGCACGTGCCATCTTGCGGAGCCCACTCAGCACCTCATGCCCTGTGGGCTTCAGCTTCAGCAGTGCCAGCGCTGTACGCCCATTGGCGTAGCCCAACCGGAACGGGAATAGCCCAGTGAGCTTGCGGTTGACCCGCGCAGACAGCCCAGAAAGTATCCCTTCTCCGGCCAAGGGGATGGCGGCTAATTGGGCCGACTCCAGCTGTGCAGCCTTATCGCCTGCCAGATGCCCGCGTATAAAATCAGTGCCCAGCTCTGCCTTGACCAGCCAATTGACCGGCTTGTTCCGCCCCATTCGCTCATGCACCGCCGCGAACTGCCCGCCTACAATGGCAGAGAGCGTTGACAGCTCAAGCCCCAAAGCGAAACCGGCAATCAGGCGCGCAAAACGATGCGCATGGCCGGCCCCATTGCAGCCCATCAAGGCCAGCGCTTCTTGCTGCTTTGGCAACATCGTACCGCCCCCTACCGTGCCCGTTACCAAGTTGGGCAGGTAGAGGCTGGCCAGTACCCCGTCTTCCACTTCCTCCAAATCGAAAAAGGCACCTGAAGACTCGTGCAGGCTGCCCAGATCTTGCCCTGTGGCGGCAAACACCCCGGCAATCGCATTGGCGGCATTGATATTGTACCCCCACATCCCATCTTTGCGCGCCAGCTCTTTAGAATATTGCATACAGTCTAACAAAGCCGGTGCCTTTACCCTTAAGACTTTAGCCAACACTTCGGAAGAGAGCAGCGCCCGGGCCGTCACTGCAATGCCACGGCCAGATTCCTGTGCATAGGCCGATAGCTTTTTATCAGAAGAGCCATTCCCTTCAATTACCCATTGCTCTGGCTCGAACCCAGCCTTTGAAGCCTTGCCCATCAGCCACTTCATGGCATACCAGGTACAGGCCGTTGTCATATTCTGCCCGGAGGCGTCCCCAGTGGTATATACAAACCGGAGGTGGGCGCTGCGCTCGATCGCTACCGGCTCCATAGACAGCAGGCGCGCATGGTTGGACTGTGCCTCTGCCTTTTGCCTTAGCCCATCCAGCTGCGCAACAGCCCACGTTGCAAAGCGCGCTGCCTCCCCCGCGCCCGGAAATAAGACCATCGGGCAGCGCACCATACGCTGCCTATGGACCTCTGCAGCAACTCCGCCACTGAGGCTCAATGCTTTAGCGCCCCGGTTGACACTCGCCAGCAAAGCCCCTTCCAGTGTGGCCATTGGCGCATAAACCCACTCTTCCCCTTCTTGGAACAGCAGTGGCCCGGCAAGCCCTACCGGTATCTCCACCGTGCCGATTGCTGCCTCTATCTTGTGCTGAAAATGGAGCTCGCCGAGCGTACCCTCCGCGATAGCTTCCAGGTGATAACCCTGCAATTTTAAATAAGCCAGCCTTTCCTGCCTTGCCCTTTCAGAGTTGTGGCCCCTGCCAGGTACCGTAGGGTATGTCCTCATTCTTTTTCCTTTTTTAAACCTTCCCGCCTAAGATACCCGCCATCCGCATCGAGCACCCAATATTCGCCCGTCCTGATGTGGCGGGTTGCCCCTTTGACGCCTACAATTACCGGGATGCCCAGCTCTCTGCCAATGATGGCCGTGTGGGAGAGCAGGGAGCCCTGTTCGCTGGCCAGGCCTGCCGCACGGCTCATCAGGAATACCCAGCCCGGATCGGTCATTGGGGTGACCAATATTTTCCCTCCCACATCCGCATCTGCCGAAGGCGCATGCAGTACAACAGCCTCCGCACAGATACGGCCGCCCGAAACCCCTGTGCCAGAAAGGGCACCTGCGGGGACGTCTGGCGGCTGCCCCTGGAACCGGAGCTTTTCCAATTGTTCAATAGGCGCGATGATCCGCCCCGGCAGCTGTTCTTTCTCCCAAAGGGCAAACTCCCTCTTTCGCCCCAGCACAAGATGCTGCAGATCTGCCCCCTCCCCGCCCAAGAAGCAAGCGCGGGCCTCTCCCAGCTGTAGAAAAAAAATATCTTCTGGGGCTGCAATCACCCCCTTTGCGGCCAGTACGGCCCCTAACCGGCCGAAAATCAGCTTTACTGCTCCGTAGGCTTTTGCCCTGCAAAAACGCATTTCCTCCCGGTTGCGCACCCCATAACGGGCCAACTTGGCCAGCACCTTGACCCACCAAAAGGCAGGGTGCCAGGCCGGCAAAGCTTGTTTCAATGTTTGCATGGCCTGCCGGGCCCTCCCCTCCTTGCGCATGCGCACCGTGCGCGCTGTCTCTTCCCAATCCATGTATCGTTGCAGAAGGGCGATAAACTGTTCTGGCGCCTGCTGGAAAGAAAGGGCCTCCAATTTGAGCTCAGCCAGGGTTCGGTGCCCATAATTTTCTAAATGAGACTGCAGCTGGGCATAAAAATCAGGGGATTGCCCCCCGGATAAAGCTTGCAGCACTTCTTTGGCAGGCCGGGCGAACAACTGCCTTAAACCGGGGTCTGCCAATACTGCATCCTTTAAAGACAAGGCACCGAGCAGAGCCTTTTCCGATCCTGTAGGCGGGCCGCCGCTCAGCAGATCTATGGCTACACCAGGCGCCGCCTGTGGCGCCCACCTTGCCAAAGCACGCTGCAGCCGCCCAACAGCCTGAAATGCGGCCACATCATTGACCAGCGTCTGATACCACGGCCGGAAGAGCGCCTGCACGGCTGCCTCAAACCTATGCCAGTCAAAACCCTGACCGCTCTCGTCCGGAGAAGTGGCTTCTAAACGCCGGTAAAATCCCGGGAATGCCGCTAGGAAAGCCCGGTTGCCCTCCCGCAGGCGGAGCAACAACCTGCAGGCCGTTAAAAACGCCCGGGCATGGTTTTGAAATTTGGCTCGTGCCTGCTCCCGCTCAGGCTTCCGGAGCCCTACCGCTTGCTCCCACGCGCCAAGGGCACGGGCAGAGCTGTAGATTTGGCCCATGATCTGATACCAGTGCTCCAGGCGGTAGTAAACCCGGCCATGAAAATGCTGGATCAGCTGCCCCAAGACCGGGCTCAATTTTTCTAGTTCTCGCTTCCTGACCCCAAATGCAGCTGCGCTGCCCCGGAACACCTCTTCGTAAGCCCAGCGGGCAAACGTAAAACTGAGCGGCAGTGTTAGGCCGGGGTAACTCTCAACGATATTCGTGTTGTCCAGTATGGCCAGCTCGCCCGCAGGCACGGTGGTAACCGGCCGGGCCTGCAGCAGCCAGCAACAGCCATCGGCCGTGATCGCAAATTCTATATCTGCCGGCTTCTCCAGCATCTGCTCAGCTCGCCAAGCCTGCTCAGCGATATGCACCGCTTCTTCCTCCGAAAGGGCGTTCAAAAGCCGCTCCTCCGGCTGTACCGCTGCTAGGGCAGGCCGGCTGCCCCGGCTCAGGCGGACCGCACGGTCTTTATTGGCTATCTGTGCTCTTACTTCACTGTCTTTACGGTTGACCCAATAGGTATCTGAAGGTACAGCCCCATCCACTAGCCCTAAGCCCTGCCCATAGCCGGCTACGATGAGCACATCGGCCAGGTTGCCTTGCACATCCATCGAAAAGGCAACGCCGGAACGCAAGGGGTCCAGCATTTCCTGTACCACGACGCTCACTTGTATGCCGCTTAGCGGGAGCCCCAGCTCCTGCCTGTAAGCCAAAGCCCGTAATGCCCAGGCCGAAGCTACGCAGCGCTTCAGCTCAGCGCCCAGGTTGTTGGCGGTGGCGCCTAAGGCGCTGTAGTGCAGCCCAGCGAAAGACGCCTGTGCACCATCTTCGCCCGTTACGGAAGAGCGCACCGCCACCTCGAAATCTGCCCCGAACCTCTCTGCTGTGGCCTCCTGTAGGTGCATGGCCCAATCCGTTGGCCAGTTGGCAGCGGCCCATATACGGCCTATGCTGCTGCTTAAGCTGCTGACGTCAAGATGCCTGCCTTCCTGCTCAGCCCCTCGGGCCAGCTCTTCAACTTGTCCGATCACAGGCTCCAAGGCCGCCCGTATACTGCTCCAGGGGATGATGAAAAAGGAAGGGACTTTCAGCCCCTCCGCTTTTAGGCGCAGCAGCTGCCAGGCCTTGCCCCCTACATCGGCTTCTTTGTAACCCCACTTTGCCCCGGCACCCCACTCATATATCAGTAAGCGGCCCATTGCACATCGTATTTCATCAGCAGGTGGGCCAGAAGGTTGAGGAAAAACAGTACCGCAAACCCCATAGCAAACAGGGTCAGAATGTTGTTTGCAGCTGTAGGCCAAATGATGAACCGGCCATACCCCAATGCCATCGCCCCGGTCAATACCCACATGGCCGGAAAATAGATGCCCCCAAGCTGTAGCTCACTGCCGAGGTTCAAGCCCAGCCCTCCCATCGCCAAAAGGCAGGCCAATGGGATCACCGCAGCAGCACGTGGGCCAAGGAGCAGGGAAAAAGTCTCATATTGCGTCTCCTTCCCTGCCCCTCTGATCTTCCTCGATACCTCCCACGCCGTTATGGGCAGGGAAAAAACAGCCAGCACCACAAAATGGTATAGCCCAAATGCCTCAGCGGGGCTTTGCGCCGCCATAGCGGTATGTATGAGGTAAAAATTGATGGCCCAGGGCAAAGGCTGATGCGTCAACATGGTGAAAAAAAGGTGCTCCCGATGATACGCTTCCGCAAAGAACCATTTGTAAGTCAATAGCGTGTAGAGCAGGGTCAGCCCAAATACCCACAGGGTGGCCGGAGCCCAGGCTACATTGATAGCGATAAGGAGGCTAAAGCTCCCCCATGCCAGAAGCTGTAGGTCTTGCTTGAGGACCAGCCCCCGGGGCGTAGCCCGCCAGGGGAAAAGGCTTTTATCTATCTCGAGGTCTTTGAGGTCATCGAACGCCCTCATCTGTAGCATAAACAGGAAAGCGCTGGCCATCCCTACATAGGCGTAACTGCCAAAGACTGCTTGCCCGCTTACCGCCGCCTGTACCGAAATGCTCATGCATACATAAAGGGCTAAAACGTAGGGCAGGTAGACCCAAACGGGGAACATCTCTCTGGCATAAATGAATAGCCGGATGTGGAGCGGTGGCGGAGCGGAGCTTGTTTTTTTCATGCCTGAGGTTTGGACTTAGAGATGCTACGTTAGCATCTCTTAATGACGGAAGATCGCTATTTCTTGTCAGCCTGACAAACCTCAATGTCAAAATTCATCCTATGTAGCCCACCAACACCAGATTTCGCTCCGCATCAAACTGCGTGCTGCTGCGCCCGGCTCGGTCCCCGAAATAGCCCCTCCACCCAAACGAAGCGGAACCGCACATCCAATAGGCACAAACCAGATTGCCCATCAATTGGGGCCTGCCCCTGCCTCGCAGCAGGTGCCGCTATGCTCCGGGGCTCGCTGTCCGCTCGGCCCTATCGGGCTTAACACCCCTGCGCAGCGCTAGGCCAATGCCAGCGTTAGACTCGATGCGCCAGAGGCTACTAGAGAATCATCCTGCCCATCCCCCCAACTGAGCGGAACTGAGCATCAGGCCTCCTGCACAGAAAATTTCCCCGGCGAATTGCCTGTGGAACCTTAGCTTTGTGTCATCTTTACACAAATTACTCAGGTGATGAGCCCAACTACAGCCCGCTGTCTACTTTTTTCCATGCTACTCCCTTTTGCCAGCCTGCCCCTTTGCGGACAGTCGGTTGCCATAACCGGCAAGGTCGTCGAAGCGGTGCAGAACACACCGGTAGAGTTTGCTACCGTACTCCTCACCAGCTTGGACAATGACGCCAGCCTGGGCGGCACTACAACAGGCCCCGACGGCTCTTTTGCCCTCGAAGCACCCCACAGCCGCGTGCGCATCCAAATCACTTTTATCGGTTTTGCCCCCCGGACCTTGGCCAACTTTGAGCAAGAAGGGGGCACCATCGACCTGGGCGTCGTCCAACTGGCACAAGATCAGCAGACCTTAGAAGAGGTCGTCGTACGGGCAGAAAAATCACAGACCGTTTTTAAGCTTGACAAGCGGGTGTTCAACGTAGGCAAAGACCTGAGCAGCACCGGTGCCAGCGCCTTGGAAATCTTGAACAACGTACCCTCTGTAAATGTCAATATTGAAGGAGAAATCGCGCTAAGGGGCAGCACCGGCGTACAGATCCTCATCAATGGCAAGCCCTCTGTACTAGCCAGCGAACAAGGCAACGCACTCGGTACGCTCACGGCCGACATGATAGAGCGCATTGAGGTCATCACCAACCCTTCTGCCAAATATGATGCAGAGGGCACCTCAGGGATCATCAACATCGTTTTGAAGAAAGAAGAGCGGGATGGCATCAACGGATCAGTAACCCTCAATACCGGCTGGCCGCACAACCACAGCCTCGGGCTTAGCCTCAACCGGCGGACCGAAAAATTCAACCTCTTCAGCCAACTCGGGGCAGGCTACCGGGAATTGCCCAACGATGTGCGCAGCACGAACCAAGACCTAAGGTCCGGCAACAGCCTGCTGAGCGAAGGGGAAGAGTTCCGAAACGAAAATTTTTACAACTTCATACTCGGCGCCGATTACCACATCAACGAGGCCAACGTGCTCACCCTTTCCGGCAATTTCGCCTACGAGATAGAAGACCAGCCTTCTGCCACAGCCTTCGAGTTCCGTGATGCTGCCGGGCAGCTCCTTTCCGCTTGGGAAAGGACAGAGTCTACACAGGCCACCAACCCTAAATGGCAGTACGAGCTGCAGTACAAAAAAGACTTTGAGGATGACGAGGAGCACATGCTGCTCTTCAGCGCCTTGGGCAGCTTTTTTGGCAAAAGCCAATCTTCTGTATTTGACAACAACACAACGGTTGGAGATACCAGCTACGCCAGCCAGCAAACGCGAACCGACTTCAAAGAGGCAGAGTACACTTTCAAGCTCGATTACACCCGGCCGGTGTCCGAACAATTCACCATCGAAACGGGCGCGCAGTACGTCGCAACCGATGTGAGCAATGACTTTGCGGTAAGCAACCTCCAAGATGGGCTATGGGCCAATGACCCCAACTTTACCAATGTCTTCGAATATGGCCAACAGGTCCTTGGCTTATACGGTACAGGCGGTTATGAGGGCGGAAAATGGGGGCTGAAAGTAGGCCTCAGGCTGGAGAGCACCATACTCAACACCCTCCTCGCTACCACACAAACAGCAAATGAACAGCGGTTCCTCAACTTGTTCCCTAGCGCACATACATCCTTCAAGGTGACGCCCGCCCTTTCCTTCCAGGCCGGATATTCCAGAAGGGTGTTCCGACCCCGGCTATGGGACCTCAACCCTTTCTTCAATATCCGCAACAACTTTAGCATCCGCACTGGCAACCCGGAGCTGCAGCCAGAATTTACGGACTCCTACGAAGTTTCTGCCATTTACCTCCTTGGCCAGGCTTCGCTCAACTTCAGCCTGTACCACAGGTACACTACCGATGTGGTAGAAAGGGTAGCCACTGTAGCCGATAATGTACAGACCACTACCCCTCAAAATATAGGCACCAACCAGTCAACCGGGCTAGAAGCCAATTTCAAATACTCGCCCAAAGCATGGCTCTCCCTCAACGGCGACCTCAATTACAATTATTTCAGCCGGAAAGGCCAGCTCGAAGGCACCTCTTTCAACTTCGACGCCGATCAGTGGTCGGCCAAAGTGACGGCAAAGCTCAAGGGGCCGGCCAATATCGATTTTGAAATAACCGGGCACTACCGCTCGAGTTTCCAAACCGTACAAAGCATCGTAGAAGACCAAGTTTTCGCGGACATGGGGCTCCGGAAAAAAGTCTTAAACGGCAGAGGCGTCATCAACCTCAGCGTGCGCGACCTATTTGCTTCAAGGGTTCAAGAGAGCACCGCAGAGCAAGCCACGTTCAACCTTTACAACCGGCGGTTCAGGGGCCGGTTCATCACCCTGGGCTTCAGCTATGGCTTTGGCAAGGGGGAAGCCATGGAGTTTTCAGGGCAAAAACGCTTTTAACGTCTATATCAACTTTTACAAACCTAAGACATGGCTATCAACAACAGCTTATCATTCAAAATGCGGGTCTACCACCGCTACCTCGGCTTCTTCCTTGCAGGCATCATGGCCGTTTATTCCCTCAGCGGAATCGTATTGATTTTCCGGGATACCGACTTCTTGAAAAAAGAAACGAAAATTGAGCAAGTCGTCGCCCCCAATGCCTCGGCCGAAGCCCTTGGCAAAGCGATACGGATCAAGAACCTCCAGTTTGAAAAAACCGAGGGCGCACTTATGTACTTCAAGCAGGGCATCTACAATGCAGAAACAGGCGAAGTGGCCTATACCGTAAAAAAATTGCCCCTCCTCCTTGATAAAATGACCCATCTGCACAAAGCCAAATCGGCAGACCCCCTTTTTTTCCTGAATATCCTATTCGGGCTTGGGCTGTTCTTCTTTGTGATGTCCTCCTTTTGGATGTTCGCACCAGGTACCCAACCTTTTAAAAAAGGGCTGTACTTTACGATCGGCGGAGTCATCCTGACCCTGCTCCTGCTCTTTCTATAAAAGCTTTTTGGAGCGGTTTTATCATTAAAATCAAAGGCTTATGCCCACCTGCTGTGCCAGTATGGCCAGCGGGTTTCTAGCCATGCCGCTGCACTTGAGCTGAGCGGGCCAAATGCAAATCTAGAGCCTGTTGGGATGGGGCCAAAGGTATAGGGGCCTCCCCCTGCCAGAAGGCAGGGGTCGCTATGCTTCGGGGCTCGCTATCCGCTCGGCCCTATCGGGCTTCCCACCCCTCCGCAGCGCTAGTCCGGTTCCATCCTAAATCCGATAAGGCCTAAACGCTTGCGACATTTTGATCTGCGCCCGTTGGCATTTTGCCTCTAGGCGAGAACTTGCAGCTTATGGGCTAGACAAAGCACCAAAACCGGATCCCGCTTTTCATACATAAAACAGGAAAGATTTTCGAAACGAAGTACAAGCCCCAAAGTGCCCCGCTGCCCAGCGGGATAGCCCGGTTGCTAAAGCCCAAACAGGCTCGCAACGAGGAAGCTAATTTTATAAAACATTGATTTTAAGCAACAAAGACCCAAACATACACCAAAATCGCATCCGCGACAGCTGTCACCTATTTGGCAACACCAACTTGTGGGGAAGCTGCGCGGGCTTTCCCATTCCAATCAATGATCATTAAACGCCAATTGCCCGTATTTATATCCGCATGGCTCAGAGCAGTCAACATATTTTATTGAATCTGGCAAATTCAAGTTATTTTGTGCGCCAGAGAAACAATGCACAACGCCTGAAACTTCCTACCCCCAATCAACCGCTCTAACATTCACTGAAAAGATAGGCAACTGTCTTCAAACAAAGCACTGATGGAGAAAGGACTACGCGTTTCTACACTACTGTTATTGATTTTGCTAGTGTATTCAAATGGGCTATTCGCCCAGCTAGATTGCTGCGATGCTGAACTTTACGATGGCTCTACTTTGAACGTAGCCAGCATCTCTGGCTCCAATACCAACGACAGCTATGCAGGCACCTGCCTTTTCGGAGGCGAGAACGATGCCTATTTTCTGTATTTCGAAGCGGCTACTTCCGGCACCTTTGAAATGCTCATTACGCCTAACAACCTCGGGGCTGATTTTGATTTTGCCATCTTGGCCAATGCCTGCCCTGGCAATCCTGGGGCACAGCAGGTTGCCTGCAACTGGACGGGCCCGGTTACCAATCCGCCATTCTCCCATACCGGCATTGCCTCCAACCCACAGAATAGCTGGGGGGTACAAGGCGGTCAGGAGTGGGAAAACACCATCAACCTCACTGCGGGCACCCAATATGTCATCATCCTCGACAACATCACCGAAAATGGCGTCGGTTTCACCATTGAGACCGGCGGCACAGCAACTTTAGTGGCGCCAGATAACAATTCAGGTAATGACCCTGTCATTAACCCCGTCGGCCCGTTTTGCCCCGATGACCCCTCGGTCACCCTTACCGCCAACCCGCCGGGCGGCACTTGGGGCGGCGCGGCAAGCGCCTCCGGCGTGTTTAGCCCTGTGCTCAGGGGCCCGGGCGTGCATACCGTTACCTATAGCGTTCCCGGGGCAGGCATCTGCCCGCCTGAAGCGGAAATACAAATCACCGTCCTGACTAATCCCAACCCCATCATCAACCCGCCGCCAACGGCCTGCGCCAACGGCAGCCCGTTCTTCATGACGGCCAGCCCCGCCGGCGGCACCTGGGGCGGCGCGGCAGCGCCCAATGGGCAGGTCAGCCCCAGCGCGCTA
>NZ_VOOR01000100.1 GCF_007993045.1 Phaeodactylibacter luteus
TACACGAAAAAAAATAACGGAACTTCCGTTCTGCCTTTCGAATGAACTCAGAATGGAAATCAGTATTACCAAAACACTCAACTTTTAAATAACCGAAATATGGCTGAAGTCATACGCATGCCCCGGATGAGCGATACCATGGAAGAGGGCAATATTGTTAGCTGGTTAAAGGCAGAAGGAGATGAAGTCGAAGCGGGCGAAACCCTGGCGGAGGTGGAAACCGATAAAGCCACGATGGAGCTCGACAGCTATTTCGATGGTGTGCTGCTGCACATCGCTGTCAAAGAAGGCCCTGTCCCCATTAATGGTGTGATCGCAGTCATCGGTGAGGAAGGCGAAGATTGGAAAGCAGCCATCGAAAGTTCTGGCGATGGGGGCGAAGCGCCTGCGGCTGAGCAACAGGAGGGCGCGGCAGAAGAGGCGGCAGCGCCTGTACAGGAGGAAAGCAGCAAGCCTGCAGCACCTTCTTCAGACGACGATCAGCGGGTGAAAGCCTCTCCTCTGGCTAGGAGCATGGCCAAAGACGCAGGCATCGACCTCTCTGCAATTGCTGGCAGCGGCGATGGGGGCCGTATCGTGAAACGCGACGTAGAGGAAGCCATCAGCCAACAGCAGGCCGCGCCACAGCCTAAGGCTCAGCCTGCTGCCCCGCAAAGCGCTCCCGCAGCTGCGCCACAAACAGAGGCAGCAGTGCCCAACGTCCCGGAGTTTTCTATTTCCGCAAGCGGGGACAACTACGAGGATCAGCCGGTTTCGCAGATGCGCAAAACCATCGCGCGCCGCTTGGGCGAAAGCAAGTTCTCCGCCCCTCACTTTTACCTTACGGTAGAAATCAATATGGGCAATGCCATTCAGGTGCGCAAGCGCATCAATGAGGTCGCCCCAACAAAAATCTCTTTCAACGACCTGGTCGTCAAGGCTTGTGCAGTAGCCCTGCGCAAACACCCGGCTATCAACTCTTCCTGGCTGGGCGATAAAATCCGCCTCAACAAGGATGTCAATGTGGGGGTAGCCGTTGCCGTCGAAGATGGACTGCTCGTACCGGTCATCCGTTTTGCGGATATGAAGTCTTTGTCTCAGATCAATACGGAGGTAAAAACGCTGGCCGGCAAAGCCAAGTCCCGCAAACTTTCTACAGATGAGATGACGGGCAATACCTTTACGATCTCCAACCTGGGCATGTTTGGCATTGAGGAATTTACAGCCATCATCAACCCGCCAGATGCTTGCATCCTCGCTGTGGGCGGCATCATCCAAAAGCCGATTGTCAAGGACGGCGAGCTGGCGGTTGGCAATATGATGAAGGTAACCCTTTCCTGCGACCACCGTGTGGTGGACGGTGCCACTGGCGCACAGTTCTTGCAGACGGTCAAGGAAATCTTGGAAGACCCTATCCGCATCCTGGTCTAAATGGACTGTGGGCAGACCGCATAAAGCAGGGCGTCAGCGCAAGCGGGCGCCCTGCTTTTTTTGCAGCCCCCCTGGTTCTCCTCTACGGTGTGGCGTGCTGTCTGTCTTGCTGCGCCAGGGAGGCTGCAAAATCCATCGTAGTGCCTTAGCCGCCCTTCGGGCGCAGGGCCGGGCTTCCTGCTTTAACCTTGACCCTGATATCGGCCTAGCGCTGCGAAGGGGTGGCCGAAGGCCAGACCCGACGCCTGCAGGGCGAGGGGCCGAGCGGATAGCGAGCCCCGTAGCATAGCGGCACCTGCCAGCAGGGCCCCTCCTTGCGGCAGGGGCAGGCCCATCACATGGTGCAGGGGGCAAGCCTACAAAAACGATAATCTGCGGGCCGCTTGGCAACACTCCCCTTTTTGAGGGTGTTTTCAGATAAACGAAATCCATCTGCCATGAAGAAAACTGTAGTCCTCGGCGCTTCCCCAAAGCCCATACGTTATTCTTACGCTGCTGTGCAGCAGTTGTCTGGGAAAGGGCATGAGGTAGTGCCCGTAGGGATAAAAGAGGGAGAGATTGAAGGGATAGCGATACAGCTTGGGCAGCCGGAGGTCGAGGCCGTTGATACGGTGACGCTGTACCTGAACCCCAAAAGGCAGGAAGCTTACTACGATTATATTTTAGGGCTGAAGCCCAAGCGCATCATCTTCAACCCGGGCACTGAGAACTTAGCGCTCATTCAGCGGGCCAAAGATGAGGGCATTGAAGTGGAGGTAGGCTGTACCCTTGTGATGCTTTCCGTAGGGACCTATTAGGGAAGGCCGTCTTTTGCCGCCTTCCCACAGGGCTTTTTTAGTCCGGTCTATGCTTTGCCAGGCTCTGGCATTTTGCACGCTTCGTCCGGTTTTTTCCCACAAACGGTACACTCCCCTACTTGGTCTTTCAACATAGGGTTATTGGTAGCACAAGTACCCCGGAACTCATTCCCGGTAACAAGGTGCCTGATATTGATAAGGGCGAAGCTTACGCCAAATACAGCGAAGATGATCCCCAGGATATACAGAAACTCCATGATTGTTGTTTTATTTTGCTGTCTGTGGTGTGAACAACCCCTAAGGGGGTAGGGTTCACCTTTTTGAGCAGCGCAAAAATACACTAAACTGATAGCATGCAAGAAAAACAAGAAGCTTTTGCCCGGCTTTTAACGATTATGGACGAGCTGCGGGAACAGTGCCCCTGGGACCGCAAGCAGACTTTCCAAAGCCTCCGCAATCTGACTATTGAAGAGACTTATGAGCTGGCTGATGCTATCCTCAATGAAGACCTGCAAGAGATCAAGGAAGAAGTGGGCGACCTGCTGCTGCACATGGTCTTTTATGCCAAAATCGCTGAAGAGAAAGGTGCTTTCGATATTGCAGATGCGCTGAACGGCGTTTGCGACAAGCTCATCAAGCGGCACCCTCATATCTACGGGGATGTTGTGGCAGAAGACGAGGAGGCTGTCAAAAAAAACTGGGAGCAACTGAAACTGCAGGAAGGCAAAAAATCTGTTTTGGCAGGTGTGCCCCGCTCCCTCCCGGCTATGGTAAAAGCTTACCGTATGCAAGAAAAAACAAAGCAAGTAGGCTTTGAATGGGAAAACAAAGCACAGGTGTGGGCCAAGGTAGAAGAAGAGATGGCCGAACTGAGGGAGGTGCTCGAAGAAGGGCAAAGCCAGGCCCGGCGGGAAGAAGAGTTTGGGGATGTCCTCTTCTCCCTGATCAACTACGCACGCTTTGAAGGCATAGACCCCGAAACCGCGCTTGAGCGGGTCAACCAGAAATTCAAATCCCGGTTTGAATACATAGAAGCAAAGGCCAGCCGGCCACTGGAAGAAATGACGCTAGCGGAAATGGACGCCCTATGGGAGGCGGCCAAGCGCAAGCCATAAGCCTTGGAGATACTGAACGCCCCTGCCTTTAATTGCGGGCAGGCAGGCGGAAAGTTCTGCCGAATTCGCTACCTTTGCGCTCCCAAATGGGTGGACGGGACATCCGTATTCTAGTGAACTACCAGGCCTAGATGGCCTGAATTGCAAATGTACTACGACGCCATTACCAATGAAAAAGTTAGAACTCGATATTGTTGCTTTATCCCACAGTGTAACCCAGTCGCACAACTATGCCGTCGTATTAGGCGAAAAGACCGGCTCCCGCCGCCTGCCTATTGTCATTGGAAGCTTTGAAGCCCAAGCCATAGCAGTTGCTATGGAGCGGATGACGCCCAACCGGCCGTTGACCCACGACCTGTTCAAAAATACACTGGACACCTTCAATATCGAGCTCAAGGAGGTCATCATCAACAACCTTTTGGATGGCATCTTCTATGCCCGCCTCATCTGCATCAAGGATGGCGAGATCATCGAAATTGATTCTCGCACCTCCGATGCGCTGGCCATGGCTGTACGTTTCAACTGCCCTATTTTCACTTACGAATTCATCCTTGACGCTGCAGGCGTTGTGCTCGAAGATGGGGAAGATGAGGATGGGCCTGCACCGGACGCCGACGCAGGCGTGACCGAGCAAAAAGCCAGCCTTTCTGCTTATACCGTGGAAGACCTCCGCAAAATGCTGGATGAAGTGCTGAGCGAAGAAAACTACGAGCGTGCGGCCGAGATACGAGATGAGATTGACCGCAGGCAACAAGGGTCTTAGCTCATTCCTTATCGTTTAAAGCGCTGCAGCGCACCTACCACCTTGGGCAGCATTTCTTCTGTGAAGTCCAAATGCGTCACAAAGCGTACCGTCTGTGGGCCAAAAGCAGAGGCCAGCACGCCCATTTCTTTAAGATAAGCCAAATAGGCATCTGCAGTAAGCCCTTCCTGCAGATCAAAAATCAGGATATTGGAACGTACCGGCCGGACGCTCTCCACGTAGCCCAGGCTGCTCAGCACCTCCCCTATCCGGCGGGCCCTTTCATTATCTTCCCGTAGCCGCTCCACCTGATGGTCCAGTGCATATATACAAGCTGCTGCCAAATAGCCGGCCTGCCGCATACCGCCCCCCATCACTTTGCGCAAGCGCCGGGCCTGCTGTATGAAAGCGCTAGTTCCTATCAGGACAGACCCCACCGGGGCGCCAAGCCCTTTAGATAAACATAGGGAGACGCTATCGAAGTGAGCCCCCACTTCCTGAGTGCTTTCCCCTGTTTCCACCAACGCATTAAAGAGCCTTGCGCCATCGAGGTGCAACGCCAGCCCTTTTTCCCGGCACAGCGTTTGAATAGGGCGGATTTCGTCCAGGGTGTAGTGACTGCCCCCTCCTTTATTACAGGTATTCTCCAATACCACCAGCCGGCTAATGGGCAGCCAATCGTAGCGGGGCTTAATGGCGGCAGCTATCTGCTCGGCAGTGATTTTCCCATTTTCCCCTTTGATCAGATTGATGCCCACACCAGAATTGTAAGCGTAGCCCGCAGTCTCGTATTGATAGATGTGGGAGTACTCATCACAGATGACCTCGTCCAATGGCTGCGTATGCGCTTTGATGGCAATCTGATTGGTCATCGTGCCGGAAGGGCAATACAAAGCCGATTCCTTGCCAAACATCTCCGCCACTTTCTTTTCCAGCGCATTCACGGTGGGGTCCTCCCCAAAAACGTCGTCGCCCACCTCCGCCTGCATCATCGCTTCCAGCATACCGGGTGTAGGCTTGGTGACCGTATCACTGATTAGGTTGATCATCTTTTTTGCAGGGAATTTAGGGATTTTTTAAAGAGTGGGGTTACCCAAAATCCAACAAACCTGCCGATCGCTACAGACTTGGTTGCGGGGAAACGAAAAAACGGGCGCCCACCAGATTGTCATTTTTTTGAGCCTGCCCAGCCTGCTTCGCGGGATGGGGCCTGCCCCTGCCGCAAGGAGGGGGCCTGCTGGCAGGTGCCGCTATGCTACGGGGCTCGCTATCCGCTCGGCCCCTCGCCCTACAGGCGTCGGGTCTGGCCTTCGGCCACCCCTTCGCAGCGCTAGGCCAATGCCAG
>NZ_VOOR01000101.1:2500-5239 GCF_007993045.1 Phaeodactylibacter luteus
GGACACGTGAAATCCTGTCTGAACATGGGGGGACCATCCTCCAAGGCTAAATACTCCTGAGAGACCGATAGTGAACCAGTACCGTGAGGGAAAGGTGAAAAGAACCGCAAGAAGCGGAGTGAAAAGATCCTGAAACCGTGTGCTTACAAGCGGTCGGAGCCCTACGGGGTGACGGCGTGCCTTTTGCATAATGAGCCTACGAGTTACTCCTATCTGGCAAGTTTAAGCACTTCAGGTGCGTAGGCATAGCGAAAGCGAGTCTGAACAGGGCGCGAGCCAGGTGGGGTAGACGCGAAACCGTGTGATCTACCCATGGGCAGGTTGAAGTTGGGATAGTCTCCCAATGGAGGACCGAACCGGTAAACGTTGAAAAGTTTTCGGATGACCTGTGGGTAGGGGTGAAAGGCCAATCAAACTCGGAGATAGCTCGTACTCCCCGAAATGCATTTAGGTGCAGCGTCAGGAAGAGTGTCATGGAGGTAGAGCTACCAATAAGGCTAGGGGGCTTCACCGCCTACCAACCCTTGATGAACTCCGAATGCCATGACACTGCACTGGCAGTGAGGCAGTGGGTGCGAAGGTCCATTGCCGAGAGGGAAAGAACCCAGACCATCAGCTAAGGCCCCAAAGTTCACGCTAAGTTGAATGAACGAGGTGGGGATGCTATGACAGCTAGGATGTTGGCTTGGAAGCAGCCATTCATTTAAAGAGTGCGTAACAGCTCACTAGTCGAGCGTTCCCGCGCGGAAAATGATCGGGCATCAAGCGTGGCGCCGAAGCTATGGACTCCGCAGTGCGGAGTGGTAGGGGAGCATTCTGGCTGCGCTGAAGGTGTGCTGTGAGGCATGCTGGAGCGGCTAGAAAAGAAAATGTAGGCATGAGTAACGATAAAACAGGTGAGAAACCTGTTCGCCGCAAGACTAAGGGTTCCTTGATCGATGTTAATCAGATCAGGGTTAGTCGGGGCCTAAGGCGTAGCCGAAAGGCGAAGCTAATGGAAAACAGGTTAATATTCCTGTACCTGTATACACTAAAAAGGGGACGGAGCTGTGGATTGCCCGCGCACTGACGGAATAGTGCGTTAAACCTTCGGGGATAGTACAGCGAGCCTGCAAAGGCGAGCTGATAGCAGCAAGAAGCAGCTTCCAAGAAAAGCCGAAGTATACAGCCCGTACCGTAAACCGACACAGGTAGTCGAGGAGAGTATCCTAAGGCGCTCGAGTGAACCGTGGCTAAGGAACTAGGCAAAATAGCCCCGTAACTTCGGGAGAAGGGGCGCTCACGTAAGTGAGCCGCAGTGAAGAGGCCCAGGCGACTGTTTAGCAAAAACACAGGACTCTGCAAAGCTGAAAGGCGAAGTATAGGGTCTGACACCTGCCCGGTGCCGGAAGGTTAAGGGAGGCGCTCATCTTCGGAGAAGGCGTTGACTGAAGCCCCGGTAAACGGCGGCCGTAACTATAACGGTCCTAAGGTAGCGAAATTCCTTGTCGGGTAAGTTCCGACCTGCACGAATGGTGTAACGATCTGGGCACTGTCTCGGCCACGAGCTCGGTGAAATTGAAGTATCGGTGAAGATGCCGGTTACCCGCAACGGGACGGAAAGACCCCGTGAACCTTTACTACAGCTTCGTATTGTGCTTGAGTATAAGATGTGTAGGATAGGTGGGAGGCTTTGAAGCGGCCGCGCCAGTGGTTGTGGAGCCGTCCTTGAAATACCACCCTTCTTATACTTAGGTTCTAACCCTTCGGGGGACAGTGCGTGGTGGGTAGTTTGACTGGGGTGGTCGCCTCCTAAAGAGTAACGGAGGCTTACAAAGGTACCCTCAGCATGGTTGGTAATCATGCGCAGAGCATATGAGTATAAGGGTGCTTGACTGAGAGAGGGACGCCTCGAACAGGTGCGAAAGCAGGTTCAAGTGATCCGGTGGTTCCGTATGGAAGGGCCATCGCTCAAAGGATAAAAGGTACTCCGGGGATAACAGGCTGATCTCCCCCAAGAGCTCATATCGACGGGGAGGTTTGGCACCTCGATGTCGGCTCGTCACATCCTGGGGCTGGAGAAGGTCCCAAGGGTTGGGCTGTTCGCCCATTAAAGTGGCACGCGAGCTGGGTTCAGAACGTCGCAAGACAGTTCGGTCCCTATCTGTTGCGGGCGTTGGAATATTGAGAAGGGCTGACACTAGTACGAGAGGACCGTGTTGGACATACCGCTAGTGTACCAGTTGTGCCGCCAGGTGCAGTGCTGGGTAGCTATGTATGGAACGGATAAGCACTGAAAGCATCTAAGTGCGAAGCCGGCTTCAAGATGAGTATTCCTTGAGGGCCGTGGAAGATGACCACGTTGATAGGCTACAGGTGGAAGCGCAGTGATGTGTGGAGCTGAGTAGTACTAATTACCCGAAAGCTTCCCGTGCAATAGCACTTGAGAGGGCGTTTCAGCGCTCTAAAAGCTCGAAGAACTGGATGAATTTTTCTTTCCGACCTTGTCTAAGTAATAACTGCTGCGAAGGCAGCATGTAAGATTTGCTGGTGGTTATAGCGGGGAGGATCACCTCTTCCCATTCCGAACAGAGAAGTTAAGCTCCCCAGCGCCGATGGTACTACGAAAGTGGGAGAGTAGGTCGCTGCCAGCTCAAATCAGCACCAAGCCCCGTTGCGAATTATGCAGCGGGGCTTTGGTCGTTTATCAAGCCTGCCATCAACACATACCCCCAACTCCTCTCTTTCCTTTCTTTGTCT
>NZ_VOOR01000102.1 GCF_007993045.1 Phaeodactylibacter luteus
GCTTGCAGAGAACGTTTTGCGTGTATGAGAAGTAGCGGATTAAAAAGCACTTCACTTTCAGTTTGGCACTGACTTTTATTAAAAGCACAGACCTTTGATTTAGCACTAAAACCGCTATTTCTTATACACGCTGTTACCTGCTGGCTATTTTTATTTCAGTTTATATTCTCTTCTCTATTTTAGAAAACATTTTTACTTTTCTGTCGGATTATCTTTTGGAAAAAAATTATAAACACCTTTTCCTTCTGCAATTAGTTCATCATTTTGGAAGGCTTTCATTTTCGTTACAAGTATTCTATTTCCAAATCTAACAATTTTGCCTTCTACAATTATTGACGATGCTTCTGCGCCTTTTAAATAATCTATTCTTATATCAATTGTTACTAATTTATCCTCAAAAGATTTAAAGTGAGTTCCGCCCGCAATTCCTCCAACAGAATCCATTATTGTTGCAATAATTCCTCCGTGCCATCTGTTTCTTCTAAAATCACCGACCACTTCGTCTCTAAAGGGAACGCTAACTCTTACAAATCCATTTTCGAGGACTAATAATTTCAGTCCTAAAAATTTATGAATTGGAATATTTTGTTCAATTACTTGTTTAAAAAATTCATTGTTTTGTACTGTCATTTCATTCTAGTTTATATTTTTTCACATCGCTCCAAATTTCTACCTTCATATTAGTATTTACATAAGTAGGTGTTTCTATTTTAATTCAGGATTCAATAATAAAACTACGTTCACTAAAAGCTGGAATAGTTGGTTCACCTTCGAAAAAATGCTTGATTTCATCTGTCTTATCTATAAGTCCCAAACTGTAAAGTACAGGAACGTAATGGTCGGGAGTAGGAGCGGCTAATTTCCCTAATTTATGACTGTTTTGGTAATTAATGAGATTGGCAAAGTTTCGGGAATCAATTTGTTGTTTAATCCAAGCATCGTATTCTGCCTCCCAGCCATAAGGAGTTGTATTGTTTGTGCGCATTTTTTGCATTGCCAATGGCAAATTATGGATAAGTGCACCGCTACCAATTATTAAAACCCCTTTGTTTCGCAATGATTTTAGTTGTTTGCCCAACTCATAATGATATTCGGGCTTGGCGTAATAGTCAATACTTAGCTGAAAAACAGGAATATTGGCATCTGGAAATAAGTGCATCAGCATTGGCCACGCACCGTGGTCTAAACCCCATTCCGTTGTTTCGGAAACGGAAGGAACAATTTTCTTTACTTCGTGAGCAATTTCGGGCGAACCTTTGGCATTGTAATACACTTTGTAGTATTCTTCTGGAAAACCATAGTAGTCGTAAATCTGTTTTTGATCAGGAGAAACATTTACGAATGTACCTTTAGTACACCAATGTGCTGATACGACCAATGCAGCTTTTACTTCATAATTTTTTTGAAGATTAATCCCTAAGTCATAAAGTTTTTGCCAAAATTCCCTTTCACTTCTTGAAACCGGGATGTCCATCGGGTTTCCGTGTGAGGTAAACAGCACCGGCATTTTTTTACTCTGTGAAGGAAGTGTGTCAGTAAAATTTTTAAGGCTGCTTAATGTTCCCATTGCGGTTAAGGCTAAAATTGATTGAAGAAATTTTTTGCGTTCCATAGTAATTTATAGTTTGGGTTGAATAGGTACTTTTTTATACCTGCCCCATGCAATGAAAAGTGCTATTGCTCCTAAAATCAAATTAAAGCCTAATACTTGATATTCGCCTTTGGTTATATGATATATAAAAGCGAACACCATAACCATAAAGACCCAACGCTGCCAAAGGCGTAAAAAATGGTTTAATGCGCAATAAGGCAGGCAGTAAAAGTCCGATACCGCCAAGCAATTCAGAAATACCAATGAACCTGACAAAAACCACAGAAAAGTCATTTACCCAAGGCATTGATTTTCCAAGTTCTTCAATGGGTTGAGTTGACTTCATAGCACCTGCCATTAAAAACATGGCTGCTAGTAATGCTTGTGCTACCCACAAGGCTATGTTTAGTGTTTTATTGTTTTTAATTGTCATATTTTATTGGTTGTCTGACAATTTTTGTGGTTTGAGGATGGATTGATTATAGGAGTTTGTAAATCATTGATAATAAACCCCAAAGGAGTGAACTGTTTTCCTACTTGACAATCCTCTACAAAAATTGTCAGACAACCTTTTTATTTTTTAAATTTAGCTAAGAGAAATTCTTGAACTGAAGTTGGTTTACGACCGAGTAGTTGAGTTAATTCAGTTGTAGGAACATTCATAGTATCCGCTGCAAAAGCAACTGCAAATGCTGCAAACATGCGTGCATACATCTCAGGAACACCATATTGCATTAAGGTTTGCTGATATTCTTCTTGTTCGGGAGAAACATAGTTTATCGCAACTCCGGTAATATCAGAAATGTACTTCGCAACTTCTCCAAACGACACTGGTTGCTCAATTCCAATGTTGTATGTTTTATTTTCGTGACCGCCCGTAGTTAACACATTAGCAAGTGCTTCTGCAATTTCGTTACGAAGTACAAAATTTATTTTTCCATCACCTGCCGGAACAAAAATGGTTTTGGTTTCTAATACCTGTTCACCTACAAAATCCATTAGCATATCCAAATAAAAAGCGTTTGCAAAAAGAGTATAAGTAATGCCTGATTCTTTAAGGTATTTTTCGGTTTTCACATGATCCTCGGTAATAAACCAAAGCGGAGATTTAGGGTCGTCATGGGTTCTCATAAAGCCCGTATAGATGATATGCTTCACACCACTTTCTTTTGCAGCTTTGATCGCATTGATGTGCTGCACCGCTCTGCTTTTTGTCATTTCGCTTGAAGAAATTAGTAGCAAAGTTTCTACGCCTTGCATAGCAGAGCGAAGGGAATCAAAATCATCATAGTTGCCTATTTTTACATCTACACCCTTAGATTTTAATTCTGCTGCCTTTGCTTCATCTCTTGCCAAAGCTGAAATTTGATTTGCTGCAACACCTTTTTCAAGCAGAAAGTTAATTGTTGACTTCCCTAGCTGTCCTGTTGCTCCCGTAATTAATACTTTATTCATAATGATTTTATTTTTTTTAGTGACACATTTTTTTAACTGTGCAAATATAGTTACTTTTGCTATACTTTAGTAACTATTATACCATAGTATATTACTATACTTTAGTATAGCATAAGCATAAACAGGATAAAATGAGCAGAATATCACAATTAGAAAGTGTAAAGAAGTGTTCGGGAGAGTTTGTTTTAGCCATAAACGATACGATGAACGTGTTGAACGGCAAATGGAAATTGCCGATAATAGGTTCTTTGCTCTATGGCAAAAAACGCTTCAAGGAATTGGAAAGGGAAATTCCTAAAATCACGCCCCGTATGCTTTCCAAAGAGCTGAAAGACCTGGAAGTCAACGGCATTGTAACCCGCACTGTTTATAATACCATACCTGTTACAGTAGAGTATGAACTGACAGAATCGGGAAACACCCTCAATACGGTTTTGGATGCTATGATAGCATGGGGCTTGCAACACCGCAAAATGGTTATCGGAAAAAAGGAGAAGGTTGCGGAAACTGTCAGTGTTTAACAAAGTGGTGGTTTTTAGAGGTGCCCTTAAATAGTTCCCGCTTTAATCTTTTCTTTAACAAGCGGAATTACTTTTGTCGCATAAACGCTTATTGCTTCTTTAACTATATCGTGAGGCATAGTTGCCAAAGGCATTTGAATTATAAACCTGTCAATGTTCAAATGGTTTATAAGCAACATAATTTTGTCAGCTACTTCTTCGGGTCCACCTACAAATAATCCTTGTCCTGAGGAACGTGCGTAATCAAAATCGCTTCTGGTGTAAGGCGGAAAACCACGTTCTCCCAATAAGTGATTTCTGTAATACTGTATGTATGGAAAAAATGTGTCGGCAGTTTCTTTGCTGTTGTTAAGCACAAAACCGTGTGCGTGAACGCTGAATTTTAATTTATCCGAATCGTGCCCACTTTCTTGTGCTACCGCGCGATACAATTTTGCGTAATTACAGAAATCAACAATATTGCCACCCAACATAGCTAAAACCACGGGAAGTCCAAGTTTTGCCGCTTTAATGACTGTACTCCGCGAACCACCCAAGGCCATAGATATGTTCAATGGTTTTTCGGTACGTGGATAAACGCCTAAGTTGTCAATCGGACTTCTTGTTTTTCCCCTCCACGTAACAAATTCGTTATCTCTTGCTTTAAGTAACAATTCAAGTCGTTCATCAAACAATAAGTCGTATTGATTGAGGTCGAAACCAAACAAAGGAAATGATTCGGTAAATGCACCACGACCAACCAATAATTCTGCTCGTCCATTACTGATGGCATCAATTGTAGCAAAGTCCTGATACACACGAATGGGATCGCTGGTCGATAAAACGGTGACGGTACTACCCAATGTAATGTGTTTGGTATTTCCCGCAGCCGCAGCCAACACTATCGCTGGCGATGAAGCCGCAAATTCTCGTCTATGATGCTCGCCTACGCCATAAAAGTCAACTCCCAATTTGTCAGCCAATACAATGTCATCAACCACTTGTCGAATGCGTTCTGCTTGTGATATAGTTCTGCCCGTATGTGGGTCAGGCATAACATCGGCAAAGGTGGAAATGCCATATTCAATTTTCTTTTTCATACTTTATTATAATGCTAGCGGTGCTTCACTATTGTGGTTGATATTATTTACATTACTTATCTAGCGTGCATATTTTTCCTTCTTTCACTTCCAAAGCAGTTTCTGGATGCGTTTTTTACACAATAAAAAATT
>NZ_VOOR01000103.1 GCF_007993045.1 Phaeodactylibacter luteus
GAATTTCGGCAAGATTGCCGCTTAAAAAATTACCGAACTATTGGTGGTGTGGACTTGATCCTTTTTACTGCACTAACATAATTTCACCTTTAATCTGATGCCTATGACCATTTTCGTACTCCAGAGTGGCCTGCCAGGCGTAGATGCCCAAAGCTGCTGCTTCATTTTGGACCCTGCCATTCCAGCCTGCATCCGGAGCATTAGTTAGGGTATCCTCACGACTAAAGACCAGGCTGCCCCATCGGTCGAAAACAGTAAAGGCTTTGAGCGTTATAACCACATAAAGCAACGGCACATCTTTTATTTTCAGCCCTCCTTAAATTAACAGCCTGATCGCCTCACTATTTAGTGCTTTGTGAAATGGTTGGCAGGTAGTCCGGCGGCGACTTCGGAGTCGCCGCCGGACAGGGCAACTCAGGTTGCGATTCCACAATCGCCGCCGGGGTCTCCCTGCCAGTTGAAGTTGATGCGGAAGTCGCTGAAGCTGTAGTCGTCGAGGGCAAAACTTAACATTGACTTAATCCGCCTTTCTCCAGAACATCGGGAAAGATTCCGATATTGACATTGTTTATATCCAGCGCCCTCAACTATGCTTTCTTTAACCATTAAATCCAAATATCGATGAATGTTTTAAATCCCCCCCGCTTGCTCAATTGGCTTGCCATGCTGCTCCTGACCACCGCTTCGCCTCTTTCTGCACAGCTTTTGCTGCAAGAAGGGTTTGAGGTGGAAACTTGTGTGCCTGTCAATCTTAATTGTGAGGCAGGGCTTTTTGAACTGGTTGATGGGAACAATTGTCTGAATGGCTGGAGCCGGTGGTATGGTCGGCCTACCATCCGGAGCAATAATAATCCACCCGAAGGGCAGCAATGTTTATCACTCGGCTATAATTTGCCAGACAACCTGCCTCCAAATATTTTAAGCTCCGGGGTAATTGCCGATATAACGCCCGTTTCTACAGGTGATGAAGTGAAATTATCTTTACAGGTTTATTCCAGTGGCAGTTCGTCCTTTATGAATCCCTCCATTAGGATTGAGCTGGCTTCTGCTGTCCAGCCCGTGCCATTGCCAAATCAGGCATTTGGTTGTCTTCAAGTGCCTCCTAATGCCAATTCCTCCCAAATTTTGGTTGATCTCCCAAGGTCAAGCTTGGTTTCCGGCTGGCAAATGATCGAACTGCCATGTACAATAGCAAATGGGAATTATGACCAACTGCTCATTAGCCTGATTGTTATACCACCTTTCCCAAATGATGGTCAAGGCGGTGGGGCTTTTGCATTCGATGACATCCAACTCCAAAAAGAGCCCACCTTCACTGAGCCCACCGCTACCATCACCAATGTAACCGGCGACCTGTGCAGCGGCGATGCCCTGTCGGTGACTTACGAGATATGTTCAGACGAAGACGCAATCCTGAATTTCGCCCCTTTTGCCAGCCCTGCCAGCATATCGGTGATACCGCCCAGCCAAAGTGCCAGTGTCAGTTCTGGAATGTGTAAGACCTTCACTTTTACCTATAATGAAACAACAGAACTGCCTTTAGGGGCGCCTATTACGCTGGGGCTAAACTATACAGTAAGCTATGACGGTTCCGTTTGCGGCTACACCTCTACGGGGACGCTCAGCCAGTCTTTAGAGAAGTACTGCTTTGCCGAGGAAGCCTGCCTGCCGGATGGACAGCCATTTTATGCCCTTTCCGGGGGCAACTTCACTGCACTAGTGAGCGAAGGGCTGCTGCCACCGGCGCAAGCGGCTACCACCCCGCAGTTTTTGTACTTTGAAGGGGATGCGGTGGTGGATTTTACCAGTTATACTTTTGCGCAAGGCTCCATATTGTATTTTGACGAAGGTGTGGAACTTACCGTACCTAATGGGAACAGTCTTGAAGCTTTCAAATCAGAACTCCATGGGTGCGAAAAGATGTGGAGAGGGGTCACCGTAGCGGATGGAGGATTTTTATCTTTAAAATCCTGTACGGTATCGGGTGCCCAATACGCCGTGCAAGCCTTGCATAATTCTACCTTGCTCATTGCGAACAACTTCTTTCAGGACAATTACATCGGGATTTACAAGCCCAATACCATGGCAGCCTCGCCGGAGCAGGTCAACCAACCGCTTCCGATTGCAGGCAATACCTTCGAGGGTACTGCGGCTGGCTTATTGCCGCCCTATCCCGGACAGGCACCTGCACCGGGCACAAGTGGGCTGGCAGGTATCGTAGCATCCAATTGCAACCTGCTGGAAGTGGGGATAGGGAGTACACCCAATAGTAACTTTTTCCGGGAGGTGCGCAATGGGCTGATCACCTTCAATACCGGCTTAAGGCTTAGAGGGGCTAATATCTCAAACCTTTCCGGTAGCTTTAATCCGACCACCGTTGCGTTCCCTTCTGCCTTTACCAACTTCCACAACCTAAGGGGGCATGGTGTCTTTTGCGGGCTGAACGACAACAGCTCCGCCCTGATTCTTATTGGCTATAGCCACTTTGAGGCACTGACGCGCTGTACTCATGTTGAGAACCAATCGGGCATTGCGACGGTCAATTTTGCGCTGAATACTTCCATAGATACAAAGGATGGGCTGATAGCAGCCAACCACAACGGGTCTACAGTTTTGAAGGAGGTATTCGGTAATAACCTGGAATTTGAGCAGTATGGAGTTGCCGGGCTGAACAGCACAGGGGCTATCCCTTTCTTCGTTGTGCGCAGTAATACCCTGACTCAACTGGATAACAACAGCTACCCTTTCACAGCGGGCGTGCTTTTTTCCAACACCATTAGCCCTTCGAGCTCTGGTGACGTCCATGATAACGTTATAGGCATGACGGACGATAACGGGCATGGCGTGTCCCTGACTTTTGTAGACAGGGTGGAGGTGGAGCGCAACCTGGTCGCCCATACCGGCAGTTCCACGCTGATCAAGCAAAAAGGGGCTGGCATCCATCTCAGCGAAAGCGGAGATAACAACAACATCCGGGAAAATACCGTGACCTTCAATATGCAGGCTGAGCGCCACAATACCCGGGGTATTGAAGTACTGAACACTGCCTACACTTACCTCTGCTGTAATATGACCGACGGGCACCGCACCGGGCTGCGCTTCAAAGGGGCCTGCCCTGACACCCGCTACCGTCAGAATGATTTCTTCGACCACGATACCGGGCTGCGCTGTGAGTCTGATGCCGTGACAAGCCTGCAAGCCCACGCTGGGAATGAGTGGCTGGGGAGTTATAGCATTCAGAAAGCACTTCATTCGGGAGGGAGTTTTGAAGTAGCCAATTCATTATACTTGGTTAATTTTAGTACAAATCCTCCCATGACAACTATGAACCCCTTACCCAATGTAAGTACGCCTAACACACCGCTACTATGGATACTTTCTGACGATGGCTTCGAAGCAGAAAACTGCGAAGCCGACCAGGTTTGTGGGGAGACCCGCAACCCCAAGCTTTCCCGCTACGATAGCATCGCTGTAGAAGGGGGATACCTGGAGGCCGGGGAATATGGCCCCACCCGGGACTGGAGGGGCAGGCGGTCGGTTTACCAAAAACTGCAAGCCCATCCAGAGTTGCTGAATGACAATCCACTGATGGCCGCTTTTTGGGAAGAGGCCGCCAACACCGAAGTTGCAACGGTAGGGGAAATGGAAAGCGGCACTCAGCGTTTGTTTGCACTGGATAGTGAGGCCGAAGCCCAGCTTGCTGAGAGCGATGTACAATTGGAAGAGTACCTGCTTAGTTTGGCTCAGCTAGACAGCATTTTGAATACCGAGCTTTCTCCGGTAGATTCAATAGCCTATCAGGCAGAGCGGGCCGAGCTCCGGGAGATGCTGGAAGGGGCTTTAGCGCAGCGCTCTGGGTGGGCGGCAGATTGGTACAGCGATGTGCCGGCCGAAGCCTCTGGCCTGCTCATCGCCGGTGGAGTAATAGCTCCAGAGTTACAGGCGACCGCTAACGAATGGACCGTCTTCCAGATACTGCTGGAAATGACAGCCACCTCATCCCCTGCGCTTTCCAGTGAACAATGGCAAACCCTCCTTCAAATTGCTCAGCAGTGCCCGGACGAAGGCGGAAAAGGCGTACTGCACGCCCGTACAGTGCTGGCAGCCTATGAGTCCATGGCCTACGATGATGAAGCACTCTGCAATCCCGAGCAGCCCTTTCAGGCACCGAGCTCCGGCAGCAGCACTGTCAGCGAATTGCGCGCCTATCCCAATCCGGTACAAAACAGCGTGACGCTACAGTGGCAGGATGCTGCTCAGGAGCTAAGCCTGTACAGAGCGGACGGGCAGCGCGTAGCCCAATTCAATCTGCAAGCTACTGACCGCTTTCTGGAGGTGGATTTAAGCGCTTACCCGAAAGGGCTGTGCATTGCTGTGGTTCATTTGATGGACGGCAGCACCCAAAGCGTAAAGGTCATTAAGTAATTGCTTCAAAAAAAGAAGCCATGCCACTTGAAGTTTTCAGGTGGCATGGCTTTTCTAATATACGAGTCATGCGGTATTTAATCGTTTGTTTACTTCTGTTTGGTAGCCCTCTTCTACAC
>NZ_VOOR01000104.1 GCF_007993045.1 Phaeodactylibacter luteus
TAGCCCGAGCTAAAGGAGCGGTTCTTTAACGAAGAGTAGACGGAAAATAACGAAACTTGGGGGGTCAAGGATTTATGGCTTGAGGCACTAGCGCTGCGAAGGGGTGACAAGCCCGATAGGGCCGAGCGGACAGCGAGCCCCGCAGCATAGCGGCGCCTGCCCGCTGGCAGGGGCAGGCCCAAAAACGACAATCTGTTTTGCGCCTAACTATGCCCCCAGGCTTTTCACAGATCTTGTATCGTCAGACCATAAGACTAGTAGGCACAACGTTTCTAAGTGGATAGAATTCGATGTTTCCGTTACTCCTAAACCCCTGCATCATGACACCAAAAACAAGGATACAACTCGCCCAGCTCTATGGGGTATGCACCCGGCTACCTATCCGCATATTAGGCAGCTTGGTTTTCCCGAAATGCGAAGAAAACAAATTTGGAAGTGAAGCCGATTTAAATTCCCGCTTTGAGGCTACACCTGCAGTTAACATTACTTGTCTAGAGGACTACATTTACAAAGGTGAAAACACTATTTCTGTATATTTAGACCCCGATCGTGGATGGATAAATGAGGCATATCCTAAAGGATGTACAGAGCGCCCAGATTTTCAAGTAATTGCCGTGTTAAAAAATGAGCTAAACCCTAATGCAGATGAAATTGTATTTAGTGCGCGATACAAAGCAAAGTTTGTGAATGCGCCATACGAATATGAGGATGCTCCAACCAACCCATTTGAAGGTCTCAACAATAATCAACTAGCAGAACTGTGCGATGAACAGCCGATCCCTGCCCCCGTAGCAGATCAGCAGCTAATTGCGTTCTGCAGAAATAAATACAACCCCAATATAGCCTTTTCCGGACCTGCTCCAGACGACCTTTTTTATACTTCCAATCTGCATCAAGACAAGAGTAGCCCAGCAACTACACTAATGGCATCTCCTAACCCCTTCAAAGATTGGCTGAGGGTCACCATGAACCTAAACTGGGAGCCCCAAATGGTAATCCTAAGCCTATCAGACCCCTTGGGCAAAATTATATGGAAAGACCACATTTTCTATTCGGGGGGTATCCTCCACTATCAGATAGATCAGCCTTTAAACACGCTACCTGCCGGTACTTATCAGGCCCGAGTTCAAGGTGTCCAGCAATCAGAAACCCTTACCTTACTAAAACACTAGAGCCATGCGGATCAATTTTAGCTTTTTCCCATTGATTTTTATGGCAGCTGTTTTATTGCCCAGCTGCAAAAAAGACGATAACTGGTGTACCAACCCCAGAAACCCCGCATGCCCAAATTATGACCCCTGCTTCGGCAGGGTGCCGGCAGTGAGCGCCTTTGAAATACTTGACTCGGCCTATATCGGGGGGGTCGACTCCGCTGTAGCCATAATAGTAGATACTATTGTCACTAATTCTACCGCCTATTTCCGCGCTACTCAGCGGGAAGGCATCGAGCGCTTTGAGTGGCAGATCGGCAACGACCCCCGGATTTTTGAAGGGCCTGATCAGGATATTGCTTTTTATGATTATACCGGAGATGTCAATGTGCGTTTAGTTACTTTTGCCAAAGACAATGAGGACGGCAGCTGCCTGCAGCCAGATGAAAAGACCGACACCTCCTATCAGTCCTTCACAGTCCGCGAGTGGCCTGAAGGCGGGAACCCTATTTTTGGAACATTCACCGGCTATAAGGTTTCAAGACCAGACAGCTTGTTCTCTGTAGAGATTTTCGGATTTGGCGAGCCCTTTATCGTGTACCACTTCATAAAAGGGCTGCCCGTCACCTGTGAAGGCGGCCCGCCGGGTATTTTTGTACAATCTCAGTACCGGTTCTTTGTATCTACAACCAGTATACATGGGTATAATTGCCACAATGCTTTGGTCTATGGGCAGGTCCTTGACGACCACAGAACCTTGCATCTTTACTATGCTTACGACGATGCTGAAGGCAACCGGGTGCGGGAGCGGTTTGTTGGGATGAAAGATTAGGCTTAGCGCTTGCTTGGAGCGGTTTCGCTATGAAAATCAAGAAGGTATGCCCGCCTGCTGTGCCAGCATGTCGTCAGGCTGGGTTATGGCAAAGCCGCTACATTTGAGGGGCGTAAACCCAATCGTCCTTTTTCCGGGCCCGCCCCTTCCGCAAGGATGGGGGGCTGCCCCTGCCCAACGGCAGGTGCCGCTATGCTCCGGGGCTCGCTGCCCGCTCGGCCCCACGCCCTGCAGGCGTCGGGTCTGGCCTTCGGCCACCCCTTCGCAGCGCTAGCCCAATGCCAACCTTAGGCATACCATCCCCTGTCCAATGTATTTGGGCAGGGGATTTTTTTTGCAGTGCCCTTATGCCCGTCGCGCAACGCCTGCAGCACGATTTTGCCGGGGCGCCTCCCTCTTTTCGAGAAGGCACACTACGCTATATCTAATGGGCAAACCTGATCAGCGCCATACTTTTACACCCTAAAATAGCTTTCAGCCAAATGTTAAATACCCTAAACTTCTTCATCCGGCATTGTAGCAGTCTCGAATTTTGCCTACATTGTAACCACAACACGTTCCAGCTCTCCGCTCGAATGCGCTCCTTGTAACTAAACACCTAATTATGCTGTGAAAAACACCCTCACTCCCCCTCACTCACCCAGAATTTCCTTTTCCAGCAGCCGGGTCGCGACCCTGCAAAGCATAGCCGACAATGGGGAAGACCGGGCCGCCGCCTTCGCCCGCGGCCTGCTCAACACCTTCTACGGCTACGACTACCGCATTGTACCGCAGTCGCCAAATGTGCAGGGGCTCTATACCCTGCCCGGCAGCGGGCCTGCCACGCAGCCGCAGGAACGGGCACAGCCCTTATCGGCACTGCCCAATCCCGCCCGGGAGCAGGTGGTTTTCCGCTACCAATTGCCGGACCCGCAGCAGCCTGCACAGTTGCTGATCTACGATATGCAGGGCAAGCATGCCGCTACGCTTGGCTGTGGCCCCGGTACCGTACAGCAAATTTGGCAAACTGCTGGATACCAGCGTGGGCTATACTATTGCATGCTGCAACAGGGGGGCTACCGCTCACCGGCATTGAAAGTACTGCTGATTGACTAATCTTCCAGCCAGAGCCGGCCGCTCTACTCAAAGAGCAATGGCTCTGGCTGTTTATATCCTTAAATAATGCGATACTTACTCTTTTTCCTTTTGCTAGTGATGGTCAGTAAAGGTTTAGCTCAGTCCGAATCCTTTAACATTAGGATAAATGCGGGCTATCCCTTTCAGGAACTTACGACCATACTCCCTACCGACAGCTGCTATTACGCAAGTGCCGTGGTAACGGATAGCACTGACGGCTTACTGACAATAGGCAGCCTGTTTTTAAAGCTTGATTTAACTGGGCAGCTGTTGTGGTCTCAACAGCTTGGCACCCCAAATAAATACTATGAACTTTGGGGCGAAGGGCTTTTCCCAACAGTAGACAGCAGCTTTGCTGCTTTAGGGATAGTACGAGATTCCATTAGAAAAGGGGCATTCATCAAATACAACAGCAATGGCGACACCTTGCTCACTAAAGAATATATTAGCCCATTCTATCCCGATGAGCCCTTCATTACGGCACAAGCTATGCACCCAGACAATCAGGGAGGCTTCTTCCTCCTTTTCGGTGTTGACTCGGAACCCGACGGAGTCAATGCCGATTATTTTATGCTTCATGTAGACATGAATGGAGAAACTCTGGCAACTTATAATTATGGCACCTCTCTGACTGATATCCCCAAATCCTTGCTGGTCCACGCTGATGGGACTCTAACTGTGGGGGGCTCTCAGAGTAATATTACCAGTGTTTCTCAAAATTTCATTTACAGGTCCCATCTGCTACACCTTGATGAATCTCTTAATCAACTTTGGCAGTATACCTCACCCTGGAATGACTTGTATGACCATGCCAACGCCCTCCTCCCCACCCCCGACGGCGGCCTCATCATCGGCACCGGCAAAGGCGTGGAGACCGCCATCAACAGCAGCAGCGGACGCGTAGACTGGAACCCCTGCTTCTTCAAGCTCAATGCCGACCGGCAGATGGAGTGGGTTCGGGAGTTTAGGGGCCGGACTATGGGGCCCATTTACGCTATTGTGAAAATCGCTCAGGCCACGGACAGCAGCGGCTACCTTGGTGTCAGTCGGATTGCCGACTTCGAGTCCGCAGAAGAACCTCTTAATGGCATGTGGGTCATGAAGGTATCCAATGCAGGCGATAGCCTCTGGGCACGGCACTTTACCCTTATCAACGAAGAGCCTGGCATGCCAGAGCCCATGGACCTCAAAGCCACCCCC
>NZ_VOOR01000105.1 GCF_007993045.1 Phaeodactylibacter luteus
GATATTATGCAGGAATATGATGCAGCCCAATATATTTTTAAGTTTGGACAAAGAGGGCAGATGGATTGATTTTTTAGCGCTATATGCTTAACTTTCCCAAAAGAGCGAGATTATGGAAAGGGTCGAATTTAACGGAATACCTGAAAGGGTAAAAGCAAAAGTAGCTGAGGTGGATGCGGAAGCCAGGGTGATCCTTTTTGGCTCAAGAGCGCGGGGGGATCATAAATCCGACTCAGACTGGGATTTCCTGATCATTACCCGGCAAAAAGTTTCCCCATCCATCTATAATAAGATAGGAGCGCTTTTATACGACATTGAGCTTGATGCAGAACAGATCATTTCTTACATCATTGAAAATGAAGACACCTGGCATAAATACCAAGAGTCAGAGCTGTACAAGTATGTGAAGGAGGAAGGTATTGAGGTATTCGTTTCAAAAGCTGCATAATGAGCTATTCAAAAGAGGTCACAAACATTAACCTTGACGAACCAGTATGTTTATCTTAAAAGCCAGGCAAGTCACTTGATTTATTTTACTAATACTAAGTAACAATTGCCTTTGGATGACATAACTGTTTTAATTTCATTTTTCATTTTAAAGCGTTCGTATTCACCTTGCATACAGATAATCGCTTTACTTTTCGGAGATAGCTGATGATCTGGAGAAATGGGGTTCAAGGTAAAACCATTGGTTTCATCTTTATTAAAGACTTTAGTGTAGAAGAGAATATTCGGACGATAATAAAGTGATACGATGTTGTAGTAGCCTTTCAACTGATTGTTTTTAATTAGGTGCTTCACAAACTGACCATAGGCTTCTGGCGAATTATAATCGGCCGGATCTGGTCTCATGCAGTATTGGACTTGTTTAGCATAAAAAGGAGCAAGTAGTAAGAGCGTTATAAAGATTCCGGATATAGATTTTTTGTTTTGATTCAAAGAGATACCGATATAGCTTGTGACTACAGATAAAATATTTAGTATCAGCACCCAGCCCGAAGCAGCTAATACTGATAGTAAAGGATATACTGGTAAGTCATACCATACAAGTTTAGTTGAGGAGTTGGAGATTACCAGTAGATAAACAAATATAGAAATGGAGCTAAAACAGATAAAGCGAACAAACCGATCTGGAAAAAAGCTAGTGAACTTCCGCTGTGGAAGAAAGCCGGTCAGGATTCCAATCAAAGATAAGATGATCCAGCCATTAAACCTGTATTGCCAGAGACGAATAAAGTAATACCCGAAAGGATGGTCATGACCTTCTAATTCATCTAAATAACGCCCTCCTAGTTCATTTTCCCAAACAGCTTGAAGGTATCCGGGATTGTAGTGTTCTCTGCCAAGGTAAAAGCTCAGAATCATAAGTAGAAAAACAAGGATAGAAAAATAAAAATGCTTTGAACTGAATAATTGCAAAAGATTTCGTGAGCGTATAGCATAAATAAATAGCGCAGGCATGAAAAGAAGCCCGGCAATGCTTTTAGTCAATACCGCAAGAGCAATAAAGACCGTTGCCAAATAAAGGTATTTATATTTTCGGGTTTCACAAAAAACAAAAAAGGCACATAAGTATGAAAATGTAAAGAAAACCAGTAATGCATCAAAATCACCTGATCTCAAGGAATGAGTACTTTGCAGCGCCCCGTTGGAAATCAGAAAAATAATAGATGCAATTATCCCTACATTTTTGACTTTGAGAAATTTCCACGAAAATGCTAACAAAGCTGATGCTCCCCCTAAACCTGCTAATGCAGAAGGTAGCCTGATGGCCAACTCGCTCGGTCCTAATAATCTCATAAATAGCGCTTGCGCCCATATAAGAAAGGGAGGTTTCGTACCCCATAAATCTGGTTGTCCCTGATAAGTAGTGACAATGAAGTTATCTCCATTTAACATTTCAAAGGCATTAACTGCCCTTCTTGCCTCGTCATAAATCTTTATAACAAATGAATCAAGGTGCAAAAACAGGGGGAAGTACCACACTACAAGAAGGAAAAAGACAAGGGCTAAGTCTTGTCTCTTTTTTGATATTGCCCTTGTCTTGATAAATTCAGTTTTGTTCTTCGAGGATCGCATTTAAATCTTTATAAACTTGACGGTTCTGATTGTTTCACCAGTCTCTTTATTTGAAACTTGTAAAATATACATACCTGAAGATAGGTTTTCAAGATCTAAATTGAAGATAAAATTTGCCCCCTTCTTACCTTCTAAGCGTAGGCTGTTCAGTTTGATGCAAAATCAGCCCTACGTATTTTGGCAAGCAAAAGTATGCCCACACTTCCGTAGCTTTAGAGTTCGACCAAAAAAACACATAAAATGTGGGCACGACTCAAAGCTACGATAAAACATTCAAGGTCTCAAGCAAAAGAGCAGACCATCGGGCGCCGTCGCCTGAAAAGCCAAATCAAAGACCGGGATGCAAAAATAGCCCGTCAGGACGCTGAGATTGCCCGCCTGCGCAAGATTGCAGAGCCGGAAAAAGTCTTTAACCATTCCTACCCGGCTCAGATGATGGTGCTAGCCGTTTATATAGTGGTGCACGCTGGTGGCTCTTTACGCTGTGCGGCGAAGAGCGCAGCGTTTTTTGCCCAAATGATGGGCTGGCCCTTATATGGCAAGCCCAGCCCTACTACAATCCGCAACTGGGTTTTGCGCTGCGGCTATTACGCCTTGGAGTATACCCGCGATTTGCAAGGCGATTATGTAGTCATCATTGACGAGAGTATCCAAATCGGCAAAGAAAAGCTCTTGCTCATGCTGGGCGTCAAGGTCGATGCCGGCCAGTGTTACAGCGCCCCGCTGTGCGGCCTGGACGCTGAAGTGCTCGGCATGGAGGTGCAGAAATCTTGGACGGGCCCCTTCATCGCCCGCTTTATCCAGGACAACCTCAGCCGGTATCCCGGCCTGAAGCTAAAGTACGCCGTAAGCGACCAAGGCACGTCTTTGCTGGCGGCTATGCGCAGCCTGAGCCTGCCCCGGGCCAGTGACTGCAGCCATGTGATGATGAACGCCGTGAAGGATATCTTTGGGCAAGATGAAGCCCTCAGCTAGCTAAGCGCCTCAATCGGGCAACTGCGCAGGCGGCTTATGCTCTCAGATTGGGGCGGGTTGCTGCCGCCTACCTTACGGGACAAAGACCGCTTCCTGAGAATTTTTACTATCGTCGAGTGGGCAAACCGCATGGATGGCTACTGGGCCAAGCTGCCGGCCGTGGCGCGTCGGCACATCGCATTTTACCGTAAGGCCTGGCCTTTACTCCGGCGCTTGCGGCAGGTCAGGGAGCTGATTGCCATAGCGTCGGCTATCTTGAAAACGGCAGGGTTAAGCAAGCACAGCTTTCAACGCTGGCAGCAAAGTGCCGCCCAGTATTTGAGCGCCCAAAAGGTAGCCACCAAACAAGCCAAGGCATTCGTTGCCAAAATAGATGCGTACTTTGCCGCCCATGCCGGATTATATAAAGGGTGCAGCCAGATCATTTGTTGCTCCGATATTATCGAGAGCACCTTCAGCCGCTACAAAAACAAAGGGGGGATGAAGGCCATTAGTGCCGATGTGCTCAGTGTCGCTTTGTACAACCGGGAAATCACCAGCGGGTTTGTCCGCAGTGCGCTGACCAGCGTCAGTTGCCTGGATGTGGAAGAGTGGCAGCAGGATAACGTCTGCCACAACCGCTACGGGCTGCGAAAATCAATGGACCGAGAGCTAAAATCCCTAGGGTGAGAACCTTATCAGACTGAACAGCCTACCACTAGACATTTTAGTAAAGAAGCGTAAAAGCGACTATCTTTAAAGTCGACGAAAACCAAAAGACATGTCGACATTTACGCTTCTTGAGCAAGTTACAGAAAAGGCTGTAGAACTTCCAAAATACACCCTGAAGAATACCCTGATCGTGAGCCATTCCATCCTTCATGCGGGCAGCGTGAACCTGAACAAGGTAAAGAACAGCGTCCCACATGTTCGTGGGGGCGGGTTAGCTAGCGCTCATGCAGACTACAAGCTGCTTACGCGCTACTTTGACCAGGGCAAGATCGAAAGCGAACAGGACCGGCAGCGCTACGAGCAGTTGATGCAAGGCCCTCGGGCTTTATGCTGGATGGTGTTCTTTGAACGGTCCAGGCAACTGTGCTGCAAGAAGCCAAAGTACCTCCTGCTGTATGGTACAAAGTGGGACTGCGGCGACGAGAGTATACACCTGATGACGCTCTGCGTCCTGGCCGGCGATGTGGCG
>NZ_VOOR01000106.1 GCF_007993045.1 Phaeodactylibacter luteus
ATATTGACGACGCGATGAACTTGTTTTTGATGTTTTCATAAGAACACAAATTTAAGAGAATTTGATGTCCTGATTTTTTAACACATCTCAATTTTAACTAGCCAAGGTGACCCAAGAAGGCTCTCTTGTAACCCCAACGGTCTAATTCAGAGAGAAGTTGATATTGTTTTTCGAAAGGCAGAAAACCTCACTAATGCCAATTCTGATCTTTCAGGAGGTTGGTATTTCACTTCTATTGATTTTCCAAATAATCCAGGGGCAAACCAAGTAGATTTTTACTCGTATCTACTCCATGAATTAGGTCACGCTCATTTACTTCGCCACACGCTTTCAGACGAAAATATTATGGATAAACCTAGTGTAATTGCAGGTGCAATTACGAGAGAGTTTTCTGAATTTGATGCAGAAGGGGGTACTCATATTATGGTAAGATCACAAGAAGTAGGCAATTCAATATTCTGTGGGGGTAATAGTGCAGTAGCTGTTTCTCAAGAAACCTACTGTTCGCCTACTAGTATCGTATGGATTGAAGACGAAACACTTATCTCTTATTACTATTCAAGCAACAACAATAGCCTTGTTTTTTCTATTTCAGATGAGCTATCAGGTGCTTATGATTTATCTGTATTTACAACTGACGGCAAACTTTTATCATATCAAGAAGTGGACTTTTTTTCAGGCGAAAAAGAAAAGATTGTTGCTTTAAATAGGCTTGATTCTTCGGGTACTTATTTTTTTCGATTACAAAGCAAGCAAGATCAGTACACATTCACTGGGCGGTTTGTTCTGCTTCGATAAAAGAGTAGCACTATAGAATCAGTATTTCCTCCATTAGCTGCAAAGTATATTATCACAAAACTCTTGCTATGAAATTTTTTGTTCACATTTTATCAATTTGCCTATTGACATCCTCTTGTCATGGTCACAAGGCATTGCAGATTGCAGACACTTCCTGTGATGGTTATTATACTTTTCTTAAAAAGAATATTGTCAAAACAGAAGGTGGCTGGTATGAATTTGTTGATTTAGAAGTGATTTATAAAAAATATGATGAAGGAGAATATGCTTATCCATTTCTCAGTGACTGCTTGAAAGGTAAAGATAAAGCATTTTTTGTTGAATACTTTGGCGTACCCCATAGGGAAATAATTGTTCCGCAGGATGATTACAATGTTTTTATTTATTGCTTCGATGAAATTTGTGCCGAGGAGAAAAAATGCTATTCGTCTTTAAGCAGTATGGGGTTTATTGTTTATTTTGATGACAATGACATTTTGATAGATATTTACCCTTTTCTTAGTTATATTGAGCATTATAGAACATTAGACAGGATAAAGGAATAACGAAGGCACAACACAGGCTACCTGTCCATGCCGGCTATCGCCGGCACAGGCAGGTAGCCCAACCGTTGCCTGTCATTAAAATACAAGATCATATTGATAGAAAGCAAAGACATAAAACTTTACAAATTAATTGCGGTTGGACATTTATCAATAAATCTTCCGGTAGTAATTATTAGTTTAGGAATACCAAGACTAATGGCTGACCAATTTGAGACAGTATTGGCGAAAACTTTAGCTTTTGTTTTCGGTCTACTGATTGGAATTGTATTATCATGGGGAATTTGGAGTGTTTTAATTGTAAAATGGAGAGTATGGGCTTTTAATCAAGTGGAAGAAAATGATTTTGTAAGGTTAAAAGAATTGGCAATTAGAAATAAGTTAATATGGGAAAGTGGAAGCAAATTTGAAACAACAGAATTCAGAACAGAGCTTGAAAATGAAAAAATAACTGTAATATCAGAAAAAATATTTGAGTTTGAACAGATAGAAGAAGTTAAACTTGATTTAAAGACTCCAAACTCGGTTGAGTATCGATTAAGTAAAAAACAAAACATTATGGAATGTTTGTCTATGATAATAGTGACCCTTGTTTCAATCGGATTGCTATTTACGAATTTGTATGCCTTCGGTTTGATAATGATGTTAATTATTCTGTTTGACCTGAAAAATATAGAGTTTGCAATAAAATCCCTTTCAAATGAAATTTATATGAAAATTAATGCTGACTATATACAAATTGGGCTTGAAAAAGAATCTATTGTTAAATGGGGGAAGATAATAAACTTAAGAATTGATAGAGAAAATAGGAAAATGCTCATTGAATATGAAAAAGATGGTAGCGAAGTAAAATTAGAAGTTGATTTATGGCGGTTAAAATCTTATAATCGTACGGAATTTGATAAACTTGTAAAGGTTTTTTATGAGAGATATAAACTGAAAATGATCAAGTAAAAAACGACAGGCAACATGAGCTACCCGTCCATGCCTCCCTTTGGTCGGCCCGGCGGGTAGCCGGGCCGTTACCTGCTATTCCTCTATTAAAGAGTAGAATTAATCAAGATAGCAAACGTTCACAGGATCATATGCTTGCTTGATTAGAAAAAAAATAGCACTGATAATCAATGGGTTGTGAACGTTAGTCAGAATGTAAAAAAGACGACCCTGCAAACTAACAACGACACGTTTTGACGGACTGACTTTCTAAATTTGAAGAAAATCAAAATATTAATTTAAACCTCAGACATAATGAATTATTGGCTACATAGAATTTCGCACATCGCTGAACTATCTTACCCTTTACTCGACAAAGGATTTTTGACCATCGGTTTTTCGGACTTTACCCATAAGGAGTTCATTGATAAAGTACTCGAAGATGATTGGAGCTACTTCAACGGACAGTTTCAAAAAATGTGGGGTAAAATACCACGGACAAGGCATAACCTATGGAGATTTTTGAAATTTAAAAAGGGAGATATTGTCATTGTACCAAGTTGGGGTACTTTTTTCGTTTGTGAAATAATAGACGAAAAACCCTTATTGATAAATGAGACTTTTTCAGATGACCTCAAAACTTGGGGAGACAAAAAAGTAACCACGGATGGAACCCACCTAGTTTCAGAAAATGGCAAAGCCTATGATTTGGGATTTGCAAGAAAGGTGAAAATCCACCACAAGAATATTTCCAGAGCCAAATTTGCTGATGCCAAGCTGACATCAAGAATGAAAATCCGCCAGACAAACGGCTCAATTAACGACTTGAAAAAGAATGTTGAGAAAAGTATCGCTAATTACATAGAGAATAGACCAATACACCTTCATTCGATAATCGTAGAAAAAACTGCGGACCTCGTCTTGGATGCAATTAAGACTGAATTGAACCCCGATAAATTTGAAAAGTTAGTAAGGACATATTTCAAGACAATTGGAGCAAATGAAGTTACAATTCCAGCCAAGAATGCAAGAGACAAAGAAGGAGATGCTGATATTGTGGCTGTTTTTGAAAATATAAAGTTGATAATCTACATTCAAGCAAAGTTTCACAAAGGCAAAATCAATGAATGGGGGACAAATCAAATTTTGGACTATAAAACAAACAAAGAGAGCATTGATGATGGATACAATAAAATTGCTTGGGTCATAACATCAGCAGACACTTTCAATGACCAAGCCGAGAAAATAGCGACTGAGAATGAAATTCAACTAATAGACGGGTTAGAATTTTCAAAAATGCTCTTGAATGCAGGGATTAACTTATTGAATACCAATCTGTAAGAAGAAAACACAGCAGGTAACATAGTGTATAAGCAATAGCGGGTGAAGTGCTAACTTCAAGTGCAATTCTTCGTTTCAACGTTCGTGCTTGCCGACAAGTAAGAGCCTTGAAACCCGCTACTGCTCATACACATAGCCGTTGTGCGTCATGCTAAGATAAATGGCAGTGCTAAAAATTAATATTAACGGATAGAAGAAAAGAATGCTTTTTAACTCAATTGACTTTGCAATTTTCTTACCGATAGTTTTTATACTCTATTGGTTTGTGACAAACAAAAACTTGAAGCTGCAAAACTTTCTGATAGTTGCAGCAAGTTACTTATTTTATGGATGGTGGGATTGGAGATTTTTGTCTCTAATTTTATTCAGTACAATTATTGATTTCACTGTTGGACAAAAACTAAGAAAAGAAGAAAATCAACTGAAAAGAAAAGTTCTATTATGGACAAGTATTTTAGTTAACCTTGGATTTTTAGGTTTCTTTAAATATTACAATTTCTTTTTA
>NZ_VOOR01000107.1 GCF_007993045.1 Phaeodactylibacter luteus
CTTCTTTTTTTCATCAGCGAAAGGTACGAAATCATTGGGCGCACAGGGATAATTTATCAAATTGAGAATTGCTGATTGTTTACGCAATGTTTACGCAGACAGGCTGAAACCCTTTGTTTACGGCATACTCAGCGGTCCGGACGGGTACTGAAACAACGCCTTAACAGACTGGTTATCAATAGATTTCTGATTTCTTACAGCATTTTTGTAGCGTTATGTTGGAGGTTTTTTGCTTGACTCTGGTAGTTTATTTTGCCCCCCACCTCAAGGCATGGGCTCTGATTGCCATCAGGTAGAACTCCGGTATATTCAGCTGGGTAAACCGTCTCAAAGCTGTTGCCTGTAAGGTTTTTTATTTTCTTTAGTTCTGGCACCCTACAGCTCCCCAAGCCCCTTTAAGACCCTTTCGATTAGTTTTTTGTCCAATCGAAACCCAATCTCAATAAGTTGATCGATATGCGGCTTAGCAGCTGATATTGCTCCTTTCTGCTTAGCTTGGATCAAAACACCCAATATTCCCACTATTTTGATACCATATGAATCCGCGATCATTCTTCCTTTATACTCATCAATAATCAGGTATTTTGCCTGTTCCTCCATAGCCAACACAATGGATTCTGCTTCCCCAAGGCCGATTTTCTCCAACAATTGGACGATCATCCCTTGATCCTGAGGAGCTTTCACTTTTATCCAGTCAATTTGTTCAATTTGCTTTTCCTGATCCGGCAAGTGGTATAGTTCTCTTCTTACAGCTGGTGTTATCGTTATCTCACCTCAGAGCACATGAAGAATATCCATCAACCCAATTTGCAGCAAGTTGGAAATAGAAGAAGTATCACTAACAATGATCATAATTCGATACCCAGATTCTGTAAATCTTTTTCCAGATCTTCTGCTGTGTAATGGATATAGATATCTCGTTTGGCCAATTCTTTCTGGAAGCTAATCTGATCCAAGCCGGTCAAGTGCCTGGCTTGCCCCATACTCATCCGTTTTTTGTCGTATAAGTAGCAAGCTAGATCAACGAGGAGTTCATCTGCTGATAATTGAGCTTTGGAAAGTGTATCATCGGTGATTATAAGAGCCATTATCTGTTTTTTATGCCTTCAATTTAACTTATCGTAAAAACAATCTTTATCTTTTTAGGTTCCTGTCCGTATTTTTAAATGTGGGCAACGGCAGCCTTCCGCAGAGCGGGACAAACTGTGAGAAACCACCATCGTAAGTTACTGTTTTTTAATTTAAGCCGTAAGTGTTACAGCCCCAAGTTGTACAGAAAGCACTGCAAAACCAACCAACTGCTGACCTGAGGTAAGGCAAAACTTGACTAAACAAAAGCTAACAACAACTCGGTAGAACCCTCCGAAATATAGCGGACGAGCTGAAGAGGCAGTCCGGGCGTAACGAATGGTATTGAGCTACTGACGATCCTGAGGATGTCAGCATAAGTTTACCCAAACCACAACGCCTCAGGGATGTATCTGAGTCATTGGGCTGCCCACTCAAGAACGGCGTGAAGGACCAAATGCTACAAAGTATAAGCATATATTTTTGCTGAAATTTGTAGGAAAAGCCCCAATAACCCTCAATAAGGCACAATAAAACACAATTAGAGTAGGAAGGGAAACGGGCTGAAACCCAATAAAAAAGCCACATTCGGCTTGAATGCGGCTTTGAAGTGGTGTGTGTTGGCGGTCCGGACGGGAAAAACTATAAAGTACACTTAACCCTCTGTCTGTCAATGTAATATTCGGAAAATTATTTCTATTGGTGCAAAGATTGGTGCAAAATAGAACTTTGTTACACTGCGGATAGCCAATAGCTAATACATACTTCACACCAGTACTGATATGGCATTGCCCCACCCTTGCAGAGAAGAAAATCGAAGGTTGAGCATAACCTCGGGTACATCCAAAGCCTATCCAGTGGGTAAAAAAGAAAAGCAGGTTACCCTTTTCTAAACCATATACAAGTATGGATGTGCATAGACTTTTCTGGTTGAGAAGTCGTTGGTAAGGCTGCAGTTTTTTTGCTGCACTCCTATAACATTGATAAAATCCATAGTCCGATTCAAAACATTTGGATACAATGTTGAAATGTACTATATTGGGGTAAACATCCAACAAGACCTGCCTTAATTCACGAGCAGGAGTTCTTTCGGGGCTTAAATGCTTGTGAGCCTAGAATTTAGGCTTTGATTTAAAACACTTTGATCTTTTGAAATGCCAGATGGCTATCAGGCAATGTCATGCTATTATGATAACTCGGATAATTACGATTAAGATGATGTCAATTTTTCAAAAATTAATATCAGCGTCTGCATTTGCAGCTTTGCTGATCGGGGGGAATCCTTCAGCAGATGCGCAAGATATGCCCCAGGTCGTAGTAGGTGCTTCTGGGGATTATTATACCAGCCCTATGTTCGGTGATTTACATTGGACAGTTGGTGAAGTAGCTGTTTCACAGTTTCAGAATGAGATTGCCTTGTCCGAGGGTTTCCATCAGATGTACCATGAACTAATAGTGGATATCTATGAGGCGCCTTCTTCTGAATGGTTGGTAAGGGTATTTCCTAATCCCACAACCGAATACGTGCAGGCTGATTGGGCTTCCAACGGAACGGTTCAAGCTAAGCTTATGACTACAGCCGGAAAGGAAGTCCTACTGGAGCAACAAATGATGAAAGACCAGCAGATCGACCTTTCAGGGCTACCGGCAGGAACTTACTTTTTGCAGCTAAGAAACAGTAATGGACAACAGGGAACCTTTCGGATACTAAAAGTCAGAAAATAGATCTATCAACACAAAACCTTTAAAGTGATGAGACAGTACTTATTGCTCTGGGCATTGTTTGCCTTGACCTTACCTTTGTTTGGGCAGAGCCCGCAAAAATTCAAATTCCAGGCTGTTGCGAGAGATATATCAGGTCAGCCCTATGCAAGCGTAGACCTAGGTGTACGTATCAGTTTGGTTCGAGATGCCGTATCTGGCCAGATCGACTACGCCGAACGACATGTTGTTACGACTTCGCCACTTGGCGTTTTTGACCTTGAAATAGGCGGTGGTCAATCGATATCGGGTGCTTTCACTGATGCCAGCTGGGCTAATCATCCGTACTATCTTAAAATAGATATTGACCCTGATGGAGGAACCAACTATGTGAATCTTGGAACTTCACAACTGCTCTCCGTACCCTACGCTATTTATGCTGGTGAAGCAGGGAATGCTGGCGACGGCGACCCCACTGATGAACTGCAAACCCTGATTTATGATCCGGATTTACAAACATTAACACTAACCAATGGCAATACGGTCAATTTGATTTTTTCTGCTAGCACAGCACATCGATATTCGTCAATTAGCGGTTCTACGACAGCACATATTGCTGCAAACGGACCCGGTATCGGTATAATTGAAAATAGTGGTGCTGGTGAAGTTGTTGTAACAATTCCAGAAGGAGTTGAACCCAATTATATCAATTTATTCATGCCATCATCAGTGACAGATGGAGGGGCATATCATATTGTACTTGATTACGAAGGAAACCGTGGCTATAACGCTACTAAGTATGACTTGAATATACCATTAGTAAGAACGGGGCTTGATAATTATGATTCAGCGAGTCGGCCATTCCCTGCTAACATTTCAGAAAACGGAGGCAACAGTGCAAACACAGTGACTTATGGTGTTTCTGCTTTTGGTGGAGGAGATGGTTCTGATTTAACTATAAGTCTGATAAACTTTGCTCTCGGTATAAATCAAATGTGCCGGCTAGATTTTTAATACAAAAAAATAAAGCGAAAATGCAAGCTGTAAAGTCTAAAGATTTCGTACCAATGGGCCGAAAGCATTCGTTTGGTAGTGGGTTGTGAACCCTTTCAAAGATTAAAAAACGGTAGCCCGGATACCTCCAGGCTGCCGTTTTAAAGTTTGGTCACTTCTCCCTACTTTACCAGCAATTCTCAATTTGATATTTTATCCAATTTCACCTTGTACATTGTAGCCACAGTGCGG
>NZ_VOOR01000108.1 GCF_007993045.1 Phaeodactylibacter luteus
TCAGCAAAGGCGATATTTTTTGCAGGGGGGATAAATCCTGTTATTTTTGCGTTGCCCTTTGCCACACCGGCCAAGCGGGCATTTTCATCTTACCGCTGATATTGAAAATTAACTTATGAACCGAAAAATCGAGTTGCGCCCTGGAATCATTAGCCTTATGATTATCGCAGCAGCCCTCAGCCGCCTGCTGCCCCACCCTTACAACTTTACGCCCATTGGAGCCATCGGGCTGTTCGGTGCCGCTCATTTCTCTAAGAAGTACCTGGCGGTGCTCATCCCTTTTGCGGCCCTGTGGGCCAGCGACCTCATCCTTAACAACGTGGTTTATGCTCAGCTCTACCCTTCTTACTACAAAGGCTGGGCCTGGTTCGGGCAAACCGCCCTTTACGTCTATCCGGCCTTTGCCCTCATCATCGGGCTGGGGATGGTAGCGCTGAAAAAAGTGAAGCCGGGCAACATCCTTGCTGCCAGCTTGGGGGCTTCCGTGTTGTTCTTCCTCATCACCAATGCGGGGGCTTGTTTCAGCAGCCCGCAGTACCCCAATTCCTTTTCTGGCCTGATGGCAGCCTACACCGCTGGCATCCCTTTCTTTTGGAATACCTTGGCAGGAGACCTTTTCTTCTCAGCTGTGCTCTTTGGCACATTTGAGCTGATACAGCGCCGGGTGCCACAACTACAGGCAAACTAAACCTGTCATTTGTGTAAAACAAAAGGCGCGGTTGTCTCAGCCGTGCCTTTTGTTTTGGCCCTCCTCTTTTACCTTCTCCCCAAATCCAACGCCTCATGCAAGAGAACACCTACGTAGCAATTATGGCCGGCGGCATTGGCAGCCGGTTCTGGCCTGCCAGCCGGGAAGAACGCCCAAAGCAATTCCTCGACATCATGGGGGCTGGCCAATCCCTTATCCGGCAAACGTTCGAGCGCTTCCGCAAGCTGTGCCCGCCTTCCAACATCTTTGTAGTCACCAATAAGCAGTATGCGGCCTTGGTCAAAGCGCAAATACCCGAACTGACGGATAACCAGATCCTCACGGAGCCTTCCCGAAACAATACGGCACCCTGCATTGCTTACACTGCTTTCAAGCTGCAGGCCCTCAACCCTGAAGCCAATCTGATCGTCGCCCCCAGCGACCATATCATCGCCAAAGAAGAAGCCTTCCTAAAGGCCCTACAGCAAGGGCTGGCTTTCACCCGCCAAAACGATGCCCTGCTCACCCTCGGCATTACCCCTACCCGGCCGGACACCGGATATGGCTATATTGAGGTGGACGCCCAATCGCGGGTGGAAGAAGGGCAGGTCCTCAAGGTCGCTTCTTTCCGGGAGAAGCCTGGCCTGGCCACCGCTGAGCAGTACCTCGCAGCAGGCCATTACTTCTGGAATGCAGGGATTTTCATTTGGCGGGCATCTGCTCTGCTCAATGCCTTTCAGGCGCATGCCCCTGAAATCCACCGCATCCTTGGCGAGGGCATCCCGGTCTACAATACCGATGCAGAACAGGCCTTTATCGACAAAGCCTACCCGACTACCCCCTCTATTTCTGTGGACTATGCCATCATGGAGCAATCCAGCCAAGTGTATACCCTCCCTGCTGATATTGGCTGGTCAGATCTTGGCACCTGGGCCTCCTTACATGCCGAAAGCCCTAAGGATGAAGATGGCAACGCGGTACAGGGCGGGCAGGCCTATCTGGAAGACTGCTGGAACAACCTGATCCGGGCGCCAAAAGACAAACAAGTGGTCATTGGCGGGCTGGAAGACTTCATCATCGTGGACGAAGGGGGCGTACTGCTCATCTGGCCTAAAAGCCGAGAGCAGGAGATCAAGGGCGTAGTGGCTTCGCTGTCTGGAAAATAGCCCCGCGCACAAGGAGGGAGTCAGGGCAGGGAAATCGAAGGCCACGGTAGGGCGAAAAGGGCAGAAGACTTACCTTTGTGCCACCAAACCAAATTATAGCCGGGCCCACTCCCGTAAAACCTTGTTCATTTATGCAAACTGAAACGTTAGCCCTGCGCGAGCAGGCGCAAAATGCCCTAGACCATTGGCGGCAGGAAGAGAAGATGGCTTTAGCGCTATTGGCTGCCGTGGGCACCCTACGCTTTGACCATGGCGTTGAGCTCGTCCTTTTCCGCCAAGACCTCTACGACTGCCGCCCCAGCACGGTGCTGCAACACCACCACTTGGCTGCTCAGTACGGCGCCCGAGAGGTAGCTATTGCAGACACATTGGCTTTGGCGCAAGCCGTACAAAAACTCGCCCTGCCCCCTGCAAAAATTGACCTTGGGAAATTAGCCTTGGAATGGAGCGGCAAAGCAGAAAGCGCTACAGATTTCCTCTCCCGCCAGCTGAAACACATTATTGGGCAGAGCCCTCGCTTTGATGCCCACAAAGATGTGGTGCTCTACGGCTTTGGCCGCATTGGAAGGCTAGCGGCTAGGCGCATCATCGGTGCCACCGGCCGAGGGGAGCAGCTCCGCCTAAAAGCCATCGTCATCCGCCCGAAAATGAAAGACCGGTACGAGGAAGCGGTGAAAAGAGCCGCCCTGCTGCAATCGGATTCTGTGCACGGCAACTTCCACGGCACCATCGAAGTTGCCGAGAGCGGGGAAGAGCTCCTCATCAATGGCAACCGCATAAAGCTGATTTATGCGGGCTCCCCCGAAGAGATCGACTATACCCAATATGGCATCCTCAACGCCATCCTGATCGACAACACCGGCGTATGGCGCGACCGGGAAGGGCTCAGCAGGCACCTGCGCCCGGGCATCAGCCAAGTCTTGCTCACCGCCCCCGGCAAGGGCGATGTCCCCAACATCGTACACGGTGTAAACCAAGATGCTGCCGATCAGGACACCGAGCAGCTGTTCAGCGCAGCTTCCTGCACGACCAATGCGATCGCCCCTGTCCTAGCGGTATTGGAAGAAAAACTGGGCATTGAAAATGGCCATGTCGAGACCATACACTCGTATACCAACGACCAAAACCTGCTCGACAATTTCCATAAAAAGCCAAGGCGCGGGCGGGGCGCACCTACCAATATGGTGCTGACCTCAACCGGAGCAGCTAGCGCTGTCGCTAAGGTCATGCCTGGGCTGAAAGGCAAACTGACCGGCAATGCCATCCGGGTGCCAACCCCTAATGTGTCCTTAGCGGTGTTAAAGCTCAGCCTGAAGGCCCCTGCACAGGCCGAACAAATAAATGAGCTGCTGAGGGCAGCCGCTATGTCAGGCGGGCTGGTAGAGCAGATCCGGTACTCCAACTCCACAGAGTACGTATCCAGCAATGCCGTGGGCAGTACGGCTACTTCTATTGTGGATGCCCCTTCTACACAGGTCTCCCAAGATGGCCGCAACGCCGTGGTTTATGTCTGGTACGACAATGAATATGGCTACACCTGCCAAGTAGTGCGGCTGGCCAAACACCTTGCCCGTGTACGGAGGTACCACTACTATTAGGCTGAGCCGCTGGGCAGCATACTCCTTCCTGGGCGCGCGCAAATCCGCTTGTCTTTTTTTTTGCCTGCCCCCTCCGGAAGGATAGGGGCCTGCACCTGCCTGCGGGCAGGTGCCGCTATGCTCCGGGGCTCGCTATCCGCTCGGCCCTATCGGGCGTACCCCCCTGCGCAGCGCTAGGCCAATGCCAGGCTAGCGCCCGAACGCCTGCGATGCTCTGGCTTACGCCCTGCTGGGCTAGTGGTCTGCCAAGTGTTAATTTATGGGTTGAGTGGGAGCGAATTTTGAGGCTAAATCAAGGCGGATGTCCCCGCGCATAGCAGCGCTACGTAAGCGGTTGTCCAACGAAGAGTAGCCTCAAAAGTCGCCGCAGGCAACCCCTAGTTTTAGCCTTGACAGACCACTAGTAGGCTTCGCCAGAAGAAAATAGATTTGTAAATTTACCATAAAAAATTTAGGCGAATGGGTAGGAAACTGATTCCAGTTGAATTGAAGCCCTCCGAGGAGTCGCTCCTCCGT
>NZ_VOOR01000109.1 GCF_007993045.1 Phaeodactylibacter luteus
ACATCATTGATATGAAGTTATAAAAAACAAAAAGCACACGCTATCAATATTGCCATCTTACATCCCTTTACAACATCCATATTGCCGCTATAATAAAAGGCTGAAAGTACTTTGAAAATCATCAAAATTTCACTGAATAACTCACAGAAGGCAGAATTGGCAGCAAAGTGCGCGTTTGAAGTGTAGGTTTTATCCCAATATTTCCTTTACTATCTCTGCCTGTATTTTGAGTCACTAAATGGGCGTACAATACGTTTTGACGATTGTAGAGATTGTACAAACCAAAGCTCCATACCTGTTTGTTTCCCCAGCGGTTTGTTTTAGTGTGGTTGAAAGCCACATCCGCCCGGTGATAGGCTGGAAGCCTGTAGTTACCCCTGTCGTTGTAGATAAATAGAGGAACATTCTGACTATATAGGGTTTCTCCTCCAGGCGGGGAAGATATGATAGCGTCAGGAATGCTTACGGGATAACCACTACGCAGAATCCATGATAGGGAAGCATCCCATTTTTGGTTGATTTGCCAATTTAACGCTGTTGTTAGCTGATGGGGAGCGTCATATTTGAAAGGAAAGTAGTTGCCATTATTGATGTTTTGAAAGCGGCGAAAACTGCGGGAATAGGTGTATGCTGCCATGCCGTTCAGCCTGCCCGTTTTTTTATGTAAAAACACTTCTAAGCCAGTTGAGTATCCTTCGCCCTGATTTTCAATCAGGTTTTCCCACTGTTCAGTTACTGAAAACTGTAGATTAACACCTTCTCCAAAATCAGTCAGATTATCCATTTTTTTGTAGAAGTACTCAATGCTGAAATCAGTGTCCCATTGCTCGAAGTATTGAGCCAAGCCTGCCGCCCACTGCTTAGCGCGTTGAGGCGGTGCTGCGGCTGTCGCTGGTGCCCAAATGTCATTTTGAAGCCCAAGACTGCTACTTGCCAGCAGATGTATGTATTGTTGGGTTTGTCCGAAACCCAGTTTGAACGCTGTATGTCTCCTCAGGTTGTAACGCAAGCCAGCACGGGGTTCCCAAGCTCCATAATATGCCTGGTCTATCCAAAAGTTTGACCGCCTCAAGCCTATTGTGGCAGATACTTTCTTGGTAATAGTCCATTCATCCTCTGCATAGGCAGACAGAGCCGTACCCCACCGTTCATCTTTTACGCCTAACCGAGTACTACCGTCTGAATCTTCGTAAGTAAACAGTCCGCTTTGAGGCATAAAGTGATGTCTGACAGCCTCTATACCAAACTGTACTTTGTGGTTTCGTCCGAGCAAAAAAGTAAGGCGGGAACTGGCGAAATAATCTTCTAAGCCAGAGGAATATCCAATGCCAAAAAGAGAGCTGCTACTATCCAATTGTTGTTTGCCAGCCTGCTCGAAGTCGTACATAAACCGAGTATAACCCAGCGTATTTTCCAAAAATGCACCAGAAGCCCATGCTTTATTATGGCGTAAGGTAGTAGTGGAGTTGCCCCAGCCGATCTTAGACACAGACTCCTCAACAGGGTAGGTTTGGGCAAACAGTTTAAGATGGTCGTTTCCAATATAGGTACTCACGCTAATATACTCCGTATTACTGATTCTAAAGTTTAGCTTAGCGTTGAAGTCTGCCATAAGATAACTAAGGTGACTATCTGAACGCCCAGCCTTGTAGCTGGCTCGCATAGGAAAAAGCAGCAACCCAAGATAGGAAGACCTGCCTGATACCAACAAGCTGACCTTATTCTTTAACAACGGCCCTTCCAATGTGAGCCTAGAGGCTAGTAAGCCTACGCCAGCCTCGCCTTTCCATTTTTCCACATTGCCTTCCCGCATACGAATATCTAGTACGGAGGATAGGCGGCCTCCATAGCGGGCGGGATAGTTACCTTTTACCAATGTAACGTCTTTTATGGCATCGGCGTTAAATACGGACAAAAAGCCAAATAGGTGGTTGGGGTTGTAAACCACCGCCCCGTCCAGCAAAATAAGGTTTTGGTCAGGCGAGCCTCCCCGTACGAAAAGCCCGGAAGAACCTTCGTTTCCATTGCTCACGCCAGGTGTAAAAGAAAGGGCCTTGATGATATCGACTTCTCCGGCCAGTGAAGGCAGCCTTTTTATCTGTGGAATTGATAGCCGCACTTCTCCCAACTGTGTGGTATTGGCCACATTGTTCTCCCTAGAGGCACTTACTATAACCGTTTCAATCTGCTGGGTATTAAGGCGGATGGAAAGGGAAGTATCCCTCCTGAGGTTGAGACGAATGGTGTCGCTTTCGTATCCAATATAGGAAATAATCAACTCCTGCGTACCTTGACCAAGGTTAATCGCAAAGAAGCCAGAAGCATTAGTGGCATCCCCGCGCTGTGTTTTCGGTTCAAATACATTTGCCCCAATCAGGGGTTCGCCATTTTCGTCCGATACCGTACCGCTTACCACTTGTGCGTTAATCTCATTGGCATAAAGCAGCGCTATACATAAGGTAATCAATGATATAAATGCTTTCATCGTCCTGTTATTCATCGTATCTAAAATTGAACATTGACTTTTTTGCAACTGTAGCCCCCGACAAACCCGTAGCCCCCATAAACGTTTCCTGGCAGATAGATAGGTTCAAAAAATGGGTTGACGCTATAAATCCCAGTATTCAGTTCGTTGAAACGTTCCAACTGTTTTCCTAAAGCAATGGTCGCTCTTGAAGGAAAACAAATTGATACTTCCGCAGCGGTAAGGTCTACTGGTTTGTAATTGCTTGACGTTATGAGATAGTCGGTTGTTGGTTCTCTTCTGCAAGTATAGTCGGCATAGTATATATTATCAATGACGGGCAAATTAGGCTGGCACGAAGCTCCTTCTGGGGGGGCGAAAAAAGCTTCGTCCCCATCATCACTGAAAACTACCCTGCTTCCTATGTAATCATACCCTGCCCTATTGTTCACCAATCCTCCAATAGCTGCTAATACTTGCCCAGCATCATTACCTGGAATGGGTGTGACAGAAGTATAAATTTCAGAAAAATCAGGAATGGCAGGAATGGTGTCCGGCTCCGTAAGCAAGGAAGGATAGTCCATGTGGGTGACCGTAATGTGATAAACTTTACCTACTGATGGATACTTGTCAACCGCTGACTGATATTTACCTTCCGATATTTCTACCAGCGTATCAATGGGTATTCCGCCCTCAAATACAACAACCAGTGCGTTTTCGATTCCTATGTGGGCGTAATCCGCCCAAGCGGGTTGAGCACCCGAGAGATAAACTATGAAGGTGCTATCTGGGTTAAAATAACCCCAAGCAGTCATGGCCGAAGAGAAATCGTTCTGTTCTATATCAAATTCTGGCTGACAGGAGAATGACAAAAACACCGCAAAAAATAAATAAACACTTAATCTCATGTACTAACATTAACAAGTGAAGAATAAGGAAAACGATAAAGAGGATACCCACAAACGTTCAAAACGCGTGGGTATCCATTAGCATCATATTACAGATAACCGATTTTTCTATATAGGTTACCATTCATCAATTACAAACCACAAGAGGCACTACCTGTAATTCCACTACCTTGAGCTTCTACTTCTAGCCTTAACAAGTCTCTACAAGTTACTCCAAGTGTAGCGAATTGGGCGGGTGTCAC
>NZ_VOOR01000011.1 GCF_007993045.1 Phaeodactylibacter luteus
ATATGATTTTTTTAAATTTATTTTCATGCTGATATAAGAGCCCGTTCGGAGGCTTGTCCTTTTATCCGGAAGCCTGCCCCGTTGCTCAGCCGGGCAGACCGATTACTAAAGCCCCAAAAAATGCTAAACCCCAGGCAGCAAATCTGCCCGGGGCGGCCGTAGCGGCTGGGCCACGCTTCCTTCAACGAGAGAGCCGGCTCTGGCCATAGCCCTGATCAAAACTTCAGCCCCATACTGATGGTGAGCATATTGTTGGCGCCAGCAGCTTGCGCAAAGAAGTCATCCAGCCCTATTTCGTAGTTGGCATCTAGGGTAAGGAAAAGAACATCCACCCCTACGCCCACGTTCGCGCCCCAAGTGAAGGTATTCAGATCGCTTTTATCAAAACCATAGCCGGGCTTCTCATTGACACCTATAATATAGGAAGGCATCACGCCCCCTTTCACATGGATACCGAGCAGCCCGTTATCGCCCGTAAGCCGCAATCCTATATTGACCGGCGCTTTCAAGCTCTGTATCGTGGTCTCTTCCTGAAAACTGATGTCATCCGGGCGCGCTACCTGATCGACGAGGCGGGCAGTATAATTATAGAAATGAAGGCCCGGCTGAAAGAACAGCGCCTTTTCGCCTATGCGGAAATCTACCCCTGCATTCCAGCCTACCCGGGCTTCCGCAGTGATATCGCCCAGCTGGCTTTCTACGCCGGAGAAGTTGGCCCCCACCTTGGGATTGACCACAACCTGTGCGCTCAGGGAAGTGCTGAAAATGGCCAACAGGAATGCAGCCGCAGTAGCCGCTGTGTAGAACTTTGCCGATTGCTTCTTCATCATCTGATTGTAGTGTTGGTGACGGGGAAGATAACGCCCCCCTGCACAGCAATCTTATCAACACAGGTGTTAAGCCCGGGTTAAAATGTGAGGGGGCCTGCCCCTGCCCGATGGCAGGTGCCGCTATGCTCCGGGGCTCGCTGTCCGCTCGGCCCTAACGGGCTTGCCACCCCTCCGCAGCGCTAGGCCGGTGCCATCTTGATGGCTGAAGCCTATTGCATTTGAGTTTGGGGCCCAATGTTTGGGCTATAGATTTCATCAGTCTCGCTGTATCTATTATTTTGCCTACAGCATTTTGCCCCACTAAAACATACCGTGATGATGGATTTCTCTTGGATTGAAACCCCCACTCTGTTGCTAGACGAACGCATATGCCGCCGCAATATCCAACGTATGGCAGAAAAAGCCCGCAAGGAACGCATCAGGCTCCGCCCTCACTTCAAGACGCCTCAGTCGCTGCAGGTCGGCCAATGGTTCCGGGATGCGGGCGTACATTGCGCCACGGTCTCCTCCCTACAGATGGCACGGTATTTTGCCGACGGAGGCTGGAGCTGCCTGACCGTAGCCTTCCCTGTCAACCTGCGGGAAATACGGAGCATCAATGAGCTGGCCAGCCGCATCCGCTTGGGGCTCACCCTGGAAGATGCGGCCGTGGCGCGGCGGTTGGGCGAGCTGCTGCTGCACCCTGTTGACATTTGGGTCAAAATAGATATTGGCAATCATAGGACAGGGCTGAGGCCCAACGATACAGCTGCCATACGCGAGACGGTAAAGGCAGCAGAGCAGCACCCCCTACTACAGCTAAAAGGGTTTCTATCCCATGCTGGGCAGAGCTACCAAGCCCGGTCACAGCAAGAGATTGCCCACGTCCACGAGCAGAGCCTCAGCGTTGTACAAGCGCTCAAACAAGCTTTTCCTGGCCTGCAATACAGCTTAGGGGACACCCCCACGGCCAGTGTCATGTCCCAATTTCCTAGTGTAGACGAGCTCCGCCCTGGCAATTTTGCCTTTTATGATCTGATGCAATGGCAAACTGGAGCCTGCACCATAGCGGATATCGCATTGGCGCTGGCCTGCCCTATTGTTGCCCGGCACCCCGAGCGCAGGGAAGTGGTCCTATACGGCGGAGCGGTGCATTTATCCAAAGACCGGCTGCTGCTGCCAGATGGCAGCTCTTATTTCGGCCTGCCTGCCCGGCGGCTGGAAGGCAAATGGGAGCTGTTCCCGAAAGGCAGTTATTTGTCGCGCCTTTCCCAAGAGCACGGGATACTGTCTTGCACTCCCGAGCTGTTCGCTGAACTTGAAATAGGGAGCCTGGTGCACATCCTGCCCGTCCACTCCTGCCTCACCGCCAATTTAATGAAAGGCTATCGGGGCTTGGGGGGTGAGTATTTGGATATGATGCCGGCCACCTACCCCGAGGCAAGGTAGCTTTGCCCCTTACGGCAACAAAGGGGTACCGCCTCAGCCGTACCCCTCTGTTATTTCGCCGATTGCCTCCTTTTGGCCCTTACAAGGTATGGGCGGGGATGGACAGTATCGGCATATTGCAATGATAAGACATCTCTTTGGCATGGCTGTAACGGAAGAGCTCTTGGAAAAAACTGCGCTTATGAGTGACCATAGCCAGTATATCGACACCGTGGCCTTGCATATACCCTATCAGCACATCCTTTAGGTCTGTACCATCTACAACCTCAAATGCCAAGTTATCGTAGGTAGGGAGCTTTTCGCGGAACGCATGCATACGCTGCGTATAGCTAGCGGTATGTGCCAAGTCTACATTTACACAATGCATCTTAGCGTTGAAAGGGCGGGCAATTTCGACAAGCTGTTCAAATGCCTTCACCTCTTCCTCTTCAAAACTGACCGCAAAGGCGATGTCGTCAATTTCTCCATCAAAGACTGCTTTTTCGGGCACTGCGAGCACCGGGCAGTCGGCATTTTCCAGGATCTCCCCAGCTACGCTGCCCATAAAGATCTCCTTCAGGCCGCGCGCACCGGTCGTCCCCATTACAATGAGGTCAGCCTGTTCTGTTTTGGCAATTTTAAGCACAGTTTCCACGGTGCGGCCCGGCTCGAGGCGGTGCTGCACATTAAGGTGTGCAAACCCAGCTTCTTCTTGTACTTTCCGCAACTGAGGGATTTTGTCCTTGAAGTTTTCAAACTCATCCAAATCATATTGCTCATAAAACTCCGACAAGGTGTGAGGCAAGCCTCCGGCACGCACCTCCGGCTTTTGATACACATGAAGGGTGACGAGCTCCGCCTTTAGTTTGTCTGCAAGATGCAGGGCATAAATAAAGGCCTGATGGGCCGCCTCGGATAAATCTGTGGGGAAGAGTATCTTTTTCATTTTGCGATAGGTTGTCACCGGGCACACACCGGCAGAATTGGCATATATAAGCAGTACAAGCTCCGGGCAGGGAGCATTGGGTTGAAAATAAGGAAAAGTCCGGAAGCAACTACAAAAGATCAGCGGGTTTAGCTTCAGCCTGCTTTCAGGGCTTTGCCAAATAAGACCTTGAGCTCCTCTACCCCAAGGACTTGGCCGCTCAGTACGACTTCTTTGCCCATTTGCAGGGCCGGTATAGCCGTGATGCCCAAGTCCATCATTTCCTGTATATCCGTTACCTCCTCAACGACCAAGTGAACGCCCTGTTCCGATGCAGCCTGCCGTACGTTATCCAGCAGGCGCTTGGAAAGGTTGCACCCCAGCCCAAACAGCCTTATACGTTGTTCTTTCATTGCTGCATTCTATCTGCCCATGACCGGCATGATTAGCGCCGGCAGCGTTATCAGTTGGGTAATTTTCTAATTCGGGAACGCCCCATTTCTATATCACAAAGAAGCTTTATTCTTTACAAAGCCCCATTGATAAAAGTCAGCCCTACCCTCTGATATTCATCAAAGAGCGCACAAAACCTAAAAAAGAGCGTTTTATGATGACAATTGTTGACAATCCTCAGCCCGCCTTGCCCACCGAATCCTTATCATTGTGGAACAGCCTCTGCTGAACGCTTTTGGTACACCAAATTTTCCCCCAATGTCCAGATACCTGTCCTTTTTCGCCTTTCTATCCCTCTTGTCCCCTCAATTTGGGGCAGCCCAAGACCACACACTCCGGTCTTTGCCCCCGCAGGCCATTGCCCTCTACCCTACCCTAGAAGACATGCATGGCTATGCCTTAGGGCAGCACAACGATTACATCCTCGTTTTTGGCGGCAGCATCCGTTCTCGCCTATCCGAGAAAGGCTATGAAGACTTCCCCAATCTGGATATTTTGCTGATTGACCTCAAACGCAGGCGTGCCAGTGCCTTTACCAACGGCAACTACGATGGCTCGCTGGGAGAGCAAATGAGCGCCACCGGGCTATCTTATCAACAGCAGGGCGGGAAGCTTTACCTTCTTGGCGGCTATGGCTATAGCGAATCGCACGGCCAATACCTGACCTTCCCTTATATCACAGTAGTAGACCTGCCCGCCACGATTGACGCATTGCTACAGGGGGAAGCGCCTATTGCCACTTTCCAGCAGATCTGCGATGAGCGCATGGCTATTTTTGATGCTGAGATGGACTTCAATGGGCAGGAGTTTTTTTTGGTAAATGGCAAGATCGCCTACAAGGTCAGGCCTTTCTCAGACCAGGCGGAATATGTGGAAGAAAGCTACCAGGATGAAGTCCGGACTTTTCAGCTAGAAGAAGGCCCGGGCGGGGAGCTCCGCGTAAGCGCATTTCAAACTTGGTACGACCTAGAAGCTTTCCGCGATCAGTACGGCACCCTGATACCGGAGCGCATAGAACAGGCGCTGCGCAAGCCCAATCCACAGGGGCCTGCCCAATAAGCGCTCACATTGACAAACATCACCCGTTGAGCTGACCAAGGTCAGCAGCTTAGGCATGCTTTCCAGGCTATATTTGTAGCACAAGCCGCGGGGTTGTCCAACCGATAACTCCCGGCTGACATGGTCAATTGGGTGTTCAATTTTTACGGCCAGTGGTACTATGCAGGGATACCCCCTGAAACAACTGGCTATACAGCCGCACTGATTTTTCAGCGCGGCTGTTTTTTTGCCCTCAATGCCAATCCTCCTGGTATTTGGCTCAACGAGAACCTCCAGTTACCCCTTCGCGGCAGCGAACTGCTCATTCTCCCTTACCCTGCTTGCGCTTTCCACCTACCTTTATTGCACTTTTTACGGTGGCTGCCCGCCTGGCAGTCCCTATACTTTCCTCATTAATACGGCCTAAGCCCCCTTCCTCGGCCACTGCAATTGTGATATCGGGTATGATGTGGACCTTCACCATATTATATATTGTGCTTGCCCTATTTGCACTACCTGCCATCGGGCAAGAGTGAAACCGTACTTCCCGGAAGCCGTGACTGAGGCTAGAGCCCGCAAAGCAGGGGAAACATCTACTTTGGACTTAGATTGCGCACAGCTTTGTGTGATTGCCATAAAGGGCATACAAGAACAACAGGAAATCACTGAGCGCCAGTAGGAAGAGATCAGCCAACATAGGGGCAGGCCGGAGCGCTTCTAAAAAATGATGGAGGGAGCGCTCAAGGAAGAGTAAGGATTACTTTTTCCGATTCACAATCATTCTCAGCCGCCTGGCCACGTGCCAAGGTGGCTGCTTTTTCATCCCACACAAGAGCATAAGATGTTGATTTGCAGCAAAAAACACAAGCCAATGCATAGTTAAAATGCGCTTATTCCCCTCACCAGACTGCCCAGCACATCAAATGGGCACAGACTACGAGCGTGTTGGGGCTTTAGCCTGGCATTGGCCTAGCGCTGCGCAGGGGTGGCTGAAGGCCAGACCCGACGCCTGTAGGGCGAGGGGCCGAGCGGACAGCGAGCCCCGTAGCATAGCGGCACCTGCCCTTGCGGCAGGTGCAGGCCCCATCACATGGTGCAGGGGCAAGCTCAAAAACGACAATCTGGTTTACGGCTCATCCAGTCTATTGCTTTTGTTGCACATAAGCCTGCACGCCCTTGCCAGATAGCTCAGCCTTCAGCGCCCTTGCATCGCTCAGATCGGCATAACGGCCTACCAAGACTACCGCATAAGCACCACGGTCGAACAGCTCCACGCTGCTGCCGCTATAGCCCATCTTTTCTAAGCTCCGCTGCATGGCTTCTGCATTCGCCTTATAGCGGAAAGTGCCTGCAAGCACCATATACTCCCCTTTCCCGACCGTGCTATAAGATGGGGCTTGCTGCTCCAGTGGGGCACGCTCCCCTGTTTCTGCGGCTTCCTCGTAGGCGGGTGTGGCATATTCTTCGTCGGCAGCTCCCTCAGTATAAGTTTCTTCAGCCCCATAGCCTGCGCCTGCGGAGCTAGTGTCTGCCCCTTCGTAGTACCCTTGGCCGTAGGTGAGCGTATCCTCCTCCGGGAAATCTTGTTGAACATGCTCCTCCGTATTGGCCACAGCAGCCTCTGGCTCTCCGCCAAGCAGGTTGGTCGTCATGTAAATAAGATAAATCAGTGCAGCAACACATACCGCCACAATCACGATGGTCAAATAATCAAGTCTGGACATAGTTTAGGCTTGGTTTGAACGGCAATGGGCATACAGCCGGCCGTACAGGTAAATATCATTTTCCAGGCCGAAGGCCACCCCAAGGGGCCTCTTGCGTGCGTGGCCTGCCCCCGATAACTAAGAGTTAGGCCTAAGGTAGAAAAAATCAAATTAAGTATTTTTTCATACTGCAGCCAGTATGGGCTGAGCACCACCTTTTTCCTAAAACAGCAGCTGCCCTTATTTCAAGGGCTGTACCACCTTGCACCCCAGAAAAACCATAAAAAGGCCATAATCTTTCCTCCAATAACGATTAATTATCATCCTCAGTCAATAGCCTTGTAACAACACCCCGCCATTTTATCACGCCCGCCCGGGCACCAAACACGCTTGCGCCATCAGCAGGTTTCTACACCGTGAGCAATTGGGAGCCCTTTGGCCCGCCTCCTATTTTATAATTCCAAAATCCTACGGACATGAAGATCAAGCTGAAGACAGCCCTGGCAGCAGCCTCATTGGCCGCTACCCTCACGCAAAACGCTCGAGCCGAACCGGACGGCAACCCTCCTGCCATGCCAGCCCGAATTTCGGATGATACGCCAGCGCCTGCTGTGTACAAAGAGCCCGCGGACCTGACCGATGCAGAACGGGCTGCAGCTGTTTTCCGGGCAGTAGAGGACGGAGAGGCTGCAACCGTAAAAACTTTCCTGCATTGCCTTGCTTTCTACGAGCACAACACCTCTGGCGAGACCGCCCTTTAAACCTTCTCTGGGCGAGCCCGTCCAACCCTCAAAAAGCCCATGCGGTCAACCCTTTTACTCCTACTCTGCTGTACCTGGCTGAACGCCACTTTTGCCCAAGCCCCTCTTTACTTCCCTCCTGTGGAAGGCCCCGAATGGGCAAACATCCCACAAGACAGCCTTGGCTGGTGCCCAGAAAAAGTAGACAGCCTGCTTGCTTTTGCCGAAAGCAAAGGCACAAAATCGCTCCTCATCCTAAAAGACGGCCGTATCGCTTTAGAAGCCTACTTTGGCAGCTACACCGCCGATTCCCTCTGGTACTGGGCATCAGCTGGCAAAAGCTTGATGGGGGTGATGGTAGGCCTGGCCCAGGAAGACGGACACCTGTCCATACAGCAGCCGGTCTCTGATTTCATGGGCGAGGGCTGGAGCAGCTGCCCGCCAGAAAAAGAAGCCCTTATTCAAGTTTTCCATCAGATTACGATGACTACCGGGCTGGACGATAGCATAGAAGAGGACGCTGCCAGTAATTGCTTTGAGCCAGAATGTTTTCAATACCTGGCCGATGCTGGCGAACGGTGGGCCTACCACAACGCCCCCTACCGATTTGTCCAGGATGTAGTAGAGGAAGCGACTGGGCTCAACCTGACCTTGTTCACCCGCCTACGCCTGGGCAACAGGATTGGCATGAAGGGCGCCTGGTTCAACTACATTTACTTCAGCACGGCACGGGATATGGCCCGGTTTGGGCTGTTCAACCTAGCGGAAGGCCGCTGGGGCGATGACCAAGTCATGACGGATACCGCCTACCATGCGGCCATGCGGCAGCCCGCCCAGCCCCACAACCCCGCCTATGGCTACCTCTGGTGGCTAAATGGGCAGAGCAGTTTTTTGCTGCCTGGGCTTCAGGCCACCTTTCCAGGGCCCCTCATCCCCGAGGCACCATCCGACATGTACGCTGCCTTAGGGGCAAACGACCAAAAAATCTACATTGTGCCCAGCCAGAACCTCGTCGTCGTCCGGCAAGGGCTCGACGCCGGCGGGATCGCACCGGCCGCCTCCTCTTTCGATAATGAGCTCTGGAGCCGTTTGTCCGGCTTGGCATGCAACCCGGTAGGGGCGGAGCAGCGCCTGCCCCATAGCAACGCGCTCAGGGTATACCCCAACCCGGCAACCGAGTTTATCCAGATCAGCAGCCCCGCGCCCATAACATCTACTACCCTATGGACGCTAGAGGGCCGGCTTGCGGCTCAATGGGGCGGCCAGCTTCTGCTCCCCGTAGGCCAAATCCCTGATGGGCTTTACCTGCTCCAAACCACCTTGAGCACAGGAGAAACCATGCAGCAGCAAATCATGATCGCTCATTGATGCAGGCTTATGCCTAAAAGGACATGGGGTCTGGGTGGAGATACTCGTAGCCCAGCCGCTCTTTAGAACGAGCATTGCTGATGATTTTCCAAGATGGGGTGGCCCCAGCAATAAAGGTGGGAGGCTCCAGCCCTTCTTTTTCGGCCTGAGCAGTATAGAAAGCTGCCCGGGTAGGGTGCTCATCAGCTACTACATTGAATATCTCCCCAAAAGCCTCTTTCCTAATCAAAGCGGAGACCAGCCCTATACAATCCTCCAAATGGACCAAGTTGACAGGGGCTTCGCCATTGGGGACATCCCTCCGCCCCGCCAGGAAACGCCCAGGCTTACGGCTGCCCCCCACAAGCCCAGCCAGGCGCAGGACGGTCACCTGTGGCTGTCTTCGGAGCTGAAGGTACTGCTCAATGACCTGCAGCGCCCTTCCCGAAGCGCTTGAAGGAGCAAGTCCGTCTGCCTCATTCAGCACCCTTTGCTCATTGCCGTACACGCCGGTGGAGCTGGTGAACACGACTTGCTGGACTTCATAGCGGGCAGCCCACTCCATAACCGCCATAATTTTCCGTGGATAAGCCTCCTCTACATCTGGCGAACGCCGCCCACCGGGCGGAATGTTGATAAACAAAAGGTCCGTTTCAAAAAACCGGCCCAAATCTGGGCCCTCCACTTTTTCTCCAGCCTCTACTAAAAAGGGGGAAACCCCGGCCGCTTCAATCTCAGCCAGCCGCTCGGCACGCGTAGAAGAGCCCTTTACCAGGTAGCCTTCTGCGGCCAATGCCTGCCCGAGAGGGAGCCCAAGCCAGCCGCAGCCCAAAATAGAAATGTGTCTAATCATGATGCCAGTTTTGTTGCGCAAGTCAAACAAATAGGGCGCAAACCAGATTGTCGTTTTTTTTGCCCTGCCCCTACCGCAAGGATAGGGGCCTGCACCTGCCCGCGTGCAGGTGCCGCTATGCTCCGGGGCTCGCTGTCCGCTCGGCCCCTCGCCCTACAGGCGTCGGGTCTGGCCTTCAGCCACCCCTTCGCAGCGCTAGGCCAATGCAAGGCTATAGCCCGAAAGGTATAAACGCCTGCGACATTTTTGGTTCACACCCAACAAATAGCATTGATGCGCCGGGCCAGTGTAGTGAGAAAAACGAGCTCTCTTAACCCTACAATGATCCCCGGCGCATACAAGTCTAATGTACATCCTTTTGCGATCCATATACTAAGAAGTACCTTTATGAGCGTTTGAAGTTCGAACCGCCTAAATCATTCCGACAATATGGATAAAATCAAAATACTCTGGGCAGACGATGAAATCGATCTGCTCAAGCCCCAGCTTATGTTCCTCGAGAAAAAAGGCTACGAGGTGGTCACTGTGACCAACGGCTACGACGCCCTCGAAGAATGTGAAGCCAACAATGACATAGACCTCGTTTTCCTAGACGAGAGCATGCCCGGCATTACCGGGCTGGAGACGCTCAGCAAAATTAAAGCGCAAAAGCCCCACCTCCCAGTGGTAATGATCACCAAGAACGAGGCCGAAAACGTAATGGAGGAAGCCCTAGGCGCTCAAATTACCGACTACCTCATCAAACCGGTCAACCCCAATCAGATCCTGCTGACCCTCAAAAAAATCGTAGACAACAAACGCCTTGTCAGGGAGAAGACCTCTTCTGATTACCAGCAGGAGTTCCGGCAGATCTTCATGGAGATCAACAGCGGGCTCAATGTGGAAGAATGGGTAGACATCTACCGGAAAATCATCAGTTGGGAAATCAAACTGGACGAATCCAATTCCAGTGCCATGTGGGATATCCTCGCCGACCAAAAAAGCGAGGCCAATGCAGCCTTCTCCAAGTTCATAGAAAAAAATTATGTCCATTGGATACAAGACAATGACGGCCCCGTTATGTCTAACAACCTCCTGCGCAGCAAAGTCTTCCCCAAGCTCAACAACGAGGTGCCAAGCATTATCTTGCTGCTGGACAATCTGCGCTATGACCAATGGCGCATGCTGGAGCCCATTTTCAATGAATTCTTCAGGACCGAAGAAGAAGACTTCTTTTACAGTATCCTGCCCACATCGACACAGTATAGCCGAAATGCGATCTTCTCAGGCATGATGCCTGCAGAGATCGAGAAGCACTACCCGCAATGGTGGAAGAACGACAACGACGAGGGCGGCAAAAACCTGCACGAGCATGACCTGCTATCGGAGCTTATCGGGCGGACTTTCCGCAAGGATATCCGCTTCGACTATGTAAAAGTGACCAACGCCCATCATGCCAAACAGCTGAACGACAACATCCTCAACTATCTTCAGAACGACCTGACGGTGATTGTCTACAACTTTATCGACATGCTTTCCCATGCGCGCACGGAGATGGAAGTCCTCAAAGAACTGGCTGGAGATGAAAAAGCCTACCGTTCACTGACTCGTTCGTGGTTTGAAAACTCTCAGCTTTGGACGGCCCTGCAGCAGGCTGCGGAGCGGGGGGCACAGCTTTTTGTCACTACAGACCACGGCACCATCCGAGTCAAAACGCCATCCCGTGTTGTTGGTGACCGGGAAACGACCACCAACCTCCGCTACAAAGTGGGCCGCAACCTACAGTACGAGCCGAAGGATGTGCTCGATGTCCGAGACCCTAAGCAGGCCAAGCTGCCACGCCCCAATGTCAGCTCTACTTTCATTTTCGCGAAAGAAGACAAATACTTCCTCTACCCCAATAATTACAATTACTACAACAATTACTACCGGAACACCTTTCAGCACGGCGGCATCAGCCTCGAGGAGATCATCTGCCCGGTTATCCGTATGAGCGCCCGGTAAAGTGTGCTAAAAGTTCGCTGCAACTTGGGCACGGCCTGTGTGGACCACACGGGCCGTGCCTGTTTTTCGACCTTCATAACTCACCCGGAGCTGAATGCTGCCAGAAAGCTGCTGGTCCAAGGTGAGGTTCCACAAATAATTATCTCCGCGCTGCAAGCCATTGAGGATGGCAAACCCGACAGGCGAATTGGGCTGGCCATCAAAATTCACGCTTACAACGGACAGGCGCAGCTGCACAGAGGTCTTGGCAGAACGATTGTAGCGGGCTTCTGCTTCCAGGGTGTGGCGCTGTGCATAAGTGCCGCTTTCTGGCAGCTGATCTCCGTCTTCGCGGAAAGTGTAAGCCAATGAGGCGCGGAAGTCCCGTGTCGGGATGAAAGTCATATCAGGGCCCAGTTCCCAATAAAGGATATCGTAGTCCTTGTTGTTGAAAAACTCGGAATCACTGCTGCGCTGCCCCCGCGTGAGGTTGCCCTCCAGGCTGAGGGCAGGAAGGGCATTCCAACGCCCCCGCAAGTACTGTTCGCTAGTGCGCCGGCTCTCAAACCCAGACGTTTGCACAAACTTGTTGCGGGCGTCGCTCATGCCCAGCTGTAAAGTATATACGGGGTCGGCTTGGTTAAAAAACAAGGTATTGCGGATGTTGGCGCTCACGGCCACCAATGCGGTGTCCGCCACATCGAGCTGAAAAGGGTTCCATGCGGCAACGGCTTCGCTATCCTGCGTTTTGCGGTTGATCGACAGGTTGGAAATGGTCGAAAACCGGGCTACGGCCCGCTTTAGCCCAGCTGCATTGCCCCAGAGCACCTTTGGCGTCAGCCTTAAGCTTTGGTTGAGCCGCACATCGTCTGTGCGGATAAACTCGTCTGTCACAGCAGTGACCCGCACGTAATCGGCCAGGTCCTGAAAAGGCGCAATCTCCATTTCATTGGGCTGAATAACGCCATCATTGTTGTAGAGGGAGTCCAGCCAAATATAGGTGCCTTCCCCGGGGCGCACCCTCAGGTAAGTGAACTCCACTTTGGCTTCCTGCCCAGAGCCTATTTCATAAGTGGTATTGGACTGCAAGACCCCTTTGCCCAAGCTGAAATTGAGGTCGCCCCGCCCCAGGAAGGTCTGCCCGGGCTCCTGATTGGTCGCCCCTTCCCGCTTTACAGCAAGCTCCCGATAGGTGAAATTCCCCTTCAACTGCAACCGCCGCCCGGCCTTCTGTACACCCCACTGCCCATTGAGGTTGGCCTCGGAGGCTACGGTGCCGGTCAGGAAGCGGTCTGCTGCAAGCGTATAATCTGTACGCTGACTATAGCTCAGCCCAGCTTGCCAGCCCTCCCGCTCGGGCATTTCGGCGAAAAGCCGGTAGCGGTTGAAATAAAAGCTCTGCGCAGCAAGGGTATCCACATTGCTTTGCCGCCGCTCATTGCGCTCTTGCTCTCCATACACCCCAAGCTTTAAGCCAGCCAGCTCCGGAAACGAACGGGCTATGCTCCCCCGGGGCCGAAGGAAGCGAGTTTTCAATGTTGCGGATTGGGAACGGAGAAAGCTGGCATCCGCCTCAATGTCCCACTTGGGCAGCTGTTCGCGCAGGCGCAAGCGGTGCTGCCAGCCGTTGTAAAGGCTATCCCGCTGAAATGTGCTCAGCTCGTACCCCAAGCTGCCTATGCCCACAGCAGACAAGGTGACATCGGCCCGCCCAATTTGTTCCGTAGCTGCCTCCACCTGGCCTTGCCCCTGCACATTAGCCAAGCTCCAATCTCTAAGAAACTCAGGGTTGCGATAAGGGTTTAATGGGCTAAAGCGCGCCTGCACCCATTCGTAGCTCAGGCGGGAATCTGCACGCCAACGGCTGCTGTCGCCTCCAATCTTCCAACTCCGCTTCAAGGCCGTGTACCCGGAAAAGCCAATATCGTCGCTGCTGTCCAGGCGAGAGAAGCGGTTGTCATCCCGGCGGCTCATCCCTAGCTCTGCCTCCACCTGTGTGTGCTCATTCCAAGTGTAGGATGCATTGAGGGTATAAAGCTGCTGTTGACGAGGCGGGGCCAACTGCACCACCGGCTCATAATCCCCTGCAGGCAGACAGCCCTCCGTAAATCCTGCCCATCGGTATACCCGCTCGTTGGCCGGCTGCGCGGGGTCTAGCACATAGGTGCCATTGCCCTGCCCTACAAAGGTAAACCGGGCCGTGTAGAGGCTGTCACCGGGCACTGTCGTAAACCTGAGATAGCGCACCATAGAGTCGAGCCCACCGCAATTCAGCAGGGTGTCCGCATACCGATAAGCAACCCGGGTAGGAGAAAACTCGCCAAGGGTGTCTACTGCAGGCAGGAAGGCCCCATCCGGCTCGTCCCCGGCTTCAGCAAGCAGCTGCCGGTCTTCATCCGTAAGCACCAGGTCTCCAGTGGCGTTCTTGCTGTCCTGCTGATTGAACAAGTGGAAGCCCATCCGGAAACGGCCCTGCTCGTATGTGGCATCCACTGCATAGAGCGACCGGACATAGCTCTGATCCGCATAATCGAATTCCACTACAATGCGGCTGTCCTTGGTGATCAGGCGGCGGTTGGTGAACGTCAGCTCGCCCCGGTTATAATCAATGATGTAATCCTGCTCCAGCCCACGGGTGAGCTGCTCCCCGTCCAAAAAGACCTTCTCAGTGCCCGAAAGGACGATAATAAAGCGCTCCCCCTCCGCGCCCCTCAGCTTGTAAGGCCCCTGATTGCCCTCTATGGCGTCAATGAAATTGCGGGTAAACTGCCCACGGCTGATGGCAACGCTGCCCCGTGTCTTCAGCTGCCCATCGCCCAGCACTGCGGCAGTATTAGAAAAAGTGGCGCCCTGCAGTTTTTTGAAATAGTTCATAAAGTAGCTGTCCGGGCGCTGCAGCTCATAATCTCCGGCAATCAAGCGGGAGCTCCCTTTCTGCAGCTGAATAAAAATACGGTCGAACTCCCTCAGCTGCTGTGTATTGCCTTCGGGCTGTATCGGGATGTTCTCATCTGTTATGGCAGCCAGGATCTCAATGCCATCGCCCAGCTCTCCGGCCAGCTGCAGGTTGAAGCTGGAATTGAGCACCAAGTCTTGGTTGTTGCCAAAGGAGATGCCCCGGGTAAAATTCCCGTTGTAATTGAGCCCCCGGAAATTGAGCGTTTCCCCCTCGGTTTCATAAGGGTTGTAGGATATCCCGATGAGGCCGTCTTCCAAAGGCTTTGCCATTGTGGTATCCAAGTTGAAACGGGCAGCCCCGAGGTTGTAAGGGAGCACCCGGTAGCGGAGGCGGAGGCTGTCAAAGCTAGTAAGCCAGGAGATGGGGAAAATTAGTTTATTGTTGTCGGCTTCTACCTCTTTGGGGTCCAACGCCTGCCCCCCGGGCCAGGCCGTCACCGTGAGGCTCTGGGGCACGATGGTTAGGGCATCTGAAAACCAAGGCTGCCCGGACGGCTGCCAGACGGTATCCCTCAGGCTAGATGCAGGCTGCTGTGCAACTGCTATAGCAGGCCATAAAGACACAAAGGCGCCCAACCACCATAGGTGTGCACCAAAAAACCGCCCACATGTTTTGCCCCGAATGACCAAAAGGTTGTGCTTTGTTTGAGAAGGGGGCCCTCCGCTCGTGGATTGATCCGCAAATCTTTGCCTTCTAGAAGGTCAACCCCTGCAAATGCCCCGACGTAGAAAACGAGCTGCCGGTTTGGGCTAGCAGCCCCGCTGTATTAACGCTGATTTGACCGCCGGCGTGCCTCAAGGCCGGACTACAGCCTATCGGGCTGCCGCAATCAACCCCATTTGTGGCATAAATGTACAAATCCAGTCAAATCACAGATTTAACACAAAAAACAACTGCCAACTAATCTACAACCGTATATTTTCCTTATTTTCGCGTTACCTTTGAGACGGCATACAACTTATGCCGCCGAGCTATCTTCCCCCTCTTGTGAGCACCGGAGGAGCTATTATCCGCCGGGCTTCGTCTGCATACCAAACCAACTACGCTTTATCATCAGCTTTGGCATTGTGCCACTAGCTGTTCAGCCGCTATAGCAAGTACAATTGCTTATAGGCACTGAAATTGTCCATTTTGCGTATTTTCACCGTTAAAGTGTTGATACGCTGTTGTTTTTGGTATAATCTTGTGAACAAATATCCTAAAAGTCCCCTGAACTAAATCGTGCAATATGCAAAGACGACCTCTACATCTGAATCTGACATGCCTACTGTTCCTCTTTTCCCTGGCCCTGCAGGCACAGGAAATTGATGTGCAAAATTACCGGACCTATGACGGGTCGTTCAACAACATGAGCAACCCTTCTTGGGGCGCTGTGAATGACCTGCTCCTGATTTCCGGCGACCGCATGGGCTACGCTAACCTCATCGCACAGCCCGCTGGCCCCAACCGGCCAAGCGCCCGGCGGATCAGCAACTCCCTGTTCTCCCAAGGCAGCCCGCTTTCTGACCCCTATGAGCTGAGTGATTTCATCTGGGGCTTTGGGCAATTCCTTGACCACGACTTTGGCCTGACCCCCGACGGCAGCGAGCCGATGAACATCCCCGTCCCTCAAGGAGATGAAATGTTTGACCCGTTCAATACTGGCCAAGCTTTCATCCCTATGGTCCGCAATGTATTTGACCCCTCCACAGGCACCAATGCGCTCAATCCCCGCCGGCATCCTAATATCATTACTGCTTTCATCGACGGCTCTGGCGTATATGGTTCGGAAGACTACCGGGCCAATTGGCTCCGCACTTTCGAAGGTGGCAAAATGAAGGTTTCTGCCGGCAACCTGCCTCCTTTCAACACCTACAATGGACAGTATGATGCGCCCGTAGACCCCAACGCGCCGCATATGGACAACCCTGTTGGCCTGACAGAAAAAATCTTCGTTTGTGGAGATTCTCGGGCTTCCGAAAATGCCGTGCTGCTGGCTTTCCACGCCCTCTTCCTGCGCGAGCACAACCGCCTATGCGAAGAGCTGGCCGAAGAACACCCGGAGTGGAATGATGAGCAGCTCTACCAACATGCCCGCAAACTCGTAGGCGGCCTGATACAGTCGATCACTTACGATGAGTGGCTGCCAGCCCTTGGGGTAAGCGTCCCCGCTTATACCGGATACAAAGAAGAGATCAACCCTCAGCTCTTTAATGTCTTCACAGCTGCTGCGTTCAGAGTGGGGCACACCCTCCTCAACAGCACACTGCTGCGCATGGACGCAGATGGGAATGAAATCCCGGAAGGGCACCTCCCGCTACGCGACGCCTTTTTCAACCCTTACCATGTCATGGAAACGGGGCTCGACCCTTTCTTCCAAGGCATGGGCACCCAAAAAATGCAGACGTTCGATGCTAAAGTGGTGGACGATGTCAGAAACTTCCTTTTTGGCCCTCCGGGCGCCGGCGGGCTCGACCTCGTCGCCATCAACATCAACCGTGGGCGAGAGCGCGGCCTGGAAGACTTCAACGCCATCCGGCAAAACTTCGGGCTGAACACTTACAGCTTCTTCCAGCAAATCAACAACAACCAAGAGGTATACGTAAAGCTGCTTGGCTTGTATGGTGATGTAAACGACATCGACCCTTGGGTAGGCATGCTGGCAGAAACCCCTGCGCAAGGCGCTGTATTCGGGCCGACCCTGAACCGCATCATGGAAGTGCAGTTCGCTAACCTGCGGGACGGTGACCGTTTCTACTATGAAATTGACCCGGTCTTGTCAGAGGAGGAAAAGGCTTGGATTAAAAATACAACCTTGCACGATGTCCTAATGCAAAATACCGGCATCAAACTGATGCAGGATGATGTCTTCGGCGCTATGGATTTCGAATCTATCTGCGGAAGCATGACCGCTGACATCTCTGGCACAGTCACCACTGAAGACGGCATTCCAGTGCCTAACGTGATGGTCAATGTCCTGAACGACTCCGAAGCTATGCAGCTCATGACTACAGATGAGGGCAACTTCTCATTCCTGAGCGTGCCCGCCTGCGAAGTCAATATGGTAGGGCTAGAGCGCACTGACGGTTTGACCAACGGCGTCTCCACAGCCGACCTCATCCGCATTCAGCAGCACATCTTGGGCGTTCAGACCCTTGGCAGCCCTTATAAAATGATTGCAGCTGATGTAGACCGAAGCGGCACCATTTCTGTATTGGACCAGATCCACCTGCGCCGGGTCATCCTCGGCCAAAACGACTTTTTCCCCAACAACGATTCTTGGCGCTTCATTGATGCGAAGTACGAGTTTCAGACCAACGCTCCTCAAGCAGAAGACTTCCCCGAAACCGTTACGGTTGAGGATGTCCTCTCTCAAAACATGGACTTGGAGTTCATAGCGGTCAAAGTTGGAGATGTAACCGGCGATGCTAACATCGGCGACGGCCTTGCGCCAGATGAACTGGAGAACCGCAGCCAATTTATCTTCACCCTGCAAAATATGGAGCTTCAGGCTGGGCAGTCTTATGATATCCCTGTCTTTGCATCCGATATCGCACAGTTGGAGGGGTATCAGTTTGGGCTGGACTATAAGGCTGGCGCGCTACAATTTGAGGGTATGAAAGCGGGCGTTCTGCCTGCGCTGGACGAAAGCCACTTCGCTCATTTTCCTGAGGCAGGCTTCATCAGCACGAGCTGGGTACGCCCGGCCAATGCCAAAATTGAAGACGGATCGCCCTTGTTCTACCTTGCTTTCCGTGCCCTTCAGCCTGTAACATTGAGCGAAGCGCTAAGCCTTTCTGAAGCCAAAATCAAAGCAGAAGCTTATGGTCAAAATGGGGCTATCTCCACAGCAGGCCTCGCTTTTGAGCAAAGCCAAAGCGGCCTGGAAACAGGTTTCGCCCTCTACCAAAACAGCCCGAACCCCTTCAAAGCAAGCACGGTGATTGCTTTCCGCCTGCCGGAGGCTGCCCGCGCTACCCTTACCATAACAGACCTAAGCGGCAAAGTCCTCTTGTCTCGGTCAGGGACATTTGAAGCCGGGGAGCATCAATGGCAGCTCAACCGTAGCGACCTGCCTGCAACAGGCATCCTTTTCTATACCGTGGAAGCAGGACAAGAAAAGGCTACACAGCGTATGGTCCTAATCGACTAGCATAAAGGCACAGATCGCCTTAAAGCGGCTGTTCCCGGCACCGGGGGCAGCCGCTTTTCTTTTCGAAATACATCATCCTATCCGGCTGAGAAGACTCCTGCTAAGCGAAAATTCGCTATATTAATGCCATAAAAGCAGAAAACCATGCACCCAACTTACCCCAACCTGCTCCAGCCTTTAGACCTCGGCTTCACGACCCTGAAAAACAGGGTTTTGATGGGCTCTATGCATACCGGCCTGGAAGAAGAGCAAAACGGATTCGAAAAAATGGCCGCGTACTTTGCCGAGCGTGCCGCCGGAGGGGCTGCGCTTATCGTCACCGGAGGGATTGCCCCCAACCGGGCGGGCTGGGTGGCTCCGTTCTCTGCTAAGCTCTCCAACCGCAGGGAAATGCGGAAGCACCGCCTCATCACAGATGCAGTGAAGATGGAAGATGGCAAGATATGCCTACAGATCCTTCACGCCGGGCGCTATGGCTACCATCCCCTTGCTGTCGCCCCTTCTGCGCTAAAGGCTCCAATCTCCCCCTTCAAACCCTGGAAGCTCAGTAGTGGAGGGATAGAGCGCACAATCCGCGCGTTTGTACGGACCGCACTGCTGGCACAGGAAGCTGGCTACGACGGCGTTGAGGTGATGGGCTCAGAAGGGTACCTGATCAATCAGTTTATTGTCTCCAAAACCAACAAACGCACCGACCAATGGGGCGGCGCTTATGAAAACCGCATCCGCTTCCCGCTGGAAATTGTACGTAGGATCCGCCAAGCCGTGGGGCCTGAGTTTATACTCATCTACCGCCTGTCTATGCTCGATCTTGTAGACGATGGCAGTACGTGGGGGGAAATAGAGCACCTCGCACGAGAGATAGAAGCTGCCGGGGCAACCATCATCAATACAGGCATCGGCTGGCATGAAGCCCGGGTGCCTACGATCGCTACTATGGTCCCTCGGGGCGGCTTCAGCTGGGTCACCCAGCGGCTGATGGGCAAAGTCAATATCCCCCTCATCACCACTAACCGTATCAACACTCCCGAAAAAGCAGAGGAAATCCTCAACGCTGGCCATGCCGACATGGTCTCTATGGCCCGGCCTTTCCTAGCCGACCCCGACTTTGTGCGCAAAGCACAGGAAGGCCGCCCAGAAGCGATCAATACCTGTATCGCTTGTAATCAGGCTTGCCTGGACCATATCTTCAAGCAAAAAACAGCCAGCTGCTTAGTCAACCCCCGAGCCTGCCATGAAACCACGCTCAACTACACCCCGGCCCCAGCCCCCAAAAAACTGGCTGTCGTCGGTGCCGGGCCGGCAGGCCTCGCATTTGCCACCACGGCCGCTGAGCGCGGGCACGAGGTCCACCTCTTCGAGGGCAGTGCTGAAATCGGAGGGCAATTCAATATGGCCAAACAAATACCCGGAAAAGAGGAGTTCCACGAGACCATACGCTACTTTACGCATCAGCTTCAGCAAACAGGAGTACACCTACACCTCAGCACATGGGCCACAGCCGAAGCCCTGGCCAGCCAAGGCTTCGATGAAGTTGCCCTAGCCACAGGCGTGATGCCCCGGCAGATACAATTGGAGGGCATCGGCCATGAAAAGGTCTTGGGTTATATCGATGTGCTGCGCCATAAAAAGCCTGTAGGCCAGCGGGTAGCCATCATAGGGGCAGGAGGCATTGGCTTCGACGTCGCAGAGTACTTGGCCCACGAAAATACCGGTGCCCCTCAGCCGGTCAGTGCTTTCTTGAAAGAATGGGGCGTAGACTCGGAATACAGCCGGGGCGGAGCGCTCGCCCCTCCCAAACCAGAACCCGCTGCCCGGCAGATCTACCTCATGCAGCGGTCCAAAGGCAAACCCGGTGCAGGGCTTGGCAAAACGACCGGATGGATCCACCGGGCCAGCCTTAAGAAGAAAAACGTCACCCTAATGAGCGAAGTGCAATATCTGAAAGTGGATGACGAAGGCCTGCACATCCTGAACAAAGGCAAGCCCCAACTGCTCGAAGTGGACCACGTCATTGTCTGTGCCGGCCAAGAGCCCCTGCGCGAGCTGCAGCCGCCGCTCGAAGCTGCAGGGCTAAAAGTACACCTCATCGGCGGTGCAGATGAAGCCCGCGAGCTCGACGCCAAACGGGCCATCAGCCAAGCCAGTTGGCTGGCCGCTGCCATTTAGAGCGTGTTGGGATTTTGGTCTTCTAGTCGAAAACCGGAGTTTAGCCAAGTCCCGCTTTTGATGCACAAAAGCGGGAAGGATTTTCGGGGCGAAGTATAAGCGGAAAAGTGTCCCGCTGTCTAGCGGGACAGACCGATCACTAGGGCCCCAACATTCTCTAAAGCCCTCATTCTACCGATAACAGGAAGCGGGCCGGCAGGTGGAAACGGCGGCTCCATGCATTTTCTGTATGCGCATCGCCCGAGAATTTCCGCGACAAATAACCCGGCTGTCCGCCAAATATCCTATCCACGTCTTGCTGATGAGGCTCATAGTGGGCGTCAAGCGTAGCGGTGCCGTGGTCAAAATACAACCTGCGCCCTTGCAAAAGGGGCCGACGAGCCTGCAGGTACCTTAGAAAAGCAGCCGGGATTTCAAAGTTTTGCTCAAAGCTCCCAATCCAATGTGTAGATAAGCAGGCAGCGCCTCCAAACACCTCCGGGTACTCAAAAAAAGCATACATCGAAATCAGCCCGCCCATACTTGAGCCCGCAATAAAGGTTGTAGCCTGGCCAGGCAGCGTGCGGTACTCCCGGTCTATAAATGGCTTAAGCTCATACACCAGAAACTTCAGATAAGCATCTGAGTTGACCGCCCGCCCGAACAGGGGCTGCTCCCCCCGCTTAAGGCTGTAAAGTGTATCCCGCACGTTTTTGGGCAGGCTCATAAAGGGCTTCTCCGGAAAGTAATTGGCATGCCGCTCTACAGGCAGGTTGCTGATGCCCACCAGAATCACCTCAGGGGCTCCACCTTCCATTGCCAGTGTGCGCAGTACCTCCCCCGCAGCCCAAGTCTGCCTATTCCAAGTATCGACCTCCCGGAAAAGCATCTGCCCGTCGTGCATATACAAAACAGGGTAGCGCTGCCCTTCCTGATAGCCCTCAGGCAGCCGGATATAAACATCGCGGGAGGACACAAAATGAGACGGGAAATCCCGGATGACCGATAGGCCCTCCGCCAACTGCTCTTGTGCTGCCAAACCTGCAGGCCAGATCGAACAGGCCATCGCCAACAGCTGATGGGTGAACGTTAAAAAGCGTGAATATTTCATCCCCCCAATTTGCGGCCTCAATCCATCACTTACAAGCCCCTTCGCAAAAAAAGAGGCCCCGGAACTTTCGCCCCGGAGCCCTCGAATATCCAGCAATATTTGAAAAAGTTCCTTAACTCACTAGAAGCAGTAATCGTTGGCTTCGATAAGGCGCGCAGCAATCGCACGGCGTGCCTGCTTCACGTTGGCAGGCATATACTTCGTGAACCGCTTCAGCCCCATCAGCATGGTCCGCAGCAAGTCGCCCTCAGCGAAAGAGACCAGCGCATCCGTGCCATTTTTATGCAAACGCGCTGTAGCGTCTGTGATGAAAACTTTGAGCATCGCGTCGTAAATCTCCTGTGGATGCTCCCGGTTGTCCATTCCAGACAGCTTCTCTACCCGCATAAGCATCGACTCTGCAACCAAGGTATCGAGCAGCATATCCGATACATTCATGATGATCTCCTGCTCGTCCTTGAGGTTCAGCTTGCCATCCATCTGCATTTTAGCCGCAGCGCCCGCAGTCATCAAAACCGCCTTCTTGAAATCCTTCACCGCTTTTTTCTCGGCTGCGTAAGCACCCTCCGGCTGCTCGAAGCCAGGCATGGAAGACAGCTCCTTCTGCACCTCCCAAGCTGGGCCCACAATATCGAGCTGCCCTTTCATCGCGCGGCGGAAGAGCATATCAATGGACAACATGCGGTTGATCTCGTTCGTACCTTCGTATATACGGTTGATACGGGAATCTCGGTAAGCACGGGCAGCAGTGCCCTCTTCAGAATAGCCCATGCCGCCGTGCACCTGAAGGGTCTCGTCCACCACATAATCGAGGACTTCAGAGCCCGAAACCTTCAGCAGCGCACATTCTATGGCATACTCTTCAGCAGCTTTGAGCTTAGCCTCCGCAAAAGACAAGCCGCCCTCCATCAGGCTCCTGTTCTTTTCCTGCAACAGATGCGATACCCGGTACAAGGCGCTCTCCGAAGCAAAAATCTGTACCGCCTGCTCGGCCAGCTTGTGCTGAATAGCGCCAAAATTCGAAATCGGCTGTTTGAACTGTACCCGCTCATTGGCGTAGCGCACAGCAGTGGCAGCGCTCTGCTTGGCGCCGCCCACGCAAAGCGCGCACAGCTTAAACCGGCCAATGTTCAGGGCGTTGAAAGCAATAAGGTGGCCCTTGCCTATCTCGCCCAGCACATTTTCCACCGGCACCTTCACCTGCTCAAAAAAGACCTGACGGGTGGAAGACCCCTTGATGCCCAGCTTCTTCTCCTCTGCGCCAAGGGTCATCCCCTTGGCTCCTTTTTCTACGATAAACCCGGTGAACTTATCGCCATCGACCTGTGCGAAAACAATGAACAAATCTGCAAACCCAGCATTCGAAATCCACATCTTCTGACCGTTGATGATGTAGTCTTTACCATCCTCGCTCAAGTCGGCCCGGGTCTTGGCTGCGAGCGCATCAGAGCCCGAGCTCGGCTCTGTCAAACAGTACGACGCCTTGAGCTCACCATTGATCAGGCCCGGAAGATACTTGGATTTTTGTGCTTCCGTGCCAAAATACAAGATGGGCAACATCCCTATGCCCGTATGCGCCGCGTAGGAAACCGTAAATGCTGCTGCCGGGCCGAGCACATCGCAGATGAGCGTATTCGTGTTCGTATCCAACTGCATACCGCCGTAAGCTTCAGGCATATGAGTGCCCAATAGCCCTAGCTCTGCCATTCTTTCCAGCAGGTTGGCAGACAGGCCTTCTTCCTGCGCTTCGATGCGGTCTATATTGGGCAGTATCTCTTGGTGCAGAAAATCGTGCACCGTCTCTTTGATCATCCGCTGATCCTCGTTGATCTCCTCAGGGATGAACGTCTGATCTGTCGAAGGCGTAGGCTTGATGAGGAACTCCCCGCCCCCCAAAATGTCGGTTTGGCTCAGTGTATCTTGCATGTTGGAACTATTTTTAAGCGATTAGCGAATTTTCGCTACTAATTTAGGGGCTTTGGCACAGAATGTAAAGCCATAAGGGTATTTTTTAGCGAAAATTCGCAAAACCGAGCCGCGCAGCCAAAAAACGTCGCCAAACTGGCATTATTTGCAACGCTATTGCATATTTGCTTGGATTTTGTATTTTTGCAACACCATTGCAAACAACAAAATTGCTATCAGATGAAAATGATGAAATTCTCCTGGCTCACTATGCTCGCCCTCGGGCTCCTTACTTTCTCTTCCTGCGAAAAAGAAGATGACCATGATCACGACCACGGCCACAACGAGATCACTATTAATATCCTAGAGCCCGGGCCCGACGAAGTCTTGGCAGACGCTTCCGATGCTCACATCCACATTGAAATTGAAGCAACAGACTCCAACCACGACATTGACATCGTCCTCCACCCAGATGGCAATGTAGATGATAAAATCTTGGACGTCCACCTGCACGAGCACGATCAGAAAGTCGTCTTTGAGCAAGACCTCGACCTCTCCTCTTATCCTGCCGGCACCAAATTCCACTTGGAAGTAGAAGCCTGCTCAGATCACGACTGCGAGGAGAAGGTTTTTGCCGACGTTGAGTTCTCCATACAGTAGGCTTGCACCGGGCCAGTGTAGGAGCAAGAGGGAGCTTTCCCTAGCCCACGCGCCAGTTTTTTCGCCGCTTAGCTTAAGCTAAGCGACTGGGAAAAGGCATAATATGGGCAGGAAACCGCCTTCTCAACCCTGCACAATCCCTCGGCGCACCAAGTCTAATAAAATGCCTCAGCGCCTACCAGCCATTTTTTGGCAGGCAGCCCATCGCGGCTGCCTGCCAAACTGCGGCAAAGTTGTATTTTGGCAGGCTCAAACTGCTAAAATATGACGCTCAAAGAAGCTCTTGACGCCCTCACCGCGCAGCCCGCCTACATCCTCGGCTATTTCGCCATCATCCCCATCATGGCCTTCACCGCTGGCCTCATCAGCCAAGAGAAAGGGCAGGAAGCCCCTTGGAAATACCTCTACTCCACCCTCATCTATTTCATCTGTGTGCCCGGCATCTTCGCCATCACCGTATCCATCTACCAGTTCTTATTCGAACGGCGCAGCATTTGGCAGGCCGATGTATTCGCCCAAGTCCTCCCCATGATTTCCATGGCCGTCACCCTGCTTATCATCCGCAAAAATGTAAACCTCGACTACATCCCCGGCTTTGACAAGCTCAGCGGCCTCGTCATGGTCATTGCCGCCACCCTCTCCCTCATGTGGATCGTAGACCGCACCCGTATCATTGTCTTCTCTTACCTCCGCTTCGAGTATGTCCTGCTCATCTTCGCCGCCCTCCTCTTCCTCATCCGCATAGGCTGGCGCAAAGCATTTGGCAGCGCGTAGGCTACAAACATCAGGGCGTGCCCGGCCTAGGGCCGGGCGCTACGTTGCGCAGCTGACGGCCCCGGGCCACCCTGCTGTGCCAACCCTTGCCCCGGGTCTGCTCCTTCGGAGCACTGCTCCACATCGCTCACGCGCCAAGCTGTTGCCGCCCCGCAAGCCCAAGCCCCAAACCATCGAACGTTTCAAACACCTCCTCGCCCCTGCACACTGCGCTCAATTTGTTGAACGCCTCATCTGCGTGCCCATACAGTTTAGCTCGCCCTCCTTCGGCAAAGCCCGACAGAAAAGCCGCTGCCTACGCATTGGGCAGCCGCCCGCCAAAGGGGACGCGCAAGCTGATGTTCAGGTTGCGCCCTTGCTCCGGCACATTGATGAGGCGGTAACGGCTCAGATGGTTGAGGTAGAAGGTATCCAAGACATTCTGCAATTGTAGAGTAAGCTGCAAAGGCTCCTTCCCGTACCACCGGATTTTGAAGCCAATACCTGCATCCCATAGCTGATAAGCTGGCGTCGCCCGCTCCGAACGGTCTATCCGGCTGATGCCCTCCGCTGCAAAAGTATATTGGTGCCCTACCTCTATATACGAAGAGGCCCACCGCCCTTTGCCCCTAAGGGTATACCTGAGGCTCGTCTGCAGAGCCGGCTGAGGGGTAAAAGGCAGGGCCAGGCCGGTACTGATGTTGTAGCTGCGCACAAAATCTGCCGTTTGCGAAAGCGTAAGCCCGCGCAGGGGCTCCCACTCGTACTGCAGCTCAAACCCTGTGTAAATGGCATCATCTTGCCGGTACTGAAAAATCTGCCCGGCTTCAGGCAAAGGGGAGAAGCGGGCAGGGAAAGTAGGCCCCAGATAGATGTAATTGTCAAAGAAATTGAAATAGCCAGCGACAGCCCCCGAAAACCGGGGCCTTTTCCAGGAAAAGCTGGCATCCAATTGGTACCCATGCTCAGAGTCAAGGCCCGGGGTCCCTACCTCATGCCGGAAGGTGCCATGATGGATCCCATTAGAGACGGTTTCTGCCGGATAAGGCACCCGGAAGCTTTTGCCCAGATTGACCTTGGCCGTGCCTGCCCCCTGCCAAAGCTCGTACGCACCGCCAACCGAAGCCGACCAGTTAAAAAACGCTGGGCTGGTGGGCTGGGCAACGAGCGAATCCGTAATGCGCTCGTTGCTGTCCCAAATCCATTGCCGGTAAAAATCCGTTTCGTTGCGGGCGTAATCCAGCCGTAGGCCAGCATTGAGCAACAGCCCATTGTCGAGCTCCCGTTCTGCCAGCCCGAATAGCCCCGACCGGAAAGTCCGGAAATCCGGCAATAAGAACTCAAAGCCCGACCGCTGATTGAACTGCCACTGCACACTGCCGCCGTACACCTGCCGCCAGCCATCTTCAGGCTCTACCTCGTAGTGCAGGTCTGCACTCAGGGTTTGCAACAAGAACTGCAGCCCAAGGGTATTGCCCGGGTCAATCTGTGAGCTGGGGATGCTGTGGAACTCAGGGAAAGAGAACTCCTGCCGCAGATTGCGCTGATAAGCCAAGTTGATATTGATATGGCCTGTGGGCAAAACCAAATCTTGATGCAGGCTGGCCTTGGTGTGGGCTACCTCTTGCTTAGGGATGTCGATGTCCCTCAGGTTGCCATCGTCGGTCAGGGCATAAGAGCGAGGGATGCCCACCGCCCCAGCGAAGAGCCCGGCTTCCAGCCCGTAGTGGGTCAGGGTAAGGCGGGTAACCCCCCATTGGCGGTTGAGGCCAGCGGTAAAACTGTAATTCTGCTCCCGCCCAGCAGTATTCTTGAGCCGCTCATTGAGAATGGGCAGGCGGAAAGAATTGTAATCGAAAAAGGTAGCGGGCACCCGGTAGTCCCCAAAATTCTGATAGCTGTACTGGCCACCAAAAAACCACCCCTTCCAATTGCCCCCCAGCTGGGCAGAACCGCCCCAGTGGGCGTTATTAGTACGGTGCAGCGTGGTCACGCTGCCGCCGAACGTCCCAGCTGCGGGGATGCGCCCCGGCAGGATGTTAATAACGCCGCCAAGGCCATCGGAGCCATACTGCAAAGAGGCCGGCCCCTTGATGATCTCTACCCGCTCTACACTGAACTGATCGATCTCCAGGCCGTGGTCAGCCCCCCATTGGTGCCCCTCCTGCTTGACCCCCTGATGGTTGACGATGATGCGGTTGGAGGACAGCCCCCTAATGACCGGCTTAGCGATACCCGTGCCCACACTGATGGCGCTCAGGCCCGGGAGCTTGTCGATGGATTGGGCAAAAGTCCCCTGCAGGTTCTCCGCGATCACCTCCCCGGTGAAATGCTCGGTGGCCAGTGCGCCTTCCTGCTTGGCATGCTCTTCGGTTACCACTACCGTCTCCAAAAGCTCCTGCAAAGGCGAAAGGGACACCTCCCCAAGGGAGATCTCCTCTCCAGTATAGCGAAAGAGCCGTATTTCCGGGCTGTACCCCAAGTATGTAATGCGCAGGCGATAATCCCCCTTCCTTTTCAGCTGCAGCTGAAAGCCTCCGTCAAACCCTGTAGCCGCGACAGTGCTGTCTGGGAAAAGCTGAAGGTTGGCAGCAGGCAGGGGCAGCCCCTCCTCGTCCAATACCCGGCCGCTCACCTGTGAGCGCCCTGCGAGAGCAAGCAGGAGCAAGCTAATAATCAGAAAACATTTGCCGGACAGGCGCTGGTATATCCCCCCTTGGTTCATCCTGTTATAAGGTTTTTGCCATTCTTGCGCAAAAGTAACCTTTAATGATGCAACAAAGTTGCACCACCACGTTGTTTAAGTACATATCAGCAATCTAAATTACCATGCAAGCAATATCCCGGACTGCCATCAGCCTCCTGTCATGTTCTGCCTTCCTTCTGCTCCTAGCAGCTTCGAGCTGCAATACCGGAGACGATATAGACGTCACCCCTCCCAGCATGGCCATCGAAAGCATGAGCCCTGCACCTGCTCCTTACGAAGTGTGCGGATCAACAGAAGATACGGTGTTCACCTTGAGGGGGGGAGAAACCTTAAGGATGGGCCTCGCATTCACCGACGATGCCTCTTTGTCACAATACAAAGTCGACATCCACAATAATTTTGACTGCCACGGGCACGGCGGCAGCTCTGCGCCCGGCGTGGCCATCCCTAATGTCAGCAGCTTGACCGAAGATTGGACGGAGCTTTCCATTTCTCCATTGAGCGGTACCGCGCAAGCGGTGCAGCTAACGCTTCAGGCCCCGGAAAATGTGACGGCTGGTGTTTACCATTTCCAAATACAGGTATTGGACGAGTCGGGCAACGACAACCCCCTGGCGAATTTTTACAGCATCCGGGCAATCAATCCGCAAGACGAAGAAGCGCCTGCCCTCACCGTAAACTTGCCCGCCGGGCAGGTGTTCAGCGCGGCTAAGGGCAGCAGCATCCGTTTTCAGGGCGATGTGGCAGATGGGCAATCTTTGAGCGAAGGCGGCAACGGCCTGCTCTTTCTGAGCTATACCGACCTCAGCTCTGGCAATACCTTTGCGACCGATGCAGTTGTTGTTTTTGATGAGGGGGTAGACAACCACTATGCATTCGACTTTGAGTACACGGTGCCTACCACGCTGAAAGCTGGCAATTACCGCTTCCGGCTCGATGCGTTTGATGGTGTAAGAAATGCTGCTGCACCCGCTTTTTTCGAGGTGACGGTCACGGATTAAGCGCTTGCTTGGAACGGGTTTTACTTTGAAAATCAAAGATTCATGCCCGACTGCTGCACCGTATGGTTGGCGGGTTTCTGGCTTAGCCCCCAAATTTGAGCTTAGCGGGCTAAGCGGAAATTTATAGTCCGGCAGCCCAAGAATTGTGATAGGGACGAGCTCCAAACATGCGCTAAGCCGCACCGCATTTGGCACAGGTGCCCTCGAGCACTAGGTTCTCACGCGCTACTTCGTAGCCTTCAGGCGCTTTGGCACGGATGACCACCTCCCCCTCAAGGCAGATGGTCTTGCCGCACTCAAGGCAATGGAAGTGGGCATGCTGATCGTGGTGGGCATGGGCCGTGCAATCTGAAGAACAGAGCGCATAACGGCTTACCCCACCGCTATCTACCGCTAGGTGGATAAGCCCTTTGTCTTCGAAAGCTTTCAGCGTACGGTACAGCGTGATGCGGTCAGGGTTTTCGAGCTGGCCTTCAAGGTCTTGGTTGGATAAAGCCACCCCCTTTGCCGCAATGAAGAGCTCTAGTACCTCCTTCCGGAAAGCCGTCTTTCTGAGTTGATGTGCTTCCAACCTTCTGATGATCTCTGATTCCATCGCCATCTCGTTCATTTTTCAGCTTAACAGTTGCCTGCCCACCGGTAAAAGCTACAAAGGGCCGAGCCCGCCTAGAGGCGCAGGGCGCACAGGTGCGCAGCATATAGGCATTTGCTTTTTGCAACGCCACAAAGCCTAGTAAAGTTGCCTTATGCACAAACTGTAAGGGCGTGAATCAAAATATGGCAGGATTTTATGCTTTCCGGGCTCTAGTGGTCTGTCAAGGCTAAAACTAGGGGTTGCCTGCGGCGACTTTTGAGGCTACTCTTCGTTGGACAACCCCTTACGTAGCGCTGCTATGCGCGGGAACATCCGCCTTGATTAGCCTCAAAATTCGCTCCCACTCAACCCATAAATTAACACTTGACAGACCACTAGGCTGGCATTGGCCTAGCGCTGCGAAGGGGTGGCCGAAGGCCAGACCCGACGCCTGTAGGGCGCGGGGCCGAGCGGACAGCGAGCCCCGCAGCATAGCGGCACCTGCCATCGGGCAGGTGCAGGCCCCCTCATATGGTGCAGGGGCAGGCCCATCCCGCCAAGCAGGCTGGGCAAGCAAAAAAACGGTAATCTGGATTGTGCCAAGCTGAAAAGGGGAGAAGAAAAAACATTTTAAATTTGCAACATAGTTGCATTTTATATATTTTTGCAATAACGCTGCAAAATCAACAAAGAGCTTCATACTAGTCTTAACGTAATACGTTATTGCCCCTGCGCCCCGTCTATCCGCTGGGATAGGCGGCACGAAGAAGCAAAACAAGAGGTATTAGATGTATTACGCCCCGGGCCTTGAGGCCCGGGTTTTTGTATACTGCCGCCGGCTCTGCCCGGTGCTCAAAATAAATGCGCTCCAATGAAAAGCATGATGTCCAAAAACACCCGGCTTGACCTTGCAGGGGCTACGGCCTCCCTGCTCTGCGCCGTACACTGCCTGGCCCTGCCCCTGGCCCTATCAGCAGGTGCGTTAGGCGGCCTGCATTGGCTGCACCACCCGGTATTGGAAGGCGGGCTAGTCATCTCAGCTGTGCTCATTGCCTCGTGGTCGCTTTGGCCCGCTTACCGTGATGGCCGCTCCAATGCGGCGCCCGGGCTGGCCGCCGCCGCTGGCTTTGCGCTCCTTGCCCTTAGCCGGGGCGTGGGGAGCGAAGCAGAGCACTACCTGATGGCCGCTGGCGGGCTGCTGATCGCAACTGCCCACTATCTCAACTGGCGCCAAAGCGCCACCTGCCAATCTTCCGGTCATCAGGCTCCTGACGGGGCTTCGAGCTTGGGCACCGAGCGCGTAGAACTGGAGTATTACCATCAGGCTTGATGCAGCGGGGCAGTGCACTGGGCACTGAGCTGTTTTCAACCACGCGGCTGCTTTTTCAGCAGTTGCCTGGCTAAGCATATCGCAAGCGCTTAGCCCAAGCTAAGCGGCTTCAGGAGGGCATCGTGTAGTACGGGAAGAGCCTGTAATGCCCTCGGCGCATCAAGTCTGCTAGCCGGGCCCAATGAGACAGTCAACCATAACAGCTGGAAGCGTGTTAGCAGGCTAAAAGAAAGAAATGGCAGGACAGCGCCCCCGTATACCGGTCAGCATCATTACTGGTTTTCTGGGAGCAGGGAAGACGACCCTGCTCAATCATCTCTTGCGGCAAAGGCAAGACGTACCCAACGTGGTCATTGAAAATGAGTTCGGCAGTGTGGGCATCGACGGCGCGCTGGTACGGCAGTATTCCAATGAAGTTTATGAAGTGAGCAACGGTTGTATCTGCTGCAGCCTTGACGATGAGCTTTTCGACATCCTGGCTGAGCTTGCACGGGAAGAGGAAGCCCCTGGGCACCTTTTCATTGAAGCAACAGGCATAGCCGACAGCGGCTCGCTCGCCGCTACCTTCCTCCGGCCGGACATCAGGAAGCGGTTTGAGCTTCGGCCCGTCATTTGTGTTGTGGACAGCACAAACATTACCGAGCAGCTTAGCAGCACACAGGAAGCCGGGCAGCAGATCGCCTCCGCAGATGTGCTCGTACTGAACAAAACCGGCCTAGCTACAACTGAAGCGCTACAGGCAGCTGCCCAAGCCGTCAAACGGGCCAATCCACTCGCCCGCATCATCCAAAGTGCCGATGGCCGCATCTCTGCCACTGAGCTCGATCTCCCGCGGGTACGGCCCGAGGTGCCCTTTGTGCTGCCCAAAGCCAAGCCTGCCCTCCCCAAAGTGCCTGTACACACAGCTACCGTAGCCAGCAGCCATACATTCGACCGCCCTTTTGACCTGAGCAAAATCAAGCATGTCTTGTCGGTCAGCCTTATGCTGTACGCCAAACAAATTTTCCGGGTCAAAGGGATTGTACAGAGCCATGACGGCCAATGGCACCTCTTGCAATCTACTGGCAAGCAGGTGGAAATTACGCCCCTTGCCCCGGGAGCAGGGGCAGGCCCGTCCACCATCGTAGTGATCGGGCAGGGCGTAAAAGAGGAGGCAGTGGCACGGCTGCTGCGGCAAGGCCTGGCCTAAGGCAAATTATAGTCTGACCACCTAAAATTCATGCATTTTGACTGGCTCTTTTCCCGCCTCTCTTCGCCAAAAAGCTTCACCGACTTCATCGTGGGGCTCCTTATCCCCACGCTTCGTGTAGGCTATGCCTGCGTTTTTTGACTCGATAGCCTGAAAAAATAACAGCGCCATATTCTCACACCGTGCAGTAGACGCGGAGCGAAATCCCAAGTTGTCAGTCTATAAAACCCGGCTGCGCTCAACACTCTGCCCTGCGGGAAGGTTATATACACCGGGCAGCTGCTGAAGGCAACTGCGCCAGAACCAACAACTGCCCTACATCTTTGGGCCAACCGACCACAGCCAACGACATGACAGAAGAGCAGACTGCTAGCGGCCTGGCCGCCTACGAACAGATCGAAGCCAAGGATAGCATCGAGATCATCGGCGCACGGGAGCACAACCTCAAAGATATCGACCTCCAAATCCCCCGCAATAAGCTTGTGGTCATCACGGGCATCAGTGGCAGCGGTAAATCCTCCCTCGCCTTTGACACCATCTACGCAGAAGGGCAGCGGCGTTATATGGAGACCTTCACCTCATACGCTCGGCAGTTCATTGGGGAAATGGAGCGCCCGGATGTTGAGAAGATCAACGGGCTGAGCCCTGTCATTTCCATAGAGCAGAAGACCACCGGGCGCAACCCCCGGTCTACAGTTGGCACGATCACCGAAGTATATGATTTTATGCGGCTGCTCTTTGCACGGGTAGGCGATGCTTATTCCTACGCTACCGGCAAGCGCATGGTGCGCTATACCGAGGAGCAAATGAAGGAGAGCATATTGGAAGCCTACGACGGCCGCAAAATCCTCATCCTCGCGCCCATGGTCAGGGGCAGGAAAGGGCACTACCGGGAGCTGTTTGAGCAGACCCGGAAGCAAGGCTACGCCAAAGTGAGAGTGGATGGCGAAATCCTTGACCTTGCCCCCGGGCTAAAGGTAGACCGCTACAAGGTGCACGATATTGAAGCCGTAGTAGACCGAATTAAGGTTTCTGCCAGCCGTACAGCCCGGCTGAACACCTCTCTGCAGGCCGCCCTCAAGCTTGGCAACGGGCTGGTGTTCATCATGGACCATGAGACAGGGGACATCCGCACTTTCAGCCGCAACCTGATGGACCCAGAAGCCGGCATTTCCTACGAGGAGCCCTCTCCCAACTCTTTCTCTTTCAACTCCCCCTACGGCGCCTGCCCAAGCTGCAACGGGCTGGGCAGCATCAATAAAGTGGACATCAGCAAAGTAATCCCGGACGACACCAAAAGCATCAACGAAGCGGGCATCGCCCCCTTCGGCGAAGTCCGGTCCAACGCTACATTCAAACAGCTGCGGGCAATCGCCAAAAAGTATAAATTCTCCTTTTCCACCCCTGTGAAAGACATACCGGAAGCCGCACTGAACGCTATCCTTTACGGGGGCAGCGATGCTTTTAAGGTGAAGGTGAACGACTACAACGATTACTCCTACAACCTTGCGCAGGAGGGCATCGTAAACATGCTGGAGCGCTGGTACGACGATACGAGCTCCGAAAAAATCCGCCGATGGGCAGAGGAGTTCATGACCATTACCACCTGTCCCGACTGCAACGGCTATCGGCTTAAGCAGGAATCCCTCCACTTCAAGGTAAAAGAAAAACACATTGGGGAACTAGCCGAGATGGACCTGACCGAGCTGCAAGCTTGGATGGCAGACGTAGAAGAAGGGCTCAGCGAACGGCAGGCGCTTATTGCCAAGGACATCCTGAAGGAAATCCGCCTGCGCTTGGGCTTCCTGCTGCACGTAGGGCTCGATTACCTCGCCCTCAACCGATCCGCCCGGACCTTGTCAGGGGGGGAAGCGCAGCGTATCCGGCTGGCCACACAGATCGGCTCTCAGCTTACAGGCATCACTTACATCTTGGACGAGCCGAGCATTGGGCTGCATCAGCGCGACAACCAAAAACTGATTGAAGCTTTGCGGGAACTGGCCGACATCGGCAATACGGTGCTCGTGGTAGAACACGATAAAGACATCATGCTGGCAGCCGATTATATCATTGACCTCGGGCCTGGCGCAGGCAAGCACGGGGGCGAGCTCGTAGGGGAAGGCACTCCGGAGGGTTTTGTCAAATCCCGTACCCTTACAGCAGACTACCTGAACAATAAGCGCAAGATAGCTGTGCCGGAACAGCGCCGTAAAGGCACAGGGCAATTCCTAGAGCTCAAGGGGGCCAACGGCAACAACCTCAAGAATGTCAATATCAAAATCCCTTTGGGCACGCTGACTTGCATCACGGGCGTTTCCGGGAGCGGAAAATCTACCCTGATCAACGAGACGCTCTACCCCATTTTGCGGCAGCATTTCTACAAAAGCCTCAAGCCTCCTATGCCCTATAAAAGCATTAAAGGGCTGGAGCATGTGGACAAGGTCATTGAGATCGACCAATCGCCTATCGGGCGCACTCCAAGGTCGAACCCTGCGACTTATACCGGTGTATTTACTGACATCCGCAAGATATTCACTGAGCTGCCCGAGGCTAAGATCCGGGGCTATAAGCCGGGGCGCTTTTCCTTTAATGTTAAAGGGGGGCGGTGCGAGGTCTGCAAAGGATCGGGCATGCGGATCATTGAAATGAACTTCCTGCCGGATGTGCACGTAGAGTGCGAAAACTGCCTGGGCCGGCGCTACAACCGGGAGACGCTGGAGATTTTGTATAAAGGCAAATCCATCAATGATGTGCTGAACATGACCGTGGAGGAGGCCGCGGAGTTTTTTGAGCCCATCCCCAATATCTACCGCAAACTGCGCACGCTCAATGAAGTAGGGCTGGGCTATATTACCCTTGGGCAGCAAGCCACTACCCTTTCCGGGGGGGAAGCGCAGCGGGTAAAACTGGCCGAAGAGCTGGCCAAACGAGACACTGGCAATACGGTTTATATTCTTGACGAGCCTACTACCGGCCTGCATTTCGAGGACATTCAGCACCTGCTGCGCGTGCTCAACCGCTTGGTCGACAAAGGCAATACTGTGCTTATCATTGAGCATAATATGGACGTCATCAAGGTGGCAGACTACCTCATCGATATGGGCCCGGAAGGGGGCCGCAGGGGGGGTACCGTTGTATGCAAAGGCACGCCCGAGCAAGTTGCACGCAAAAAAGACAGCCACACCGGAGTATTCCTCAAGCTGGAACTCTGACGGCCACTGTAGGTTGGCCCGCCACATTTAGCGCCAAGTCTAACGGATATTTGTATATTTGATGAGGGCCATTCTTAGCCAAACCATACCAACCGCTTCTATGAGAAAGTCGATCAACCGGGCATTCAAATGGTATTACCAGCAACGGTACAAAGGTATTCGGCATTTTATGGAGCACCCACATCAGGTGCAGGAGAGCTTGCTGAAGCAGCTCCTGCAATTCACTAAGCACACAGAGTGGGGGCGGCGCTACGGGTACCGTGACATACAAGACGCAGAACAATTCGCCCGGCGGGTGCCTGTCAACGATTACGACGGGCTCAAGCCTTACATTACCCGTATGATGCACGGGGAAAAGGACGTCCTTTGGAGCGGGCAGGTACGTTGGTACTCCAAATCTTCCGGCACGACAAGCGACCGCAGCAAGTACCTTCCGGTCACTTCCCAAAATCTAAAAAAATGCCATATCCGGGGCACATGGGATACCATGTCCCTATTTTACCACAACCGGCCTGATGCGCGTCAGTTTGAATGCAAGAGTATGATCATGGGCGGGAGCCTTTATCCTTTCGAGCCCTACCCAAAGACCACCTACGGGGATGTCTCTGCTATTATGATTCAGAATATGCCAGCCGTGGGGCGCCCCTTTTTTACGCCAGATTTCAAGACGGCCCTGCTACATGATTGGGAGGAGAAGCTTGAAAAACTGGCCCGCATCGGAGCGCAGGAGCGGAATATGGTCATGATAGGAGGGGTACCGACCTGGACCGTGGTGCTCTTCCGCCGCATATTGGAGCTCACTGGAAAATCCAATATGCTGGAAGTATGGCCAGAGTTTCAAGGCTACATCCACGGCGGGGTAAGCTTCACGCCCTACCGAAAGCAGTTCGAGGCGTTCTTCCCTTCTGACCAAATCAGCTACCAGGAAATCTACAATGCATCTGAGGGCTATTTTGCCGTGCAAGACGACTTCAGCAGGGACGATATGCTATTGTTACTAAATAATGGCGTCTATTTTGAGTTTTTGCCTATGCCCGAATGGGACAAGCCTAACCCCCATGCCATACCGCTCAGCGAGGTGAAGCCCGGAGAGAACTACGCCCTTGTCATTTCGACCAACGCAGGGCTATGGCGCTACACGCCCGGTGATACGGTCACCTTCACTTCTACAGCCCCTTACCGGATCAAGATCACGGGCCGCACCAAACAGTTCGTCAATGCTTTCGGCGAAGAGGTCATGGTGGAAAATACCGACAAGGCCTTGGCTGTCGCTTGCCAACAGACAGGGGCTATCGTCTCCGAATATACCGTTGCGCCGGTCTATTTTGAAGAAGGGCAAAAAGGGGGGCACGAATGGCTCGTGGAATTTGAACGAGAGCCCTCCGATGAAGAGCGGTTCACCGCCTTGCTCGATCAAGCCTTGCAAGCGAACAACTCTGACTATGAAGCAAAGCGTTCAAAAAGCTTGGCGCTCAAAAGGCTTAGGCTACACGCCCTGCCCAGTGGCACCTTCCACAACTGGATGCGCTCCCGGGGCAAGTTTGGGGGGCAGCACAAAGTGCCCCGCCTGGCCAACCACCGGCAATATGTAGACGAGATACTCCACTTCTTGGGCAACAAAGTTTAGCCTCTTTCAAAAAGGCCAACGCTGCCCCCTACCCAATCTTTGTCTTTGTTGTAACGCACCCCAACCATCAGGCCCTTGCTCAGGCGGGCCAGGTTGTTCACAATCTTAGGGCGGGGCTGCCCATCTTCCCAAAGCATCAACATCCTTATCTCACACTTAGACGGCTCCGAGGGCGTCTCTATTACTGGGGCGTATTCCACCTTGCGCTGCAGGATGTAGTTTTCCGGGTCTTTGATCATATCCACATCGTGCTGATTGATATTGATGATGACACCGGTGCCAGCAAAGGAGTACAAAGGCTTGAGCACGTAATTGTGCAGATCTTGGGGCAGCTCTGCCAGTTCGTTCAGAAAGTAGGATTTGGGCACGTAGGGGCTGTCTAGCAAAGGCAAAGTGTGCTTGCTGATCCGGAAAAACCAATTGGGATGCCCAACATACTCCACGTCGTAATCGTGGGTAAAGTAAAACTCCCGCTCAAGGTCATCTCTGCGGATGAGCTCATCAAAAATCACCCGGTTGAAAATCCGTCGGACCTGGATTTTACGGCCCTCCTTAAAGTAGAAAACCTTGCGCCCTTCCACTTTCAGCTCACTGATACAGACCGGCTCTATGCCTATCATGTGCTTGCAAGCTATAAAATCAATGCTGGTCACCTGCTTTTCTGGTTCTACCTCAAGCAAGATGACCTGCTCTGTATCGCAATCGCCTATAATTACGCGCCTCAGCATTTCGATATACTCCTCAGACTGCATGCCCCCAAAAAGATGGGTGTAGGTGTCTGGGATATCGTAAACCTCCCGGTAACCACGGGCAACAAGGTCTTGGAAAAAATACAAAGAGGGGAAGCCCTGCACTTCAATCAGCTGAGGCGTGTAAGCCCCATCTGTGCCTTTGCATATCCCAAAATCCATTTGCAGGAAAGTGGTATGCGGCGTCTCATTGGGCACCTCCTGTGCGGTGAGCAGCGCCCCCTGTGAACGCTCCTTAAAGTCGGGGGCGACAATCACATCCGTAATTTGCTCACAAGCCTCGAGCAGCTGCCGCTTCAGGCTATTGGGGATGAAAACCGGAGATTCTGCGACACGGAATGGCGGGCGGTAGTTGTACTGCCTCTCCACCCAAGTCAACAGCTCCTGATATTTTTCTGCTGTGAAAGCAGCATTGAAAGCAGACCTAATACTGGGGTTCATACATTATTTGTTTTCAGGCGCGCCACGGTATCAGGCCGGGACACAGTCCGCCTGCAGCAGGCCGACGGCACGGTGCAGGAACAGCGGCAGGACAATCTCGTGGGTCAAACCAATTTTATCGCTATCGTTCAAGTGCTTGATCATGCGGAGGTATTTCTCCTCCCCGTGCTCGTCCAGGATTTGTGCTTTGCGTTTGGGGTCCATGAAATGCAGCAGCATCCCATCGGGGTCAGCCTCAGGGTGAAACTGCGTGCCCAGCATTTCTGGGGAAAACCGTATGGCCATGATCGCCCGTTCGAGCGGGACATGCGGGCGGATTTTTTCCAGGGCTAGTATCTCTGCGCCCATCTCATCTATGCGTTCCAAATTCGGCTGTATGCATTGCCAGTCGCGGAAATCCGCGATAAAAAAGGGATTGGGCAAGCCTTCGAAATTGGGCTCGCAGGCCCCGGCATCGGTCATATGGCAGCGGAAAGTGCCAAAAGACATAGACTTCCGCTTACTGACCTCAGCCAGCGCGAAATGCTTGACCGCCATTTGGAAAGAATGGCAGATGAAAAAGACGTGCTTTTTGGGCCGGCCGGGCTTTTGATTCCAAGCCCAAGCCTCCTCCAGCCATTTGTAGTACTTCACGTCCCAATTGCCATCGCCATCATGAGGGCTGCCCGGCCCACCTGTTGAGATGAAGATATCGAAGTCCATACCAGGGACTTCCGCTTTTCCTCTGACATCGAATACTTTCCATTCGTAGTGCTGCTCAAAGCGGCTTACGATCTCCTGTATGCAGCGCATCCCCTGATTGGGCTCATTGTCGTACATATCCAGGATGGCGAGTCTTAATGAAGGCATAATTTTGGTCATTTGGCGGGGCTGTCGCTGGCCGCCAGTTTAGCAATCAGGCTTTTTAGGTGGGAAGGCTATACGGCATTGAAGCCTTGCTTTTGCCCCAAGAGCGCTATAACAAGCGCCCCAAAAATACACTTTTCAGGAACGCTTGTTGGGCAGCCAACCGACAGATTGAAAAGGCGCAAACCAGATTGTAGTTTTTGAGCTTGCACCTGCACAATGTAGTGGGGCCTGCCCCTGCCAGCGGGCAGGTGCCGCTATGCTCCGGGGCTCGCTGTCCGCTCGGCCCCTCGCCCTACAGGCGTCGGGTCTGGCCTTCGGCCACCCCTGCGCAGCGCTAGGCCAATGCCAGGCTAAAACAAACGTCTAGGACATTCTGGTTTACGGCCGATTGAAGGCCTTTCTATTGGCCGGCTGCTGCATTCCGGATGAAAGAGCCCCAGGTCAGGTTGTCTTTGCCGTCTTTATGAGCCTGCGCCCGCTCGATCGCGTACGTGGCCATAGTCTCCACCACCCATTCGAAGTTATCCTTCCCTACCGAGTTCAGGTCGGCATCAGGGGCAGGGTTGCAGAAATCTATAGCGTATGGGATGCCGTCGCGGATGGCCAGCTCTACAGTATTGAAGTCGTAGCCCAGCGCTTGGTTGAGGCGCAGGACATACTCTTCCAGGGTCTTCATCATCTCAGCGCTGACGTTGTGCTGAGCAGCATAGCGCAGGTGGTGAGGGTTGCGCGGCTCGTAGTGCATGATACGGACGTACTTGCCGCCAATGCAGTAGCAACGGAAATAAGACTCAAAGTCAATCGCTTCCTGCAGCATCATGACCAGCTGCCCGGTTTCGCTGTACGCGCGGAAGAAGTCGTCGGCGCTATCCAACTTGTATACATTCTTCCAGCCTCCGCCAGCGTAAGGCTTCATAAAGGCAGGGAAGCCTACATAGCTGAAAATGCCTTCCCAGTCCAGCGGGAAAGCCAGATTGGAAAAAGACTCGGCAGTGGTATCGTCCGGCTGTTCCTTAGAAGGCAACAGTACGGTTTTGGGGACCGGCACCCCGATTTTCTCAGCCAGGGCATTATTGAAAAACTTCTCATCTGCGCTCCACCAGAAAGGGTTATTGATAACAGCCGTGCCAGAGATAGCTGCATTTTTGAGCGCAGCCCGGTAAAAAGGCACATCCTGCGAGATGCGGTCTATCAATACGGCGTAGTCAGCGGGAGCAGCCTGAATCACCTTATCTATGGTAGCAGGCTCAGCCTGAATACCTTTCACATTTTTGGCGTTGATCCGCTCCACCAATGCGTTGGGGAAGCTGCGCTCCTGCCCGAAAAGAATGCCGATTTTTTTCATACAAACTGTGGTTTACCTGTTGTTTTAGGATAATAATAGGTCGAAGCGGCCAAGCCGCCATATTGCTTGTTCGTTGCGCCAAACCGCCCTCCTGCCCGGGCTTATATCAAGGACAGGTAATGGGGGAACATTTCCCGCCACAGCGGCCAATCGTGCGCTTCCCAGCCGCGCATATCGAGCCAGTGGGGCACGTTTTTTTCTGACAAAATGCCAGACAACCGCTGATTGGCATTCAGGCAAATGTCCCATTCCGAAGTGCCCAGCACGATGTTCATCTCCCAAAGTGCCGGGTGGTTGTTCCCCGGGAGGTAATCTACCGGGTTGTTAAAATACACATTATCGTCATAATAACCATCCATGAACATTTTTATATCGAAAGCTCCGCTCATCGAGAACAGATGGCTGACGGTTTCCGGGTGCTTGAAGGCAAAATTGGCAGCGTGGTAGCCCCCAAAACTCGCTCCGGCTACTGCCACTTTGCCCGTCCCGGTATTCCAGCGCACAGCGGGCACAATTTCCCGGAGCACCATATTATCGTAGCACTGATGATTCCACGCGCGCTGCCCAGGATGTACACCCTTGTTGTACCAGCTCAGGGCATCGATGCTGTCCGGGCAAAAAATCTGTATGAACCCGCGGTCTACAAACCACTCAGCAGTCTGTACCAGCCCAAAATCTTTGCTTTCGTAATAGCGGCCCATACTTGACGGGAACAAGACGACAGGGTAGCCACGATCGCCGTAGGCCAGCATTTCAATTTCTTTGCCGAGGCTGGGCGAATACCATTTGTGATACGTTTCTTTCACAGTAAAAGGGTTCATAGCCGGTGAGCCACCGGAGGTAATTGTTAATTTTACACTTAGTATTGCAAAAATACGGGCTTTATTTAAAAAATCAAGCAACAACCTGTTGATTTACAATTCTTTACAAAGAGCCGCCACTATCGACATTCCAAACAAAAAACGTTTTTGCCCGTTTTTTCAATATTGCATTTGGCGGCAGCCGCAAAAAAGCATCACAATCCTGCATACTGCATGAAAACGAACTACCTAAAAAAAACAGCCCGTTGGCTAGAGGCAGCCCTACACCCTTCCTACCGCATAATGGCTGCCGAGCACAGCCTGCCCTCCCGCCACTTGAAAAGGAAAGTGAAAATCCGCGTACTGCAGCCACCGGCGGGGGCCCACAGGCAAGGTGAGCTCCCCGCGCTTTACCTCAACGACGGGCAAGACCTCGAAGCGCTTGACCTCCTCTTCACCCTTCAACGGCTGTACCGCAAAGGCAAAATCGCCCCATTCATATTAGTAGCGGTGCACGCCGGCGACCGCATGCAGGAGTACGGCACTATGGGCCGGCCCGATTACAAAAAACGGGGCAGCCGGGCAGGGGCTTATGCCAGCTTCCTAACCTCGGAGCTCCTCCCTTTCCTCGAGAGCCGTTACCCCTTGCAGGGCAGCCCGGCAGGGCGGAGCATTGCAGGCTTCTCCCTTGGCGGGCTATCTGCTTTTGACCTTGCCTGGCACCACCCTGCCCTGTTCCATCAGGTGGGGGTCTTTTCCGGCTCCCTTTGGTGGCGCAGCACCCCTTTTGAAGAAAGCAGGCCCGATGCCGGGCGGATTGTCCAAGACTATGTCGAAGCGGCTGCCCACTGCCCGCCCCTCCGGTTTTGGCTGCAGGCAGGGACGGCCGATGAAACCTCGGACCGCAACGGCAATGGGGTCATTGATGCCATAGACGACACCCTCGACCTTATGCGGGCGCTCCAAAGCTTGGGCTGTCCTGCCCACAGCCTCCGGTATGTGGAAGTCTCGGGGGGCGAGCACCGCCCTGAAACATGGGGGCAAGTGATGCCCGACTTTCTACAATGGGCGTTCCCCAAACGAGCAACAAAAGCCTAACTTTGCCGTTCTCAGAAAAGTGCAGCGGGACAGCTGCTGCACCCACTGCTGCAATCAAGACAAAGACATGAAGCGATTATCTTACCTTTCCCTCCTGCTTGTAATGGCCATGCCCCTGCAGGCTCAGCATCTCGTGCCGCTCACCGGAAACCTTCAGCTGCTGCAGGCTCAGCCTGATTTGCCCAAAGGCTATGCCCCGGCGGCTGCATCTCGTCAGCGGGCCTGCCAGCTGGAGGAGGACAATGTCAACTATATCCTCGCTGGCGACACCGCACTGCTCACCTTTGAAATCGATACTTTCGGGCTAGACACCCTGCCCGGCACCTTCAATTGTACCAACTGCGAGGGCAACCGCATAGGCGAAGCCTCCCTGCAGAACGACACCCTCGTTCTGATTGCAGGCAGCGAGCTGCAAGCGGCACGAGATACTTTCCGCATAGAATTTTGCAACCCCAATGGCTGCAAGAGCACTAGCCTGATTGTTGTAGGGCGGCGGGCCAGCCAAAGCACTGCGGTAGGCCCCATTGCGGTAGCAGCAGAAGGAATGGCCGAAGTCCCCTTACAAGCGGCCAACCTGCCTGGCCCGCTTGCTTGCAACCGCTTCATCGACCAGCCCGATGATTATGAAGGCCGGGATCAGCTCGCCTACTTCAGCAATTACCAAGCGCCAGACAGTGTGCTCATTTATGTGGCCAGCCGCTACCCGGGCCAAGATGTCATCACTGTAACCCTGTGCGACTCCTTCGCCATTTGTGATGATTTCAACATTACCTTCCAGATCAACAAAGCCCCCCTTGCCCTTGGAGACGGGGGGCTGGGCGCCTTTTTGGATGATTTTTCCCAAGAAGGGCATGTCACCAATAGCGACCTGTGGCTGGACAGAGACCCCTTCGTCAACCGCACCTTCGCCAACGACAACCCTACGCTTGGCGTGGCTACCTTCGACGGGATCAAGCCGGATGGCACCCCTTACGGCGCCTCAGGCCTTAATGACCGCCTGACCTCCAATAACCTCGACTTGACCGGGCTTGACGGCGACCTTTTCCTCACTTTTTGGCTCAAGCCCCGAGGGCTGGGCGAATCTCCTGAAAACGGGGACTTTTTCCAGCTGGAGTTTAAAAACCAAGCGGGCAATTGGGAAGTGGTGCGGACTTTCTTCAAGGAGGAATTCGACATCGACACTACGGCTGCAGGCTTTTTCTTCCCCATGGAAGTGCCCGGCGGTTTTAAGCATGAGGCTTTTCAGTTCCGTTTCTCTGCGTTCAACAGCGGCAATGGCATAGACGACATCTGGAATTTAGACTATGTATGGCTGGGAGACGATCCTGCTATTGCCACCACCAACATTACCGACGTTGCCTTAAGGCAGGTGCCCGCCGCTGCCATTGCCCCTTATACGAGCATGCCCTGGCGCCATTTCCGAGGGCAGGAAGAAGCACTATTGCCAAGCAATTACCTCACTTACCTTTTCAACCTCAACAACGATCAGGCCTTGAACGCAGGCGCAGGCGACCTCGTCATACGGGAGCTCACCACAGGGGTGCAGCTTGCCGCCACTACCCTGCTCGATGCCTGCTGCCGGACAGTTGAAGCCAACTCCCCTGCAACTTATGATCAAAATTACCCGAACTTCCCCGGCTTGGTGCAAGCGTTTATGAATACCGCATTTAACTTTGAAGACCGCCTGGAGTTTGAAACGTCCTATCAGCTTTCTGATGTCACCAACGAACAGGGCGGGTCAGGGTACAGTTCCGTCACCCGCAACAACAACGCTTCCCGGCTTACGGTTTTTGACGACTACTTCGCGTATGACGACGGTACGGCTGAAACTGGCGTAGTAGTACAGGAAAGGGACCAAATTGCAGTGCGCTATACCGCTGCGGTAGACGACACCCTGCAGGCCCTGCAGTTTCATTTCCCCAGCATGATCAATGACTTCTCCAGCCAAGAGTTCCACTTGCAGGTCTGGGTTGGAGCCCTAGATGATGAGCCGGAGGTGCGCATGACGTTCCAAAACCCATTTTTCCCGGCTTCGGTCTACGATACCCTACAAGCCTTTACGACTTACCCGCTGATGGATAGCGAGGGCAACCCGTCGCCTATCTTCATCCCTGCGGGCGATTTTTATGTTGGCTGGGAGCAGGTTTCCTCTTGCAATTTCCTGGACTGCATCGTGGTCGGTTATGACCGCAATACACCGGCAGGGCTCGATGCGCTGTTCTACAACAACAATGATCAGGGCTGGCTGCCATTCCCGGCCAACTTCCCGGCCGGCGCCCTAATGCTGCGCCCGCTGATGGGCAATGAACCTGCCTTGCCTACTTCTGCCGAAGCCCAGGCAGCGGCTGCTTTTGAAGTGCAAGCTTACCCCAACCCGGCAGGTGATGTGCTGCATATTGAAACAAAACGGATTGCCACAGCCCACTTGCAGCTTGAGCTCATCAACGCGCTGGGGCAGACCGTGCACCGAGCGCCGTATACCCCTCAGCTTGATGTAAGCGGGCTTGTACCGGGCATGTACCTCGTACGGGCAACGGATAACTTCAACGGCCAAAGTGTGCAATTAAAAATTATGATAGCCCGCTAATGGGGCGGTTCACATCAGTAGCCTTACTTTTGAACAAACCAATTTTTAGAGACTATGGCTCAGGATATTAATGTCAAAGAACTGAAGGAGCGCCTGGATGCAGGCGAGGAAATCACCCTTGTTGATGTACGGGAAGCCTATGAACGGGCGCAGTTCCATATCGGAGGGGCTTTTATCCCGCTAGGGGAGCTGCACGGGCGTATGGACGAAATCGGCGCGGGCAAAGAAGACGAGATTGTCGTGTACTGCCGGTCGGGCAACCGCAGCAGTGTAGGCAAAGCTTTGCTCGAACGGGCTGGCTACTCCCAAGTCCGCAACCTGACAGGCGGCATGCTCGACTGGGTCGATCAGCATGGGGCATAAACGCCCCCCTCTCTGACGGATAGCCCGTGGGGAGGGGCACGGCCCTAAACCCTTTTTACAAAGCCTTGACGGGCATACCGTTTTCCATTTTTTCTCATTATGTTTGTCTGGTGCTCTACGCTCAATATCAACCCTGAATCCACACAAAAAATACCATGAGGAACCGAGTAGTCATCGAAAACGTACACCCGGAAATTGACCACGGCGCTTTTTTCATCAAGCGGGTGCCCGGTGAGAAAGTCACTGTCACTGCCGACATCTTTGGCGATGGGCACGATCACATCCGGGCTGCTCTCCTCTACCGCCACGAAAGCCAAAAACGGTGGACGGAAGTCTTTATGATGCCCCTGGCCAATGACGAATGGGAGGCTACATTTACGGTGGAACAAAAGGGGATGTACCACTATAAAGTAGCGGGGTGGATGGACCACCTCCTCCACTGGTATGAAGGCTTCCTGAAAAAGCAGGAAGCAGGCCAAGATATGGCCGTAGAGCTGCAGATAGGCGAACAACTGTTGCAGAAAGCAGCGGAAAGCTACCCGAAAGCAAAAGCAGAAGACCTGAAAGCGCTGGCCAAACAGCTAAAAAGCGGCGGGGAAGAGGCCGTGCAAACGGTCTTAAACGCTGATTTCAAACAGGTCGTAGAGAGCACTCCCCTCAAACAGTTCGAAACCATATACGACCACAACCTCCGCGTCCGGGTGGGCTGGGAAAAGGAATTGTTCAGTACTTGGTACGAGCTGTTCCCTCGTTCCGCAGCACAGGAGCCCGGCCGGCTTGGGACCTTCAAAGATGTGGAGAAGCTCTTGCCACGGGTAAATGAGATGGGCTTCGATGTTTTATACATGCCGCCCATACACCCGGTAGGAGAAAAGAACCGCAAAGGTAAAAACAACAGCGTGAATGCACAGCCCGGCGAGCCCGGCTCGCCTTGGGCTATAGGCAGCCGCCACGGCGGGCACAAAGCGGTCAACCCTGAGCTTGGCACCTTGGAAGATTACAAAGCCCTGATTGAAAAGGCCAAAACTTATGGCATAGACATCGCTTTCGACTTGGCTTTCCAATGTGCGCCAGACCACCCTTACATTGAAGAGCACCCAGAGTGGTTCATATGGCGGCCTGACGGCACCATCGCATATGCCGAAAACCCACCAAAAAAATACCAGGATATCGTCCCCATCAACTTCGAATCGGAGGATTGGAAAGCCCTTTGGGAAGAGCTCAAAAGCGTTGTCCTGTTCTGGTGCGAAGCCGGAGTGCGGATCTTCCGGGTTGACAATCCGCACACCAAGCCATTCCGGTTCTGGGAGTGGTGCATCGCTGAAGTACAAAAAGAATACCCGGATACCATCTTCCTATCGGAAGCATTTACCCGCCCCAAGGTAATGGCAGAATTGGCCAAGGCTGGCTTCAGCCAGTCCTATACTTATTTTACTTGGCGCAATACCCGCAAGGAGCTGGAAGAGTACATGACCGAGCTTACCCGCACGGAGTCCCGGGAATACTTCCGCCCCAACTTCTGGCCCAACACTCCGGACATCCTCCCTTACGAGCTGATGAATGCAGGCCCCAACGCTTTTGCCAAAAGGCTGGTCCTCGCAGCTACCCTTTCTTCCAACTACGGCATGTATGGCCCTTCCTACGAGTTTATGGAAAATACGCCCAATGCTAACGGAAAGGAAGAGTACCACAACTCTGAAAAGTACGAAGCCCGGCATTACGATTGGGGCCACCGCAACCGGCTGACGGAGCTGATCACGCAGGTCAACCAAATCCGCAAGCAGCACCCGGCCATGCAAGATACCTGGAACATCCACTTCACGCGCACCGACAATGAATCTATCATGAGCTATATCAAGCTCACGGAGGATCAGAGCGATATCATTTGGTGTATCGTGAATTTTGATACAGCCTACCGCCAAAGTGGCTTTGTCGAAGTCCCCAAAAGCCTCTTGGGCATTACTGGCAACGTCAACCTCAAAGTGACCGATTTGCTCTCGGGCGAGGTCTACCATTGGTTCAATGAGTGGAACTATGTCGAACTAAACCCCGATGCAGCCCCTGCGCACATTTTTGAGGTGTCTTTCAACCGCCGGTAACTGCCGCTGCTGTCTGCGAACATGGTGACGATCAAAACATTGAACAGAGAGGAGGCCGCTCCCTATATGGAGGACCTGGCCCGCCTCCGGATTGCTGTCTTCCGGGAATGGCCCTATTTATACGAAGGGGATATGCCTTATGAAATGGGCTATTTGGACACCTTCCTCAAGGCACAGGACAGTTTCATGGTGGTGGTGCTAGATGGGGAGGAGGTCGTGGGGGCGAGCACAGGCCTTCCGCTTACGGAAGAGACCCCGAACATTCAGCAGCCGTTTGTAGAAGCCGGCTTGCCGCTTGGCGATTTTTTCTACTTTGGGGAGTCGGTCTTACTGCCCTCCTACCGGGGGCAGGGCATCGGCAAAGCGTTTTTCAGGCTCAGGGAATCCTTTGCCCGGAGTTTAGGCTTCCCAAAGCTGACTTTTTGTGCTGTGGCCAGGCCTGAAGAGCACCCACTTCGCCCGGCGGGATATCAGTCCCTTGATGTTTTTTGGGAAAGATGTGGCTTTCGGCCTTCCGAGCTGCACTGCTACATCAGCTGGCAGGAAATAGGCGAAGCTGCCGCCTCGCCAAAAATGCTCCGGTTCTGGTCCAAAACGCTGCAAGCCTAACATATTGGGGCTTTATGGCCCAACATCAGCCCTTGGCTAGGAGGCCAAAGCAACAAGCCGCGCTACCACTTTTCTTAACCGGACTAAACCCGTCTTTCAACCATGGCCTACCCTACACACAAAGCTTGCTCCCTGCTTTTGGCCTCCCTCCTTTTGACAGTGCTTACGCAATGCAGAGCGCCGAGCATCAGCTGGAGCCCGGGCCTTTCCGGAAAGCTCGGTTTCGACTTGAATGAAATCAACGAGGAAGGCCTGGCCGGGCCTAAAGACGGGCTAGTCAGTGTACATTATGAATACTGTATCCCCAATAGCCCGGATTACATCGCACAAGTCAGGGGAATAGACCCAACCCTGCGCCTGCAGCCCGGAGCACCTGGCCGGTCCGGCTGCCGCCCTGAGCGCGAAGTCTTATGTTTGGGCCATACCCATCAGCCCGGGTACGAAAAAGTGCTTTATGAATTAGCCAGCCTGCCCTATATCCGGAAAATATCCCGTGCTTGGTTCGAATAGCCTGGCTAGGGTTGCGCCACCACTCCGGATTAGCCATTGCCCTCCTGCCGCAAGGGCTGCAAAGCTGCAATATCGGCAGGCCGGCTACGGCAGCAGCCCCCGATCCAGGCAGCGCCTAGCTCCTGCCACGCCCGGGCCTGTTCCAGCCATCCTCCTTGTGCTGAAGTGCCCGGCAGCCAACATTGCGATTTACTATCCCATACTTCACCGCTATTGGGGTAGGCGATGAACGGGGGCTCCGCCCAAAGCCGCAGTTCCTGCAGCAAAGGAGCGATAAGAGTAGGTGGCGTACAATTGAAGCCTATGGCAACGACTTGCGGATGACCGCTGAGCAGGGCAGCCACATCTGAAAGCTGCGCGCCACCACTGATGGCCCCGGGCTGCTGGGCCGTAAAACTGAACCAGGCCAGCGCATCAGGAAAACGCTCCAACTCCTGCAGCAGCACTTCTGCCTCTTCCAAGTCGGGCAGGGTTTCAAAGGCCAGCAAGTCTGGCTCAGCACTCAGTAGTGCTGCTATGCGCGGGCGGTGGAAGGCTTGTAAGCGGGAGCGAGGTACCCCGTACTGCCCTCGGTATTCGGAGCCGTCTGCCAAATATGCGCCATAGGGGCCCACAGATGCTGCCACCAACGGATGAGGGCGCCCCGGGGGCAGGCCTTGCTGCAAAAATGCTGCCCGAGCTTCCTTTGCCAGGGCAACACTGAGCCGAAAAAGCTGCTGGCCTTCCTCCATCGGGATGCCATAGGCAGAAAAGCCTTCAAAAGACGCTTGATAGCTGCAAGTGATCGCTACATCAGCTCCTGCCCTAAAATAGGCTTCATGCACCGCCCTTATCCATTCTGGGCGCTCCAATAATAGCCGTGCCGACCACAGTTTGTCCTTTAGCTCGGCCCCCATCTGTTCCAGCTCTGTGGCCATTGCCCCATCTAATAAGAACAACGCCGGCCGGTTCAATACCGCTCTGGCTTCCTGATCCGCCATAACTAAAGTTTTGACGCCATACAAAGTAGGCGAAACTACAAATCGGTACCCTGCCCAAGAGCTGGATACCGATTTGTGCTATTGCCCCGGCAACTGATTTCATCAGCGTGGCCGGGCCTTGCGCGCTGATGAGATTAGGGGATGGTTATCCCAAGAACTTGAAATTCCACTGGTAGATGCTTACTACCAAAACAATGAAAAGGAAGAAGGCTATGAAACCGTACAACAAACAGTAACCTTTTCTTCCCACATTCTTTATTTCATCAGACATGGCTATCGTTTTATTGATGTTATATAGATCGGCTGCAAAGATGAGCAAAAATACAAAATTGGCAAAGTTTATCCGGTTTCCGGGGGCTTGACTTGCCCATTGCACGCCGGATAATAAAACGGGCTGCCCCGCTCTTCAAAAACCGGTTTGGGGTTGGCCAAATACTTTCTTAACAGATTTCAAAATTAAAGCATGTTTTTCATCTTATTTCATGCTTTTATTCCAAAACAAACTATTGACAACCAAGATATATTTCAAAACCTACAACTATTTGGCATGCACGCCGATGCCCAGCTTGGCATGCACACTAATGAAAGTGCAATGGCAAACGTGATAGAGCAGGGGCCCGCCATTTTTGGGCAGGAGGCTTGAGCCCAGCTGAGTGCATGGCTCAAACGCACTGTGGAGCGCCTGTTGAGCCCGACAGGGGGGACGGTGAGCGTAAAGTAAAATACCGCAAGCTTTTTAGGGCGGCTCGCCTATATGATGAAATCGGCCTAGCGCTGCGAAGGGGTGGCCGAAGGCCAGACCCGACGCCTGTAGGGCGAGGGACCGAGCGGATAGCGAGCCCCGCAGCATAGCGGCACCTGCCTTCAGGCAGGGGCAGGCCCCAAAAAAGCAATCTGATTGGCGCCCAAAACGGTGCGTGCCCTACTTTGGCTGCATCCTGTGAGCCTGTAAGGCCTAGCCAAAGGAAAGTGGAAGAATAGGAGCGGTACTGCTTTTTTTGGACAGTAAGCGACAAGGAGCCAAGCAAGGGGCATGAACAAAGGGCTGCCCCTTTTACAGGACAGCCCTTTGCCTATGGATAAACCGGGAGGCCGCTATTTCTAGTAGAAGCGGGAACGGTTATCTTCGATGGAAGCATTTTTCTTCATGGCTTGGATCAGCTGTCCAGGCACTTGCTGACGGACAGGGTTGGCCATATTGCGGCGGAGCTGAGGGATGTTGTTAGGCTGAGAAGCCGTTGGCTTGCTCATCACCTGCAAGACAAAAACTCCTGACTGCCCTATGACAGGTTCAGATGTCTGCCCCTGCTCAAGAGAGAAAGCCTCGCCGATTACCTTAGACTCTACCCCCACGTTGGGGATGAAGGTAGCGTTGAAGTTGACACTGCGGGCAGTATCCACTTTGGTGCCGAACTGCTGCGCGATGCTGCCCAAGTCACTGCCTGAGATTTTAGACTTGATCATCTCGCCTTTTTTCTTGTTCATCACCAGCTGCTCGATTTCGCTCTTGATGTTGGCAACTGATGGCAGCCCAGCCTGCTGCTTAGCAACCAAGCCAGCAACGACGTACTTATTGGTATAGTACTGCACTGCATCTTGGTAGCCATAGAGCTCAGGGGAAACCTCGCCTACACCAGCGTTGAACGCCCAGCGGATCAGGTCGCGGCTAGCCTGCCCGGTACCCAGCTCACCGATAGCGAAGTCATTGCGCTTCAGGCCACGGCTAGTTTGAATGCTCATGCCACGCTCAACAGCGCTTTGGCGGAGCGTCTCCAGGTCACGGTTCTCGCCGATGAAAGCCAGTACTTCAGCTTCAATATCCTTCTGAGTGTCTTCGGAAGGGACGATAGCTTCCTGCAGGAAGGCCACCTTTACCCTTGGGGTAGCAGAAGCACTGCGCTTGAGGACCTCAATGAGGTGCCAGCCGTAAGAGGTCTGTACTTTGTAATACTCACCGATTTTGCCTGTCACGAACAGGACGTCGTTGTATTCTGGGACAAACTGCCCGGGCGTTGTGCCCTCGTACTTGCCGCCGTTAGCTGCGCTGCCGCCGTCTTGGCTAAACTGCATGGCCAAGGAGTCAAACGAAGCGCCTTGGGTAAGGAGCAGGTTTTCGAGGCTGTCAATTGTCTTTTTTGCCTGAGTAAACTGCTGTGGCGCCTGTGCCTGAATCAGGATGTGGCGGCTGTCAGCAGAATCTGCCATCATACGGCGGTCCACTACTTTTACTGCCTTGTAGAAGCTGCCATCGATATAAGGGCCATATACATCGCCCTCGGCCATGTTCATTACCGTATCGGCAACAACGGGCGTCAGCTGCTCCTTGGTGAGGTAAGTCGTTGGAGGCACACCATAGTTGCGCGCAGTGAAGGCAGAGTCATCTGCTGCTGCTTTGAATTCAGGGATAAGCTCTGCGACCTTAGTGCGCAGTGCGGCGGAGTCCTTGGCGGTCGGGGCAACGTTGAACACCAGGTACTCGAGGCGGCGGGTCTCCTCTTCTGTAGTGTAGCGCGCTTTGTTTTCCTTCAAATAAGCCTCATAGTCAGCGTCAGAAAGCGACACCTCTGTGTTGTCGATCTCATCGAATGGCACTTTCACAAAAGCGAAATTGATGGGCATGTTCTGTTCGTTGTGGCCCATCTCTGCCATCCAGGTAGGCGTATAAATGGCTTTGGAAACCATGCCATTGATCTTGCTCTGCAGGCGGTCTTTGATGATCTCTTTTTCCTGATGTGCCCAGTAAGAGACCATGCGGGGGTCATCTGCTATGCTGCCATCTTCAATGGCCGTCTTGATTTGATTCAACTGCTGAAAGTCGACCTGTCCGGTCTGTGGGTTTTGAAACCGCTGACGAATCACGGGGCTTGGATTGACGCCGAACTGCAGGTCGAGCAGCTCTTCCTTGCTCACGCCCAGGCCGAGCGCTTCGGCTTCCTCCTGAACGAGTGCCTCCTCTACGAAGTAGTTCCACAGCTGACTGCGGCGGCTGTACACATCACCGCCAGAATTGCCGTAGAGCAGTTGTTCGGTGCGGTAGAACTTGTTCCAGTCCAGCTTCTTGCCCTCTATGTCCGCGAGTATAGTCTGCGAACTGCCAAATACACTCTGCTGACCGGAAGTCATATCCATTACGATGAAGCCTACCAGGCCCAGTGCAATCAGGACAACCAGCAGCCAGGAATTCTTCCGAATTTTACTAATCAAAGCCATCTTAAGACTGTAGTTTAAGTAATCTGAACTTCCGCTTTGCCTCTTTTCCAAACCAGAAAGCAAAAAACCGAAAGCGCTAAAAATCAATGTATTACCCCCTTCACCGGAGCCAGAGTGCTTGTAAAGCCTCGCCTTTGGGCAGAGATTGCCTTCCGGTGGCCGGCGCTAAAGAGACGCAAAGATAAACTTACCTTTGCGAAAATCCATGCAAATGTAGTTGGTTTACCGGCTAAATACAAAATTTACAAGCACTTGCCTGCTTAAACAGATTCTTCCTCCCATACTTTGCACCCCTCTGTGCAGTTGGTGCAAATATCGATCTGATCCCGGCCCTGCAGCAGCGCCCGCCGGAATTTCTGATAAGCCTGGCCCTGCCAGATTTCCCGGAAGGGCACCGACTTGAGGTCGCCCAGGCGGTGGGCAGCGTCCTTATCGAAGCAGCACGGCACGACCAGCCCGTCCCAGGTAATCACACAGGCGTGCCAGAGTTTCCAGCAGTGGTTCAACAGTTTGTTCTTTACCCGGTAAGTGCCATCAGGCTGACGGGCGTAGCGGGCATATTGCTCATTTTCGGGGATGAGCGGGTTCCCATTTTCAAAATCGTATACCTGAGCTGTTTTCAGCTTCACCTCGTCCACGCCTATCTCTTCTGCCAGCCGGTAGACCTCAGGTATCTGATGCTCGTTGGGGCGCACGACCAGAAACTGGAAAATCACATGTGGACGGGAAGCCCCTGCCTCTTTTTTGGCTTCCACTATATTGCGGGCTCCCTGCAGGACAGCCTCCAGTTGTCCGGCTTTACGATACTGTTCATACACTTCCTGCGTAGTGCCATCTACTGAGATGATCAGGCGGTCCAGGCCAGAAGCTACTGTACGGCGGGCGTTCTCCCGGTTGAGGAAGTGGCCGTTGGTAGAAGTGATCGTATAAAGGCCCCGGTCAGCGGTATAGCGCACCATATCCAGGAAAGCGGGATTGATGTAGGGCTCGCCCTGGAAATAGAAAATGAGGTACAATAGCCTCTCTCCCATCTCATCTACTACCTGACGGAAAAAATCCGCCTTCAGGTTCCCCGTAGGCCGGGTAAAGGCCCGCAGGCCGCTCGGGCACTCCGGGCAGCGGAGGTTGCAGGCTGTAGTAGGCTCTACCGAGATGGTAACCGGCATCCCCCATTGTACCGGTTTTTTCAAGGCCCTCGACCAATAGTAAGAAGCCATGACCTGTAGGGCGTTCCAGACGCGCAGGGGCGTAAGCTTTTGCAAAAAATTGACGGTGTCGTGCCAGTAAAATGCCATATCAGCGTTTTATCCGGCCCAGCCTTCGCGGTCCAGGCTACGGAAGTGGATGGCTTCCGCCAAATGCTCAATCTCTATGCCCTCACTGCCGTGCAAGTCTGCAGCTGTGCGGGCCACTTTGAGTATGCGGTCATATGCCCGGGCAGAAAGCTGCAGTTTTTCCATAGCTTTCTTAACCAGCATTCGGCCAGGCTGCCCAATATTACAAAACTCGCGGACCATCCGGCTTGGCATTTGGGCGTTGGAGTTGATAGTGGGATGATCCTTGAAGCGCTCAGCCTGGATTTCCCTAGCCCGCAATACCCGCGCTGCGATCTCTGCACTGCTCTCGGAAGGCAAGCCCGTGCTCGAAAGCTCATCGTAAGAAACGGGGGTCACTTCCACGTGCAAGTCTATGCGGTCGAGCAGTGGGCCTGAGATTTTGTTCAGGTAACGGTTGATCTGCGCCGGGCCGCACACACACTCCTTCTCCGGATGGTTGTAAAAGCCGCAGGGGCAGGGGTTCATGGAGGCAACAAGCATGAAATTGGCAGGGTAGTCAACCGTGCTCCTGGCCCTTGAGATGGTCACTTTCCTTTCTTCCATAGGCTGCCGCAGCACCTCTAGTACCGTACGCTTGAACTCTGGCAGCTCGTCCAGGAAAAGCACGCCGTGGTGAGCCAGCGAGATTTCGCCAGGCATGGGGTTGCTGCCGCCGCCCACCAATGCTACATCGCTTATGGTATGGTGGGGGGAACGGAAGGGGCGGTTGGCGATCAGGGCGGAGTCTGGCGGGAGCACCCCTGCCACCGAATGGATTTTGGTGGTCTCCAGTGCTTCGTGAAGATTGAGAGGAGGGAGGATGGTCGGCATCCGCCGCGCCAGCATGGTTTTGCCCGCCCCCGGTGGCCCGATAAGGATGACATTATGCCCGCCTGCAGCAGCGATCTCCAAAGACCGCTTGATGTTCTGCTGCCCCTTCACGTCCGAAAAATCCACATCGAAGACGTGCTGCTGCTCGAAAAATTCGTCCCGGGTCAGCACCATTTTAGGGTCCATTTTCAGGTCTCCATTGAGCAAATCCACCGCTTCTTTGATGGAAGCTACGCCGTAGACATCAATATCGTTGACGATAGCGGCTTCGCGGGCGTTTTGTTTGGGCAGTATAAAGCGGGTGTACCCTTCGCGCCGCGCCTGAATAGCAATGGGCAGTGCCCCCCTGATAGGGCGCAGACTGCCATCGAGCGAAAGCTCGCCCATGAGCACGGTAGTCTCCAGCCCATCAGGAGAGATCTGTTCGGATGCAGCGAGCACCCCGACCGCGATTGGCAAATCGTAGGCGGAACCCTCCTTTCTTATATCTGCCGGGGCCATATTGACCACCGTCTTGATCCGCATCATACGGTAGCCGATATTCTGTACTGCTGCTTCAATGCGGGAGAACCCTTCCCGGACGGCGTTGTCCGGCAAGCCTACCAGATGGTAAAAGTTTTTGTCGGTAGCAACTTTACCGCCTACATTGACTTCTATGGTGATGGTCTGGGAATCGACGCCCTGAACAGCGCCGGCATACGTCTTTACGAGCATGGGCATTTCGTTTTTTGGGTAGTGGTGTGTACGCTGTGCCAATGCCTGTAAGGGGCATGGGCTCAGCAATGCTGTGCCCAATTTAATCATTTTTGAGAAAGTGGCGGAGGTGCTATTCCTGTGCTTTATGCCGCCTGCGCTTTTGAAACCGGCGGGAGAAGCGCTCCAACCGGGATTGCTGCTCCTCGGTGAGCAAATGGCTCACCTCAGCCGTGAGGCTGTCCATTAGTGAGCGGCGCTCTTGGTTGAATGCGGAATAGAGCCCGTCCATTTCCTGCCCATAGCGGCCCACGGTCCCAGAAAGTTGTTCGAATTGCTCGGGGGTGGCGCCTATATGCTCAAAAAAGTGATCTGCAAACCCACGGGCTTTGCGCAGCTCTGCTACCCGCTGCATTTTTTGCCGGACAATACCCCGGTGGGCCACCCATCCCGCTGCAAAGCCGGCAAGCAGGAGCAAAAGGGCGAACATCAACAAGTGCAATTTGCGCATTCTCATTTGAAGGGGTTCCAAGAGGTTTCTAATAGTGTGACGGCATCTTCAGGCTGTAGCCCCGACGTGCCCAGCCAGGCCTCTGCAGCCAGGCTTCCCGAAGAGTAGTAGATGCTAAGCCCGGCCATGACGAACACAATAGCTGCAGCGGCGGCAGCCTGCCAGAGCCATTGCTGCCCCCTGCTAAAAATACGTGCTTCCACCTGTTCGGCAAAGCCATCAGCAGGAAGGGCAACGGGCTGTTGCCGGAGCAGCGCCCTGAGCTTCCTGATCCGCTCCTGCTCTTCTTGCAGCCCGGCAGACGCTGCCAGCGCCCTATTGAGCAAGCGTGCTTCCTCCTCGTTGAGCAAGCCTTCCTCCTGCTTGCAGAGCAAACCGAACCATTCTCTTTTATTCATAACCATAGGGTTAGCCGTTGTACCATTTTCTGTTGCGCCCGGGCCAGGCGGGACGCTACGGTCCCTTCTGGGATGCCCAGCATCTCCGCTGTTTCCTTTACCGGGTAGCCTTCCACCAAGCGCAGGACCACTACCGCTCTGGCATCTGGGCTGAGCTCCAGCAATGCCTGCTGCAGGGCGTCAGCCAGGCCCTCCGGGGGGGTGTCAGCTGCGGTATCCGCTACAGCCGGGCCCAGCCAAGTTATCCAACGCTGCCGTCTTTGTTTGCGTTTCAGCTCATTCAGGCAGAGGTTGACCGCAATGCGGTGCAGGTAAGTGCCCAGCGACGCTTCGCCACGGAACTGCCCCAGGGACTCAAAGAGCCTTACAAATACCTCCTGTGCCATATCTTCTGCTTCAGGGCCTTCGCCCAACATCCGGGCTGTCACGCCCAATACGGGTGCCATGAAATGCTCTACTAGCAGGCGGAATGCACGCTCATCACCCTTGCGGGCCTGTTCGATATATGAGGTTAGGTCAGCTTCCAATCGTGGGCCAGGGTGATGCTCTAAAATGCGGTTTCCTCCTCTTAGACGGCGTACGGAGGCTATTTTTTCCATTCCGGCCCGATTATTTTTGCTGCCCGTATGGCTTCCAGGAAAGAAGAAGGGGTATCGGCGCCAGCCTCCAGCCCCAGTACGCGTGCAGCTTGCCGGTATAAGGCAGCCGGCCCGCTGCCCGCCTCTCGCCAGGCCCGCAGCGACCCCGCCCCTTTGCTTTTTGACAGCTTATGCCCCTGCTCATCGGTAATCAGGGGGTGATGCCAAAACCAAGCCTCCTGAAATGCCCGCAGCCCTAACAGGCCCGCAAGGTAGTGTTGCGAGAGGGTAGAGCCCCACAGGTCTTCCCCTCTCACCACGAAGTTGATGTGGAAACGCAGGTCGTCTACTAGAGAAGCCAGCTGATAGGCAGGCGCCCCGTTCTTTTGACGGACGACGAAAGCATCGATCGTTTCCAAGTGCTGTTCAGAAGGCCCTTCGGGCCATAGCGCTAAAGTAATGGACTGCCCGGGGGCAGGGGCAGCCACCCGCCAAGCGGTTTGCCCGCCCTCAAACGGCAGCCCTTTGCCCGAGCAGGTGCCCGGGTATTGCCCATCGGAAGCCATTTCACGGACCTGCCGCCGGCTGCAGGTACAGGCAAAAAGAGTGCCCTGCCCCTTCAGTTTGCTCAGATAGCTGTGGTATTCCTCCATACGGGTATGCTGCGACCAGCTCCTGAAGAAATCCTCCACACCTGTCGGGCCTTCGTCGTAATCCAGCCCCAGCCACTCTAAGGTTTCGAAGATGTCCGCGACATAAGCTTCCCGGGTACGGGCCTTGTCGAGATCGTCGATCCGCAGTAAGACCCGGCCGCCTGCGGCCCGCGCGAGCCCCCAAGTGAGGATAAAGGAAAGCCCGTTGCCCGGGTGAAGCAGGCCACTTGGAGTAGGGGCTATCCGGGTACGGAGGCCAGAAGGGTTTGTCATGATTTTCCGATTTTTCAACGTAAGCTTAGGTACAGCAACAGGCTATCGGCTACCGCTTTTGCCTGAGCCTTTCGATGGCTTTCAGTATTGGCGCACGGTTTTCCCGGGCAAGCATCCATTTGGGAAGGCGGCTTCCCAAGCTGCGGTTGGCAGGCTCCTGCCCATTGCGCTCCCTGAGGCTGGCAAAGATATGGGCTTCTAAAAAATCAAGGTGTGTATGATGGTAAGCCCATAACAGCTGCCCGTTCACTTGTGCCTGCAGCCATAGCGGAAGGTGGAAATAGGGGTCTATGCCACCGCCCATCATGTATACCCTGCCCGTTACCGGCCCTTTTGCAGAACAGTACAATACAGGCGCGGGCATTTCTTCTAGGGTTTTGTTGTAGCCGCAATGCGTACAGACCGCTCTGCGGCTGGCCTCCCCAGCAATAGCGCCCAATGCCTTTACCCGGCCCATCGCCTTGCACCGTGGGCACACAATCAAAACATCCTCTTGGAGGAAATCGTGGAGGTACAGCTGATAACCGTTGTTGGTGCGCTCTGCCATGGCATGCTCAGTTTTCTGCCCGCCCCTCATCTATCGGGCTGGGGTGTAAAAGATCGTACAATTGATCATGGTAAGCTGCGAAATCCGGCAAATTATTGTGCCCCCCGCCCGTAATTGGGATCAATGTGGCCTGCTCGGACTGCTTAGCCAGCAGCTTTCCCTGACGAAAGGGGATAAGGCGGTCATGGGTGCCGTGCAAGATGAATATTGGGCAGGACACCTTGCGCAGGAACTGATCGGTACGGATTTGATAGCGCAGTATCCACTTCAGGGGAAGCCAAAAGCCATACTGACGGACTTGGTAAAAAAAGGAGAAGTAGGGGGAATCCAAGATCAGCATCCTTGGGCGGTTCCAAGAGGCTATGCGGGCTGCTATGCCACTGCCCAAGGAACGCCCGTACACTACGATATCCTCTTCCGGGTAACGGTCCGACAGCCATCTGTATACCGTCTGCGCGTCGTTGTAGAGGGTGGCTTCGGTGCGCCGGCCAGCGCTTTTCCCAAACCCGCGGTAGTCGGTCATAAAGAAATCATACCCCTTGCCCACGAAATCTTTTGCGAATTTCCCCCAACCTTTCACGCTCCGGGAGTTGCCTTTCAGGTAGTACACGACCCCTTTGGCATTTGGGACACGGAAGTACAGCCCGTTGATGTAGCCACCGTCTTCCATATCGAAATGGACTTCCTCAAAGGGGAAAGGGAATTGGTACTCAAAGTGCCCCGGGAGGATCTCCGGGCGGAAAAAGAAGAGGTCTTGGAGCAGGTAAAACAGTACAGAGAGCAACAAGTACCCCAACGCAAAGCCGATAAATAGGTTAGCCGCCCATTCCATAGCCTATCGTTTGTGGGCAAAAAGCCATTCCAATAGCTGAGGCTCAGCGAAAGCAGCCTCCCAACTATTGTGCCCTACCCCGGGATACGCTGTATACCTGACCTGCCCGCCCGCCTGCTGCAAGGCTTTGTACATTTCGCGTGACATTTCCACTGGCACAACGGCATCTGCCTCCCCATGGAAAATCCAAAGGGGCGTATGAGGTGCATACAAGGGGGCCAGCAAGGGGTTGCTCCCGCCGCAAATTGCAAAGGCAGCGGCGAAGGTATCCGGCCAGCGGGCCAGGAGGTCGAAGGCGCCAAACGCGCCCATAGAAAGCCCTCCCAGGTACATCCTTGCGGTGTCAACCCGGTAGGTATCCTGCAAGCTCTTTACCAGCTGCATCACCCGCCCCATATCCTCAGCCGGTTTTTTGTAGAATGGCAGCCGCCAAGCCCCCCCTCTTCCTTCTACTGCTACCCAATAACCATCAGCCCTGCACTGTGGGAACACCACAATTGCGGGGTAATTGCCCAGGCTGTCCAGGAAAAGCTGTGCGCCATGTACAAGCTGCGCCTCATTGTCAGCCCCCCGCTCCCCTGCGCCGTGCAGAAAAAGGGCCAAGGGGTAAAACTGCCCGCTTTTTTCGTACTTTGGCGGCAAAAGCAGGCGATAGGGCAGCTCCGCTCCGGCCTCATCTGTGAAAACGGATTTTGCGAAAGCGCTCAGCGGGGCATCCTGCCCCTGTGCGGCCAAGGGGAGCCACCACAACAGTAAGCCCCAAATGATGTTACGCATAATACCTGTTTAGTTTAAGCTGGAATATACAACAATCTCCTTCATCTTGATGCCCGGGCCCGCCCGGCCAATTTTTGCAGACATGCCCAGAACACCCCTAAAACGGCACCCACAGCTCATCCCTATTTCCAGAGGCCACCATCATGGCCTGGTGCTCGCACAATTATTGAGTGCTGATGTGCCCGATTATAAAGGGCTGCCCAACACGCTACAAGGCAAAGCGGTTTTTGCACGGCAGACTGCCGAACGCCATCTATTCCCCGGCTTTGAATGGATAGAAAAAGTGCTTGTGCCTGCCCTCCCTGAAGGGATAGAGCGGGAGCAGGTGATCCGGGAGCAAAAGGAGCTGTCCGAGCAGTTGGCCAACCTGCCGGAATGCCCATCTGAGGCTAGCCTCAATGAGCTTGGGGAAGCGCTAAAGCGCCATATCCGATATAAGGAGCGGTCTTGGTTTATGGCTGTTCAGGCCCGATTGGGCGAGGATGGGCTCCGCGCCCTCCCTTCCTTCCGTAGCGCAGAGGGGTAAAAGCTTAGTGAGGGCCGCTCCCCCTTCGGGCTTTTCTTGCAAAATGGGGCAAAGGCGATGAAAGAGCGGCGCATAGCGGCAGCTAAACCAGACATACAAAGGGGGGGAGCAAACCCCAATGCCAAGGGCACAAACCAGATTGTCGTTTTTTCCTGCCCCTTCCGCAAGGATAGGGGCCTGCCCCTGCCCGGTGGCAGGTGCCGCTATGCTCCGGGGCTCGCTATCCGCTCGGCCCTGTCGGGCTTCCACCCCTTCGCAGCGCTAGGCCGATGCCAGGCTAAAGCCCGAAAAGGACAAACGCCTGCGACATTTTGGCTCACCCCCAATGCCAATACCTAACGCTTGCGCTCCGTCACAAAGGTCACCAAGTCTTCCAGCGATTGCCGGGACTCGCTCTGAGGGAACTCCCGGAGCAGCTCGAAGGCCTCTGACCGGTAGCGCGCCATTGCTTTTTCGGCGTAAGCCAGCCCTCCGCTGTTGCGCACAAAATCTACCACCTCCCTTACCTTTTCTGGCTGATCGCTATACTTTTTGATGGTCCGGATGATGTGGCGGCGCTCCTTAACAGGTGCCTTTTCGAGAGCGTAGATCAGCGGCAAGGTCATTTTTTTCTCTTTGATGTCGATGCCAAGCGGCTTTCCGACATCATCGGTGCCATAGTCGAAGAGGTCGTCCCGGATTTGGAAAGCGATGCCGATTTTCTCCCCGAACAGCCGCATGCGCTCGATGAGCTCTTCGTCTTTGGTAGAAGAGGCAGCCCCTGCGCTGCAGGCCGATGCGATAAGGGAGGCTGTCTTTTGGCGGATAATTTCGTAGTACACCGGTTCCTCGATATCGAGCCGGCGGGCTTTTTCAATTTGCAGGAGCTCCCCTTCGCTCATAGCTTTTACGGCATCGGAAACAATTTCCAACAAGCGGTACTGTTTGCTGCGCAAAGCCAGGAGCATACCCTGCGAAAAGAGGTAGTCGCCTACGAGCACGGCGATTTTATTTTTCCATAACGCATTGATAGAAAAGAACCCCCGGCGCTCGAAGGAGTCGTCTACCACATCATCGTGCACCAAGGTAGCCGTATGCAGGAGCTCCACTAAGGAAGCGGCAGTATAGGTGGCATCCCCTACACCGCCACAGAGCTTGGCGGAAAGGAAGACAAACATCGGGCGCACCTGTTTCCCCTTGCGCCGTACAATGTAGTAGGTGATTTTATCGAGCAGAGAGACGGGGCTGCGCATGGCTTCCCGAAAACGGCCTTCAAAAACTTTCAGTTCCTCCGCAATGGGCGATTTTATGGAGTCTAATGACTTGACCATAGTGGTGATTTAGTTGGCACAAAGCTACTAAACAGCCTGCTGCCGGAAAAGCTTAGCCGATAGGGGGAAATCGGCAAAACAAACTTTCGGCTTCTGCACGGTGTTACTGGCCTTTCAGGATAAAAATCCGTTTGAGCAGCTGCCCATTGCGTTTAATGACGAGGAGGTATTCCCCATCTGAGACGCCGCTAAGGTCTAGCCTTTTTTCGGCCGGCCCGCCGGGCTCATTGTCCAAGGCGACACGGGTCACCATCTGCCATTCCCGGTTGATGAGCTGCAGGCTCACATCGCCACGGGCGGGCATTTCGTAGGAGATCACCACCCCTCCGGTTTCGTCGGTCACAGCTTTAGGGAAGACGGTCCAGTCGTTTTTATCTACCGGCTTGGAAGGCGGCTTAGGCTTAGGCTCCGAAGGGGCAGCAGCATCAGGAGGAGAAGGAGCGCTCTCGGCGGCCTCCTGTTCCCGGGCGGCCAGGCGCTGCCCGGCCAGTGGGTCGGCAGGCGGGTCGGGGTGAAGGATAGCCAGGACATCGCCGGTAGGAGGCGCCCAAATGGTAAGCCCGATGGGGGGCTCAAAAATATTGTTGTGGCTCACTTCCGCAACGTACTGCGTATTGTCTGTCTTAATGGTGCGCACCTCAATCTTTTCCTGGCTTACAAATATCCACTTGAACTGATTGAAACTGCCGGTGGCGCGCGTCCATGATTTTGCATCATCCGCATCGCGCAAAGGGGCGCCCCAGCAGCCTTCGCCGATAAAGACGATGCCTTTTTCATCATCCCGGATGAAGCCCTCTTCGCTGCCCAGCCCTTTGAACGGCCGTACCGGGTAGGTCGTTTTTACCATATGTGCATCCGACTCCAGCACAAGGTCTACGCCGTGCTCATAGAGCAGGCCAGCCCAAGCTGCGTACAAGTCGTCCCGTTCGGGCTTGCGCCGGGTATGTGGCCGCATAGGCTGATGGTACTGCGCCATTTTCCAGCGCACATCGGGGTTCGCTTTTAGATCGCCCTCCAGCCATATTTGCTGCCGGCCGGCAGGGGCGATCAGGCTGTTAAGGGTATAAAGGCGGAAAAGGCCACCGCCAAAGGTAAGGGCAAAATAGACGTCCGGGCTTGGGCTATCGAAGAGCTCTGTGATGGAAGCATTCTCCCGCTCGTGGTTGCCGCGGGCCGCCACAACGGGGAACAATCGCCCATCGCTGCCGACCGTCTCCTGCCAGTCGTCCATCCAATCCCGCCAGTTCTGATCGGTGTCCCCCCCCGTCATATCGCCATCAAAGACAACGAAGTGGGGCCGGAGCTTACTGACCAGGCGGTTGGCCTCTACACGGGCATCCCTGTTATTGCGCGAATCGCCGCCAGCCACAATAGAGAGGCGCACGCCGGGGTCGTCCGGAGCCGTCTGAAAAGCGTACCTCCGGGAAGTGCCTTCATTGTCTTTGACGACAAAGTAGTATAGCGTATTGGGCGAAAGCCCGGTAAGGCGGACAAAGTGGTTTTTCATGCCCTTGGCCGTAGTGATACGGTCGGGCCGTTTGGCCATGCGGTAAGCTGTAGCCTGCTTGCCGAAGTCTACCTCATCGTAATGCAAGACAGGGTCATAGCCAGAGACTTGATCCCAGCCAATGACCATAGTGGTAGCAGGGTCGTCCCTCCACATTGCACGGAAGCGCACTGCCTCTGCCTGTACTACCGTAAATGCCCATGCCACTAGGCAACCTGTGATGATCCAATCTTGATAGCCCTTTCTCAACATCAATGTGGTGGTTTTCTCCGGGGGTAAGCCGTTTCAGTGGTTTATAACGAGGCGCAGGCTGGCAAAGTTATGCAGCAAGTGTTAGAAAACGTTAATCTCTGCTTTTCAGCGCCAAATGCACAAAAATAACGAACTTCCCGCTTTTGGCCAGGCAGGCCACCCTCAACATAGACTGTATGAAGACTGCCCTTCTGCTCTTTTTCGCCGCTTTCAGCCTCTGCGCCTGTGCACAGCACCGCACCTTAACCTATTACGAGAACGACTCGCTTTCGTTGCAGCTGGACCTTTTCCTTCCCGAAAAAACAACCGGCGCGGCTCCTGTGCCCCTCCTGCTTTTCGTCCACGGAGGCGGTTTTGCGACGGGCAGCCGGCAGTTCGGCCACCCGCTATGCAGCGCCTTGGCAACAGAAGGCATTGCTGCAGCTTCCATTTCCTACAGCCTATATATGAAGGATAAAAGCTTTAGCTGTGATGGGGTGCTCACCGAAAAGATACACGCCATCCGCCTCGCCGTCAGTCAGCTTTGGCAGGCGACAGCCTATTTGCTAGAGCATGGCCCTGCCTTGGGGATCGACACCAGCAAGGTTTTTATCGCTGGGAGCAGCGCGGGGGGGGAAACGGTCTTGCACGCCGCCTTTTGGGACCGGAGCCTGATGAGCCTTTACCCTGGCCGGCTGCCCGACGGCTTCCAATACCGGGGCCTCATCTCGGGTGCAGGCGCTATCATGGACCTCAACCTGATAAGGCCAGACAATGCCCTGCCTATGATGGTGTTTCACGGCAGCAACGATCCCGTAGTACCCTACGGTACAGCGGCGCACCACTTCTGCTCAACCGATGCTCCGGGTTGGCTCATGCTCTTTGGCTCCCGATCCATTTACGAACATGCCATAGCCCTTGGGCTATCGGTAGACCTGACCACCTTCTGTGGGGACGGGCACGAACGGGCAGGCGCGTTTTTCAACAGTGACCCCCAGCCCGTATTGCGTTTCCTGCAGGCTGTCCTTGCAGGAGATGTTTTCCAACACCACCGCATCGAAGGCAAGGGCGAAGGCGCAAGCTTGCCCTGTGGCAGCCCTATTCGGCCATAATGCATTCAAAACCATCGCCTGCGCTCTTGACAGATTTCATTCTTAACCTGAAAGGGGCTAACTTTGCGTACCGTATCCATCTATTTTCCTTCTCCAAACGGCTTTAAACCATGATGAAAGATAAGCTGGTTTTCGACCTCATCCAAAAAGAGCTAGACCGTCAGCAGCACGGCATTGAGCTCATTGCTTCAGAAAACTTTACCAGCCCGCAGGTGATGCAGGCGGCAGGCAGTGTCCTGACCAACAAATATGCTGAAGGCTACCCGGGCAAACGCTACTACGGGGGCTGTGAGGTAGTAGACCAAGTTGAGCAGCTGGCCATAGACCGGCTCAAATCGCTCTTCGGCGCCGCTTACGCTAATGTGCAGCCTCATTCCGGCGCACAGGCCAATGCTGCTGTTTTCCTAGCCGTACTGAAACCCGGTGATGCTATCCTTGGCTTTGACCTTGCCCACGGCGGCCACCTGTCACACGGCTCTCCGGTCAACTTTTCAGGCAAAGTATACCAGCCCCACTTTTACGGAGTAGAGGAAGATACTGGCCTTATCGACATGGACAAAGTGGAGGCCAAGGCTTTGGCCGTCAAGCCCAAGCTGATCATATGTGGGGCTTCTGCCTACTCCCGCGATTGGGATTATGCCCGCTTCCGGGCCATTGCCGATCAGGTCGGTGCCCTATTGTTAGCAGATATTGCCCACCCTGCAGGGCTTATCGCTGCCGGCCACCTCAATGACCCCATGCAGCACTGCCACATCGTAACCTCCACTACGCACAAGACCCTGCGCGGGCCACGCGGCGGCATTATTATGATGGGCAACGACTTTGAGAACCCTTGGGGGCGGAAAACCAAAAAAGGGAACCCCATCAAGATGTCTGCTATACTCAACAGCGGGGTTTTCCCAGGCATGCAGGGCGGCCCGCTAGAGCACATCATCGCAGCCAAGGCTGTCGCCTTTGGGGAAGCGCTGCAGCCTGGCTTCAAGTCCTACACCGCTCAAGTGATCCAAAATGCACAAGCCATGGCCAAAGCCTTTGTTGACAAGGGCTACAAACTGATTTCTGGCGGTACAGACAACCACCTGATGCTGCTTGACCTGCGCTCAAAGGGCGTGACCGGCAAAGCCGCTGAAAAGGCCCTCGGCCTAGCCGATATAACCGTCAACAAAAATATGGTGCCTTTCGATACAGAGACGCCTTTTGTCACCTCCGGTATCCGGGTTGGCACTGCTGCCGTCACTACCCGAGGGCTGAAGGAGCACGACTGCCTGCAGATTGTAGAATGGATCGATGCCGCCCTATCGCAGCCGGAGAACGAGGCCTTCCTGAGCGATATCCGAAAGGAGGTAAACACGCACATGGCGCAGTTCCCGCTTTACGAGGAAGCTGGAGCAGCGGTCTAGCCCTTCATTGCACTCGTTGTAACTTTAAAAGCAGCCCGGGCTTTGTCAAAGCCTGGGCTGCTTGTGTTTGTGCCTGTGCCACTGCCTTGACTTTTAGCCTCCAAACGAGCGTGCGCCTGGCTGCTACCCTGCCCCCTACATTGGCCTAAAGCCTTTAGCCACTCCAACTGGGCGTGAATCAAAATGTCGCAGGCATTTATACTTCCCAGGCTTTAGCTTGGCGTTGGCCTAGCGCTGCGAAGGGGTGGCAAGCCCGGCAGGGCCGAGCGGACAGCGAGCCCCGTAGCATAGCGGCACCTGCCCTTTGGCAGGGGCAGGCCCCCATCCTTGCAGTAGGGGCAGGCCCAAAAAGACAATCTGGTTTGTGCCCGGCTCCCCCTTGCCTTTGGCACGCTGTGAACGAGCATAATTTGGCGGCAGCCAAAGCCGAGCGCAAAAAACAACCGCCTCCACACGCACAAAAACAACAGCACGAAACACCATATCCCCAAACACCCCTACCGTGGCTCAGCCCCATATACAATCTTGCACATTTTGGCAATATGCAAGATTAAGCCACTTTTATTGCCCCTTTTCCACTCTTCCTCCCCAAGTGCCCAAATCGGACCTAAGTCAAGGGCATCAAAATCCACTTTTTACAAGTTATAATTCTATAAATAATATTATTTCAAAATTTAAATTCAAAAATCAGCTATTCTAGATATAAAAAACAAAGTCAAATGCCGCCCCCTTATCCCTCTTCCCTTTACAAAATCATGTATCAATCCATTTTTATTTTGCAATAATTTGCAGTTTTATGTGCAAAATACTGCAAATTAAATATCTTACTTCTTTAAAAAGCCACAATACCCCACTTTTCAAGTGAGCATTGTGTTCATTTTTTTCCATACAATCAAAACAAAATGAAAAGACATGCGAATTTCAGGCATTGGATACTGCCAATGCTTTTGCTTCTAGGTGTTTCGGCGGCCATAGGGCAAACCCGTATTACAGGGACGGTAACAGATTCCGAAACCGGCGCACCGCTCATCGGGGCAACAGTAGAAAACGTAGGCACCAGCAATGGCACGGTCACCGACCTTGATGGCAAGTATGCCATCACTGCCGAATCAGGCACAGCCTTGCGGTTTTCCTATATTGGGTACTCCAGTGTGGAAAAAACCGTAGGGGCTGCGTCCGTTATAGATATCGCCCTGTCCTCGGATGGCGAGAACCTTGACGAAGTAGTCGTAACAGCTCTGGGTATCCGCAAGGAAAAGAAGGCGCTCACTTATGCCGTGCAGACCCTTCAATCTGAATCTATTGTAGAGTCTCAGCAGCCCAATATCGTGAACAGCCTTCAGGGCAAAGTAGCGGGGGTGATGATCAACAACTCCAGTGGGGCACCTGGCGCTGCTTCTGTCATCATGATCAGAGGAGGCACTTCGCTGAGCGGCAACAATCAGCCCCTCTTCGTGGTCGATGGCATCCCAATAGACAACAGTGCCCCTATTGGCGGAGGGATAGGGCTTAGCGCTCAAAACACCAATAATAGCAACCGGGGGATAGACATTAACCCGGAAGACATAGCGTCTTTGACGGTACTGAAGGGGCCTGCTGCTGCGGTGCTGTACGGCCTGCGCGCTTCAGAAGGCGCCATCATCATCACTACAAAAAAAGGCCAGGCAGGATCCTTCCGCATCAACTACAGCAATGCGTTCTCCTATGATGTCGTCAACAAGGTCCCTGAATTCCAGACGGCCTATAAGCAAGGTATAGATGGCAACTTCAACCCCGATGCACGAGGTTCATGGGGCCCGGCCTTTGGCCCCAACGAAACCATTTACGACAACCTTGGCAATTTCTTTCAGCCAGCGGTTACGCAGCGCCACGATATTTCCGCTTCTGGCGGAAGCGAACGCAGTACGTTCTATCTTTCTGCGAGCCGTTTTGACCAGAACGGCATTGTACCGAATACTAGCTTCGACAGGACCTCTTTCAGGCTATCTGCAGACAGCAAGATTGCCAAGAACCTCCGCGCAGGCGGTTCGGTCAACTATATCAACTCCCAAAACCAGTCTACCCTTGGCGGCTCAGGTATTGCGGAGACCAACATCATCGGTGCGACAGGCGGCGGTGGCGGTGGCACGATAAGGGGTTTGTACAACTGGCCATTAAATGACGATGCCCGCAATTACATCACTGAAGATGGCAAGCAGCGCACCCTGCTCGGCGTTGAAAATGATGCTTCTTTCGTAGACAACCCCTATTGGAGTGTATACAACAACCCTACGAACAGCAACGTCAACCGTGTCATTTCGACGGTCAGCCTGAGCTACGACCCTTTCTCCTTTCTCAACATCACTTACCGTGCAGGTACCGACTTTTACGATGAGAAGTTTACCTCTATCCGCAGTGCGGGCACTGTGATTGGAGGAGAGGAAAAAGGGGCTATCACAGAGGTAGACCGCTTCAATCAGATTACCACCTCGACGCTTGTCGTCACCGGCAAAAAATCCTTAGGCAGGCACATCAATACCAGCCTCGCTTTGGGGCACAACGTAGAATCGGCCCGCAGCACTTCTGCCAACTGGTATGGCCGGAACTTTATCGTGCCAACTTTTGCAAGCATCAACAATGTGCTTCAAAACGAAAGGGTGATCTCAGCAGGTGGTGCGCGCCGCAGGATTGTAGGCGCTTTTGCTGATTTCAATGCAGATTGGAAGTCCATTTTCTTCCTCAACATCCGCGCCCGCAACGACTGGTCTTCTACACTCCCTGTAGCCAACCGCTCCTTCTTTTACCCCTCTTTCAGTGGCGGGATCGTACTGACCGACCTGCTCAACGAGATAGGAGTGGCCAATGGTGAAAGCGACTTCATCCCCTATGCCAAGGTGCGCGCCTCTTGGACCCGGGTAGGCAAGGATGCGCCCCCGCACGTGCTCGGCAATACCTACTTTAACACTACCAACTCTTTTACCGCAGGCCCTAGAGGTTTTATTGCCAACGTGTACGCTTTCGGTGCACCTGCACTGCGCCCTGAGTTCACTAATGCATTCGAAGCCGGTGTCGATATCCGATTGTTCAAAGGCAAGATTGGCATCGATTTCACTTATTACAACATGAAATCTGACGATCAGATCCTTTTCACCCGCGTACCGCCTTCCGCTAGTTCTTTCATCTCCTATCTCAATGGCGGGAGGATAGACAACGAGGGCGTTGAGCTGATGGTCAATGCCAGGCCAGTAAAGCGGAGCAACTTCACCTGGAACATAGACCTCAACTTTTCCCGCAATACGTCTACTGTAGTAGAACTGCCCGGCACATTAGACCGGGTAGAGCAATCTGATGCTTCAGTCGATGGCTTTGTCGCCCAGGGAGCCGGTTTCCTTGGGCAGTCTTTGTTTGGCATCAACGGCGACGTATGGAAGCGCAATGAAGACGGGAAACTATTGCTCGACGATATGGGCTATCCACAGGTGAGCGCTATCAAAGAAGTGATTGGGGACAGAAACCCTGATTTTATTGTTGGCCTGACCAACTCGCTACGGTTTGGCAATTTCAACTTCTCCTTCCTTTGGGATTTCCGCATTGGAGGGGATATTTACAATGCTACCGAAAATGCACTAGTGCGCAATGGCTTAAGCACCAAAACGCTCGAACGCGGGTCTACTACCGTATTTGATGGCATCATCGAGTCAACCGGCGAGCCCAATACCCAGCAGGTGGTATTAGATCAGAACTACTACCAGACGATCCTGCGCGGCAACGGCCAGCTCTTTGTAGAAGACGGCAGCTGGTACCGCCTTAGGTATGCGACTTTATCTTACCGCATCCCCAAGCCATTGCTGGAGCGCATCAACGTTAAAGGGCTAGAAGTGTACGCTACCGGCAGAAACCTCATCCTCATCACCAATTATTCAGGCGTAGACCCCGAGGTAAGCTCAGGCGGGGCAGGCGTGCCTGGGACAGGCGCTATGGGCATGGACAACTTAGGCACCCCCTCGACCAAAGGCGCAGACTTTGGCCTTAGGCTGAGCTTTTAATGAATGACCAAACCAACTAAACTACTTTGAAATGAAACGGCTATCTATAATTGTTCTCACAGCATTCAGCCTACTGCTGAGTGCTTGCCAAGAATTTTTAGACATCAATGCTGACCCCAACAATCCGCAGGAAATCCCTCTGGAAAGCAGATTGATCGGGGCCATCACCATGACCAACGGAGCAGCGATGTGGAGAGGGGCCAGAGAGGTTTCCGCGGTGTGCCAGTATACCGCTTCTGGCAGCGAAGCCAGCTCTCCAGAAACCTGGCGCTTCACCTCCAGCTACTTTTTCTGGCAAAATGCTTACACTTGGGCCATCCCCAACTGTGTAGATATGGTTGTCATGGGCAAGGCTGAGGGATCGCCCCATTTTGCCGGGGCCGGCCGCACCCTGGAAGCACTGGTATTTGGCATGCTTTCGGATCAGCTTGGCGCAATCCCGGTAAGCGAAGCCTATGATGGCGTTACTACCGCCCGCCTGACCCCTGCTTTTGATTCTCAGGAAGAAGTATACGCACAGGTCATCGAAAAACTCGACGAAGCCATCGCGCTCTTTAATGAGCCGGATAATGCCAAAGGGCTAAACCTAGACAATGGCGACATCATGTATCAGGGGGATATCGACAAGTGGCGGCGCTTCGCTTATGCGCTAAAAGCGCGCTACCTCAACCACCTGAGCAAAAAGAGCATTTACGACCCTCAGGCTGTCTTGGAAGCTTGTAGCAATGCGTTCAATGCAGACGGCATGGATGCTGAATTCCCCTATCTGGATAATGGCACGGCTACCGAGGCCAACCCTTGGAGCGATAAAGGGTACGGGGGGTTCACCAGCGCAACTGCACCCCGATATTTCTCTTATAGCCAGTTTTTTGTAGACCTTATGAAAACGGCACCTGTCACCAACGACAGCTTGCTGGACCCCCGCATCGGGATCATCATGAACCCGGCCCCTTCTGATGGGGAATTCAGAGGGCTGATACCAGGGCAGGGCGTCCCCGGCGGCATAGAAGCCAATGGAGACAACTATGGCAGAGTTACGGGTGGTTTTTACAGCCAGCCCACTTCGCCATTCCCTTTCATAACTTACGCAGAAGTCAAGTTCATAGAAGCGGAAGCACGGCTCCGTTCTGGAGATAGTGGCGGAGCGCTCGCAGCCTATCAGGAAGGGGTAAGGGCCAATATGCGCAAATTGGGCGTAGCTGCAGCAGATATTGATGCCTACTGGAACACATTGGCAGACAATGGGGTACAGCAGCACTTCGGGGATCTTACCTCTGGGCTGAGCCACATCATGCGCCAAAAGTACATCGCACAAGTCTTCAACCCAGAGACTTGGGTAGATTTGAGGCGAATGGATTACAGCCAAGATATCTATGGCCCTTCCCTCAATAGGCCCACCAACCTGAACCCGCTCTTCTCTGAGGGCGAGTGGATCCGTGCCATGATCGTAGAAGGGAACGAAGAGGTGCGCAACGGAGCAAACGTTGGCGATAACACTCCTGCCTATCGGTTGAAGACGCCACTTTGGTGGGATACCCTTGATTAAGCGCAATTAGCATTTTGAGTTTTGTACAACAGCCCGGCTTCGATATGTTTTCGAAGCTGGGTTTTTCATCTATCATCACACAAGGCCTCAAATGGCATAAGTGAGCGGCTTGCAGTTATAGTTCTCTAGGGGCAAAAGTAGTATGGTGAACACCCCTTACCCCCATGGAAAAGTACTAAAGCCCCAATCCAATACACATCAACTTAGGCCCAAACCGCATTGCCTTTTTTCCAGCCTGCCCCTTCCGCAAGGGTGGGGCCTGCCCCTGCCCGATGGCAGGTGCCGCTATGCTACGGGGCTCGCTGTCCGCTCGGCCCTATCGGGCTTACACCCCTTCGCAGCGCTAGGCCAATGCCAGGCTAAAGCCCGGAAAGCATAACCCCCTTCGGCATTATTGCCCCCCCAACCACTTTTAGCTCGAAAGCTGCCTTTCAGCCTCTACAAAGCAGCCCTGGCCCGATAAAGGAAGCCCCTCTCCCTGCCTGCCTTTTGTCTCCAATTGAGCACTTAGGTATTATTTGAAATCAGCTAGGAACCAACCTAATGCCTAGCCGTTTAGATTTGAATTCAATATGATGCTATTAGGAATTGAATTGTAAACTCTCAAAACAAACCCCTAAAATGAAGTACTTTCATCTAGCTTTTCTGCTGGCCCTGCCCTTTGTGCTGCTGGCTCAGAACAGCTACAACGCTCCTGATTCTGGCGATTTGGTCATTGAAGACTGCAATGGCGTGCTCTACGACGCAGGTGGCCCTGACGGCCCCTACACTGAATCCAATGAAGCCTACATCACCATCAATGGCACCTCGGGCGAAGCCCTGGCGCTCACCTTCACCACATTTGACGTGGAAGACCAGTTTGACCAATTGGTCATATTCGATGGCCCGACCACCGACAGCCCTATAGCCGGGGTATTCTCGGGGCCTCAATTGCCCAATGGCGGCGCTCCGATCCTGCTATCTGGCAACACTTGCCTGGTGTTGTTCAGCAGCGATTTCAGCATCAATGGAGAAGGGTTTGCCATGAATTTTGATTGCATCGATTTTACAGAGCCCCCGACGGCTTCTGCTTCTGTGCCGGGGTTCACCTGCACAGGCACAGTGGCCTTCTCGGACGCCTCCTCCTTCTTCCCCACGAGCTGGGCTTGGGACTTTGGTGATGGCACAACGTCTACCGAGCAAAACCCGGTGCATACCTACACCACGCCCGGAGCTTACACCGTGCAGCTCGAAGTATGCAACGAAAACGGCTGCAATACATTCACCTCCGCTACCCCTTTGGTTTACGACCCGGAAAATATTGCCTGTGATAATGGAGTGGCTATGCCTTTCCAAGGCTCTGCTTCGACCACCCTTTGCAGCGGTGTCCTGTTCGACTCCGGCGGGATAGACGGCGACTACGCCGAAGGCAGCGCCGGGCAATTCCTGATCGAACCTCCTGCTGCCTCACAGATCACGGTTACTTTCTCCGCATTTGACCTCGGGAACGCCCCTTTCAACCATGACCAGCTAGAATTGTACAGTGTGCAAGATGGGGTTTATACCTCCATAGGTACTTTTACAGGCAACAGCCTGCCCAATAATGGGCAGCCCCTTTCCATCAATGCCCAAGCATTGGCCGTTTTCTTTTATTCAGACCACGAGGCCAACTTCCCTGGGTTTGAGATGATCTGGGATGCCAATGGCAGTACGCTGCCCCCCGAAGCTGATTTCTCCGTAAGTACAACAACAATCCCTTTCGGCACCGCTATCCAGTTTATGGACAATAGCACGGAAAATGCCGGTGCCTGGAATTGGGACTTTGGGGACGGGGCAACCTCCAGCCTGCAGAACCCCAGCCATACCTATACCCAGGCCGGTACTTACCAAGTCACGCTCACTGTAGCCAACTGCAGTGGCTCAGACACCAGCTTGCCTCTCGATATCACAGTAGAAGGCCCGCCCCTGCTTACCTACAATCCGGAAAGCTTTACCATCACCCTCGACGCCGGCACGGCTACCACAGCCCCACTTGAGCTCTGCAATACCGGGCAGGGGCCCCTAATTGCCGGCTTGAGCGCCCAAAGTGTGGAAAACCAATTGGGCTACCTCATAGAATTTACCACCTCAGCTGAAGGGGGAGGGTTTTCTTGGCAGCTATTGGACGAAGCGTTCAACGTCCTTGCTGAAAACAATGGGAGCTATTCGCCCAATACCGATTACACAGAAATCATTGGCGGGCTGGAAGAAGGCGGCACCTATTACTTTTTGATACAAGGCGTGCCTGAAGGCACTGCTGTGTTCGAACAGCTGTCCCTGACAGACTTGGGCACTGGGGAAGTCCTCTTCTCCGGCTTTTTTGAGTTCATCCCTGATCAGCTTTACATCCTCCCTGAGCCTGCATCGGGAAGCGATGGCGCGCCTACCTGGCTTTCCCTGAGCGGAAGCAGCCTTTCCGTTGAACCTACAGCATGTGATCAGGTACTCTTGGACATTGATGCCACCGACCTGGTGCAGGGTACCTACGAAGGCGTTATCCTTATCAACAGCAATGACCCCAACAACCCTGCCGCAGCCATACCTGTCACTTTGATTGTCAATGGCACCCCTGAGCTGAGCATTTCTGCCACTGACCTAGATTTTGGAGAGGTGCAGCTAGGCGCTGCTGCAACGCTGAGCCTCACCCTGGAAAATACAGGCACTGCACCAACTGAGGTCAGTGGGCTGCAGTCTGGCCTCAGCAGCTTCACTGTACAGGGTGAAGATGCCATCACGCTCGCCCCCTTTGAGGCCCGAGAAATCAATGTAGTCTTCACGCCTACCGATCTGGGGCCTGCCGCCACAACCCTCAACCTGGCCAACAACGCCGGGGGGGATGTCCAAATTGCGCTGACGGGTACCGGCATTGCCGCCCCTAGCCTCACCGTAAACCCCACTCAATTTAGCGTGGAGCTAATCGAAGGGCAGGATACTACCCTGAGCGTAACCGTAGGGAATATTGGTGAAGCCTCACTGGATTTCAACATCGCTAACACTTCAGGCGGTGCAGGGTTCCGCTTTGCCTTTACCACAGATTTCTGGGGAGAGGAGTTCTCTTGGAACTTGCTCGACGGCAACAGCAACATCGTACAAAGCTCAGCCGGAATCACTTATGAATCAAATACGGATTATGTTGTCATGCTCTCCGGGCTATCCGTAGAAGAAAGCTATACCCTACAGCTGCTTGACACCTGGGGCGATGGAGCTCTGCCCAATTATAGCATAACGGATGCGCTGACGGGGCAAACCATCGCGCAAGGGGCATTTACGGGAGATGTCTTTGAGGAGCTTGTGCCCTTAGGGAGCCCAGCGCTGTCCTTTGCCAGTATTTCGCCTCAGAGCGGCACCGTGCTGGTCAATGAAAACGCCCTCTTGTCTATTGAAATCGACGCTACAGGGCTGGCCACCGGCAGTTATGAACTGGCTTATACCCTGAACACCAACGACCCCCTACAGCCAACCGCTGACATTCAGGTAGACCTTTTTGTGATCGCACCGGTCACCGCAGGCATAACCGCGCCGGGGTTGGCCTGCGGCACCTTGCCCGTTCAGTTTACTGATGCCAGCACCAACACGCCTACGAGCTGGCTCTGGGACTTTGGAGATGGCAACACCTCCACGGAGCAAAACCCTGTGCATACTTACACAGCAAGCGGGCAGTATACGGTTACCCTCGAAGCCTGCAATGCCTTAGGCTGCAGCACTGCTATCCTTTCTACCCCACTAGCCGTTGACATCGACTGCTATGCGCAGAACATCCCCGAGCACGGCAACGAAGTAATCACAGTCTGCTCGGGCAACGTCTACGACTCCGGCGGCCCTACCGCCCCTTACCTCGAAGGCAGCTTTGGCAGCCTCACCATTGCCCCGCCGGGTGCCACTTCGGTCAGCATCACCTTCAGCGAGTTCAACTACGAAGAGCACGCCGACTTCCTGTACGTATTCGATGGGCCACCTAACTCCGGTATCCTTATCGGAACATTCACCGGCAATGAACTGCAAGGCGAAACGCTGACAGCAGCATCAGGCATACTGACGCTACAGGAATACACGGACCACTTTACCAACCTGAGCGGTTTTGTAGCGACCTTCAGTTGTTCAGCTACCCCCCCGCTTGCGCCCAAGCCCCAGTTTTCAGTAGCCAGCACAGCGCTTTGCGCCAACGAGCCTGTAGTATTTATAGATGAAAGCCTTGAGGCTCCTACTTCATGGTTTTGGGAATTTGGCGACGGCGGCACTTCCAATGAGCCCAGCCCCATTTACGCTTACGCGGAAAGCGGCACTTACAACGTAGCCCTTACCGTCTGCAATGAAGTAGGCTGCAATACCACCGTGCAGGAAATCACGCTGGCCATAGATGCCGAGTGTGTACTTGAGGATATGCCCACGAATGGCCAGCAGTTCATTGCTGCCTGCTTCGGAAGCCTTTACGATTCCGGCGGTGCAGAGGGCAATTATGCAGACAACAACATAGGCATAACGACCCTGATCAGCCCAGCAGGCAGCATCACCTTGGAGTTTGAGTCCTTCAATTTGGAAGACGGCTTTGATGGGCTGGCCATTTACGATGGCGCCACTACAGAAGCCCCTCTGCTTGGCTTCTTCACCGGCAATGAATTGCCAAGCCCCATTACCTCTACCGGCACCGCCATCACCATAGTAGAGAGTACGGATTTCACCATCAATGAGAGCGGTTTCAAGATCAACTACAGCTGCCAGGGCAGCTCTGCCAACCTCTCCGGTGCACAGATCACCGTAGCCAATGGCAAAATGTGCGACGGCATACGCGCTTTTGGCGTAAGCTCCACTGCTGATATTGAAAGCTGGAGCTGGGATTTTGGCTCCGGGCTGACCTCTTCCGAACCCAACCCGGAGCTCGTCCTGCCCCACAGCGGCATTTACCCCATTTCCGTCACCATCTGTACCACGGATGATTGCGAGACTTTGCAGACCGCTATTTACTCCAATAAGCTGACACCAGAAATCACGGCGCCGGATACGGTGGCTATCGGACAGCAGGTGCACCTGCATGGGCTGACTCCTGAAGCAACCCACTGGTATTGGGATTTTGGCAACGGGCTAACCTCCGACAGCCACGATCCGGTTACGAGCTATCAGCAAGCCGGTTGGCACGACATTCAGGTCCACCTCATCAATATGGACGTGCATGAGTCCTGCGACGCCAGCCATACCCACACCATTTTTGTGGACGAACAGCTGACAAGCAGCCAAGAAGCAGAGCTTCCTCAATTCACCGTGTTCCCTAACCCCACCACGGGCTTGCTCTATCTTGACGGGCTGGAGCACCTACAGGGGCAGTACGAGGCACGCCTACGCTCAGCTACCGGGCAGGTCATACGCACGGCAGCTGGAGCAGAAAGCATTTCGCTAGAGCGGCTGCCTTCAGGCATTTACCTACTGGAAATCATCAGCGGCCAGCAAGTATTGGCACGCAGTAAAGTGATACGGGAGTAACCCCCTTATTACCTCCTTTGACAAAGGCAGCACCTGCACAGAGGTGCTGCCTTTCTTTTTGCGCCCTATACCACCTATCCTCCAAGATGTGTAGCTTTGCAGCCATCAAATTAAGAAAGCAGCAAATGGGGCGACTCTGGGGCATGATGCTGATAGGAAGCTTATTGTTAAGCGCTTGCGGGCTACAGCGGCAAACCGCTGCTGCCTTAGTGCACCTCCCGCCCCCACCTTTATCTGCAAGCTTTGCGCCCGAGCCCGGCCCTACCGCCTTCGAGCCCGACTTTTGCCTGCCTGTCCTGCTCACCCCTTTGCCCATCCCCCCACCGCCCATCCCTGAGCGGCAGCCCGCTAGCGATTCCATTTATTACAACCTCCCCCTCCCTCCCCTGCCGCGCTACCCGGTAGCACAAGACACCCAATCTCTGGCCGCCTACCTCGATTTCTTGGCCGCTTTCTACGAGGAGCAGGGCATCCGTTACCGCTCTGCGCCGCTCACCGACTGCTCAGGGCTGATGCACCGCATTTTCCGCAACCTGCAAGAAGCCTGCCCAAGCTTGGACTTCCCCTCCCCTGCCACAGCCAGGAGCTCACGCGCCCTTGCCCGTTGGTATTATGACCGGGGGCAGCTCTCCATCATACACCATGCTGCCGACAGCAGCCACCTGATCCGCCCCGGGGCTTTACTGTTTTTCGGGCGGAACGGCCGCCGCTTCCGCAGCCCAGATATCGGGCAGCTGTGCCACAGCCGGGGCATTCAGCACATTGGCCTTGTCGTAAGTGTAGACTACGATGCGGATGGCACCGTAGCTGCTTACACCTTGCTCCATGCCCCCCGCCCCGGGCAATCCATTTCAAGGGTTAACCGTTACCGCACCAACCCGAAAGCACCCCACCTGCCAGCCTACGGCAATTGGGGGCAGCAGTGGGTAGCGGTAGCCCACTTGATCTCCGAGCCGCCCCCTGACCTCCCCTGACTTGGGCGTGAACCAAAATGTCGCAGGGGTTTATGCTTTCCGGGCTTTAGCCTGGCATTGGCCTGCCAGCATACAGAAACTTGCAATTTGCCCGCGCTCAACTCTCCCCCCCTTCGCCAAAAACCTGTACCTTAGAAGCATACAGACTCCCTCCTAACGCTTCACTTTTTGATCCATGCTTATGCTCCCGCGACTGCTCAACCTGGACACTGCCCTGCTCACCCCGCGCACCGTGGTGCGCCGCTTCAGAGAGGGCGACGGGGAAGCCTTGTACAACCTCATGCAGGACAATTACAGCCGGTTGAATGACCACTTCCCGAAAACACTACAAGCAGCGAACACCATGAGCAATGCCGAGCTCCTCGTGCGCCGTTGGCTTGCACAATGGCACTTACAGGAAGGCTTCTCTCTAGGCATATGGCTCAATGAGACCGCAGCGCTCATTGGCATGGTAAGGGTTTTCCACATCGATTGGGACATCCCCAAAGCAGAACTGCTGTATTGGCTAGACAAAGAACATACCCAGCTTGGGCTGATGACTGAGTGCCTCGGCGCAGTGCTCCCTTTTGCTTTTGAGCAGCTCGCTATTGAGAAGCTGTCCTTGCGCACAGCGATGGACAATGTGCCCAGCCAGCGGCTGGCACGGAAATGTGGTTTCCGAAGGGAAGGAGATCTGCGCGCTGACTTCCGGAAGATGAGCGGAGAGCTGATAGATACCATGCTGTTCGGGCTCACCCGCTCCGAATTTTTAGGCACCTCTGCCTAACTTTATCACTTCACCTGTACAACCTAAGCCAATGCCTGTTTCTACCCCGGCTATTGCAGCCGAAGCTGCAATTTTTGCTATCCACTCCGCCATCCGGCTAAGCCGGAATATACAACGGGCTTATGCCCAAAGCCTACAAGGCCGGATGCTGGTCCTCCCGCTGCCGGCTTTTGACAACAGCATCGACCTCACCACAATCATTGCTTTCTTTGAGTGGTCGCCCCAACTGCTGAACAGGCTGGAAGACCTACGGAGCCTGCACCAAAGGGCTATGCGAGAGCTACAGCTGCCAGAGGTAGAGCGCCAACGCTATGAGCAGTACTACCTTGGCTTCCGCCAACTGCAAGAAGGGCGCGTGCCAGAGCTGAATGCTGATGACCTGCAGCACCTCTTCCGCGTACGCCAATGGCAGGAAGGCTACCTACAACGGGATAGCGCGCTCAAACTCGTACTTGGGACCGTCGTGGAAATTGGGATCGACTATTTTGCGCAGGTGCCCGGCGCACTCAATACAGATATGCCGCTCGGGCAAGCCCTCATGCAGATCCTTTCCGCTTTTGATGATATCGACTGGACCGACGCCCCTCCCCTCCAAACACAGTTTAGCCAAAGGCTTATCCCCCGGCTTTTTGCGGCTGCAGCCGAAACCCTGGCAGAGCTGAGCCCGCAAATCAGTGGGGACGAAAAGGTACAGCTCTTCCTTCGGCAAACGGCCCGGCGGATCGCCGAAGATCTTTACGCCAAAGCGGAGCAAGCCCGGTTTGAAGAACAAGAAGAAATGGCCCACTGGGGGCAATTCCTGCTGAGAAGCGCCATCCGTCATGCCGGTGCGCTTGTTGCGGAGAACCCTCAGGCGGTCTTCAATACCAATTACCCGGTAGGCGAGCTCATTGGGGGCTCTCTTTCGGTCCTGCTGCAGGCTGTGCTGGGGGAGGATGGGGAGCAGGGCCCTATCCTACTGAAAGACCGCATCAGCTTACAGGCCCTGGACGAACTGGTGGCGCACGCGCTTTCCGTAGTGGCGCAGCGCCCGGGCTTCATTGTGCAGGGGCAAGGGCTGCAGATCCTGATCGCAGGAACGGCCCGGGCCTTGCAACAACACCCAGTCTCCCAAATTGAAACAGCTGGGCTGCTCCGCCTTGCACTGGAACAGGCAGCAGGCTACCTGGCTTATGTACAGCAAGGAGAAGAAAGCCAACTGGCCCGGCTTTGGCTCCAAGCGTTGGAAGCAGTCCTGCAGGCTCTTGCCTCAGCATCCCCCATCTCCCTTTCCAGAGCGGAAATCATGGACATCGTCCAGGGCCTCTTGGACGAAGTACTGCGCGACCCTGCCTGGATAGCCGAGCAAGCAGCCGGGAAGCCTGTGCTAAGTGCCGTTTTGGAGATTAACCTCCGCGCACTTCGGGCACTCCCTCCCAGTGAGCGGTTGCGCCCGGGCGTTTTCCGCTGGCTGCTCCACCTCAGCTTGCGAGCAGTGGCCAACAGCCCGGAAGTACTGAGCCGGATCCGGCTGGGCAGCGACGCGCGGGAAGCTATTGTATTAGAGCAAGCCCTTCAGCTCGTTTTCGCCTCCGTTTACCGTTCACAAGCGCCCCGGCTCAACCGGGCATTGCTGCTGGAAAATCTCTTGGAGTATACGCTCGAAACCCTCATTATAGCCCACCCTGACCGGAAGGGGCTTGTGCTGCTTGAGCTGGCCCTCTTTGAAAGTGGGCTCAGCTATCAGCAGGGGTTCGACCAGAGGCTGGCCGAAGAGCTAACCGATGCAGCCTTGGCCGCTTTGGCTAACCACCCTGAGCTTGTTTCGGGCCAAGGCGGAGTACAAGCCATCATCAGCGGGCTTGCCCGGGCACTAGACCGCCGACGTTTGCGGGAGCCCGGCCTGCTTTCCTTCCTTTTGCGGCACATTCTTGAGCTGACCGGAGCCCACGCCCACCTCCTGATCGATGCGGATACAGATCAGCCAAAGCACCTTTTGGTCACCGCAACACAAGAAATTCTGGAAGCCCTCACCCAATCGTTCAACGATGAAGGGCAATGGCGGCCAGGGCTGAGCCCCGTGCAGGCAGTTGCTATCCTGGAAGCACTGCTCGAAGAGGTTGTCCTACACCCTTACTGGCTCGATGCCTACGCCTCTTCAGGGAGCCTGCTGAGGCAGGTCTTAGACAGCGTGCTGAGCACTCTCGAGGCCATCCCTACCGGGCAAAGGCTATCTGGGGAAAACCTAGAATTGGTTTTAGAACACGCGCTCTATACCACAGCCCGCAGCCCGCAACTGCTCGCCCGTATACAGTTTGCCAGCGACACCCTGGAGCGCAGTATACTGGAACACGCACTACAGCTGCTATGGGGGTACCTCTTCCCAAAAGGCACCGAGCCCTCCAGCCGGCTTGGTGAACTGGAGAAAGTAGCCGAGCTGCTTTTTGACGGGCTGCTGGAACGCTACCCCGACAAGCGAGGGCTCATCCTTGCCGATCTGATTTTGTTTGGAGAATACGGCGCAGGGCTGCCGGGCGCTTTGGATGAAGCAGCAGCCCTACGGCTGGCAGAAAGCGCAGCGGCTGTCCTGCATCAATACCCCGGCCTGGTTGCCCGCCATCAGGGGCTTAGGCTGTTGGTAAGAGACCTGGCCGGAGCATTGGAAGCTTATGGCTTAGCCCAGCCTGGGCTGCTGCCCGAGGCCATCCGCCTGACCCTCGAAACTACAGCCCTGCACTTGCACCTCTTCTGGCCAACGGAAGAAGAAGAGCCTGTCAACCTGCTTGTTATCGCCTTGGAACAAACCCTTCGTGCCCTTTCCGAACCGCCTTCCTCCGGAAAATGGAAACCACGCCTAAGCCAGGAGCAGCTGCTAGACCTGCTTGAGATCCTCTACCAGGAAATAGCCGCCCACCCTGCGTGGATTGCTCAGGAGCCTTGGCTGTACAAGCTGTTGCTCGCCCTCTTCCGCGCTCTGGAACACGTCCCTGCCCGGCAGCCGCTGCCGTACGAGACCCTGCGCGCCCTTCTGCTGTCCATACTCAATGCCGTCAACCTACAGCAACGGTTCCTCTTTAAAGTGCAGCAGCCGGGCAAGCCGGAAGCTCACCTCCTTATCCATATCGCACTAGACGATTTTTTCATCTTGCTCTATGGCGAATACGCTGCACAGCGGTGGCATCTTTCCCAGCTCCCCATCCTTACGGCTTTGCTCGATTATTTCCTTTCCCTGGCAGGGGCTAACCCTTCCCCGGATGGAGTGGCAGATGCACTGGCACAGCTACGTGCAGTCATCGATCAATGGCAAATGGACTTCAGGCTTACCCTGTCAGAGGTTCTAGCGGAATTGGGCAAGGGCAATTTGCGCTAAGCTGGAAAAAGTAGCGCCCTATTTCGGGCCAAATCCAGCTCAAAGTCTGCTTTCTGCGGCGCGCTTATTCAAAAAGTTATTAGTTTCGATTCCGCTATAAAGCCCTGAGGTGCCAAACCCGGGGCTACCCAAAAACGAAGGATTATGAAAAAGCAACATATTGCTACCTGCGGTGTCCTGGCTGTGCTCATTGCAGGGCTGCTAAGCTGTGGGCAGCCCCCTCAGCCACAGGAGAGCAGGAGCCAAGGAGAAGAAGAGGCCCAGCCCAGCGACTGGTTTTTCCGGCAACGGGCTTACCCTTACGGGCAAATCAATCAGGCTGTTTACCTAGAAGCAGTGAAAGCTAAACAGCGAGCTGAACGGCAGCAGGCTACGCGCTCCAATATGCCTTCTTGGGCGTTTAAGGGCCCTATGAATGTAGGCGGCCGCATAGCGAGCCTTGCTGTCCACCCTTCCTTTCCTGATACCCTATTCATAGGCGCCGCATCCGGGGGCGTATTCCGTTCCTATGACCGAGGGCAGACCTTCGAGCCCATACTAGACGATGCCCTTAGCCTGGCTATTGGCGACTTGGATATTGCCCCTTCCGACCCACAGACCCTCTATGTGGGCACGGGCGAGGCCAATGCGGGTGGCGGATCTATTGCCTACGATGGGGCTGGGCTGTACAAAAGCACCAACGGGGGCGATTCCTTTACCTATATCGGGCTGCCGCAGAGCGGCAGCATTGGCCGGATAGCCGTGCACCCTTCCAACCCAGACCACGCCTATGTCGCCGCTATGGGCAAGCTCTATGCCCCTAACCCCGAGCGCGGCATCTACCGCACCACCGATGGAGGGCAGACCTGGGAGCAAGTCCTTTACCTAAACGACTCCACAGGGGGGATCGACCTGGCCATCCACCCCTACCATCCCGATACGTTATACGCTGCCCTTTGGGAGCGGGTACGCCGGCCAGATTACTACAAGTACGGGGGCGATGGCTCAGGTGTGTACCGAAGTTATGACGGGGGCGACACTTGGGAGCAACTTTCCGGAGGGCTGCCTGGGGGCGAAAATGGCCGGATAGGGCTGGCGCTTTCGCCTTCCAGCCCCAATACCTTGTACGCACAGTATATTTCCCCCTTTGGCGATGATTTTGAGGTCTACCGCTCCAATGACGGGGGCGACACCTGGTCCCCCACTGGCACCAATGGCGCGACAGGGCCTAGCTTCATGTGGTGGTTCGGCCGGATGTTCCCCCACCCTACGGATGCAGAGACCGTCTTCCTCCCCAGCCTGCCCATGTACCGCACAACCGATGGCGGCCAAAACTGGGAAGCCGTAACCCCCGGTGTGCATGTCGATCAGCACGACCTCTACATCGACCCCAATAACCCGGATTATATGGTGCTCGGCAATGACGGAGGGCTCTACATTTCAGAGGATGGCGCACAAAGCTGGTCACACCGCGAAAGCCTCCCCATAACTCAGTTCTACACCTGTGAAATTGACTACAGCAACCCGCTTAGGCGCTATGGCGGAACGCAAGACAACGGCACGGTACGCACCACTTCTGGCGGCATCAGCAATTGGCAGGCCATCTGGAGTGGCGATGGCTTCTACTGCCTTGTAGACCCCGAGGACAATCAGTTCGTTTACCTCGAATCCCAAAACGGCCGCCTCCGGCGCTCAGTGAACGGGGGCACCTCTTTTCAATCAGCCCTGGCGGGCATCTTCAGCTCCGACCGCCGCAACTGGAGCACGCCGGTGGCCATGAACCCCCAAAACCCCCGCAGCCTCTACTACGGCACCTTCCGGGTGTACAAATCTGTCAACCGGGCGGTATTTTGGCAGCCCATTAGCGAGGACCTGACCGGGGGCGAAACCGGCGACAACCTGACTTACGGGACGATCACCAGCATTGCAGTTTCTCCTGTAGATACGCAAATCATCTACACCGGCTCTGACAATGGCAGGGTATGGCGGACTTCAGATGGGGGATCAACCTGGTCCGATATCTCAGCGGGGCTGCCAAACCGATGGGTAACCCGCGTCGCTGCTGCACCAGACGACCCTCTCACCGTATATGTGACCTTTTCCGGTTACCGCTTTGATGACTACCTCCCTCATGTATTCAAAAGTACCGATGGAGGGCAGACTTGGCAGGACATTTCAGCCGGGCTGCCAGAAGTGCCTGTCAACGAAATTGTAGTAGACCCTGACCGGCCGGAGCGCCTGTACTTGGGGAACGACCTGGGCGCCTACGTCAGTTTCAACGGGGGCCTGTCTTGGCACGCGCTCGGGCAGGGGCTGCCTCCGGTAGTCGTAAGCGACCTTTGCCTCCACCTGCCCTCACTAGAGCTGTATGCTGGCACTTACGGCAGGTCTATGTACAGCTTAGACCTGGCCAGCCTAGAGCCCCCAGCCAGCCTAAGCGGCCAAATCCGAGCGGCTGTACAGCCCGATGAAGGGCCTATGGGCGGGGTAGCCCTTGAGCTCTTGCCTGCCAGCACCGCCACCACAACCAACGCACAAGGGCTGTTCAGCCTTGATGTACCGCCACCTGGCAGCAGCCTTCGGCCAAGCAAAGATGGAGATGATACCAACGGGGTTTCCACCTTAGACCTTATCCTCATCAACCGGCACATCCTTGGGGTTGAGCCACTGCCCTCTCCTTTCCACCTGCTGGCAGCTGATGTCAACCTCACAGGAAGCATCACTACACTGGACCTGATACAAATCCGGAAACTCATTTTGGGCATCAACACGGAGTTCCCCGCACAGGAAAGCTGGCGGTTTGTAAGAGAAGCTCAAGGGGCCGAAGGGCTGATCCACTCCCCTTTCCCTATCACTGAAGAAGACCTTGCCAACGGGGCCATCACGGGCATCAAGGGCGTCAAGGTAGGCGATGTGAGCGGGGATGCGCTGTACTGAACCCCTACCCCTTGAAGATACCCATATTTTTGTGACACTAAGAGCGTATTGGGACTTTAGTAATCAGTCTGTCCCGCTAGACAGCGGGACACTTTTTCGCTTATACTTCGCCCCGAAAATCCCAACACACTCTAAAAAGCCAGGCTTATGAGCTACAATCCTTTTACCCTACTTTTGGCAAGCTTCCTATTCCTTTCCTCTTGTGCCATGAACCACCTGGGGCAGGCACAACGTGCCTTCAATGCGGCGGCGGCTACAGAAAATCAGCAGCGGTTTACGCCTCAGCCAGAGGTAGCAGTTTCACCTACCCTCAGCTATGCGGAAGCGGCCTACCACGCAGGAAAAGCACTGAACCGCCGCAGCAGCCTGCGAAAGAATGGCCTACTGGGCAATGCCCTGGCGCTGCGGGCCCTCTGTTTATGGAAGCTCAACAATTATGATGCTGCCCTTGAAGACAGCCGGGCAGCTCGCTATGCCTTTCAAGAATTGGAACAACGCACGGGCCTGCAAATGCCCCGGGACGAAGCACTGATGCAGGCCCTGCCCAGCCTGATTGCCATGGACCAAGCCCGGGCAGCGCTTTTTTCCTTCCACCAGGCCGATGCCCCCTATGAGCGCGCAAGGGATTTTTTTCAAGAACAGATATACCATCCGGAAGACGATAAGCTGGCTGCACTGGAAGGCGCACTACAAGAGCTTTCGGGCTTGCAGCTGCTTGCCGGCAGCGTAGAAGAGCTGGAGCTTTACTTGGTGATGTCTCAATTGGCAGGCCTAAAAACCTGGAGCCAGGGGATTGATTTTCTGAGGCAGAGCATTAGCCGGGATGAAAGCTTGAACGAAGCAGAACGCCAAACTGCTATTGCCTTTCTGCTCAAAGCCAAACAACAGGACTTCGAGCCTGTCAAAGGCCGGTTGCTCAACGAGCTGAGCCGTAGGGTAGCAGGTGGAACCTCCTCACCGGTTTACCAATTTTGGAACACCGTCTTATAGCTTACAGCCCAGGAAAAAAGGCATCTTCCAGATGCTTCACACTGTAGGATTTTTCATCGAGGTAAAGTACAGCGATGATGTCGAAGCGCACCTCCCAATCGTGGTCGATAAGGTCGATGTAGGCGTGAGCAGCTGCAGCCAGCAGGCTTTCTTTGTGGCGGGTCACAAAATCTTCAATTTCGCCGAATGCAGTGCTGCTGCGGGTCTTGACCTCGACAAAGACCAACGTTTTGCCGTGCCTGGCGATAAGATCTACCTCTGCCCTTCGGTACCGCCAGTTTTGTTCGAGGATGGCGTACCCTTTCTCCTCTAAGAAACGGCGGGCAATCTGCTCGCCAGCGGCTCCGGTATCTTGCTGCCTAGCCATGACGGATCAGGCTTGATCTTCCAGCTGACGGATGGCCACCCAAGCCATAAGCCCCGTACTGATCGCCAGAGCATCCTCGTCTACATTAAAGGTATTGGTATGCAAAGGCGAATTGATGCCCTTGGCGGCATTTCCGGTGCCCAGGCGGTAGAAACATGCCGGCATTTCCTGAGAATAATACGCAAAGTCTTCCGCTGTCATGCGTATAGGCAGCTCCACAACATTTTCCGGGCCGAGGTATTCGGTAGCATACGCCCTGACCCTCTCGGTAAGCGGCTCGTCATTGATCAGAGCCGGGTATCCAACCTGAATATCAAAATCACAAAAGCCGCCCATGCCTTCAGCTATGGCGGCCGCCATTTTTTTCATCCGTTGGTGTGCTTCGAACCGCCAAGCCTCATCCATAGTGCGGAAAGTGCCTTTGAGCTTGACTTCGTTGGGGATGATGTTCGTCGCGCCGCCAGTAGAAGCGATATGGCCGAAAGTCAGTACTGAAGGGACTGCAGGGTTGGCATTCCGGCTGATGACCTGCTGCAGGGCCGTAATGATGTGGGAAGTAATGACGATGGGGTCGATGCAATCCATAGGAAGAGCACCGTGCCCGCCTTTTCCCTTCACTGTGACGTAGAGCTCGTCGGCAGAAGCCATATACTTGCCTCCACGCATCCCTACCTTCCCCACTTCGAGCGGAGGGTGGACGTGCTGCCCCACAATAGCAGCCGGGCGCGGATTTTCGAGCACCCCTTCCTTGATCATAAGGGAAGCCCCTCCCGGCAGCCGTTCTTCCGCAGGTTGGAAAATCAGTTTGACCGTACCTCTGAGCTCACTGCGCAATTCCTGCAGGATACGGGCCGCCCCGAGCAGAGAAGACGTATGCACATCGTGCCCACAGGCATGCATCACCCCCTCATTCTTTGATTTGTAAACGACTTCATTAGCCTCCGTAATCGGCAGGGCGTCTATATCTGCACGCAGGGCAACGACCGGGCCCGGGCCTTTGCCCCCTTCAATGAGGCCGACCACGCCATTGTCCGCCACTCCTGTTTGATGAGGTATCCCCAGCTTCTCGAGCTGGCCTGCAATGAACTTGCCAGTTTCCACCTCTTCGAACGACAGTTCGGGGTGCTGATGTAAATGACGGCGCTGTGCTACCACATCTGGAAAAAACTGACGGGCAAGCTGTTGTACTTTATCCTTGAGCATTGAAAACCGAGTTGTAGGCCTTGATAAAATGAGCATTACTTGCTGCTAAGCTGCTGTTTGGCCTTCAGCTTAGACACGATGAACTTGCCCACTTTCTCACCCTGCGCCACCCCATTGTCTATAGCAGGGCGGTAGTGGATGCCCCCGTACAACCGGCTCACTGCAGCCTCATCTGAAGCGGCCAGGAAAGATGGGTAAGAACGGACGGGCAGGCCAAACTCTTCTTCTGTATTATCTACAAAAGCAAAGCCTTCCCCGAACAGGGAGGTCAGCGTTACTGCTGCTGCACGCGAGATCACACTATGCCCGCTTGTATACTCTGGGAAAGGCGGGGTTTGAAGGGCAGGGACCCAATCTTCATCAATGTATTTATTGATGACCGTTTCGGGGCGGATGAGGTTGCTCCGGTACTTTTCATCCCAGCAGCTGATAAAAGCATCGAAGAGCGAGATAGAAGTAAGGGTGTAAGCTTCCACCGATTGCATCAGGCTGGCTTGCGCCTTTTCGCAGGCAATTTTGGTAATGCCAATCCAATGCCCGCCGGGGGTGATTTTTTTGGTAGCAAACATCACATGGCCAGTATGATGGGAAACGTAGGGGTTGCAGTCCCAAAAACTGGCAATTTCATTGCGCTCTTCCAGTTCTGCCTCATCCTCCACTTGCAAGGCATGGTACACTTCCATGACTTCTTTCATAAACGGGCTGTCGGGGTCTGTGCTGAAGGGCGTAGGGGGCGGGGGCGTAAACTGATCGGGAGATGTTAGGACCAGCGTACGTATTTCACGCCAATGAGGCTCAATGCCATCCATATAATCTGGCGGGGTAGGCTGCCAACGGGCAGGGTCGTCCGTTATGGAAAACTTCGGATAAGTACGGGTCTGCTTGTACATATCCCCGTCAGCCCAGGCCAAGATAAAATCGCCTACTTGATTGCCGTAAGCCAGGGAGCGGTCCCATACGTCGCCAGGGATGCCCAGAGAGTCTAGTTCTTGGAACAGCTCTTCTTGGTAAGCGAGCATTTTATCTTCCGAAAAAGTAAGTGCAGTGCCTACTTTGAGAAAAGCCTGCAAAGCCGACAACGGATAGGCATATTCCTGCCCAGCCACAGGCTGAGGCACGTTCTCCAGCCCGTTGATCTGGCCTGACAGCGTGTTGTACTCAGCGTGGCCAGGCTGCAAAGCCTCATAAGCGGCCAAGCTAGAATAAGCATAGATGCGGCTAGCCACCGGGGGCGAGAAGATATCGTAGACGATAACGTCGGTCAGCTTCTTCATAGACCGGTGAAAATAGGCTGCTTGGTCAAGGTCCTGTTGAAAATTAGGGTTGGCAGGCTGACAGGAATAGAGCAGCCCGACAAGCATAACAAGGTAAAGGCCAACTTTCCGATACATAATTGTCCAGTTGAGTGATGAATCCTTACCAAATGTAACAAGTCTGCCGCACAAAAGGGCCACGCTATCCTCCTTTCTTACCGCAAGTGCCTGTAGCCCCTCGCCCGGAGAGGCCCTATACCGCCTGACTGAACAAACGGCCCGAAGGCTGCCGCTGCCAATATTTGGCATCAAGGGCCATACAGATGTTACGGATAAACGGCTTGCCCAAGGCCGTCACCTGTAGGCGGCCCGGCTCAATCCGGACCAGCCCATCGGCTTCCAGCTCTTGTAGCCTGCTCAGGCCTGCAGCCAGTGCTTCGCCCGGCGAGCCTGCCTCCCAATTGGCCTGATAACGGCACATGACATCTAGGATGTGCTGCCTCAGCTCCCGGTCTTCACGGCTCAGCAAATGGCCTTTGATGAGCGGCAGCTCCCCGGCATTGACCCGTTCCTGATACGTTTCGATTTTCTTTTCGTTCTGTACAAATGCGCCCCAGCTATCGCTGATAGAGGAAGCGCCTAGGGCAAGGTTGAGGTGGGTCGTAAAAGGTGTGTACCCCATGAAACTGCGGTGGAGCGTGCCCGCCTGCATCGCCTCATAAAGGCTGTCGCCGGGGAGCGCAAAGTGGTCCATACCTATTTCGGCGTAGCCCGCAGATTCCAACAGCTCGCGCCCCAGCTCGTACAAGGCCCGCTTCTCTTCGCCCACCGGAAGGTCAGATTCTGCATAGGCCCGCTGACTAGGGCTGATCCATGGAACGTGGGCATAGCTGTAGAAGGCGATGCGCTCCGGGCGCAATGTTCTTACTTTCGCCATCGTATCGCGAATATGAGCAGGGGTCTGTAGCGGAAGGCCGAAAATGAGATCGTAATTGATAGAAGTATAGCCCAGCTCGCGGGCTTTTTCCGTTACCAAACGGACATCCTCGAACGTTTGCCTGCGGTTGATAATGGCCAATATCTCCGGGGCAAAATCTTGTATGCCGATACTGAGCCGGGTGAATCCCAGCTGACGGAGCACTTCCAAGTGGCGGACTGATGTAGTACCAGGGTGGGCTTCAAACCCAAACTCATAACCCGGTGCGAGATCTACGTCTTTGAGGATGGAGGAAAGCAGGTACTCCAGGTTTTCCGGGGAAAAGAAGGTTGGCGTGCCCCCTCCTAGGTGCAGCTCTCTGAGTACAGGCCTCCCGGGCAGCATCTCCCTGTACATGGCCCACTCGTTCAGCACCGCTTCGATGTAGGGGTGCTCTACCCCATGGTTTTTGGTTATCCGCTTGTTGCAGCCACAATAGGTACAGAGGGCTTCACAAAATGGCAGATGGAGGTACAAGCTGATTTCCCGGCTTTCGCCAAAAGCGGACAGTACGCTTTTCTCCCAAGCCACTACAGTAGGGCAGCCTTCGTCCCAATAGGGCACGGTTGGGTAGGAAGTGTAACGGGGGACAGGCACGTTGTACTTGCCCAGTAGCTGATGCGTATTCATCGTTTATGGAGAGGTTAGTTGGGCACAAAGCTACCGAGGGCGGCCCTGCGGCCTGCTGACCATCATCAGGCTGCCCGGGTGATCTTCATCAGCCCTGCCAAAGAAAAATAAAAAAAGTTGGCGTGCAGATGTGGAATCGGCCCTTTCCCTGCCTCTATAAACCGAAAACACCTAAAACCCATAACCTTAAGCCTTGTATAACCCCTTAAGGCTCATTATTCCAACCAATTGAAACGGCTTAAATCCCATTAACCCATTTTTCCAGTTTTCTCCAACCCGGCACCCCGCCGGGTTTTTTTTGCACCTGAGCGATAGAAAGAGCTGTTCAAAATGCTCAAAAGTTTAGCACGCCCAATCCAAAGGCCTTAAGTTTGCAGCATGCCTACTTCCGATAAAGATTTAGAATTGGCCAAAGCGCTTATCTTAAAAGACTTTGGCATACAGGAGGGCAAGGAGGCCCCCAATGCGAGTGAAGAAGACCTGCTCCGCTTTCTGGCAGACCAGATTGCCGAGATGATCGCTTTCAACCTGGAAGTCCTGTTGAGCAACCTTTACCGCCTCGATGTCAGTGAACAAAAAGTGAACTTTGCCCTTTCGCCCCGCTGTCCTGAGCCTGCTAATATCGCACTGGCAAGGCTGGTCCTTGAGCGCCAGAAAGCGCGCGCCTTCACCAAAAAACATTATCAGCAGCCGGACCTTGGAGACTTAGACGGGCTTGAGCTTTAGCACGCCCTAGACTACGCCTGCTGCTGTTGCCCTTTTAGCGCTGCCCATTCGCCCTTGACGGCAAGGGCAGCTTCCTGTGGCCACTGCTCTGGATTGAGGCTGCTCAGCTCAGGGCCAGAAGCCTTTAAGATATTTTCTAGTGTAGCCAAGCTGCTAGCGGCGAGGTCTGCCCAAGTACGAATGCCAGCAGACTGCAAGGCAGCCTCTGCCTGCGGAGTCAGCCCGGAAAAGAGGGTCAGCTCTGTTTCATCTGTTGACAAAGGCTGTGGGCGAGGTAAAAAATCATCAGGGCTTTCCTGTTTTTGCAGCGCCAGCTGAGCCGCCTGCTCCACCCACCGGTCTTTCTCTATGCGGCCTTCAAAATAACCGATAGCCTGAGTAACCTCTTGAACGCGGGCACTGTCCCAAGTACTGATTTCCTCATAAGTGTAAATCCCCGCACCGTTGAGCTGCTGCTCCAGAAAACGGCCTACGCCCTCGATCCGCGTCAGGTCATCCCTTTCCGGCTTTTCCTCCAAGGGCAGAATCTTATCCCCGACCGGCTTTTCAGTAGCGAGGCCCAGTTCGGGCTCCTGATCAACAAGGGGAGCATCCGGAAGGCCCGGCATAGGATGTACTGCGGGGAAATCGCGTTCGCCCACAGCTGGGGCGGCTAACCCTAGCCGGTGCTGTTCACGGATGGCCTTTAGCAGGGTTTTATTTTGGGCGGAGAGCTCGTCCATACGCCTCAACAACAGGGCTTGGCTCTCGGCAGCGCCTTCTGGAGATCGGGCTTTCAGCCGTTCAATTTCTGCGTTCAGCTCCTTTACGACCTGCGCCATGGCCTCATCCGATGAGCCCCCTTCCTCAAGCTGCCGGCGCAGCATGAATACGTCCTTGTTCAACTGCTCTTTTTCCTCTTCCAGGCGTTTGCTTTTTACCTCAGCTTCCTGGAGGGAAAAGCCAAGCTTTTTTTGGTCAGCATCTTTCAACGCCAGCTGCTCGCGCAGGGCTTCCAGCTCAGCTTTGGCTCCGCTCAGCTCTTTTTTTTTATCCTTTAGCTCCCGCTTGAGCGCAATGACCCGCCGGCTGCGCAGGAGGTAGCCCGTGAGCAGCCCCAATAGGAAAGCGGCCAACATGACAATTAAAATGAACAGGCTTTCACGCCCGGTGAGCTCACTGAATAATGTGCTGAAGTCCATAGAAAGCAGTTTAAATTGGATGTTTTAGGAAGGCGCCAACTGATCTTACTGAACAATGGCCATCGTATCTGCAGGGGTTGCAAGCAGGCGGAAATTCACCCGCCGGTTTTTCTGCCGCCCCTCCGGATTGTCTGCACCCTGGGAAGTAGAATTGGGCGCTACGGGGCGGCTCTCCCCTTCTGAAGCAACCACAATGGGCACTTCAACATCAAGAGAATCTCTGAAGAATGCCCTTGCGCTTTCCGCCCGCCGGAGCCCTAGGTCCAAATTGTAGGCATCAGAACCGATGCTGTCGGTATGCCCAATGATGGCCATAGAAGCATCTGGGTTGAGGCTAAAATAGGTCTGTACAGAATCGGCATACAAACGGAGCGATGCCCCAGGGCTGAACTCGGCGGAATTGTAGGCAAAGTTGGCATCAGAAAACGTCATGTTCTTGAACGTGAACAAGACCTTCTCAAAGCCTCCGGCCACAGCATTGGGGTCATAGAGGTTGAACAGGGCAGGCTCGCGGAGCCGCCGGTCTTCGCTAATGCCATAATCCAGAGAGAAGCGGTCTTGCGGGACGCCCCGCTTGATGAGCAGTTTGCGCAGCTGATCGGCCCGTGCGAGGCCGAGGTTTTCAAAAAACCCAGGAGCGATGCCCACTTCGCTTTCCCGGAAAAGGGCCGTGATCGTCAGGTTGCGGTTGGGGCGGGCCTGCAGGATGGCCGCCAAGGTATCCAAAAAAGTGATGTTGTTGGCGTTTGTACGAGGGGACAAGCTGGCCGAATCAAAAGCCAGCTGATCATACCCCCTCAACAAAACGTCTTCCCCCTCAGTGAGCTGAAGCGTCTGCAGCCGGGCATCTACCGGTGCCCCTGGCCCACAGGCCTGCCTCAATTCGCAGACAAAATACCAGCGAGCCAGCAAAGCAAAAACGAGAAAGGCTAAAAAGGTCAGGAAGGCTAGAAACCGCATAAGCGAGTGATTGTTATTAATGGGCACTTGGGCTGCATACTTGGGGCCACCCTCTAAAGTAAGCAATTCGCCCCTTTATTGTATGCGTGCCCTCTTTTTTTCGCTATCCGCAAATGAACTGTACCATGAAAGCAAGATTTACGGCTCAGCATATCCGGCTGCGCCTCCGCAAATCAGACATCAGCCAGCTGCAGGCTGAGCAGGCGGTCACTACCCGGCTGTCTTTTCCTGGCAAGGACCTTGTGTTCCGCTTGGAAATGGGGCGGGCTCAAGCCCCCTCGGCTAACTTTAAAGACGGGGAACTGACGGTGACCCTGCCCGATCAGCAGGCCCGCCAATGGATAGATAGCGATCAGGTAGGCATTTCTCATACGCAGCGTTCTGCGGGGCTGCCCGATCTAGAGCTGTTGATAGAGAAGGACTTCCCATGCGCGCACCGGCCTATGGAAAACAAAGCCGATACCTTCCGGGAGCTGGCACCGGAAGAATGAGGGAAGCAAAAATGGGCTCAAACCAGGCTGTCGTTTTTCTAGTGGGGGCCTGCCCCTGCCAGCAGGCAGGTGCCGCTATGCTGCGGGGCTCGCTATCCGCTCGGCCCTATCGGGCTTGCCACCCCTGCGCAGCGCTAGGCCGATGCCAGGCTAGAGCCTAAACGCCTGCGATATTTTGGCTCACGGCTGTAAAACTTCGCTTCAGGCAAAGCCGCTACTGACGCCCAAGCCGGCCTGCAGCCCACTCCACTTTTTGGCGGGTCAGGAAGAACTTGCCTTCGAGCTCGGTCAATTTCAGCTGTGCTTCAATGAGCTTTTGCTCCCGTGAATTGAGCAGGAAGATAGAGCTTTCGCCCATATCAAACTTCTGGTACTCCGCATCAAGCAGGGCCCTGTAGTTGGCCACAGCTCCCGAGTAAAGCTCCATCTGCTCAAGGAGGTTATCCTGCTCGTTGATGTAATTGCGGATTTTGTTGGCGATTTCTAATTGCTTGCGCTGCAAGCCGTACTCTGCATCCTGCACTTTGATGCGGGTCAGTTCCAGCTTCCCCCGCTCTTTACGGAGCAAGAGGGGAAAATCAAACCTTACGCCCCATTTAAAATTTTGTGCTACCAGCCCATTAAGGCCATCATTAGCAGCTGCACCGGGCACGAAGTTGGTCCCCTCCCCGAGCAGGTTGTACTCCAAGTCGAGCCGGGGCTTCAGCTGTTCTGCCGCCAGCCGGCGATCGATTTCCAACTGTTGAAGCTTATAGTCGTAGGCGCGCAGCTCTGGATGCCGCTCCCGGGCTTCTCTCCAGAGCGCTTCGCTCCCTTCTGCCAGCGGCACTGCTTCCAAGCCAGAAAGCAGGGGCGGGCGCAAAGCATTGGTCACCTCCAAAGGCTCCCCCTCTTGGCTCCACAAGTAATTGGAGAGCATCAGCGTCGCATTCCGGTATACGATACGGGCGTTGTTGAGGTCAAATTGACGGTTCTGTATTTGGATCATGGTCTCCAGGGTATCGATAGCAGGCAGATCGCCTGCTTCGAAACTTGCCACAACCCCTCCAAAGCGTTGCTCCGTAATGGCCAAAGCCCGCTCAAAAACCTGCAGCTGATTGTAAGCTACGCACCAAGCCCAGAAGGCATCCGCAGCATTGAGCAGCAGATCGTTGACCATACGCTCCCGTTCTGCTTCATTGGCCTGCGCCATAATTTTGGCCTGCGCCAAATCAGCCCGGCGGTCATCAATAAAAAGCCCTCTCCCCAGAGGGACTTTGATGCCAAGCACAGCCTGCCCTTGCTCAGGGAGGGTGCGCTCCGGGTTTTGATAAATCGCATCATAGTCTGCTACGCTATAAGCTGCTTTGAGCTCTATGCCCCACCAGGTTGGGACTTTCACGCCTGCCTCGCCAAAACCAAAATAATCTGATTCCTTGAACGACTTTTGGTCCCAGTCGCCATAAAGCTTAGGGTCGAACCCGCCCCGGGCCAAGCGCTCCATAGCTTCAGCCTGCACCCCCAGCAGCCGCCCCTGACGGGCAACGGGGTGGTACTGTGCCACCCAGCCCAAGTAGCGTTCCGCGCTTAGTACTGCGGCACTGTCCAAGAGAGGCTGCCCTTGTGCAAGCCCAGCTGCGAACAGGCCGATTGCAAGTAGTATGCCGTACTTCACTATTTGATTGATTTTGCAGGTGCCTTAAACTCGAAATTCCCTTTTTCCTTTACCTCTTCGGGCGTGGTATCTTCCCCGTAATAATCCGGTGGGAAACCATTGAGCTGCCGCCAGATTTCATACCAGAGCGATACGTCGTTGAGCAGGGCAATGCCCTGTGCGCCTGAGCCCACCCTAAGGGCTTGCGGCCAGGGCTTTTCCGCATGCTCATGCGGGCTGACCAATACCCGGTACTCTCCATTGGCGCTGATCATGTTATCGATGGCCACCACTTCTCCGCTGTAAGTGCCAAAAGACTGGCCAGGCCAGCCAGAGAAAATGAACGCTGGCCAACCGTCAAAAATAAAGCGGACCTCCTGCCCGAGGTTGACCAGGGGCAGGTCCATCGGTTTTACGTAAAGCTCAACGGCCAGCTCATAATCTGCCGGCATGATGGTCACAATGCCCTCGCCTTCCTTGACCGTTTCCCCGATACCCGGCTTGATGGCTTTGGTGATATAACAGTCTTGTGGGGCAACGATATAATAAAATTGGCTGCGCTGCTCGTAATTGGAAGCCTGTATCCGGAGCTTGTTGACACTGCCTTCTGCATCGAACTGCGCAGAAAGCGTACTGAACTTGTCCGATTCTGCCTTGGCGATTTTCTGATTGTAAGAGAGCCTTACGGTGTTTAGGTCGAGCCGTGCAATTTCCAGTTCCTGTCTTGCTTCCTGTACTTTATTTTGAGCCGAGATGAGCTTAGCGCTTGTCTCTTGCAATTTGGCCTGTTTGTCCTCCATCTTCGTCCGGGAATTAATGCCTGACTCGAAGAGGCTTTTTGCACGGTTGTACTGCTGGCTGGCAATAGAATCCTGCACAATGGCCTGTTGGTAGTCTGCCTCAGCAGAAGCCAGCTTGAACTCGCTCTGCCTGATTTTGTTGGCCAGCTGCTGCTGCTTGAACTCCAGCTCTGAGCGCATGGCCTTAATTTGCTCATTCAGCGCTTGTACCTTTTGGCTATAGGAGGCAATTGCGCCTTCTTTTGCTGCAACCTGCCGGTTGGTGCGCTGTACCAGGTCGGGGTCGAAGTACTCCGCTTTGATCTCCGAAAGGTTGACGATGGTGTCGCCCTTTTTCACCAGCTCGCCTTCCCTGACGTACCAGCGCTCAATGCGGCCCGCGATGGTTGATTGTATCGTCTGTGGGCGCTGCCCGGGCTGCAGGGTCGTCACCTTGCCCTTGGATTGTATGTTCTGTGTCCAAGGTAAGAACATAAAGATGAAGAAAAGGGCAGCGACGGCCAGCAGCCAACGGGTAAACATGCGGTTAGCCGGTGAGAGCGCTGTTTTGTGGAAAGCGTTAAAGCCGTTGAAGGCGACCTCTGTATTGACCGAGTTATCTGAAATATTAAGCATAGAGACAGCCGTTTTTGAGTTAAGAACCAGATTGGGAAGCAGTGCTTTGCTTCAACTGCCCGTTTTCGGAAATCACACTATTCACACAAGTGAACACCTGCTTGAAGTGCATGCCTTGGGCTACACTCTTGAAGTCGCCCTGCTCCACAATTTTCCCGTCTTTCATGATGATGATCCGGTCACAGCGGGAAGCCAGCACGGGGTCATCGGTCACGGTGATCATGGTCCAATTGTGCTCCTGAGAAGTCAGGAAATCAGATATCATCTCACGGTCCTGCTGCTCTATGCCGTAGAAAAAGCCTTCTACAGCCAGCATGCGGGGCTTCGAGATGATACAACGGGCCAAAATAATACGGGTACGCACACTTTGCGGCACATTACTGCCTTCCGGCAAAAGCATGGTGCCATACCCGTCCGGCAGGCGGTCGATGTAAGGGCTAAGCCCTATTTGCTTGCTGATGCGGACCACCTCCTTCATAGGCACATCGGGGCAGCTGAAGGTAATGTTCTCCAATATGGTGCCCCGGAAAATATCCTCTTGGGCAGAATAATCGCCAATCTGCTGCCGCAAAGTATGGATATTGAGGTTTTGCATAGGGTAGCCATTGAATGAGATCGCGCCGCGGAAGTCGGTGTACAGACCGGCCATAATCTGTAGGAGGGTGGATTTCCCAGAGCCATTGTACCCAGCAATGCAAATCCGCTCATTTGGCTTGATGCTCAGGCTCAAGTTGTCCAGAGTGTTTTTGGTAGCATCCGCAAACCGGAACTGCAAGTTCTCTAAAGTTACCTCTATGCCCGTGCCCGTATCGATCTGCTCAAAGCGGGTACCCTCCTCCCCTTCGATAGGCAAGTCTACCACTGCGCCCAATTTTTCGAGCCCCGTCAGTACGTCATAGATGGTGTCCATGGTCAATATGAGCTTTTCCACAGAATTGAGCACGAGTATGACCACAATCTCTGCCGCCACGAACTGCCCGATATTGATTTGGTTCTGAATGACCAAGTAGGCGCCAAGGAACAGCAGCGCTGCCGTGATGACAGCTTTGAAGGCTACAATAGCACTGTATTGATTGACCAGTACTTTGAAGTGGTCTTTACGGGCATCGAGGTAATTGCAGACCAGGCCATCCGTTTTGTTGAGGGAGAAAGAGGTCCCGCCAGAAAGCTTAAAGGTGTTCATGGCCCGAGCGACCTCCTCCAGCCAATAAGCCACTTCGTATTTATACTTTGACTCTTTGAGGCTTGTCTTCAGCCCGCCGGGGCCGGTCAGGCGGAACACCCAGAACATGATAAAGACCAAAGCCAGGCCAAAGAAAACGAAGAAAGGGTGATAAAAGGAAATAAGGATGAGCCCGAACAGAATCTGCAAGACCGCTGTGGAAGTATCGATAAGGATTTTGGGCAGCCCTTTCTGCACCGACAGGGTATCAAAAAAGCGGTTGACCAGCTCTGGCGGGTAAAACCGGACTACCTCATCCAGCTTGATACGCGGTATGCGGTAGGCAAAGTCAAAGGCTGACCGGGCAAAGATGCGCCGTTGTATGGTCTCTGTGACCGTCAGCTGCATCACCTTCAGCACCCCCGACAAGGTTGTGCCCAAAGTGACGATCGCAACAAGTACGATGAGGGAAGTAGAAATGGCTCCACCGGCAATCAGCCCGATGACCGCCTGTATGCCAAGTGGCAGGCTGAGGGTGATCAGGCCGGCGAGAATGGCGTAAATATAGATGTAGGTGATGTCTTTTTTGTCCAGCTCCAGCAGCTTGAAGAACCGCTGCAGCGGGCGGGAAGAATTGTAATCAGCCATTGTCGGTGTTGTAAGGTGACCATTGAAGGGCAATGCCCCTTGTTAATTGTCTTTCAGGCTTTTGCAAGCCCTTTTTATTCCTTAGTAAAAACCTGCCAGAACGCAACAGGTTCGAAATACGCTTTGGATTGATTAGGTTGAGGAAAACTCTATTTATTGTAAGGCTTTTAGCCGGTTAAGCACTGACTCGTTCCTCTTTGAGCAGCCGCAGCGTAAAGTAGGAAAGCAGCTGCTCTACTTGACGGGGCACATCCCCCTTGCCGTCCACATCGGTGAGACGGGGCAGGTGCTCTGCAAAAAAGATATGGTTGTTCGCCATTTCCAACATATTGCTGGCCAAGGTATGCGGGTATGGGAATTCAGGGTTATTCTCTAAGATCACCCCAGCGATCCGCTTGCACAACGCCTTGTAAGCCAAGAAAAAGCCCTCCCGGTTTTGCAGGTCCACAGCTTTATTGTGGTAAGCCTTGGTGCCTTCAGCTACCACAATGCGGTGCAGCACATCTTCATCAATATAGGAAATAGAGGTATTCCGCTTTGCAGTATCTACAATACAGCTGATGACAGCCTGAAGTTTCAACAGAGGGTCCTCTATCTCTAGCACTTTCAGCTCAATCCGGAACCGCATCCATTCCCAGTACCAATTGACCAGGTAAATCAGCAGCCGTTGTTTGTTCTCAAAGTACCGGTATATAGAAGCCTCCGTAGAGCCAATACGGACGGCCAGCTTACGGAAATTGAACCGCTCCAGCCCGCACTCGTCTATCATCAAAATACTGTGCTGCAGTATCTTGCGCCCTAAATCGGTGCGCTGCGGGTCATTCTTGTAAAGATTCTCGTTGATTGTCAATTCTACAGAAAACATAGGTCAGCCAGTGTTTGCCAGGGAAAAAGAAAAAACCAAGGGAGGGCAGGAGCTAGTGGTTGGGGCCGTAAATACCTAGACATACCTTTTTATTTAAGGTGCAACCACAACGGTGAACGAGCGGAACTTGATCAAAACCGGGCCAAATGCTGATTGACCGCCCAGCCTATAGCAGGCCGAGCCAGCTGCCAACCAAGGCCGCAAACGCCCACCTGAGCTAAAGCAGGCGAGCTAGTTCCGGGCTGCCATCATCTCCTTGATGTTCTTAACAGGGTATAGTTTCTCCAAGCCTTCTTGCAGCTTTCGGCGGGCAAAAAAGATGCGGCTCTTGACTGTCCCCAACGGGATTTCCAGCTCCTGAGCAATCTCTTCGTACTTGAACCCCTGATAGTGCATAAGGAAAGGGACTTTGAGCCAGTCGTCCAAGCGCTCTACCATGCCCATCAGCTCCTTCATCGTCACTTCTGATTCTCCGGTATTGTACGCCTGCCCGTTGCCCGCATTGATCCAGTACTGATTGGCGGTACTGTCCTGCAAAGTGCGGCGGCGCTTACGCTGACGGTAGTTGTTGATGAAGGTATTCCGCATAATTGTCATCAGCCAAGCCCTTAGGTTGGTGTGGGGCTTATACATATTGCGGTACTTGAAAGCCTTGTAAGCCGTATCCTGCATCAGGTCATTCGCTTCCTCCTCGTCCTTGGTCAGGTGCACCGCAAATGACATCAAGGTGGGGCGGTACTGATAGAAAGACTGTGTGAACTCCAAGTTTGACATAAGCCACTTCTGTTTGTGCAGGCCTCTGCCTGCTGATTTAAACTTTCACTTACTTAAGCCTCGCTTTAAGTATTAATAGCTTTACTATTATACAAAGATAGAACACAATCGTGTTTATCTGGTTTAAAAGCGGCACCCTTTTTTAGAAAAAATTTAAATAGTGCCTAATACCCGCTATTTACATGGCTTTTGAAGGTACCGGACTGTACTATCTCTAATAATAGCATACCTAACATATAAATAGTATACCTGACATCGGTACACTTTCAGCTAGGACAGGCCAGGTGAGCGGACCGCCCACTGTGCCTCCGCTAAACAAAGGCAGCCTCAGCATAAGGAAGGGAAAAGATGGCGAGCCGAACTATTGGGCGTGTGCCAAAATGCCACAGGCGTTTAGGCTCTAGCCTGGCATTGGCCTAGCGCTGCGGAGGGGTATTAGCCCGATAGGGCCGAGCGGATAGCGAGCCCCGCAGCATAGCGCCCCCTGCCGCTAGGCAGGGGGAGGCCCCATCACATTGTGCAGGGGCAGGCCCCTATCCTTGCGGAGGGGGCAGGCAAAAAATGACAATCTGGTTTGCGCCCGTCTATTGTGTGGTGTGCCAGCTGCCTCGGCTTCCATTTGTGCAGTAGTCGCTTAAGACCGGAAAACGTGGCAAGAACGCATCAGGGAGATGTGCTGGCTGATTTACAGTAATTCACTGGCTATGGCCAAGGAGATGAAATGTTTTTCCGCCCCCCTCCTTTGTCCGCTACCGAACGACAGCAACCCGTACGGCTTTCACAGCGCCTGCACTTTGCAGCTTCAGCGTATAGACTCCCCCAGGCACCTGACGGAGGTCGATGACGGTCTGCCCAGAGCCCGCCTGTAGCTCAGTGGAGGACAGCTGTTGCCCAGAGGTGTTAAACAAAGCGAGGCGCCCCGCTTGGGGTATGTCATATCTGACCTGTAGGGCACCATTGGCGGGGTTCGGAAATGCGGTGAGCACTGGCAGCGCGGGCTGCTTCCCTAGTGCGCTGAGCATAAGGTCATACTTTTGGCCCGCACCATAAGCTTCTGGATAGAGGCTCGGATGTTGCCCTAAGGAGAGCGCTTGGCTCAGCACGATATCCTTGCGAGCGCGCAGGCGCAGGCTCAGCAGCACTTGCTCACCCTCCTGCCCGGAAGGCGGGCCCGCCCAGCTCACCGCAAGCCGGCCAGCTCCTGGCAGCCCTGTGTTATAGCTATGCCCGCCAATGACGCCAGGCTCGACAGCAAGCAGCTCGGCCATAGCGGGGTCTACAGCAAGCAGCGCCTGTAGGCCTTGGATGCCAGAGAGGTCTGCCCAAACCGGTACTTCCACCTCTTCTCCTGCAGCAAGGCGGAGGTCTTCAAAAGCCAGGGCGAGCTCCCCGGCCACATTGCGCTCATCGATCTGCAGCAAAGGGTTGACAATAGCGCTCAGATCAATATCCCCAACTTTGATGCCGATAAAATCTTGCTGGAATGCACCGGCGGCTGGGAGGTCATTCAGGGTAATTGCGGCAGGCACAGGGTGCAGCCATGGGTTGGCGGGGTCCTCGAAATGAAAATCTCTGGGCACAAACCGCCAACTGTCTTGGTTCGGGAATTCGAGCAGTATGCTCAGGATGACCTGCCGGAGGCGGATCATGTCCAAGGTGCTTACAGAGCCGGAGTTGTTCACATCCGCCGCCAGCAGCTGATAGGGGGAAGTCAGTGGCTGAATGCCCAAGATATGCTGCCCGATGAGGACAACATCGTAGGTGGTCAGCCCATTGTGTACATTGGCAGACAAGGATGGCGTGAGGGTATAATCATAACCAGGCTCCAAGCTCTCAAATTGGTAGGTGCCAGCCTCTTCAGTTTGGGCGGACTGGCTGATCAAGCCGCTTAGGCTCACTTCTACACCAGGTACGGGTATGCCATCTATGCGTTCTATCGCACCGGCAATCGTAGGCAGGGGCATATCACAATCCGCCAGGTTGTTGGTCACTAGAGCAAAGGTTTCACAATAATCATAATTGGGCCCTCCCGTTGTGCCGTCCGGCTGCACACGGAAGGGGTTGTCGGCGCTGTCCCAGGCATAAATTTCTACCAAGAGTATGCCCAAGTCATCGCAGGTAATCGTTAAGGAAGTCTGGTCCCGGGAGGGCTGCTCCCCTACCCGGTTGATGCTGTAAGTAACCGGCATGCTGCAGTCGGTATAAGGGCTGGCGATGAACTCCGTAGCAAATAGCGTCATCGCGCCTCTGTCAAAATCGCCGTCCCCATCCACATCAGTCTGCGGCTCTACCGGCATGAGCGGCACAGAAAGCCCACTGATGCAAGCTGGCGCAGGCGCTTTGCAGTCTACGATTTCAAATGGCATATCGGCTGCAGCCTGATTGCCACAGCCATCTTCTACCCTTATCTCAAAAACATGCTCCCCTATCGGCCAGTCGCCTGCCAGTTTCCACTTGGGGTAAGTCCCAAAGATGTCTGTAATGACGGAGTCGATCGTACCGTCGGAATATTCATCGTACAAGACGGTGATGGTCAGATCGTTGGGCGTACAATTGTCTGTTATGGCAAACAGGTATTCAGCATATGCCCGGCAGGTTTCATTATTATTGCTGCACACTGGCAGGGGCGGCACAAAAGCGATGACCGGCGGGACATCATCGTATACCTTAATAATTTGCCGGTACTGCCAAAAGCCATTGGAGGCAACAGTGCGCCAATAGCCCTCGGGGTTGGTTTGCCCATCGCAGACCGTCCCTTTCTCCCCCGCTTGGGGATTAGCGTTGGCCGGCATGCTGTCGCGGTCTATATAGGCCTGTGACGGCTGACGGACCACCCAAACGGCTTCGTCCCCGGGCTGCTCATCGCAGTCTTCATCGCGGCCGACCACTCTTGGGGGAGCTTCCCCATCGTACTCGCACCAGTTGATGACCCGGTAGGTCCGGAATATTTTATAGCATTCATCGCCGGAAGCAGAGAAGACGGTATCTGCCACACTTACAGCCAAAAGGTCGCAGGCTTGGGCAAAGACTTCTATCGTATCGGGGTTGGGCACACCGCACAGGGCTTCCGAATCCATTGGGAAGCGGATTTGATAATCGTGGCGTGGCTCTAGCCTCACCTCCTGCGTACAAGGGTTTTCCGATACATTACCAGCGCCATCGATTGCACGGAAGTGGCGCACTATCCGCCCCACCCCGCAGTCGTCCAATTGAGGCACAGGGGGCAGCTCTTCCCAATCGGCTCCGCAGTTGTCGGTAGCTTCAGGCAAAAGGAACAAAGCCTGCAGCTGGGGGATGCTGTCTGGGCGGAAATTGCCAGGCACTTCATCACAGAAGAGCGTAACCGGATCGGGCGGCACACAAACGGGATCAATTTTATCTTCAACGAACACCTCCGACCAGCAGCGGTTTTCGTTGCCTGCCAAGTCACGGACGAGCAGCTCTATAGCTACAACCTGCCCTGCATCACAGCAGGTAAAGGCCGCTTCGTTTGCCCAGGGGGTCATATAGGGTTCCGATGGGGCGCAGGCACCGTCTACAGCTACTTCGCGGCGGATTGCAAAGCCCTCCAGCCCACAGTTGTCCCAGCTCCCCTCGTCTACGCTTTCGGCCAGCAGGAGCAGCCCCCCTTCTTGATTAAGGGACACATTGAGCTGTTCGTTGCAGTCAGCAACGGGCTCTGTGAGGTCATCGACCCGGAACGGGCTTTCAAAAAGCGCTACATTGCCACAGTCATCAGTTACTTTGTACCGGAAGAAATGCTCCCCTGCCGGGATACCCCAAACGAAACGGTCTGCAGCGGTTTCCGGTATATTAGCCCGGACCAAGGTGTTCACTACGGTATCGACAGGCATACCCGCAGCATTAAACACTATGCTGTCGGCGTAAGTAACCACTTGCGTGAAAACAGTCCAGCCTGTGCAATTATCGGAAACTACCGGCCAGGGGGCTACAAAGGCAGCCGTACAGTCAAATGGCTGTGTACTATAGACCAGTATGCTATCTATTTGCCCATTGGCATCAAGGTCGAGCTCAGGGGCGGATACAGCCGGGGGCACGAAATCCCCAATCTTTATGGTCTGCCCATAATTGAAAATGCTCTCTTCCGGAGCGCACCAATCGATGACACGCCAGGTGCGGAGAAACTTGAAAGAACCTTCGCATACCTCAATGAGCGGGCTGTCTTCGTAGGTAGCGCCCAAGTTGCAGTATACCTCATCGAGCCGGGCTGCGCCCTGTATCGTCTGCACAAAAGGATAGCCCGTATAAGCGGGCGAAGGGTTCCCGTTGTCATCAACAGGGTAGGTTTCTTCGCAGCTGATCGGAAAACTAAATGGGGGGAAAACGACATCGCCTACTTCAGGGCGCCCAAAATTGATTTCCTGCACACAGGTATCGGACAAGCCTGCGCCATCTGTCGCACTGAATGTACGGACAATCCGGAGGCTGCTGCAGGCATCCGCTTCGATCACTTCATCTTCGTACGACCAGCTGACCGGCCCGCAATTATCGTCAACTGTAGGCTCGCCGGTCCAAGAGAGGCTGTCTGCCTGCAAAGCCCAGCTAATGTCCTCGCAATAAAGCCGCTCGGTGAAAGGTGCCCAACCATCTGCCCAACCGTCTACTGTGCCGCCTGCATCACTGCGCACCCGGAAGGAGAAGCTGCCCGATGCGCCCGGTGAAACCGTAGTGGCCAATAGATAGTACGTATGCCCAGGGCGCAATGGCAGCGCAATACGGCTGCTCCCCTCGGAGGTTATCTGCTGACGCGCAATCAGCCCAGGGCAGGGGCTGAGCGGGCTGAAGCCATCCTGCAGCACAGCGGCATAACCTTCGCCATTATCCAGCGCTGCTTCCACTTGAAAGGTGTACAGATCTTCTTCGCTAACGGTAAAAGGAAGCACTTCATATCGGCGGATGCCCATGCCGGGCAGCGCAGTGGACAAGCACCCAAATGTGCCTGTCTGCCAAACCGGGCTCCCCTCCGACAGCAGCAGCTCAGCGGTCTGAACTTCAAAAGACCGGGTAGCCTCTGAGGCAGTGGGCGGGCAAGCCAAGCTTGGAGGCGTAAGATCTTCCGCGACAATAACCCCCCAACAGCCCTCAATACCCTCTGCCCCGTTTATACTAAAGGAGGCCTCGAGCCCGGTAACAAAGGCTGTTCCACCGGTAGCACCTCCATGGAACCATACCCGGAGCACTTGCCCGGGCATTGCGCTCCAGGCCATTGTAGCACTGCCTGCATCAGACTGGCTGAAGGTTTCCAATACCCCACCTGACGCATCGAGCAGGGCTACCTCCAATTCGCCCTCGCCTTCTGATAGGCCTGCCTCAAAGGTTATCGTTGCCGGGTGCCGGAAAGCATACGCGGCAACAGCCCAGTCTGACTGCCCAGCGAGCACAAGACTGTCAGCGGAAAAAGCCAGCTCGCTCCCAGGCTGTGACCTGCGCGGCCAAAAAGAAGAAAAGAACGAGCCTGTGAACCCCGTATACACCGCCTGCTCCTGAGGCAACAATTCATAGGAGTATACTCCTGGACCATCCAGTACCCGGCCATTGGAAGGGTCAGCATCTGCTATTTCGATTTGAAAATAAGAAACCGGCAGGCAGCCCAAGCTGCCTTCTGCCAGCATATCTGGCGTCAGCACCCGCTGACAGTTTTCATCTAGCGGGACGCGGACGGTATCGTTGCATGCAAATGCGATATCCGCCCCTGCCAATCCTCCTACAGTTACCCCAACAGGTATTTCGGCTTGTACCGCGTTGCCGGCTTCATCTGAGGCCTCAGCAATAAGGGCGTAGCTGCCAGGAGGCCCCCAGGCCATGTAACTGCCAGGAGAAAGCTCCGCTACCGTAAAACCTTCGCTGCCAGCTGCGGGGGATACAACGACAGCGGGGGCGGGGTCACAGGCATCACTAGCTGATACGGAAAAGAAGAAAACGGCAGAAGAAGCCGCTTCGCAGGCAGACAGCTCTTGCTGCAAGCCAGCAGCCGGGAAGGTCAATATGGGAGGCAGAGTGTCTGTCCCACAGAAAGGGGCAGCCAAAGGAGAGGCAGCATTCAGCCCGGCAGGCCATACAGCTGACAAAATGAACAAGAAGGTACAGAGCACGCTGCCCAGTGGTAGAGCACCACTTGAGTCAGCCACAGCCGGGAGGATATACCCTGCCTGTAGCCGGATGCGGTTGCGGTTGGCATTCGGTGTGGTCATAACTCATGAGATAAAACGAAGGAGCGCCTCACGCCTGACAAATACATGGCCAATGCATTTGTCAAATAATCGGTCTGGGCAGTCTCCTCAGTTAAGTTGCTATTAGCTTCTTTCTAAGGGTCAGCTAGGGCGGAGCCCGTTGCCTGATTTTATCGTTGCCAGGCAGAAGGGAGCGCCCTTTTACCTTCAATCGACAATTATCATATACGACAAATCTACAAGCTTAAATACAAATAGAAGCGCGTAGTTTGTTAGATAGACTCCATTAATTCGAAATTCGGCTACTCAGCTGCCTTTTTTTGATCAAAAACCAGCAGCGGGCGCAGCAGGCTATAAAGAATTAGGGAGCTGTTGCCAAATTAAGTGTTTGTTTGCTTTACGTACGCTTCGAAGGGAAGAAGGGGCTTTTGGCAGCACATTGCCAGCCACGGAGCATTTATGGTGTGCCTATAGCATGGAGCGGTGTGCCCACAGGAACACCATATTGTAAAAATGCTAAAATACTCTGAATTATTCAACTTCCGCCCCCCTCCATTGAGCAGGCTTGATATACAGGGGGTATTGCAGGGCTGAAACAGTTCCTTTGCCACACTCCCCCTGGCCATTCCAATGAAAGCCTGCCAGCGAAGTATCGCTGGCAGGCTTCACTTTGCTTATTTCAATAATACCATTTTCCGGGTAGCGGTCTGCCCTGCAGCCTGCAGCTGATAGTAAAGGACTCCTGTGGTGCCCAAGTCTTCCCTACGGAGGGCGACCTCATGATAACCTGCTGCGTAGTGCCCGGCTACCCGCTTCAACAAGCGGCCCTGAAGGTCGTATACCTGAAGTTGGGCAGTGCCCGCTTCCGGCAATTCAAAACCAATGACTGTGCTTTCGCCAAACGGGTTAGGCCGGTTTTGATGGAGGCGGAAAGGCATCGCTGTTGCACTGGCCGTACCGGTAGGCAGTGCTTGCCCGAAATCGAGCGCTACCCCTAGCCGGGCCCCATCCCTACGGTAAGCTTCCGCAGTCGTCACCGCTGAGCTGAGCAGAAGCTCACTGCTCAGGGCGCCTCCACCTGTGCTCAGCACCTCAAAGGTAAGGGCGAACAGCTCCAATTGGCCGTCCTCTGGCCACTCAAAGGCATGCTGATCGTACCAGCTCGCAGTAATGCGGCCTTGGGCAGCATCGTACAAGCCCAGGCTGTTCTCGTCGGCAATACCGTAACTGACATCCGCCAGCTGAAGTACAGCGGGGTCAAACTCCAAGGTAAACTGATAGCCCTCAAGTTGGTCAGCTGCCGCTACCGCAAATGGGACAATGACTTGGCTGTCTGCCTGTAGGTGATGATCTTCGAGGCGTAATGCAACGGTCTCGCTGCTCCGCTCTTCCAAGCCGCTAAATTGGGTCGTAGTGGCGGAGTTGTTCACATCACCGATTTTGATCGCTACAAAATCATTGGACATGACATCGCTATCGAGGTCGTTCACAGAAATAGATTCTGGGAAAACAGAGAACCAGGGGTTTGAGGGGACCGGGAAGCTGAACTCCCGGTCGACGAAACGCCAGCTCGTGTTATTGGTAAACTCAGTGATCTCGCCGAGGATCAGCTTCTGAATTTCTATCATATCCAGCGTCGTAATGGCATTAGACCGGTTGGCATCCGCAGCAATGCGCTTGTAGGGGCTGTCCAACAGGGAAATCCCTAGCAAATGCTGCTGAATCGTGATGAGGTCTAGAGTAGAGATGCCGTTTCTGTGGTCATTATTGCGCGAAGGGGTCAGGGTATAATCGTACCCCATCGGCAGCTCGGCAAACTCGTAGGTGCCGTTGCTCGAGGTCATAGCCATAGAGCTCATAGCACCGCTGAGGGCCACTTCTACATCCTGCACAGCATCATCGTTCTCCCGTGAGATCAGCCCCGCCATCATCGGTGCGGCTTCAGGGTTGTCACAAACGCTATTGTTGTCGGTCAGCTCAATAAACGTAGTACAGAAGTCCCAGTTAGGCCCTCCAATACTGCCATCAGGCTGCACGGCCTCCGGATTGTAAGCGCTGTCGAAGAAGTACACTTCTACATCGATTGTGCCTACGTCCTCGCAGGTAAAGTACAGGCTCGTCTGTGAAAAGTCTGGCGTTTCACCGGGCAGGTTGATAGCGAACCCGATGGTATCATCGCTGCAATCCGACTCGTTGATATGGAAGTCCGAAGCCCAGATGCCCGCACCTGCAATATCAATCTGTCCATCGCCATCAATATCGGTGTCCGGTGGCAACGCCTGCAGGTTGAAGGTAAGCCCGTTCAGGCAGGTAAGCGTAGGCGCTGCACAGTCCACCACTTCAAATGGGAGTGTCGCTACAGCGGTGTTGCCGCCACAGCCATCCTCCACCGTGACCACAAATGCATGGCTGCCGATCGGGTACTCGCCTCCTATGCTGTAGTTGGGGTAAGTACCGGACAGCTCGCTGCTCACGTTGAAATCGATACTGCCGTTGGCACCTGCATCCAAGCTCACGCTGATGGAGAGGTTCTCCGGGTCACAATTTTCTGCTACCACAAACGGGAAGTCCACATTTGCATTACAGGTCACCTGATTGATACTGCAGAACTGCCCGGGGTCTGTGAAGCTGATCTGAGGAGCCTCGGTGTCCCGCACTTCGATTATCTGGGTGTACTGCCAGTAGCCTACAGACTGTACTGTGCGCCAATAACCGGCAGGGTTGGTATTGCCATCGCAAGATGTCCCTTTGGTGCCAAAGGCAGGCACACTGTTGTTGGGGTTGCCGTCACGATCGATGAACGTACTGCCGGGTGTACGGACCACCCAAACATCCTCGTCTCCAGGAGCCCCGTCACAATCTTCATTCCTGCCTACAATGAGCGGGCCAGATATGCCGTCCCATTCGCACATATTCTGCACACGGTAGCGGCGGAATATCTTATAACAGGCCGGGTCTGAGCTGCTCCCGTTAGGGGTAAAAATCTCGTCCTCTACATTTACGGAGAGCATATCGCAGCCCATGCCGTTCAGCAGGATCGTATCCGGAGAGGGCACTCCACAATTGGACACCTCATCTTTAGGGAACTTGATGGTATAGTTGAACTCCTGCTCCACCGTGATCACCTGTGAACAGGTATTTGTAGAGAGGTTGCCAGCCGCATCTGCAGCCTGGAACGTCCGTACAATAGTGCCAAACCCACAATCATCGAGGTTGACATCGGCCGCAAACTCCTGAACGGAAACCGGGCCGCAATCGTCGTCTCCTTCTGCAAAGCCGAACAAGGCTTCCAAAGCCTGCGTGTCCTCAGGCACGAAGCTGCCGGGTAGGTCAGCACAGCTGATGGACGTGCTCGGAGGAGCAATACAGAACGGGTTGATCTTATCTTCTACCAGCACTTCCAGCCAGCAGATGTTCTGATTGCCGTAAATATCGGTCACCCGCAATTCGATGGTCACCATACGGCCTGCATCACAACAGGTAAAATCTACGAACGGGCCCCAATCAGTATAATAGTCTGTCACATCACTGCAATCGCCCGGGTCAAGCTCCACTAGGCGGCGCACTTCCAGCGTAGCAATTTCACAATTGTCGTTGCTGCCCTCATCCACATCTGAAGCGAATACACGAGCTGCACCATCTCCGCCAAGCGAGATGTTCAAATCATCGTTGCACACCGCAGCAGGCTCAATTTGGTCTTCAATACAAAAGGGCGCCTCGGTGACTGTGAAGTTGTTGCAATCGTCTGTCACTTTATAACGGATAGTGTGGCAGCCGATCGGGATGCCCGTCACAAAACGGGATTCACCGGGCTGAATCGTCTGGAATACAGTCGGTATTGTATCGTAGCCGATCAACAGCCCAAACTGATTGACCAGGGGCACGACCTCATCAATTACGATGGAGGTTTGTACCTCCCAGCCAGAGCAGTTGTCTGTCACTCCCGGCATAGGCACCACAATAGCTGCGGTACAATCGAAGGTGCCCGTCGAGTAGACGAGCGGCTCGGGGATGCCGTCATTGTTCGTATCCGGGTTCGGAATGGTAACAGTAGGCCCTTCTACGTCCCCTACCCGTATGATCTGCAGTTGTGTCTCTACATTTTGCCCATTGGGCGCACAAAAGTCGATGAGGGTCCACTCCCGCACAATCCGGAAAGTGCCTTCACACTCGAACAGAGGTGCGCTGTCCTCGTAGGTCACCCCGATATTGCAGAGGCTCTGCCCAATATTGTAAGTACCGTAGAAGCCATCAAGCTGCGGAGCTGTAGAAGGGTCGGGCAGAGGGTTACCTGCCACATCGGTCTCATAGCTTTCTGTACAAGAGTAGAATACCGACTCAGGGAAGGGCATGATGTCAGACAAGCTTGCCGGGCGGAAGGTGATCTGCTGTGTACATTGCGTAGCATTGCCCGCAGGGTCGGTCACCGTGAAGGTCCGGTTGATGATCTGATCCTCACAGCTTTCTTGCCCCATCACCATCACGTCCTCGAAAGTAACGGTATTGAAATCGCCACAGTTGTCTAAAATCTGAGGCTGCCCAAGATCGGCCAGGCTGCCTACGTTGTCCATCACCAGGTCTAGCTCATTGCAAAGGAGATCGGCTTCTTGTGTGGGGCAGACAATCGTGGGCGAGGTCTGATCGGTTACTGAAATACGGCTTTCGCAGAAATTGCCACAGAAGGGGTCTACTACAAACGCGAACAACAGCTGCCCTACCTCTGCGCCAGTAATCGTATTGCCAATGCTCTGCCCAGCCTCGTTGAACAGCTCGACCTGCAGGGAGTTCATACAGTCGTCTTCTCCTTCTAGGAGCATATCTGGAGAAACCACTATCTCACAGCTTGTGCCAAAGGTCACGTTGATCTGATCGTTGCACGCAAACGCGGAAATGTCTTCCTTGTTCACTGTAACTGTTGCAGACTGCTGTGGGCAGCCGCCCATGCCACCTACCGTGTACACAAAAGTGTAAACCCCCATAGGCACATTGGTAAAGTCTACAGCTGCCGGGTTGACCAAGCTGACGCCGGAGGCCGTAGACTCCGTCCAGAAACCGCCCGGGCTTGGGTTTCCGCCTAGCCCATCAAACAGGTTCAGGATGACTTCATCCGGGGTGCAGGTCAGGCAGACCTCTAAAGTACCGTTGATCCCCGCATTGAGCCCATCGCAGTTGTCCAAGACAATCATGGCCGGGTCGTGGTCGTCCTCGTCCAAAATGGCCACGTTGCTGCCGGGGGCACCTGTACCGTTGCCATTGATGGCGTTGTCGGCAGCTGTGCCCGGAGCGCCGCCGGCATCATTGGCAGGGTTGGTATCATAAGGAGAATCGATATCTACAGGAGGCGTATTGCCAGCCACCTGATCGTCATCAGCTGCGCTGATCTCGGCAAAATTCGTAATGACAGAGCCCGTGTATGCCGGGTCTATCTGAAAGCGGATAGAAACAGTAGCAGTGCCACCGCCCGGAGCCACAGGGCCAGGGATTACCCGTGATGCCATACCTGAACCCAGCGCCCAGTTGGCATCATCCAAGATGAGGCCGGCAGGGATATAATCTGTCACCGTGATGTTGTATGCCGGGAAATCACCTTGATTGGTGATGGTGATGTTGTATACCACATCATCGCCCAACGCATAAGGAGCCGGCGTCTGACCGGTATTCACCCGCTTTGTCAGTGCCAGGTCGAACACCGCCTCTGGTACTTGGGTGACAATGACTGTAGCGCTGTCGTAATCGTCTTCATTGGGCGCAGCCGCACCATTGCCAGGCGTGGAATCCAAATCCCCGGCCCCGATAGGGTTGCCTGCAGCCAGTATCTCAGCAGTATTGATGATGGACTCACCGCTATAATCCGCATCAATGATAAAAGTAATCGGAACCGTCACAATCTGCCCTGCGCTAATGCTCTCGATAGGTTGATTGAGAGTAGCTACGCCGCCAAGCAGGGTCCAGTCTGAGTCGTTCAGTATAAGCCCCTGGGGGACAAAGTCCGACAGCTCTACATTTTGGGCAACCAGCCCACCTTGATTATTGACGTGCAGGTTGAAGGTCACCTCATCTCCCGGCTCAAATGGCCCGACAGTAGCGACGGTCTTGACCAGCGCCAAGTCGAAGTTGCTCAAGAATACCGGGAAGGTAACGCTGCTGAAATCATCTTCCTGTGGCCCGCCGAAACCATTGTTTGGCGTAGAATCTATATCGGGAAGCCCCGCCGGGTTCGTTGCCGCACTGATTTCGCCAAAGTTAGTGATGGAGCTGCCTTGGAAGGCAATGCCGATGGCCAGATCCAGTGTGACTGTAGTGGATGCCCCCGGCGCCAAGGACGCAATTGGGTTGTTCAGGACAACTGTACTCCCATTTGAGGACCAATTCAGGTCTGCTGGCAGCATGCCCTGCGGCACAAAGTCGCGCAAACGGATATTCTGCGCAGTGACATTGCCTTCGTTCGTTACCGTAAAGACGAAGGTCACTAGATCGCCGGGCAGGAATGGCCCTTGTGATTGCAGCCCTTTAGCGAGTGAGAGGTCGAACACCTGCTCTGTCTCTGGGCTGACCGTGATGGCAGCACTATCAAAGTCGTCCTCACCCTGCCCAGCCAGGCCATTGCCCGGGGTGGAGTCTTCGTCACTCAGGCTGAGGGGGTTGCTGAAGGAGAAGATTTCTGCAAAGTTATTGATGGACTGCCCGGCAAAATTGCCGTTGATCGTAAAGGTGATGTCCCGGGATACCGTACCGCCCACCGGAATATTAGCAATAGGCGTCTGCAGGCGGGCTGTAGCCCCTTGCATCTGCCAGTTGTTGTCGTCTAAGGTAAGCCCAAGGGGCACATAGTCTGCAAGCTGCACTTGCTGTGCACTGGTTGTCCCCTGATTTTCTACCGTAATGGTAAAGGTCACCGTACTGCCTGGGACAAATGGGCCAGGGGTTGCGGCTGTGTTCAGGCTCTTTTCCAAGGCCAGGTCAAAAGTTTGCTGTGGATAGGTAATGGTAATGGCAGCGCCATCGAAGTCGTCTTCATTTTGCCCGTTCAAGCCGTTGCCGGGGACAGAGTCCTCATCATTTAGGCCCAAGCCGTTGGTGGCTGACAATATCTCGGCAAAGTTGCTGATGGACGGGGCGGTGAAATCATCTGCGATCAGGAAAGATATGTTCACTGATTGGCTGTTGCCAGGCTGCAGATTGGTGATGGCCCCGTTGTAAACGGCATTGCCCCCGCTTATGGACCAGGCCGGGTCATTGAGCACGAGCCCTTCCGGGATAAAATCGCGCAAACTGACCGTCTGCGCCGTCAGGTCGCCCTGATTGGACACCGTGAGGCGGAAGGTCACTGCACTGCCCGGAGAGAATGGGCCAGGCGTCAGTGTAGTATTCAATGATTTCACCAAGGCCAGGTCAAACTGATTCTGGATCACAGCGATAGTGGCCCCGTCGTAGTCATCTTCGTTCGCACCCTGAACACCGTTGCCCGGCGTAGAGTCTACATCGGCCAGGCTGAACCCATTGCTTGCGGCTGAGATTTCTGCAAAGTTGGTCAATGAAGTTTGGGCGAAAGCCCCGCTGATGACAAAACGGATGTCCCGGCTGAGGGTCGCGCCAGGGGCTAGGCTGCCTAGCCCGCCATCGAGCTGGGCAAAGCTGCCGTTCTGCATCCAGTTCGGATCGTTCAGGATAAGGCCGTTGGGGATGTAATCGCGCACTTGAACATTCTGCGCCTGCACATTTCCCTGGTTGGTGACACTGATGCGGAAGACCACTTCATCTCCAGGCAGGAACGGGCCGGGGGTTTCGCTCGTTTTCAGCGATTTGCTGAGCGCCAGGTCGAAGGTACGGGTTTCCATATTGATGGTCGCCCCGTCAAAATCGTCCTCCCCAGCTTCTACTGCACCGTTGCCCGGGGTAGAATCCACATCAGGCGATCCAGCTGCGTTCGAAGCACTAAGGATTTCAGCGAAGTTGGTCAGTGTTGTGCCCGAATAGCCGCTACCGATGAACAGCGAAATATTGCGGGTGACCGATTGCCCAGGGGCCAGGTTGACAATAGGCTGAAGCAGGCGGACCTGGTTATTGCCTATGCTTTCCCAGTTGTTGTCGACGAGGAAAGTGCCATTTGGCAGGTAGTCCACCACTTGTACTGCTGTTGCGGTAGCTTCACCTTCGTTAGTGACTGTAATGCCAAAGGTAACAGACTGCCCTGGGCTGAAAGCCGCGCCCTCTGTAACCACGGTTTTTTCCAAAGACAGATCAAACTCCTGCTGACAGGAAATAGTGATATCAATGGCATCGTCATCGTCTTCATCGTGGCTGCCATTCGCAGGCGTGGAATCCACATCGGGCTGAGCATTGCCTGCTCCGCGGATCTCCGCGCAGTTAGTAGCCACTGCACCACAGGCTATATCACTCCGCACTTGGAAAGTGATGGGCACGGAAACGGTCTGCCCTGGCGCGATAGACGGTATAGGATTGATGAGCCGGAGGGTATTGCCACCTGCAGCCTGCCAATCTGCATCTGCCGGCAGCAGCTGTTGGAAAGGGTAGTAATCGTTCAGCCCTACGTTGACTGCTGTGATATTCCCTTGGTTGACCACATTGAGGCTGTAGGTAACGAGCTGGCCCGGGGCATACGGCCCTTGAGTAAGCACCGTCTTGCTCAAAGCCAAATCAAATTGCTGCGCAATGGCAATCAGGCTGTTATCGAAGTCGTCTTCGTTGGGGTCCCCATTATCGGGGGTGGAATCATCATCAGGCAAGCCCAGAGGATTGCTGAAGCTACGGATCTCTGCTGTATTATTGATGGATGTGCCTGTGTAGCCACTATCGATATTGAAAGTAATGTCTACGTTTTGAGCGGCACCGCCAGGGATGACAGCTATAGGATTATTCAGGGTAGCGATGCCGTTGGCCGCAGTCCAGTCTGCGTCAGCAAGGGTCAACCCTTGGGGGATATAGTCGGACAATTGTACCTGTGTAGCCTGTAGCGTACCCTCATTTTTGACTTGAAGGGTAAAGGTCACGGTACTGCCCGGTGCGAACGGGCCGCTGCTGCTGACCGATTTGTTAAGGGAAAGGTCAAAGTTCTCAACCGCTTCTGTCACCTGAATGGTTGCACTGCCGTTATCGTCTTCGGCATTGTCTACTCCATTAAAAGGGACAGAGTCGATATCCGGCAAGCCCAAATTATTGGAACCTGAGATGATTTCCGCGCGGTTGGTGATGCCGAGCCCGCTCATGCCGTTCTCTACCTGACAGGTAATAGACACGGTGGCGGAAGCTCCCGGGGCAATAACAGGGATGGGCACCATCAGGAGCGCCGTGCTCAGGTTGGGCATCCAATCGGGGTCAGCCAGCGAGAGCCCGTCCGGCAGGTAGTCGATCACACCGACATCAAAAGCAGTCAGGTTGCCTTCGTTGGTGACAATAATGTTGAAAGTCACCAGCTGTCCTGGAGCAAATGGGCCGGGGCTGCTCACTTCTTTGGCCAGCGAAAGGTCAAAGACATTTTGTGGCTGCTCCAAAATGATGGTAGCTGTTGCATCGTCATCTTCGCTATTGCTGAAGTTGCCTGGGGTGGAGTCTGTATCGGGCTCATTGGCCGGGTTGTTGAAGCTCTTGATCTCACCGGCATTGGCCAGGCTAGTAGCTTCTACCCCTTCGCCAATGCGGAAAGTGATCGGCACGTTGACACTTGCGCCAGGCAGAACAGCCAAGATGGGCGTATTGAGGTTTGCCTGCCCTCCGGACATAAACCAGTTGTTATCTTCCAAAGTCAGGCCTTCCGGCACGTAATCAGCAAGCTGTATGTTTGTCGCCAGCAGGGAGCCTTCATTGTGGACGCGGAAAGTAAAAGTCACGAGCTCGCCCGGGGCGAACGGGCCGCCCAGCGGGGCCAGCTTTTCCAAGGCCAGGTCAGCCGTTGGCTGAATGACAATCAGCTCACTGTCCTGATCATCTTCTTCAGGTATATTATTGCCAGGGGTAGAGTCTTCGTCAGCCGCGCCGCCTTCCGCGGAAAGGATTTCAGCCCTGTTGACAATATTAGGCTGTGCAAAAAAGGCATTGATCGAGAAGGTGATATCCCGCGCCACCGTCTCGCCTGGCGCAATACTAGCGATTGGAGACAACAGCGTGGCTTCCCCATCTGCTACCGCCCAGTTGTTATCGTTGACTGTCAGGCCATTGGGGATAAAATCTCGCAATTGGACATTAGCTGCCTCCAAGTCGCCTTCGTTAGTGACGGCCAGGGTGAAGGTCACTTCCTGCCCAGGCTCAAAAGGGCCTGCCCCATTCACTGTCTTTTCCAGTGAAAGGTCAAAGACGGCCGTAGCTTCTACCGGGATTTCGACGAAGCCATAGTCATCTTCCCCTTGGGCATCATTGCCGTTGATAAAGTCAGGCTGAGAATCCAGATCGGCATAGTTCACAGCATTGTTAGCTTGCCCAATTTCTGCAGCATTGATTATTGAAGCCCCATCAAAATCCGGGCTGATGCGGTACGTCGGGGTGAGCACCAGGGAATCGCCAGGTGCAATAGCCGGCAAAGTAAAAATATTACCGCTCTGATGGTAAGGGCCGGCATCGACCAGGCTGAGCCCAGCAGGGAGGTAGTCGATCACCCTTGCAAAGGTGCTGCTCAGCACGCCCTCGTTCTTGACCGTAATATTGAAGCTGACCAGGCTGCCCGGCTGAAATGGGGGCGGGGTCAATGTGGTATCTATTGTTTTGGACAGTGCAAGGTCGAAGTAGACTTCCTGGAAGCCGGCATCCAGCGAATGGTTTGCCAGGCCAGCCTGCCCTGCAGTATAAACAATCAGAGGCAAGCCTGAGGGGACATCGCCAGGCAGGGATTCAGCAGGCAGGCCAGGGTCAACGGATGAATCGTTGAAAGCGGGTACAGCGCCCTCGCCCTGCAACTTAGCCGTTGGCTGAAATATCCGGTTGTTCAAGCGGATGTACTGATTAGAAGGGTTCTGATCATCCCGCCCGAATACGATATAGTAGGTTTCGCCAGGCAGTATACGGCCTTCGCTGGCCCACTGCTCCTGCAGGTTGTTCGAATGGGTAAAGGTATACCGGCCTTCCGCGTTGGTGGCCGTACGGGCCAGGTACTGCCCGTTGGCATCATAAAGACTTACCCGAAGCCCAGGCATAGGCGGCTCACAAGGATTTTGCACCCCATTGCCGTCCTCGTCTTCCCATACATAATCGCCCAGCTGAATAGCAGGTGGCTGGCAGATACAGAAGTGCAGGTCGCTGATGCCAATCATTTGGGAGGCTGGGTCAGTTCCTCCTGTAGCGCCCGCCTCGAGGCGCACTACTACGGAGTCTATCTTTTCAGGTATCTGCACCCGCACATTGCCTGCCGTGTTGACCGGATTGAGGCTTAGGGTACCGCCCAGGTAAGTATTGGCATTGAGCACCGTCGTGGCCGGGCCCGTATAGCTGCCATCGGCGCTGATGTTGCCTAAGGCAAGCGGGACCTCCACCCCTTCCAGGAAAGCCCGGACCGTGACGTGGTCCTGATAGCTGCCTGGCAGGGCATCGATGCCCAGCACAGCAAACTCAACTTGTTCTACTGGCAGGTTGAAGCTAAAACCGCTTTCTACATACTGCCCTGCCGCCGAAGCGTTCATAGCTAAAGGCCAAAAGCCTCGGGTACCGCCCAGCGGTGTCTGATCGTTGTCCACTTTAAACCCGCTGCTTGCGGCAATGCCGGAGGGGTCGCTGTTGTGCACAGAAACAGTTGCCGTGCCGACCATGAGCGGCAGCGCATCTGCTGCGTTGTCCGCTTGCAGGATCCAATCGAGGCGCCGGGTACATTGAGGGGCGACCGGGACAGGGCTTTCGCACCAGGCGATATCGCCAAGGCCAATGGCCTGCAAGCCAGGGTTGACTGCCCCCGAAGCCGTTGCAGTATAAGTGATGGACACTTGGTCCACCGTTTCCCTAAACTCCACTATAACGTTGCCCCGGGTAGAGGCATCATTAACGGCTGTGGTGCCTTCAAAAACCCCATCGCCGAGGTAGTTGACATCCAGCCCGATGATGGTCTCATCCAGATCTAGTGCTACCGGGCGGCCGCCAAGGTAAGCCTTCACCACAACGCGGTCTACGGCATCCCCATTGACATCGATATCCAAAATGGGCACAATGAGCCGCTGCACAGGCCGGTTGAGGGAAAAGACGACCCCTACGTCCTGCGGGCGGGCGGGGTTGCTGTTGTCGCCTTCCATTTCCAGCAGGTAGTACTCCTGTTCGCCCCCCAGCATATTGTGGTATACACGATGGGTGTAAGGCGTGCCCCCATCTGTGCTCCGTGCCCAAGCGATTTCATCTCCACCGATTTCGCGGGTAAAGGGAGGGAAAGGGAAAGGGATCGCTCCATTGGCGACCTGGCCCCAATCCAGGGTGTTAAAGTTTTCTATGCAGTTGTTCACCGGGTTGTCCGGGTTGAAACAATCCTCCTCCGTATTGACCGGTGCGAAGCCTACAAGCAGCGTACAATTGCCCGCATCCGTGAATTGCACATTCGACTTGTGCTGTGTGCCCAGGAAAGTGGAAAACAAGTTGCTGCCAGAAGGCGGGCGGAACTCCACGCGGTAAGCAGCCCCGGGCTCAAGCCCGGTAATCCGCCACTGCCCATCGGCATTGGTAAAAGCACTGCCCGCCAGCTGGCCTTCACAATCATAAGCTTCCACCAAGACGTTGGGCAAGGCAGGCTCTGCGCCCATTTGGCCATCCAAATTGAAGTCTTGCCAGGCAAGGCCACCGATTTCATCGCTATCCCCTTCGCAAGGGGGCGTACAGGCTATTGCATCCACGAAGGTGTCCGCACTGCAACCGGCTGAACCGGGCACGCTAATCTCTACGGGGAAGCCGCTGCCAGGGCCAGGCAGGGGCAGGGAGAGGGTAGCATTCCCGTTATCCAAAGCGATGGGGAAAGCCTGGGTACTGCCTGCCACTGATATATTGAGCGCCTCTGCATCTACACCGGACCAGGAAAAAGCGATTTCCAATTCAAATGCGCTGTTCCCATCGGCAAAATTGCAGGACACCTCTGCATGATCCAGGCTAACCGCACAGGATGCTTGTGCCCGGAGCAGGGCGGGTGCCAATAGCAGTACTAGCCCTGAGAGGAAGGTAGCCGCATGGCGGCGAGCTTGGGTTTCCAGGCTGTTCAGTAAGGTGTAGCAATGTCTCATGTGACTAAAATTTGTAAGCATAATGAAGCTGGCGGGGTGCGGGCACCCCAATAGTTTAAGGGTATATGTTTGGGATTCAACCGTCAGCATCCTTGTGGGAGCTGCCGCTACACAGTACCGTGTGCAAATTCCGCGCCAATTTTTTTTTATAGACGCATCTTTTGCCGAACGAGTACATGTTTTTTTTGCGCAGACAGCATTTCACTGTCCCACAAATTTTCTGGAATACTTAAACAATTGAAAGGTTTGTAAAGGGCTCTTTACAAATAGTGCAGATGTCAATACCGAGCGCATGCCAGAAGGGCGGCATACGGTTTGTCCAAGTTTGAATATCGTGCAAAGTGTAGGTTGTAAAGCGAGGGCATCCGTTCCCGTTTGCCTTCGCTCAGCAAAAGTAAGGAAAACTTCCCACTTTATTGATTTTTAGCCCCGCTCTCTTGTGGATGCCTACCATAAAAAAACCGGGCATCTCTGGAGTATCCCAGACTGCCCGGCACAGGTGAAGTTTATTCACCAAAAACCGTATTCTTAGTGCAACCGGGCGTGAACCGAAATGCCGCAGTCGTTGATGCTTTTCGGGCTTTAGCCTGGCATTGGCCTAGCGCTGCGAAGGGGTGTAAGCCCGATAGGGCCGAGCGGACAGCGAGCCCCGTAGCATAGCGGCACCTGCCCGCTGGCAGGGGCAGGCCCCCTCTTTACGGCAGGGGCAGTCCAAAAAACGACATGATGGTTTGCGCCCGTGCAATGAGCGCTTGCACTATCCTGAAGACCCCTGCAAGAGGGTTTTCGCTTCCCGGGGCTGAAAAAAGTTTGTATTTTCCTGCCAAAACGAGCCCGGCTATGCGAATTCTCCTGATTGAAGACGAGCCCCCTGCAGCCAAACGGCTTGGGATGCTCATCCGCAGCCTGCGGCCCGAGGCCATCATAGAACCTGCGCTAGACACCATCAGCGCTGCGGTAGGGCGCTTAGCTTCAGCGCCAGCACCTCAGTTGGCTTTCTTGGATATACAGCTGGCCGATGGGCTGAGCTTCGAGATTTTCCAGCAGTGCGAAGTGCCCTGCCCTGTGATCTTCACAACAGCTTATGACCAGTACACCCTCAGGGCGTTCAAGCAAAACAGTATCGACTACCTGCTCAAACCGGTAGACTCCGATGAGCTGAAGGCCGCCATCAAAAAATTCGAGCGCCTGTATCCGGGTTTTGCCCCTCCTAGCCCCGATATCTTCAATGATATCATGGCCAAGCTCGTGGCCCCTGCCTACAAAACCCGTTTCCTGGTCAGATCGGGCAACAGTCTGATCAGCCTGCCAACAAGCGATTTTTTTTATTTTTTTGCCGAGGACGGCGTCGTATTCGCACAAACTGCGGACAAACGCTACACCATTGACTATACCCTCGATCAGCTGCAGGAGCTGCTCTCCCCCGTCGACTTTTTCCGGCTGAACCGGAAGGTCATAGCGCGCGTAGAAGCCGTACGCAAGGCGGCTCCTTATTTCAATGGCCGTTTGCTGCTCGACTTAAATCCAGCCCCAAGCTTTGAAGTAGCGGTGAGCAGAGACCGTGCTCCCGCTTTTAAAAGATGGATGGACGGGCAAGGCAACTAAGCGGTACGCAGCCCGCTCCTATGGCAACAGGGCAGCACAATCCTGTACTGCCCTGCCAAAGGTTTCAGTTTATGAAGCGTATGATTGTCTTGAAGCAGGCCATCTCTGCCCCTCCTTTCCTAATCCTTCTTTTTGTTGATCTGAATCTCGTCCCCACGGCTGAGGGCGGCCCCGCTGCTGCGCTCGTACAGTTTCTTGTAGCGTTCGTATACCCCATCAGGCATTTTCTTGCCATTGATGCGCAGCGTGCCTTTCCCATTAAGGGAAAACCGATAATCATCGGCGCTTTCAATAAACCCATCCTCAAGCATAGCGCTTTCCAGGGCAGATTGAGAGCTGCCCGCACGGGGGAAAAACAAAGCCCGCTCCATGGCAGGCGCATCTGCACGCAGTACCATCCTGCGCTCTATCTCCCTAGCTTTGCGTTCTGCATCCCGCATAGCCCGCTCAGTAATCCGGGCCTGATGCTCTTCCATATGCTCCAGCTCTCGCTCTTGCTGCCGCATAGCCCGCTCCACATCACGCTCAGCCCGCTCAATGATCACTTCGATTTCTCTTTCCGAAACCGGCGTTTCCCCTTTCCAGATAAAAGGGCCTTCCCCACCAAAATGGAATACTTCTACGTCTTTTTCCAGCAGGAGGCTATCCCCTAATAAAATTTCATTCCCATCGATCCAGATTACTTGCTCCCCATCTTCGCTGCGCTCCACAATGACCTCCATTTCCATAGGGCTGCCCTCTTCCACGGATTCTATCATGACCTTCACCTGCCCATTCTCCTCTTCGGTAGTGATGACTTTCATCTTTTTCTCCTTTTTCATCCGGATCTTGCCCGGCGCAGGAGGCGCGGGTGGAGCAGGTGGAGCAGGAGGCGCGGGTGGAGCAGGTGGAGCAGGTGGAGGCGGGGGCATTTCACTCATTATCCGCTTCAGCTGAGGCTCATATTCCGCGTATGCCGACTCTGGCACAGCCTTGCCATTGACTTTCAGCTCAGCAATAACACCATCCTTAATCGTCGCAGAGAGGGTCTCCCCGTTCTCGTCTGTTTCAATTTGAAACTCACCCTGTGGGAAGGTGTCGTGCAGTACCTCGTGCCTAATTGGCGCTTCAGGCATCCCTTCGAAGGGCCGGTGATAGCTGGCGTAAGCAAAGGATGCGAGGAACAAAGCGGCCAATAAAAGCCCTGTTGCTAGTGTTTTCTCCATCATAAAACGTTTTTGTTGTGGTTGGTTGAGAATGCGCCGTACGCGGGCGAGCAGTTGAGGCTGCCCATGCCCTGACATAGCCATCGCCATGCGAAGGCTTTGCTGCCCTGCCGTTTCTATGCACAGTAGGGCTTTGGCATAGGCCAAAGGGGCTGAGCATAGCCTTAGCGCGATATCATCGCAGCAATGCTCCCGCTCCATCCGCGCGCAGGCAGACATCCACCAAACAGCCGGGTTAAAATAATACAGCGCTTCGATCAGCGCTTGTAGCACATTGATCAGGTAATCGTGGCGGGCAATATGGGCCAGCTCGTGGGCCAGCACCGCCTCAGCTTGCTCAGGGGTAAGTGCATTGAGGGTGCCCACCGGCAGCAAGATCACTGGCTTCAGCCAGCCGATAGCGACTGGCACTCGCACCAGCGCAGACTCCCAAAGGGCAACAGGCCGGTGGTAGGCCAGTTTTCCGGCAAGCCTGTCCAACTCTTGCTTCCAAGTATCTGCAACCGCAAACAGCCCGCGGTACCTCAGCCGCTGAATATAGGCTAGCCCGCCAAGCATACGGAGCATGAAGAAAAGGGCTCCAGCCAGCCAAGCCAGCACGAGAAACGGGAGCCAAGGCTCAAAAAAAACAGCCCAGCTTTCCCATAATAGGGGCTCAGGGGGAGCGATAGGGCCGCCCTGGCCCAGAACAAGACGCTCTTGCCCTGCCATGCCGGGCTGCAAAGCCATGGCATCAGCCTTTTTGGGCAGCACCCTGAGGAATGTCAACACTGAAATCGCGGGCAGGGAAAACAACGCAGCCAGGCTCAGCCGGTAGCGGAGCAAAGCAGACCGGCGCTGCAACAACAATAGGCAGGCAGCCAGCAGCAATGCCATGACGCCCCCCTGCCAGAGCGCATGTAGCACCGTCCAGCCCAAGGCATAAACCCAGTCTTCTGACAAAAAGCTCGATACGTAATTCATAACAATCGGGTGATTTGATCAGGCTTCAGTGCCAGAGCCGCCGCTCTGCTGCCCGGATTCCAGTTGCTCAATCAATGCTTTGATCTCGTCCAGCTCGGACTCGGAGGCTTGATGGTTGCCCAACGCCTGCATGACCATCTTCATCGCAGCGCCCCGAAAAGTGGTGTCAACGAATTTATCCAAAAGCTGACGCTGGGTGTCCTGCTCTGTCACTGCAGCAGTGTAAACATGGGTACGGGTAGAGGTATCCCGGGCGGCCAGCCCTTTCTCTACCATAATCTGCATCAGCTTCAGGGTAGTCGTATAGCCCACTTCCCGGTTGGCATTCAGCACTTCGTTCACCTCACGCACCGTGCTCGCCCCTCTGGCCCATAAGACCTGCAGGATTTCCAGCTCAGCTTCCGTAGGCCGCGGCCATGGCTTTTTCTCCATATCTACGATTCTTTTCGTAGCAAAGATATACGAAGTAGTTCGTAGATAAAAATTAAATACGAAACTTTTCGTAAAAAATTGCCTGCGCCCCAGAGCAATAATGGCAACTAATACCTGCCAAGGGGAGTTGTAATAAAGACAGGGTGCCAAAGGGCATGCCGCATTTCCAGCCTGCCAAGTTCTAAGGACCCTTCAGCGGCCCACAGGGTTGCAACCCTGAGGTGGTGCGAGCAGCAGGTATTTTAGAGTTCATCTTTAACGCTACAACCCTCGCCTATGCGCCTCTTCTCCACCTATTGGCTGTTTTTCGTGTCTTCCCTCTTGCTAACGCTCAACAGCTGTACGGATGAAGGCCCAGCCTCCTCTTCAGCAGCAGCCGCCGACACCACAGCAGTGCTGCAGCCTGCCACAGCTATGCCCTCCGCCCTCCCCTGCCCTGTGCCTGGCACAGAGGTGCTCGGGAGCCATTACCTCAGCCCGGAGCAGGGCGTGCTCGTCATGATCACAGCAGACAGCAGCACCTATAATGAGCGCCTAGGCAAAAGCTTCCGGGTGCTTTCCGTATACGAGCCTGCGGCCTGCGAACTGCTGCAGCGGGAAGTGCTCCCTGTAGATCAGAGCCCAGACTTTGCCTATACCCTGGCAGCCATTAATTACAATCGGCAAAACCAGCTGCTCGCCATTCAAGGCGCGACCCATTTCTTTTTGTACGACCTGGCTACCAAGAGCCTCTCTGCACCTATTTCTCCTGTTTTCCCCAAGCCACGGCCTGGCGTGGATGCCCAATCGGGGCATATCATGCAGCTGGAGCTTTGGGAAAACTGCCTCATCGGTTATGCACAAGACTGTGGGGCTTTTGCATTCCAATTGGAAGAGGGGCTGCGAGCAGTGCCCATCAACCCGCTTTCTGACTACCAAGTCCCGGAGGGCCCCCATTACCATCAAGCCTTCCTGCTGCACTCTGATACCGGGCAACAGATCATTGTGCCCGCTTACGACCGTGCGGGGGGAGGATTTTCCATCAACCCTATCCTTCCCAAGCCCGAACCTATTGACACCTCAGCCTTGGCGATTGCACAAGACGGCCGCTTTGTCCTCCTGCGGCAACAAACCCGGCGGAAGCGCCCTATCGTGGTTGACCTGCTCCGCCAAGAGCAAGCCAGCCTGCCCAGTGACATTGAATGGAAAAGCAATGCTGATATACTAGACTGGATGAAAGTGATGCAGTAGCTGAGATCAACCACAAAGCCTATGACTTCCCGGCGTATCTTCCCTTTACTCGTACTATGCTGCCTTGCACTGCCTCAAAGCCTGGCCCAAGGCAGCATGACCACCAAGAAAGTGCAACGAGCCTTGGACAAAGCCGGCTATCACTACGAAGGGGAGCCGGGGGCTTGGCTGCTGTATGAATCCAAATACATCTTACTGCTCTTTTCTGATGAAACAGAAAACCGGCTCCGCATCTTCACCCCTGTCATCGAAAGCAATGAAATTGGGCCTCAGCAGCTTGAGCAGATGCTGACAGCCAATTTCCTGGACGCCCAAGATGCGAGATATAGCCTGCACGAAGGCTTTGTTGTCAGCCTGTTCACACATCCCCTCCGCTCAATGACCCGCGAACAGCTCTACGATGGTATACAGCAGGTTATCAACTTGTCCAGGTCTTTTGGCTCATCGTACTCTGGCTCATCCGCCGGGCCAGACCCCCCTCTGGAAAAAGAGGAGGACGAAGCCCTCAAAAAACGGACCTGAGGGCTCAGGCATTCATAAAATCGGCAACCAACCGATGAAAGTGGTGCACACAACGCTCCATTTGGGGCGAAAAACGGCCAGCTCCATACAGCCGGGCCTGTATCCCCTGCTGTACCGACTCTACCACCGCTTCGTCCTCCAGCTCGGTCTGATCAATGCTATTGTCTTCCCGCCGGTATGGTGTGCCCCGAAAGCGGTAAGCCCGGAACCTCACCTTTGTGCGGCCGGACGCTTGGGGCTCAACTAGGTTAAGGGAAAGCCCCCAAGGGTAAAAATTGAACATCAAGTTGGGGAAGAGGAAGAAGTAGTAGGCATAAACCGCCCGGCCGGCATCGGGATGGCCTTCTGGCAAATCAAACACCGGCTCCCCTTCCCGGGCAATCCCAATCTGTAGGCTACAGTAGCCAAAAGTCTCATAATCGTATGCGCCAAAGTCCAAGGCCTCATTCAGAGCCGGGTGGACAAAAGGCACGTGAAACCCCTCGAGGTAATTATCGCAGTACAATGCCCAGTGTGCCTCCACCTGATAATCTACCACCCCATCTTCCATCAGTTCCAGCTCTTGGAGCGGGAGGAAGCCCACCCGCTCGGCTATCGGAGCTGTAATTTCGGAGAAAGGGGCATAAGGGCTCAGGCTTACCCAATTCATGCCCAGCCATTGCTCATGGCTGACCGGTGGAAGGTCGTCTGCGGGGCTAGGGAAATTGGCAGCACCTTCAAAGCCCGGCATACTTTTGAAAGCACCATCGAGCCGGAAGCACCTGCCGTGGTACCCGCAGCTCAGCTGACGCGCTGGCCCCGGCGCTTCCACCAGGATTTTCCCCCTATGGGTACAAACATTAGATAGGGCATGCCAGCGGTCTTCACGGGTACGGGAAAGCAGCAAAGACTCGTCGAGCACTCCGGGGAGGAGCGTAAAAGGGAAAACGTAGCCCGGATGAGGACATACCGCTTCATCCCCGGCAAAATGCCAGGCCCGGGCCCATATTTTATCCTTCGCGGCTTCAAAAAGCCCTATATCCCTGTAAAAGCGGGAGGGCAGTGTTGCAGCCCGGCTGATATCCGGGTCTATAGCAGGCAGGTATTTCATAACGCTTAGGTTTTCAATCTGACGGTTTATGCCCTCACCGGGCCAGCTGCACTCCCCCTTCGAGCTGCTCTGCCCTGCCATCGCCCCTTATCACTTCAATCTGATAGGTATAAAGCCCAACAGGAGCGGGCTCCCCGGCCGACACCCCATCCCAGTACCGTTGGCGGTCAGCCAGCCCATCGAAGCCATTGGCTTCGTAAAGCAAGCCCCCCCAACGGTCATAGATGCGGTAGGTGGCCACCCAGAACGGCAGGCCCGAAAACAGCTCGAAGCGGTCATTCCGGCCATCATCATTGGGAGAAAATGCGCCGGGCACAAAGACAGGGCATTCGCCCAGCACCATCCCTTCTGCCGTACGGATACAGCCCTCAGCATCTACAACCTGCAGCACATAAGCCCCACTTACAAGGCCCTCCCATCTACTGCTGTTCTGTTCTTGATCGCCCAGGAAATACCGGTATGGGGCAGCCCCTCCCGACACCTCTATCTGCAGCTCGCCATCGGGCTTGCCACAACGGCTGGGCTGCAAGGGCAATATAGCCATCCGCAATGGCTCCGCGCCGGGCACCTCCACCTCAAGCACTTCGGAAACACACCCTACAGAATCGGACACCGTCAGCTGAAAAACGCCGGCAGAAAGGCTGTCGAACCGGCCGTTATTGCGGCCCAATGCCCCATTTAGCTCGAAGGAAAGAGGGCCTGCCCCTCCGCTCCCGCTCACCTGCAGGCTACTTTCCCCGGGGCCGCACCCC
>NZ_VOOR01000110.1 GCF_007993045.1 Phaeodactylibacter luteus
GACGACAACGACGGGGTGAACGACGCGGACGAGCTCTTGGTGGGCACAGACCCGCTGGACCCTGAGACGACGGACGGCACGCCAGACGGCAGCCTGGACAGCGACAACGACGGCATCAGCAACGGCGATGAATCAGACGAGACGCTGGCGGTAGCGACCGACGTAGCACCTGCGGACGGCAACCCTGACATCACGACGGCAGCGGACACAGACGGCGACGGCATTGCGAACGATGTGGACACGGACGACGACAACGACGGGGTGAACGACGCGGACGAGCTTTTGGTGGGCACAGACCCGCTGGACCCTGAGACGACGGACGGCACGCCAGACGGCAGCCTGGACTTCGATAACGACGGCATCAGCAACGGCGATGAATCAGACGAGACGCTGGCGGTAGCTACAGACGTAGCGCCAACGGACGGCAACCCTGACATCACGTTCGCGGATACGGACGGCGACGGCATCGACAACGCGGCAGACACAGATGACGACAACGACGGGGTGAACGACGCTGACGAGCTCTTGGTGGGCACAGACCCGCTGGACCCTGAGACGACGGACGGCACGCCAGACGGCAGCCTGGACTTCGACAACGACGGCATCAGCAACGGCGATGAATCAGACGAGACGCTGGCGGTAGCTACAGACGTAGCGCCAACGGACGGCAACCCTGACATCACGTTCGCGGATACGGACGGCGACGGCATCGACAACGCGGCAGACACAGATGACGACAACGACGGGGTGAACGACGCTGACGAGCTTTTGGTGGGCACAGACCCGCTGGACCCTGAGACGACGGACGGCACGCCAGACGGCAGCCTTGACAGCGACAACGACGGCATCAGCAACGGTGATGAATCAGACGAGACGCTGGCGGTAGCGACCGACGTAGCGCCTGCGGACGGCAACCCTGACATCACGTTCGCGGATACGGACGGCGACGGCATTGCGAACGATGTGGACACGGACGACGACAACGACGGGGTGAACGACTCGGACGAGCTCTTGGTGGGCACAGACCCGCTGGACCCTGAGACGACGGACGGCACGCCAGACGGCAGCCTGGACTTCGATAACGACGGCATCAGCAACGGCGACGAGTCTGACGAGACGCTGGCGGTAGCTACAGACGTAGCGCCAACGGACGGCAACCCTGACATCACGACGCCGGCATTTACAGTTGCTAATTTGGATGTTCAGGTCTTCCTGGAAGGGGCACTGTCTGGAGGAAGCATGCGTACAGATTTGAATGATTTCAACTACCTGCCGGGCGAAGCCAACAACGCGAATGCTGGACACCCTTATGGGGCTGCACCGTGGAACTACACCGCTTACACTGGAACGGAATATGGAGACGGTGGTACTCCTTACCCTGCGACAGTAGTGGACTGGATATTGGTTTCTGTCCGTGCTGATGGATTTAGCATTAGCGATGAGGTGTACCGGACGGCAGCTTTACTGCACAGCGATGGTACAATTGAAATACCATCTGCTGCGCCATCCTTGTCCGCTAGTGTACTGGGAGCAGTCAATTATGTAGTGATTGAGCACCGTAATCATATGGCGGTGATCAGCGAAGGTTTGACCTTAGTTGGAAACACGCTATCGTTTGATTTTAGATCAAACGACTCCAATGATCCAAATGGATTTGGAGGATTGACTCAAAAACTTATTGGCGGCAACTATGCGATGTATGGCGGTAACGTCGATCAATCGACTGCGAGCAACCGGATTACATTTGATGGGAATGATATTAGCGAGTTCTTGCTTCAGAATGGATCCTTCGGATACCTGACAGCGGATTGCAACCTTGATGTTGTGATAGATGGTTCAGACCTGAATATCCTTCTTCCTTTGAACGGCACCTTCGGTACGGTTACTTGGGAGTAACAAGAGCAACCCTACGGATCAGGTTTAAAGCCTGGTCTGTAGGGTATTTTTTCATTCAGTAAACTGAAAACAATGAATTTTTTCAAATATATCTCGAAGCTAGGTAGCAGCATTGGTGTCTTAGTGCTCATTCTGCTGAACACTACAGGTTTGGCTGGCCAAGCCTATGTCAAGTTCAAGATGCAAGAAGGGCCTGAAAAGCTGGCAGCCGATGCAAGGGAGTTAGTTGCAGTTGATGTGTATGTTTTTGGTGATTACGATGGAAGCGGGGTGGTCAACTCTGCCAACTTGATCATTGACAAGGACATCCTAAAGAGAAGCAACTACGACATATACAAATGGGAAAGTGGTGTTTCTGCTCCGGGCAATAACATCACGTATTCTCCAAAACCGCTGCAGAATCCTATCCTAAATTTTGCCTCCTTGGAAGGGGTTGAGAATGGCGGTTACATAGGGACACTTTGGTTGAGAAAGGAATCGAAAGGCCGGAGCACTGACAAGCTGGATTTGAAGGTGAGGAACAAAGATTTGTTTTTCCACTCAAAGGTTGACGGTGTAGCCTTGAGCTATCAAGGCAACATTCAGACGTTTGTCAACGAGCCTGTGAAAGTTTCGGTTTACCCTAACCCTTTCACTGATGAAGTCCACTTTATGTTAAGAAGCGAGCATGGGATAACCTTGGACCCAATCAGTATTGTAGTCTTGGATAATACAGGACGGGTACACAAACGCTATGAAAATATTGCCCCGGAGCTTAACACGCATCAGCGTTTATCTCTTTCAGATATCCCAGCGGGCACCTATTTCCTAAGCATAGTGCAGGGAGAGAATGTACAGATCAAATCAGAGCCCATAGTAAAGGTACATTGATCGGCAAATGTTTTGAAGCCGGCATTTGGGGGTAGCAAGCGTGCTATATCCCCTCAGCTGACATGAATTAGCAGCTAGCTGCTAAGCTGCCGCCTCGACAGTTTATAGAGAAGTGTAACGGTACTTTTCGTTTGGGGTAGAGGTGGCGGTAGATGCCTCCTTTAGCCTGTTGGCATTAGGTATAAGGCAAGTATCCAAAATTATCAGGAGAGAAGAAGGAGGACATCAGTATTGGCCTCCTTCTTCCTCTTTATTTTGACTTACTGACTGCTGTTCAATGGTCTTGAAGCAATCCGATAGTGTTCAAAAGGGCGCCAACCTGATTATCGTTTTTCAAGGATGGGCTTGCCCTCTCCGCAGGGATAGGGGCCTGCCCCTGCCCGCAGGCAGGTGCCGCTATGCTCCGGGGCTCGCTGTCCGCTCGGCCCCTCGCCCTACAGGCGTCGGGTCTGGCCTTCGGCCACCCCTTCGCAGCGCTAGGCCAAGGCCATGCTATCGGAATGCTTAAACGCCTACGACATTTTGGTTTACGCCCCCAAAGCACGAGCTAGAATTCATGAGCCTTGAATGGTCGTGCATATAAACTTTCAAATGTTTTCATCGCTACATACGCTTAATTCAACCCAATGAAACAACTAATTTTTATGCTAAAAAAGGTTTACAATAATTATTCCTTCTCTATGCAAGCTGTAGGGAAAGCCTCAATGAAGTTTTTCCAAGGAAGGTATGGCCTGCTTGTATTGCTAACAGGCTGCTTTATCCTCTCCAATATTAGTCTGAAAGCACAAGTCTTAGGCACG
>NZ_VOOR01000111.1 GCF_007993045.1 Phaeodactylibacter luteus
GGGCATTTGGCGGAGCGAACCGCGACAGCGGCACCGGGCTTTCCGGGCGGTTCTGAATACAATTAGTATCAGTCCAGATCTGTACACCCTGAAGTCCAGATAAAAGGAAAGAGCAAGACTGCACAGCCCCCAGCCATTGCCATACAGCTGTGCAGAAGATTAACAAAACCACCATCAACAAAGCAGCTGACGCGCAGCGGCAGTCCCGCTCACCAAAGGCGTAACCCCTGACTAGCCACCGCAACAAGCGCCAAGCGGGATCCAGAATGAGCGAGCGAAATTGGGCGCCAGCCCAATCGAATGCCCAGTGGGCATTTGGCAAAGCGAACCGCGACAGCGGTACCTAGCTTTCCGGGCGGTTCTGAATACTATTTGAATCAGTCAGAAATGTACACCCTGAAGTCAGCAGAAAAAGCAAGACTGCACAGCCCCCAGCCATTGCCATGCAGCTGTGCAGAAGGTTAACAAAACCACCAGCAACAAAGCAGCTGACGCGCAGCGGCAGTCCCGCTCACCAAAGGCGTAACCCCTGACCGGCCGCCGCAAAAAGCGCCAAGCGGGATCCAGAATGAGCGAGCGGAGTTTAGCGTTAGCTAAACCAAATGCCCAGTGGGCATTTGGCGGAGCGAACCGCGACAGCGGCACCGAGCCCAAAGATGCCCCACTAAGGCTCCTCCGTCGCCAAGTGTCACTAAAGAGCGGGACTGCACAGCCCCCAGCCTTTGCCGTGCAGCTGTGCAGAAGGCCAGCAAAACCGCCAGCAAAAAGCATCAGCCCGAGGGGGCCGCATCCCAGCATTTTCCTTCCGGCCAGCCTTGATGGCCCACCGCCGGGCTAGTTTTTTCCCTATTGCCACGCAGGAAGCATTGTTATTTTTTATACTTTGCAGCATTGTCTGGGATATAGTGTGGCGCGCTGGGCGCTATGCAAAGCCTGGAAAAAGCGCAACAAATTGGGGGGATAAGGCGTATACTACAGAGTTGTGTGAAATTTGGTTAACTTTAATGAAAAATTAAATATGACAGTTAGTATTCCTGACGTGCTTAATCTTGTAATAAAAAGCCACGAAGTAAAAGTAGAGGGTGATGGACATGAAGCTATCTCAAAAATAGATGACCCTCCAACTTATATTTATCCCAAACTGCGAGAGCTAATTCCGGTAAAGAATTATAAACCAGTACTAATTTTTTCAGCTCCAGGTGCTGTTGGAAAAACAACTTTTGCTAAATATTTTTCTCACAATAAAAATAGCTATTATTGGGATTTATCCAAATTAAAGTTAGGTGATAATACTTTTATCGGTACAATTGCTAAGCACTTTGGGCATCAGAATTTGGGTGATATTTTAACAAAGTTAGCCAACGGCCAACTAGTTTTTTTCTTTGATGGGTTCGACGAGGCGGAAATGGTGAGTGGTCTTGATGGTATATATTCTTTTGTAAATGAAATATATCAAACGGTTAAAAACGCACCGTTTCCAGCTGCAATTTTTTTCTCCAGAACAGAAACTGTCGAATGGATACAGTTAACATTAGATGAGGTACAAGAAAAGGAGGCTTACAGTGTTTATGAGATAGACTATTTTGACAAAGAAGGTGCAACTAAATTTATTAAATTTTTCTTAGAAGATATAGGCGATGCGTCGTTCAATGCTCATGTAGAAGCATTTACCAATGCATTGGAAAATATATTTTCTACTATTGCTAATGGTTTAGGAGTAGACTCTGGAGAAGTTTGGAAAGATGATCGTACCCGTTCTTTTCTTGGTTATTCCCCTGTATTACAAACTATCTCTAGGTTTTTGTTTCAACAAAATTTCTATGAGATTCAGCAAGAGTTTGAGGGTGTTTCACATCTTAAAGGAGTTGAATTAATTCAAAAATTCGCCAACTCTCTACTTATTCGCGAGCAAGATAAAGTAGTTAATATTCTCAAACAGAACACATCGAGCCCAGAAGTTTTTGACTGGACTAGTGTTTATAGTCCTGATATTCAGTTACGGTGTGTTTTTTCTTATATCACGAGTGGATGCAATTTTGATTCTGTACTTGGTCACTTAGATGGGCCTGATTGGCTTGAAAGAAGTTACATTGATGCAGTGAGGCAATTTTTACAGAATCATCCATTCATTAGAAACGGAATGTTTGCTAATTCTTCATTCCAAGACTATACGCTTGCCATGCTAGCGGAAGATGAATATTACAAGGATGAAGTAGTGCAGTTTTTGAAAAGAGCTAAAAATATATCTGTATTATTTGCATTTTACTATAAGTCTATCTACAATTCAAAATTTTCAGGAGAATACCCAGGGTTTCTTTATGAATCATTGTTATCTGGCTTACAGCTTGAGAGTAGTATCTCTCTTAGACTTGAAGCCGAAAAACCGGGTGAAGGTAACAAGCTTGTTATTGCATATCAAGACCGAAAAGGGAAATATCAAGTCCTAGAATATGAAAGTTCAGATGATGAAGATATTTTTTGCTTTTATAGAAAAATTCATGATGCTGATATTTACACAGAAAGTAAGGTAGTACTTGATGGATTGAGCAATACACTAGAGCTAAAAGATAGCTATGTGTCTTGTCAAAGTATTTATCTTAACGCTAGGGTGTTAATCTTGAATTGCTATTCTGGCTCAGAAGTTACTATCGTTTCAGACGAATACGAGGTTGGGAATCACCAGATGCAAATCCAGCACAAAGGAGAAGGAGATGCTAATGTTAAATTTCCAACTTCTGACAGATTTCCTTGGTCTAAATATAATGATTCTAGTTTAACAAGGACCGAACCTGATCAAAATACTTTAGCGAGTAAAGTTTATGCTTTGAGGTTGATATTAGCTCCATTCAGACGGCATAAAAAGGGTATATTTGGTAAGCAGCATGAGTATATCGAAAATATTATTGTAAAGGATAACCCATTAAGGAGGGAAATCTTTGAACGCCTCATTTCTAGTAATATCCTATTTAAGAGAAGTAATGAACCTATATACGAATTGAATTCTGAAGAACTTCAAAAAAATGGAATTAATTGGGGTGAGCTCAAGTCCTTGAAGCAGAATGAGAAGCTAATACAGTTTTTAAGTTAAAGTCGAGTAGAGCAGGGAACTGACTAAGCAGTTCCCCACCCTCTCACAGAACCGTGCTTGAACCTCTCGATTCACACGGCTCTTCAGGACTAGAAGATGATTAGGGGGTGTAGCCGTATTTCCAATGCTCAAACAGGTTGGGGAAGTCGCTGGCGATTTCTCTCAATTGCTGCCAAGCTTGGTATTTACGCCTTCGGAATGACTTGTACTTGTTGGTGATCCAACGCACCAGACGAGCGTTCAATGCCGAAAATACCTCTCTTAATGCTGATGGGTAAAATGGAGAGAAATACCTGATCCAGCCGCGCAGTTTGGGGCCAGAGATTGTGATGTTCCCCCAAAAATTAGGACAGCCATTATTTCTTAACTTTCGTTTAAAAAGTGAACAATGGCAAACCGGAGAAAATTCACATCCGAATTCAAGAAGAAGGTAGTTTTGGAAGCGCTGCAAGAGTGTGTTA
>NZ_VOOR01000112.1 GCF_007993045.1 Phaeodactylibacter luteus
ATTGTACCGCTACAACGGCAAAGCCTGGGACCCGGCCTCCGGCCTGTCGGACTATGGGGCGCGGTGGTATGATGCGGGCAGCGGTAGGTGGAGTGGGGTGGATCCGTTGGCAGGTGATTATGCAAGCTGGAGTCCATACAATTACGTTATGGGTAATCCGATCTCCTTTATTGACCCTGATGGACGTAGTGTTGAGAGTACGCATACAGATGCTAACGGGAACGTAATAGCTGTTTATGATGATGGAGATTTAGGAGTGTATAAGCATAATGACAAGACTACAAAAGCAGAAGTTGATGCATCATATAGTGCAGATAATACGTCAGCTGGTGGAGAATATATGGGAAAGACACTTCATTCTTTTTCGTTTACGGACTTTGGTGCTCTTGAAAGAGGACAAATTATACCAAGAGGACAAATAGACTTTGAAAGTACTTGGGCTATGAATCAAGTCAATTGGATTATGTGGGATGTGGCTGGTAAGTCTGTAGTGCATTATGCACTTAACGCTGGACAAACTGAAAAATACGATATCAAGCACAAAGCCTTCCAAAAGTATGGATCAGTATACTATGGTTCAGCTTTATATGGAGAGGGCGGTGATATTATCTATGCATCGGCTCGTGATGCAGGGAACTTTGCTGCGGGAATGGTTCAGCAACGTTCTATTCTTCCAAACTATATGACTTCCGTTGGTTTTGGTGCCTTTAATTATGCAGGTAGTAAGGGAAAAGGTTTTTTATATGCCTTAGAAAAGTTTTTCCTTGATACCAATCCGGATCCATTCGGTTTTGGGCCGAGTAGTCCATTAAGACCGCCTTATTATGGTGAAGATAAAGGGACAGCATTGGCTATAGAAAAGGGTAGAGCCCATTATAAGGCACGACCGTATAGATTTAACCTTTCCAAATAAATTTAGATGCGAATACCCATTTATGTCTGGTTGGTTATTTTGTTGATTGGGTGTAGCCCTAAGGGGAAATATATATCTTCTCCAAATAATAAATATCATTTGACCCTTTATGAACAAAGTGATGAAAAAGGGAAGAGTTTTACATTTATTACTTATGGAAAAGTCCGGAAAAATAAGATGCCAAAAAGTTATATCAAAGCAAGGAATCGGCATTCTGATGCATGGTATTGTCTAATTAGTTGGGAAGGACCAAAAGCAATAATCTACCAACCTTATTCTAACTTTGTAGGCTACAATTTAGATGAAACAAAATTGGAATTAAGAGAAATGAAAGAGAAAGAGTTCTCGAAAATATTTTTTAGTAAGGAGAAAGATCAGTACATACGATTAAGTAGTTACAATAAATAAAATAAGAGCCCCATCAATTTTGGTAGGGCTTCTTCAAATCAGGTTAATCTTAGCGGCCTTGATAAAATGGTCCACGGTCATCAGCAGGCACTCTTTTTCTTTAGAGGGCAGGTTTAGGATGTCTTGCAGCCGCTGTAGCATAGCAGGGTTTTTGAACAAGTCCGCCCTGTCGGTCTCGCCAAGCAGGTAGCCCACGGTAGTATCCAGAATCTTCGCCAGTTTTTTAGCCGCCTCGATCGAGGGAGCATCTCGGCGCGTTCGTATTTACTGGCCGTATAACCGCCCCAACTCCCCCAAAAAACCCTATCTTCCCCCTGCAAGTTCATTGAAAAGCAGCCGCTCCCACCGCACCCTAAGCGAAGCGGGTGCCCCCTGACCGACCACCTGGGCAACACCACGGTGCTGTTCAGGGATGCAGGCGAAGACGGTCAAATCGCGGCAGAAGGCAGCGGCCCTGGGGCAGGGGAGGTGATGCAGCGGCTATGGTACTACCCCTTCGGGCTGCAGCTGCAGGGGATAGGGCGTGACGAACCTGCGCCTGCCCATTTGTACCGCTACAACGGCAAAGCCTGGGACCCGGCCTCCGGCCTGTCGGATTATGGGGCGCGGTGGTATGATGCGGGCAGCGGTAGGTGGAGTGGGGTGGATCCGCTGGCGGCGGAATACGCAGGGTGGTCCCCCTATAACTATGTTATGGGCAATCCTATTATCAACATAGACCCAGATGGGCGGAGCGTTGAGAATACCATATTTGTAGACTCTGACGGGAATGAGTTATATCGGTCGGAGGACAACCTTGACGATGCAGTAGTTGTGGTGAACGACATTGGAGGGTTCAAAGCAAACCTTGGTCTTACTGGAGGCAAAACAGATGGGCATATCCAAAGCCTGCGAGGTTACGGAGAAAGTTACTATACAGACCAGTTGGGGAATTTGTGGGATATGGGAGAGGCTACGAAATACGGCGGAGGAGAAGGGGGGTACGAAGGGTATCGGCTTCTTGGGGAAGGGTGGAGTCCCGAGATGAGCGTCAGACTAGCACCTGACGGCGAGGGCGGTATGGTTGCAGATTGGGGTTGGCTCAAAGACCATGAAGACCCTACTACTAACATAAATGCCATTCTGGACGACCAGACCCTTGTCCATACCCACCCAGTTAACAAAGGTCTTGAACAAAAGGAAAAAATTGGTTGGTCAAAAGTTAAGTTCCCGAGCGGTCATGGAGACGGTGGGCCTCCATCGGACTGGGACTATGGCCAAATCCCCTCTCTGGGTATGAAGGGTAGATTCAATGTTGCAGTCTCCCGAGACAACTACCATTTTTATAATGAAAATAGCACGTTTTCCGTGCCAAGGAACTTTTTCAGATATTGATTACCATGGAAAAATATATGTTGTTATTATTTGCCACAGCAATGCTTTGTTCATGCAGTAGGTCGGGTGGGCACCATAGCAAAGATGAGGGATGTTCAAGTTGCCATCCACGATTTGAAATCAACGGAGTGGATTGGTGCTCCAAACTAGATGAGGCAAAATGGTTTCTTTATTTTTTCAATATATCAGATGAAAATGACTGGGGCATCCTAAGAAAAGAGGATAGTCTGGATTCCATCAAAATTGTGGAGTGCGAACCAAGGTTCGAACGGATTCGGGCAAAAGGCGATACTTTGCGCTACGGATTTATGTTTGAATACAAAGGAATAGATGTTTTTCCAAGGCGGACTCCAAATTTTGATATATACTATTCTGGCGGTAAAATAATTGCGGTTGGGGCAGGTGCTACTGACGGGTACATTCCAATCGGCGATGGGGATTGGGCAACCCTTACAGAACAAGAACAGGTATTCAAGGATTATCTGATTAAGAATAAAAACGACTGGGGGAGGTGGTTAAGAGAAAGCAAATATGTAAAAAAGAAGTTATCCGATCAGCCAAAAAGCCCCGCTGAAGGGCTGGGCTTTTTCCACTGATACGCCATCCTATCCTTCGCATCCCTCAGCAGCCCATCAAGCGCAAAGATAATCCCCTACCGGTCCTGCTCAGGCAGGCTGGCCAGCTCTTCCACCCTACGCAGAGGGCGTTGCCGAATGAAATTTGGCTTCGCCCCATTTGCATTGTGGGCGAGAAAAAGGCAGGTGGTCTATCCCCAAAAAACCCTATCTTCCCCCTGCAAGTTCATTGAAAAGCAGCCGCT
>NZ_VOOR01000113.1 GCF_007993045.1 Phaeodactylibacter luteus
AATTTTTTTCTAATCCGTTGTCTTTAATCAACAATTCAAAATCCATGGTTGGAAAGCCTTTGTTTAGCGGAGCAATATTATTTCTTCTTACGTTCATGATTTCAATTTCAAATTCTTTGGGTAATATTTGGAAGGAAGAAGTTGCAGTTTCTAAACCTGATTTTGAAACTGCAATGTCATATTGCCTGCCATGAGAAGGATGCTTTCTTCCTTCATACCATCCATCACCTAAAAACTGCAAGGTGTCGAAGGGGCTTCCGTTTTCAAAAACTACAAACAAAGCATTGTCTAATTTTAGATTTTCGTAGATTGTTTCTCCTGTTGGTGAAACAGTTTTGGAAACACTTCCAGCAAAGCCGTTATTGGAGGAAAAAAAAGAATTGACTACAATCCTTTCCCCCTCAAAGTCTAGTTCATAATTGATTTCTTTAGAGCAAGAGCTTGTCAAAATAATCAGGAATAGATAGAAAATAAAATGCCTCATATTATTTGAAATTGATTTCGTAAGAAATGTAAGGTAAAATGGGTAAAAATGTATCCTGCTCGGTGAAATTATTCTGACCAATGACAGGGCTTTGAAAATCAGTTGGATTTTCATGGATTGGATAATTCTTAAAAGAAATAAAAAAGGGGTTTTTTCTATTATAGGCATTATATAAACCGAAGTTCCAAGTTCTCAGATTTCCTTTTTTGCTGGTTTTTGAGGTAGCATAAGAAATGTCTAACCGATGGTAATTGGGGGCTCGATTATTGTTTTTTTCAGTATATAACGGCACTAATTCTTCATTGGCATTAAGATAATAAGCAACAGGGGTTGTTATTGCAATGCCAGACTGAAAAATCCAGGAAAATGCCAATTGCTTATTTTTTTGTTCCCCAAAAGAATAATTACAATTTAGTTCCAATTCGTGCCTTCTGTCGTATTTGAAGGGATACCAATTGCCTTGATTGAAAGCATCAAATTTTTGATTATGCCATGAAAGGGAATAGCCCAGCCAGCCATTCCACTTTCCTTTGCTTTTTTTTAAGAACAACTCAGCACCATATCCCTCGCCTTTTCCGCCAGTCTCTATTAAATCTTCCCAGTTGTTCTCAAAAGAGAAAAGAAAACTGCCCCCAGAGCGGTAGTCCGCTAAATTTTGGGAACGCTTATAAAATACTTCAACAGACCAATCCAAATGGATAAACGAGTTGTCAAGTGCAATTGAAAAATGGTCTGCTGCGCCGGGAGGTATTTTCTTTGTGACCGGAACCCAGACATCATTTGGCAAACCAGAGCTGCCGTTGCTTAGCAAATGAATGAATTGCCTCATTTTAGCATAAGCAAATTCGATGGAAGTTCTTCTGCTAAGTTCATATTGAAACGAAAGACGGGGCTCTGGTAATAAATGGAAATTATCAGTTGCTGCATAAACCGAATACCTTAGTCCACCGTTTACACTTAGCCGCTTTCCTAACGTAACTTTGTTTTCAACAAATACTGCTGTTTCAAATCCGTTTGCCGTATTCAATATATCATCACGGCTTAAGCTACTTGATATGGAAACAGGAGTGAAATGATGGAAAATTGATTGGAGCCCGAACCGTATATCGAATACGGAATTGATAGAAGTACTTAAATATCCTTTGAAAAAAAAATCATTTATGCCTGAGGATAACTTTGTTTTTACATCTGGACTATTTTGTGATGTTTCAAGTTTGAAGGATGAATAACCGAAAAGTAAATTGGAAAACAATCGGTCTTTAATCGGGCGTGAATATCGTACTGATGCAAGGTTGTTCATCCATGTCAAAATTCCGATATTGGGCCTTTCCTGCGAACCTTCTACAGCTTTCCATTTGTCAAAACTCCTATAGTAACTGATTTGCAATTTGGCATTTTTTTTCAAATCAAAACTTAATTTTCCATTCAAATCATAAAGCCAATAATTAAAGAAATTTTCCGAATTTCCGTTGTTAAAACTCCATTTTTGCGGCAAAAGGAGAAGCCCTAAATACGATGACCTCGCAGATAAAAAATAGGAACTCTTCTCTTTTTTTATCGGACCTTCAAAAAATAGTTTAGAACTAATGACGCCCAAGCTGAATTTTTGGTGGCTTTCGTTTTTGTCTCCCTCTTTCATCGTCAGGTCCAGAACAGATGAAAGCCGACCGCCATACTGGGCAGGGAAACCTCCTTTATACATTTTCAGGTCTTTTAATGCATCGGAATTAACCACAGAAACAAAACCCAGCAAATGATTTGGATTATAAACTGTGGCTTCGTCGAAAAGTATGAGGTTCTGGTCAACAGAGCCGCCTCTGACAACCAAGCCCGATGTCCCCTCCACACTATTGCTGATACCCGGTAATGTCTGCAATGATTTCAAGATGTCTTTCTCGCCAAAAAACTGAGGGATTTTTTCCAATTCTTTTATGGATATGTTGACCAGCCCCACGGGGGTATCAAATGGCTTTTCATTTTCAGCCCGTACTACAATTTCTTCAAGAGAAAGAGGCATTAGTTCAATCGTTATTAAAGTATCAGCCGCAGCAGTAATAGTAATTAGCTGCTGTTCATATCCAACATAGGAAACGGTAATATCGGTGTTTTGAGCCTTGCTACCATCATAAATGAAATAACCTACGTGATTGGATGTTGTTCCATTTTGAGTAGCTGCATCAAAAATATTTGCACCGACAAGGGGTTCTTTTGTACTGGCATCTTTGATAAAACCACGTACAGTAATTTGCCCATATGCACCGACAAAAAACAATAATAGTATGACTACGCTGTTTATTCTTTTCATTTCTGTATAACGAAAACACTCATGTTCCTTTTGCGCCGGAACGTACGGCCGAACCAAAATCAGCATCAAGGGAGCATGAGCGAACGAAAAAGCAGGTCAACTTTATGTTGACCTGCATATTTAAAAAAATCATCTTTCTTTGATAACAAAATCAATTGAACTTACCCCAATCCTTAGGACAGCTAAATTTAGTTTTTTTAGTTTGAAAAACAGTGCTGTGTTTTCCACAAATTAATGACCTTGATTTGGCCCTTTTGCAGGCCAAAAATCAAGGGTGTTAATTTTGTGCGTAAACACACTTACGTAGCTTGCCTTAGAGCCTGCTCGTAGACCTCTTTTGGCCTTTGGTCACCCAGTGAGA
>NZ_VOOR01000114.1 GCF_007993045.1 Phaeodactylibacter luteus
AGTCAAAATGCATTAATCTCGCCTTGGAGAACTATAAATTCCCTCCCAGTGCTCTGTCAAGTATAAAAAATAGGGTAAGTCCATTAGGGATGCTATGTTAGCATCTCTATTAAGGCCTTATCAATGTAACATCCCCCTTTAGCAGCTGAAGACGGTCGTCACTTAGGCGGCACTGTACAAAGTAGAGATATACTCCTGTATGCATCCGCTCACCTCTGAATGTACCATCCCAACCGTGGATGGAGCTGTTTGGCGGGAAGTCCTGTTGTTGATAAAGCTGATTGCCCCAACGGTCGAACACCTGAAAATCTTCTACATTTATGACATCTTCACCTGCATATACGATGAGGCGGTCGTTAACGCCATCATCATTGGGGCTAAATGCATTAGGGACAAACACCTTGCCATCGATCGGCTCAACTGTGATTGTGATGAGATCTGTACCGCTACAGCCATTATCAGAAAAAGCGGTCAGCACATAGGTAGTTGTCTCAGCTGGAATAGCAAAGGTGCTAGGGCTGTTTGGCGCGCTTAGGCCAGCAGATGGTGACCAGATAACGCTATCTATCGTAGATGTTGCTTCAGGGTCAAGCAGAATACTATCACCCGCCTGTATGCTAAGGTCTGCACCTAGGTTTACAATTAATGCTTCCCCTTCCTCTAAAGTAAGTCCACTGCTCATCTGACAACCGTTACTGTCTGTGATAATAGCGGTATAACTGCCAGCATTTTGCCCACTGAGGATGTACGGGAATGTATTGCCCACGTTGTATGTCGACCCGTTGAAATCCATGCTATAGGGAGGTACCCCTCCAAAAACCGAATCAATGATGACTTCTCCACTACTGTCACCAAGACAAACCGGATGAATAGCGGTTACACTAAACTGTAATTCAGAAGGCGCTGAAATCATAACTTCTCCTGCAGCGGTGCAGTTCTCGGCATCTGCCACCACCACCTGATAGCTCCCGCTCTGTAACCCTGAAAGGGTTTCCTGCCCATCAAACGTATCCACGTTCCAGTCGATAGCGTAAGGAGCAACCCCTCCGGTAATTTCAAGATTAATGATGCCGTCATTGCTGTTGAAACAGCTGGGGGCTGTAGCTATAAGCAGTACCTCAAGCGCACAGCTGGGCCCGGAAATCTCAGTGCTGCAATCTGCAGTACAGCCATTGGCGTCTGTAAGTTGAAAGATGTAATTCCCTTCTGATAAATCATCCAAAGTATAGTTCCCGGTGTCGATTGCCATTACACCGCTGACCGGCCCAGCATAGCTGAGCTCATAGGGCGGTATCCCTCCATCTATTGTTAAGCTAGCTATACCATCAGTACCTCCTACCGTGGAGACCGGTGCTAACTCCGAACAGCTAAGGGTCAGGGGTGCGGGTTCTGTGAGCGCAATAGCCGCCTCCGCGGAACAGCCCAAGGTATCAGTTACCACCACGCTGTAGTTGCCTGGCGGGAGGCTTTCCAATGTGCTCATTCCATCATAATCATCAATGTTCCAGTCGATAGTAAAGGGTGCAGCCCCATCAAAGATCAGTAATGACAACTCGCCATCAGCTGCACTGTTGCATGATATTCCGGTGCTGTCAAAGCTGATGCTTAGGCTGCATGGAATTTCACCCATGCAATCGCAGCTCTCCTGTATCGCATCTCCTTCTGACAACGGGTTCCCATCATCACAGGGCGCACCAACTTCATCTATTCCTGCACAAAAGTTAGCATGTGCGCCTTGCCAGGGCATCATCGGGTTATTGATGGACGAAAAAACATCCAAGCCGCATATGAAAGCAGGAAAAAAACAGGATAGATTATTATTGTTGCAATAGAATACATCCAGCTCCGGAAGGTAAGCTAAATCAGGTATCGGCCCTGTTAGCTCATTCCCAGCTACAGTCAATTCCCGAAGTACGGGTGTATTTGAAAACGCGGGTATCATTCCGGATAGGCTGTTGTCAGCACAGTGGAAAATTTCCAGCAATGGAAGGTTTGTGAAATCCGGGATGTTTCCAGTCAGGAAATTATTCATACACCGAAACCGGTAGACCTGAGGAGTAGCCGAAAAGTCAGGAATTTCTCCTTCCAACTGATTCTGGCCTATTTCCAGCCACTCCAGGTTTGGCAGGTCAGTAAAATCAGGTATTGTCCCCACGAGCATATTCCCCATTAGGATTAACTCTCGCAAATTGGGCAGACTCGTAAAATCCGGGATGGTACCAGACAGCTCATTATTAGCACAGTGAAGTATTTCGAGCAGAGGCATATTGCTAAAGTCCGGAAGGCTACCGGTCAATTGATTATCCATAGCTCTAAATCGCTGCAGGGCTGGGAGGCCTGAGAAGTCAGGAATTTCTCCTTCCAACTGATTGAAACCTAACTCCAACTGGCTTAGGAAGGGTAAATTTAAATCTGGTATTATCCCTGCCAGGGCATTATTATCAAGAATGAGGCTAATCACTCTGCCGTTGTTGTCGCAACCGATGCCGTACCAGGTACAGGGGTCACAATTTTCGCCAATTTGACCTTCTGCCCAGCCCGTATTGTCATCCCACGCTGCACCATTCGTTTGATTATAAAGAACCATGAGAGCATCATAATCCGGGTGTGGGCAATTTAAATTGATGATGGATGTACGATCCGGTAAGCGAGCTCCTGTTGTAGTGATTACGAGAATAATAAGTACAGAGATCGAGTAACTTCGGATACATTTGAGCATATTCATAAAACTTAATGTTGGGGTTCAGTATAATATTTGTAGGGCGCAAACATATTCAAAAAATTAAGCCTTCTTGTTTAGGCATACCGCCCTGCGCGGCTGACCTGCTGTTATTCGGACTCTCAACAGACTGCCAGTAATATAAATGAGCACTTCCCATCTCATTGCATCAGCGAGATACGAGGAACCGTTATTGTTGTGCCGAAGGTTGTGCGGTTGGTGGAAAGTATACGGCTCTCCGCCTTTTATAACAATGGGATATCCCAGCTTAACGCTAAATCATTTACACTGGCCCTTAAGTTAAAATCAAAAGCAAAAACAACGGAAGGTGAGAATTTG
>NZ_VOOR01000115.1 GCF_007993045.1 Phaeodactylibacter luteus
CGCCCCGGCAAAGCCAAAGAGAGGCCCGCAGCAATCGCTGCGGGCCTCTTGGTTTTTATGGGCTTCCTGCCAAAAATGCCATCCGTTGTGCCTAAACGGAAGGCAGCAGAGCAGGGCAGGAAAATTAGTCTGAAGGCGGCTTCCCATAGTTGCCAAAAAATTGCTACCTTGCACAGCGTTACAAATAACTACATGATCCCATGAAACAAATCGCTAATTCTGCGAGGTGCAACCTTGTAGCAGCGCTGCTTTTTATCCTTCCTTCCTTAGCTGCTGCTCAGGTAACTGTCTATGCATCAAGTCATACCGTCCTTCCTGACGAGAATTTTACCGTTTCCATCAAGGCTATCAATTTCGATTCCATAGCGGGCTGTCAGTTCAGTGTGAGCTGGGATACGACGCTGTTTCGTTTGCAGGAGGCAGGCAATCTGAATGAAAACCTGTCCACTATTGTGGAAAACTTCAACTATTCCGAGGCAGACAGTGGCTATTTGGGCTTTTTGTGGTTCGAACCTGCCGTTCAGCCCATTTCATTGGAAGATGATGCGACCTTGTTTACTATGGACTTTGAGGTACTGGAAGACAACACCACCTTGGATTCTATCCGGTTTACGGATTTCCCAGTAGTTGTTGAGTTTGCTAATGCAAATGAGCAGACGCTGGATGTCAGCTTTATTCCTGGTGCTGTGCAAATTGATGGCATCAACAGCATCCGGCGTAGGAATGCCGCGGCTTGGCTAACCATCACGAGTGGGCCTAACCCATTTCAAAAAGTGACTTCAGTAACGCTGGACTTCAAGCAGGGTACAGAAGCAGAGGTTGTTATTTATGACGCACAAGGACAGCAAATTAGCCGGGTGAGCAACTATTACGCGCCTGGCCAGCACCTTTTCGAGGTAGATGCGGAAAACCTCGGTGGGGCGGGTGCCTACGTTTTGCGGGTAACCGCTGACGAATTCGAGCTATCACACAAGCTGCTCTTGGCCCGATAAAGAGAAGCATTACACACACGATACTCCGGTATGTGCATTACCGATTGGCACAGCTGGAGGAGAGGGGGCAACCCCAGCCGATAAGTAGAATCCCAAGAATAGTTAATAAACATCCCAAATTCCGAGCACCGATGAACAAATTATTTACCTGCCTAATCCTAGGCCTGTTTGTCTGTGGAGTATCTCTATCTGCACAAACACCTACCTTCAGTATTGATCCTACCACGACAGATGCCGCGATCAACGACGTCATCGAGGTCGACATCCGCGTTTCCGATTTCCAGGGGCTTGCCAGTGCACAGTTTGGTGTCAGATGGGACCCTGCTGTTCTTCGGTTCGTCTCCATCAAGAATATCAACTCCGCCCAGTTTCCGGGCCTCATTGAAAGCGTATTCAGCACGCCGAACCAAGATCAAGGCGGCAACGTGCCTCCCGGCGGCGTAGGCGTAGCTTGGTTTGAGAGCTCTTTCACAACGGTCAGTGTTCCTGATGGCACCTTGTTCTACACACTGGAGCTTCGGGTTTTGGATTGTGGGCCCTCAGACATCACATTTGGAGGGCCGCCTACCCCAGGTATCGAGGTGCTCAATGGCAGCTTTGTAAATGTAGGGCTCAACCCGGAAAATGGTGTGGTGAACGTTACCAACCCAGAATGTGCCGGCGGAGCAGACCCGGAAGTATCACTCGATATACGGAATACAACCCTTGGCGTAGGAGAACAAGGCTGTATCGATGTCAGGGTACAGGATTTCACGGACATCGCAAGCATGCAGCTGAGTATCAGCTATGACCCGTCGGTGGTCAGCTACAACGGGGCGGATGGCTTCAACTTGCCGGGGCTAGATTTTACAGACTTTGCGAACCCCTCCGCAGGGGTGATTACAGTTGATTGGTCGAGCGGTGCAGGCGCAACCCTGCCCGATAATGCTACTGCTTTTCAGTTGTGTTTCACGGGCGAGGCTGCTGGCACTTCCTCTGTGGAGTTTGCAGATACTCCTCTGCCCATTTCAGTGGAGAACACTTCTAATGAGAATGTCATCTTCAACGGTAATAATGGGATGGTCACCGTTGAAGATGTGAGCGTAACGTTGGATATACTTAATAATGTAGCTGACCTGGGCAATGAAGCCTGTGTGGAGGTCCGCGCTCTGGATTTTGAGGACATCGGCAGTATGCAGTTTACCATCAATTACGACGATTCTCGGCTGTCCTTGAATGGTGTTGATAACTTCAACCTTACTGGCCTGGATGCAGGAGATTTTGACACCTCCGTGCCTGGAGTCATTACCTGTAACTGGTCCGCAGCAGGAGGCGCCACGGTGCCTAATGGCACATCTATTTTCCGCCTTTGCTTTACAACACTCCAAGAAGGGACTACTTCCTTGTCTTTCTCTGATACTCCTGTAGCGACACAAGCTGCTACAAGCGGAGGGGCAGCGATTGAGCTGAATGGCCAGAACGGCAACATCACGGTGAATGCAATCGATGTCATTTTCGATTTATCAGATGAAGTCATTCAGCAGGGCGAAACAGCTTGCGTTGATGTGACAGTAGCCGATTTCAATAATATAGCAGGCATTCAGCTTTCCATAGCTTACGATGCTTCCCTGCTTGAATTTGACAATATCACTTTGCAGGCGCTTCCTGGCTTGCAGCAATCTGATTTCAATACCTCAAACGCAGGTGTAGTGACGCTCAATTGGTCGAGTGCCAATAGCGTAACCCTTCCAGATGGTGCCGTATTGTTCCAGCTTTGTTTCACCGGTACAGGTGTGGGCAATGCAGGGCTTACCTTTAGCGATGTACCCCTGCCTATTGAGATACTGACTAGTGGCGGTGCTGAGATTGATTTTAGTGGGCAGAGCGGCGCTGTGGAAATACAAGGTATTGTGGGTACAGGCGATCTCACC
>NZ_VOOR01000116.1 GCF_007993045.1 Phaeodactylibacter luteus
TCTGTACCGCTACAACGGCAAATCCTGGGACCCGGCGTCCGACCTGTCGGATTATGGGGCGCGGTGGTATGATGCGGGCAGCGGTAGGTGGAGTGGGGTGGATCCGCTGGCGGCGGAATACGCAGGGTGGTCCCCCTATAACTATGTGTTGAATAACCCTATTTCTTTTATCGATCCTGACGGAATGCGGGTAGATGACATCGTCTTTGTTGACGATAGTGGGAACGAGGTGAGTCGAGTTAAAACAGATGTTGTAGATGTGGAGTACAACATCAGCGAATTGAATTCACCTTCAGAATCTCTTATTGATGATGTTAGTGCAGTAATAGTAGAAGAAGGCTTCGACGGATTTCTGAACGTTTTTGAACAGACTGGAGATGATTTCTTCTTTAATATAGCCTATACTTTTGAGTTAGAAAGCTCTGGCTGGATTGGTACTTTATTCGATAATTGGGAAGCAGCAAGAGATGGCGTCCACCTTTCTCTATGGCGAGACAATAAACTAGATGGTGCGGGTAATCAAGTAGAGCACGAAGTCGGCTCTTTTCTGATGGCAGAGCGTCATGGATATATGGAAGCAAATGCCGTAACTACTGCGAATGAAATTAGAGGGCTTCTTACGATAGACAGAGCTAATGGAAATGTTCTGAGAGCTATCACTCCTCATCGATGGGGTGAGAATCCTAACCCTCGAGGCAGCTCAGCTTTTGAATGGCGAGATTTGATTGATAATCAGTCAGGCTTCATGAAATGGCTACAGTATAGGGGTAAATATAATGAGGCTCATGAGAACCTAATTATCACCCCATAACCACGAAACCATGAAAATTAGAATATCAACTTACATCGCATTTAGTCTGATATTTTGTCTTCAAGGTTGTGGAGATACTATTTGCGGACCATTATCAGAGGAGAAAGAATTAGCCATTAAACAGTTTAATCTGGACTATACAGATGAATTGGTAGCTGAATACGTTCCTTGTGAATTTTCAGTGGTACTAATCCATCAAATCGACACATCATTATTGAGTCATGAAATCCTTGACGCTGTTCATCCATTTTTAGTTGACAATTCACAAGGAGCTAAAAAATGGAGTAGAGCTGACATCCTTCGGGATCGAGAGAAAATAGGTTATATCGCTTATTCTGTAACCCACAAAAGCTTTAGATATAATGAACTCTCAGGCTCCGCCCACTGATGAGCTAATCGCCGTCCGCCTCAGACGGATGGACGGGTAGCGTACAGTCCGCCTCCGCTCCCTACTGCGGATAAATGGGCCGTATCAATATCACAGCAACCCGATCAGGCAAGATGCTTGATCGGGCTGCTGTCTTTTTCTTTTAACTGAAAATCCGCTACTTTGAGGGAGGCCTAAAGAGGCCGGGAGTTGTGCTGAAAGTGGCGTAGGGGATAACCGTTATCGGTATAATGGCAAGGAGCCCCACGCCTCGGTGGGGTGGTATGATTATGGGGCGCGGTGGTATGATGCGGGCAGCGGTAGGTGGAGTGGGGTGGATCCGTTGGCAGAGTAAAGAAGCTGGATGACGCCGTATAACTACGTGCAGAATAATCCGATTCTAAGGGTAGACCCTACAGGAGCTTTAGATACATTGCCTGACGGCAGGTATATATGGGAAATGACGGATTATGAACAAAGCCTAGTTTACGGTGACCCTATGGAAACAGATTTAGAAAAGCAATGGAGGGTCATGCAAGCAGAAGAAACAGGACTATCTGAAATTTCTTTAACTTGGTCTGAGCGGGCTTATTTGCTAGGGCATATGCTTGGTTTCGCACTTCCATCTTCCAAATTAATGACAGCTTCTAAAGCTCTTCCAGGTCTATCAAAAGCTGAGACTGGAATTGCAAATACAGCAAAAGGAATTATGGATAGTAAGGCATTTAAAGCGGGGATAGAAGGGATGAAAAATGGAACTAATTCAGAAATAACAGTAAATGGAGTGAAAGTTGTTTTCCAAGCAGATGGACCATTCTCTGGATTTACACTATTTGGTGAAAATGGATTTGTTGTGGGTCGAGAAGCTTTACAGTCTTCAGATGAAATAGCAAAAACTGTTTTACATGAAACATATAGAATATCTACATCTACGGCTAAATCTGGAGGAGGTGTAAGTCAGGGTATGGTAACAAAAGAAACTAATGATGTCATGAAGTTTGTAGAAAGAGCTTTTAATGCGATAAATCATTAATTATGAACGACGTATCAATTAAATGGATTGAAATAGCAAGTTTGATTAGTAAAACCCCTTATGTAAAAATAAAATGTCCAAGTTGTGATAATGCTTTTCTGAATATATTTATCACTCCGTGGCAAGGAGACGAACCCAAGGTTGATATTCATTTACTTTGCGAAAAGTGTAATGCCAAAAATGTAATTACCAAAGAAGTCTCTAAATCCAATAAAGCTTAAGTTTTTTAGGCTCTATGTGAATTTGTGTGGGTGCCCGGCAATTCTCAA
>NZ_VOOR01000117.1 GCF_007993045.1 Phaeodactylibacter luteus
AACGGCCCGGCTAGCCGCAGTACACAGCGCAGCCGAGTATTGTCGGCTAGCCATTGTCGCAGGCAGGCTTTCTTATAGTTCATCAATTTGATTTTCGCTCAATCCTGTCAATTCTGATATCTCCGAGTTCGACATTCCTTTTGCTTTCATTCTTTTAGCTACTTCTTTTATACCTTCTTCGATCCCCTCTTCTCTTGATGTGTCTACTACATTTTTCAAATCCCTATAATGTTTTAAACTCTCTTCATAGACTTCTCTTTCTTCGGGTGTAAATTTGGCTATTTCAGCAGCCTCAAATAATCTCTCGAATATTTTATCTTGTAACCTTTTGGGCCGGTCTTGTAAATCTGATAAATGCTTAAATATATACAGCCATTTGTCAAAATGACTCTCTAATTCTTCTTCATTCTTTTTAAATTTAGGCAATTCTATATAAATGAATTTCAGTTTGTCATAAAACACTTCACATTTTTGGTTTTTTAACTCGACAATATGAAGCAGTTCATTATCTGATTTATGATCGTCAAAAACAAAGTCTAATATCCCTACAGTATATGCCGGTTCTAACCTATAATTCCACTCTCCTTTTTTTGCTTGTTCTTGGATCGGAAATGATGAATAATAAATACTTCTATCTTTAAAGTAATTTTGTTTCGCTTTTTGAATTTCTACTATAAACCGCTCTCCTGACTCGCCTATACAATAAAGGTCAAATACAGCTTTTCGGTCTAACTCATTTAATCCCATTTGTTCATTCCGGGAATAGGACAAATCCTTAATCTTATGTTTTTTTGGAAGAACCTGATTCAAGAAATCTATCAATAAGACTTTGTTTGGCTCAGTGCCAAATAGCTTCTTGAACCCAAAATCAGTTAACGGATTTATATACCTATCTTCTAAAGCACTCATAATCAATTATTAAAAAAAGCATACCTAACTATGGTTTTCAAATATAGCCAATTTTGAGTTTTATGTCTACAGTTTTTTGTTATTTTAATTGCTTGCCTGCAACTCTGTAATATCCGCCTTATCCCCCCAATTTGTTGCGCTTTTTCCAGGCTTTGCATAGCCCCTACCGCGCCCAGCGCGCCACACTATCCCACAGGCAATGCTGCAAAATACAAAAAATCACAATGCCGCCTGCATGGCAACAGGAAAAACTAGCCCGGCGGTGGGCCATCAAGGCTGGCCGGAAGGAAAATACTGGGATGCGCCCCCCCTCGGGCTGATGCTTTTTGCTGGCGGTTCTGCTGGCCTCCTGCACAGCTGTATGGCAATGGCTGGGGGCTGTACAGTCTTGCTCTTTCCTTTTATCTGGACTTCAGGGTGTACAGATCTGGACTGATACTAATAGTATTCAGAACCGCCCGGAAAGCCCGGTACCGCTGTCGCGGTTCGCTCTGCCAAATGCCCACTGGGCATTTGGTTTAGCTAACGCTAAACTCCGCTCGCTCATTCTGGATCCCGCTTGGCGCTTGTTGCGGTGGCCGGTCAGGGGTGCCGTCCCGGTTGGGCGGTATAGGCAATTATACATTGTCACATACTGTATTTTATATTTTGCTACTTCTCATTATACTCAAAAGTTTTTGATAGACCTCCCCATCTTGGAAATCCACCTTAAACATTAGTGATATTAAATCCCCTATCTTTTCTCTTCCAAAATCAATTCTTTTAATTTCTCTTATGGAAAGTAATTTATTTACTATGAAGGCATTCTTTTCTTTTATCCCTTCTTCAATTCCCTGCAATAACACTTTTGATATTTCGAAATTGCTCATGCCCGAAAAATCCTCATTATTTAAAATGGATGAAATCATTTTGGAATAATTATTTTTTCCATTAATTTTCCTTAAGGCAATAATTGTCATGTCATCTTTTTGAATATCTTTATATTCTTGGCAAATTTGCTCGAGTCCATTCTCTAAATCAATTGCATTGATCACTGTTAATAAATCTTCTTCAAACTTGGAAGATGCTCCATGCATGCCATCTGTTGATAAAATAACACCTTTAATGGCTTCATCATTTTTCACTTTAATCTCATAATGTGCTTCACGGCTTCCAATTACATTTGTTACTCCTTCAGCTGTAACGACCACTCCTGAAATTATCAATGGTTTCCCGTCTTTTTTTCGCAGTATTACGGATTTAACTTCATCTGTACTTATTTGTCTAAATTCATTGTCCGCAAATTCATATATTCTTGAATCGCCTAGATTAGTGTAATATATTTTTCCATTTAGAAGATCCCATACAACTCCACAAAATGTTGTTTTCATACCTTGGCACCCATCTGTTGTAAGGATTACTTGCTGATTTGCTGTTTGCAAGGATTTTAAAAACCGTTCAGAGATATCTTCATGTGAATTTATTTTAAACGTTTCAATATACCTTATGTATCAAGAATTGA
>NZ_VOOR01000118.1 GCF_007993045.1 Phaeodactylibacter luteus
GCGATCAGCTGGAGTTTGATACGCCTGAGGGCGAATGTGGGGTACAGTTGGTATGGATGGTTTTCCCAGACGATCTGCCATGTACAGCACCTGAAGATATTGTGTTCGATGCAGTGGTAACCAATGCCAATGATCAAGTTGTTGCAGGGCCATCTGTACTGACCACACCTGTAGGCGGCGGGGTCTATTCTGTTGAAGTTTTTGCTGCAACAGGCACCAACGTAGTCACCCTGACTGCTACTGACAGCAACAACAATACAACGACAAACACCTACACGGTAATTGTCAATGAAGAGAATGCCCCTGTAATCACAGGCCCTGTAGCCGATGGCGGCACACTTGCGGTGCAGATCCCAGCTTGCCAGGACGAAGGCGTGCCGGTGTCTTACACCGTTGTCGCAACGGATGATTGTGACCTGGATGTGGCGCTGGTACAGACTGCGGGCCCCGCTTCTGGCGCAGTCCTGACTGCAGGCAACCAACTGGTCTCCTTCATTGCGACGGATGACTTGGGCAATAGCTCAACTTATAGCTTTACGATCGAAGTGGAGCAGGTTGCTTCCCCCGATCCGGTTGTCGACCTCTCTGGCAACGATCAGGAGTACACGATCTCTGCTTGCGAAACCACAGCAAATATTTTGCTGTCTGGCAATATCTACGATTGCGATATTGATGCTGGAGATACACCAGTTATCACGCTTTCTGGCATCCCAGGCGGTGTAACCATCACTGCTACTCAGGTAGAAGACGGCTTTGTTTACTTTGAGGCTGAGGCCCAAGCGGCTCCTGGCCAGTATGCATTTGTAGCCGAGTACGGCGGGGTTTCTGTAGAACAACTGATCACAGTAGTACAGGAGGCTCCTCAGGCTGCAGTGGTTGAAATCCCTGGCAACCTGACGTTCACGGTCCCTGCTTGCGCAACAGAACTGAATGCTACTTTCCAAGTGCGCGTATCTGACGACTGCGACGATCCTATAGCAGCGCCAGCCATCACCATCGGCGGTGCGCCAGTTGATGCTATAGCTAGCTTGGGCGATGGCCTGTTCGAAGTCTCTACAGTGATCACAGCAGCTAATGATGGAGACTTCCTTTTGGCGGTTTATATTGATGGCGACGGCCTCTCTACAACAGTAGACGGCGTGCTGACGGTGAACGATCAGCCGGATACATTCCAGCCCGTTATCGTGTATCCATCACAGAACATCAACGTTGCGCTCGACCCATGTGAGGAGGATGCTATGGCTTCGGTCATCTTCCAGGCAACAGCCAATGACAACTGCGACGGCCAGTTTGCGCCGAGCGTGAGCATCTCTTCAGGCAGTGTTGCGCAGATCGCTATGACGAATTCATTCGTAGCAATGGTAGGCACGGGCACCCACACCGTTACCATCACGGCAACAGACAATGCAGGCAATGCTTCTTCAGAGTCATTCGATATTGTGGTAACACAGGGCCAAGCCCCAATGGAGAACCTGGCTTGCAACGACAATATCAACGTCACCCTCGATGCCAACTGCTCACGGGTAATTACAGCGGATATGGTGCTGGAAGGCAGCTTCGGCTGTTTTGAAAATGAAGATTTCGTGATCAATATCGTTAACGATGCTGATCCTAGCAATGGCAGTACCCTTGATGGGTATGGAGAATTTATTTATGAGATTGCGCTCGATGTCCCTATGGCATTGGAAGTTCAAGGTTTCACAGGCCCATTTGCTCCAGCCAGCTGGGTGGATATTTCTAACTCTGAAGGCAACGTGGTTTTTGCTGCTGACGGCTCTTCTTTAGAGCTGTTCACCAACGACCAGGGCAACCTTCCATTTAATGGCATCAATACGGAAATTGCAGCAACAGCTATCGTAATACCTGAGGAAGGGACGCTCTCTTTTGACTGGTCTTTTACCACGACTGATTTCTTCCCAGGCCTTCTAATTGAGGTGGCGTTTTATGCGATCGACCAGAATGGCCAAGTTTCACAGGTACTGTTATCTGAGGCGAACACTGCTCCTGGCGCTGGTTCTGAGACCATTGCTTTAAATGGTGGAGACCTGTTCGTGTTTGCGTATAACAGCGACGGATTAGACGGCGGCATTGGTGATGAAGGCTTGTTCACGATTGAGAACTTCAGCTTTACTGGCGTTGCACCAGATCCTTTCACCGATGGCTTCCAGCCATGCTGGGGTAATATCACCGGCGAGGACAAGGCAGACCCAGTTATCACTTGCCCGCCTAACGATCCTGCAGACTTCCTGTGCAGCGCGTTTGACGTACTGTACGGCGGCGACGCAGGCAGCGTAGCACAAGAGACCGCGTTCATCGAAGGCACTTACGTCTTCACAGGCGCACCATCAGCAGTGGACAACTGCGATACTGACCTA
>NZ_VOOR01000119.1 GCF_007993045.1 Phaeodactylibacter luteus
TGGATATGGCAACGAAGGAAATATCTGCCCTGACCGGGCAAAGCACAAAAGCGGTGGAAGTGGCCAGGACCCGGCTAAGGCGTAAGCTGGGGCTGACGAATACGGATATCGACCTTTCGGAGTATTTAATGTCTCTGGGGGGGGCGCAGCGGGCAAAGCCCGCTCCGGGTACAGTATAGGGCCGGGGGCAATGTCTATGTTGTCCGGAGAAAGGGCGTGCCTAGGTTTTGTTGTACAGATGAGTCAGTATGGGAGTGGCGGGAGCGCGCCCCGCCGGGCCTGTGGCTTGGCCTGCCGCCCACTTGGCATCCGGGCTAGCGCTGCGGAGGGGTGTCAAGCCCGTTAGGGCCGAGCGAGGAGCGAGCCCCGCAGCATAGCGGCCCCCGCCGTCAGGCGGGGGAAGCCCCCAAAAAAGACTTGATGCACAGCAGAGGCCATCTTCAGAGCTGTGTATCTAATGTCCTTGCAATCAATTGATATTCAGTATGTTGATTGTCTGAGTAGTAGGGTTGTAGTATTGCTGCTTTCTGTTGTGTAGTGGAATTGTATTGATAGGCAATGTAATGAATGTCTCTTTTGTGGGGTACATTACGGTTTGAATGGTTGTTCATCTTTCCACCCAAAACAAATATGACATGCGACATTTATTAGCACCCATTTATATGAAGACCATAGGGCAGGTGATCCCTACAGATTGGTTTGCCCCGAGGTATCCGGTATCTGTCAAAGGGATATGCCGTGTAGATGGCAAAATTGTTTTGCTGAAGAACGAGAGAGGGCAGTGGGACCTGCCCGGAGGCAAGCTGGAGAAAGGGGAGACCGTAGAACACTGTTTAAAGCGGGAGATGCAAGAGGAGCTGGGGGTAGTGGTAAACCATATAGGTGTGCGCCTTGTGAAGACCGTAAAAGTCCTGAACCAAGTCACCGTGCTCATTCTCATTTGCAATTGCGAAACGGATGCCACTGCGGGGGAGCTTAGCTATAGCTATGAAAACTTTGGCATTGGCTTGTTTTCTGAAGCGGAAGCCATGCAGCGCGCGGGCCATCTGTTGGAAGGGGCTTTGAAGTAGGGCTGCCTGCGATGAGGGGGGCATAGCCTTCCAAGTTTTCAGCGCTTGCTAGTGAAGTGCGGCGGGGCAGCCGAAAAGGGGCGCATACCAGATTGTCGTTTTTGGAGGGGCCTGCCCCTGCCAATGGGCAGGTGCCGCTATGCTGCGGGGCTCGCTATCCGCTCGGCCCTAACGGGCTTGACACCCCTCCGCAGCGCTAGGCCGGCAGCATCATGGCGCTACAGCCTGTGGCATTTTGGGTTTCGCCTGTCCCGCAGACATGCGGGAAGTCCTGGCGGAGCTACAACGGAGCCTTGTAAATATTTGATTTACAGGGCTTTTTGATTTAAGTGGTGCCTTTGTCAATGGCAGGAAAGAAAAACATGCCCATCTGCTTCTCCGGTATGCTGCCCCCCGGGCTGAACGCTATCCGGCCGGAGGGCAAAGTTCAGCCCGTGCAAAACATCTTGGCGGGGCGAACCGCGACAGTGCGCTATGAACCCCTGGTGCCAGGTGCCTACGCGATGAAATGGGCACAGTGGGACGAGGGCATAGCACTGCACTGAAAGCGCCTATCGGGCTTTAGCCGACGCTATTTTTTGATCCGTTGAGCACATCCTTTCCGTTGGGGGAATATCAGTATTTTATAGTAAAATGGTAGGGGTTTAGCAATCGGGCAGCGGTATTTCGGCAATTCCTGTATATTTGGGTCAAAGGACACTATGGGCAGCTCTTTGAAAAAAAGAAGTTGTTCGCACATGGAATCAAAATTTTTAAGGCTCGGTCATGCCGGCCATTTGGGGGTAATTGTTCTGCTTGCCTTGATGCTGTCCCCTTGGACAGTGCAGGGGGAAGATCAGCTGGATGGGAGAAAGGCCAGCCGGCCGGATGCCCTTGGTGAAGCACAACTGTTCTTGGAGGCAGCAGACAGCAGTATGCAGTCGTCACCAATGCTGGCTTTAGAATATGCGGTCAAAGCGGAGGTGCTTGCCCGCCGGGCTAACGACAACCTGTTGTTGCCGTTGGCTTTGATGAAGAAAGGCATGGCCAGCTACTACGTAGGAGACTTGGGCAGTGCTGCGGAGGCC